>CAJYJO010000009.1 GCA_913774845.1 uncultured Microbacterium sp. | reverse complement strand
CCATGCCTCATTACGATCTGGTCATTCTTGGTGCGGGTCCCGGCGGGTACGTCGCCGCCGTCCGCGGCGCACAGCTCGGACTGTCGGTCGCGATCGTCGAAGAGAAGTACTGGGGCGGTGTGTGCCTCAACGTGGGCTGCATCCCCTCCAAGGCCCTCCTGCGCAACGCCGACCTCGCGCACACGTTCCACGCCAAGGCCGATCTGTTCGGCATCTCGGGCGAGGTCACCTTCGACTTCGGCAAGGCGTTCGACCGCTCGCGCAGCGTCGCCGCCGGCCACGTCAAGGGCATCCACTACCTGATGAAGAAGAACAAGGTCACCGAGTACGAGGGTCGCGGTCACTTCGTCGACGACCACACGCTCGACGTGACCAAGACCGACGGCTCGAAGGAGCAGGTCACCTTCGACAACGTCATCATCGCCACGGGCTCGACCGTGCGCCTGCTCCCCGGCGTCACGCTGAGCGAGAACGTCGTCACGTACGAGGAGCAGATCCTCACTCGTGAGCTGCCCGCCTCGATCGTCATCGTCGGCGCCGGCGCCATCGGCATGGAGTTCGCCTACGTCATGACGAACTACGGCGTGAAGGTCACGATCATCGAGTTCCTCGACCGTGCCCTCCCCAACGAGGACGCCGAGGTCTCGAAGGAGATCCAGAAGCAGTACAAGGGCTACGGCGTCGACATCCTCACCTCGACCAAGGTCGAGTCGGTCACCGACCACGGCGACAAGGTCACCGTCGCCTACACGGCGAAGGACGGCTCGCAGGGCTCGATCGACGCCGACCGCGTGCTCATGTCGATCGGTTTCGCCCCCAAGGTCGACGGCTTCGGCCTCGAGAACACCGGCGTGAAGCTCACCGAGCGCGGCGCGATCGACATCGACGACCACATGCGCACCAACGTCCCGCACATCTACGCGATCGGCGACGTCACCGCCAAGCTGCAGCTGGCGCACGTGGCCGAGGCGCAGGGCGTCGTGGCCGCCGAGACGATCGGCGACGCCGAGACGCAGACCCTCGGCGACTACCGCAACATGCCCCGCGCCACCTTCTGCAACCCGCAGGTCGCCTCCTTCGGCCTCACCGAGCAGCAGGCTCGCGACGCCGGTCACGACATCAAGGTCGCGAAGTTCCCCTTCTCGGCCAACGGCAAGGCGAACGGCCTGGGCGAGCCGGTCGGCTTCGTCAAGCTCGTCGCCGACGCCGAGACCCTCGAGCTCATCGGCGGCCACCTCATCGGCCCCGACGTCTCGGAGCTCCTGCCCGAGCTGACCCTCGCGCAGAAGTGGGACCTCACCGCTCTCGAGGCGGCCCGTAACGTGCACACCCACCCGACGCTGTCGGAGGGTCTGCAGGAGGCCTTCCACGGCCTGACGGGACACATGATCAACCTCTGATCACCCCAGACGAAGAAAGCCCGCCCGGTTCTCCCGGGCGGGCTTTCTCGATGATGCGGGAGGATTCAGTGCCCGAGGGCACGGGCGAGTTTGGATCCGGATGCCGCGGGCCGGCCGCCCGCGGCGAACACCGCCTCCTCGACCGCGGCGAAGAACGCCGCGCGCGCCGCATCGTCGGCGGGACCGGCCGGGCCCAGCTCGATCTCCCACTCCCGCCACGACGACTCGGCGCCGCGGCGCTCGTCGCGGGCCCGCACGCGATCGTCGACGAACTCGGCGACCAGTCCCCCGCCGGCGTCGGTCAGCGCGTAGGCGGTGCGGTCGTTGCGGACACGGGCCAGAGGGGTGAACGGCGGCTGGGCGAGGGAGGAGACGGCATCCTGGATCTGCGCCGGCATGACGGGATCGGCATCGTCGTCGGAGACCTCGCCGAGGGGCCACTGCGTCTCGCGCCGACCGCCCGCCTCGAGCGGACCCTTCACGTGCCACCCCTCGTCGGGGCCGCCGCGACGACGGCGCACCGCCACTCCCGCGCGCGCCAGGGCGGCGTCGGCGGTGTCGAGATAGCGGGCGTCGAGGGCGCGCGGCTCGGGCTCGCCGACCGCGGCCACCCCGGGAAGCCGCGACCAGTCGGGCAGGGGTGTGTCAGCGTCGACGTCGTACGTGACCTCGACCTCGACGTTCGACGAGCCGTCGCCGGCTGCGCTCAATCGTCGCGTCCGTCGGCGTCGGGGTTGATGTCCTCGGTCTCCTCGTCGAAGGCGAACACCGCCTGCGTCGGACCGTCGGAGTCGCCCGTGTGGGTGGGCTCGCCCTGACGGCGGTAGACCAGCTGCCCCTCGCTGTAGGGCAGGATCAGGGTGTCGTCGGAGTCGTTCTCGAGCGGGATGACCTGCCCGTCGAGCGGGCCCCCGGTCAGTCGTGCGATAGCCATGCCGCCAGCGTAGACCGGCCGGCCGGCCGGGCCCGGCGCCTTGACACCGCCCGCCTAGAATCGCTCGGGTGACCTCGACCGCCCTGCCCGGTGACCGCCCGTTCGTCCTGCTCGCCACGCGCGCCGAGGACCGGCCGGCCGACGAGGAGTACGCGCTCTTCCTGCGCTTCACGGGGCTGCCTCCCGAGCGGCTGCGCCGCGTCCGGCTCGAGCGCGATCCGATGCCGGCTCTCGACCTCGAGGGGATCTCAGGCATCCTCGTCGGCGGCAGTCCGTTCAACGCCTCCGACCCGCTCGAGCGCAAGTCGCCCGTCCAGCGCCGCGTCGAGGCGGAGATGGCGGCCCTCGTCGACGAGGTCGTCGCCCGTGACACACCGTTCCTCGGCGCCTGCTACGGCGTGGGCACCCTGGGGACGCACCTGGGAGCCCCCATCGACGGCACGTTCGCCGAGCCGATCAGCGTCGTCGACGTGTCGCTGACCCCCGCGGGCCGCGACGACCCGCTCGCGGCGGGACTGCCCGACACCTTCCCCGCGTTCGTGGGGCACAAGGAGGCGATCCGAGCCCTTCCCGATCACGCGACGCTGCTCGCCTCGTCGCCGACGTGCCCGGTGCAGATGTTCCGGGTGGGACGCAACGTCTACGCGACGCAGTTCCACCCCGAACTCGACGTCGACGGCATCGTCACGCGCATCCACGCGTACGCCGATCACGGCTACTTCGCCGCCGACGAGCTGGACCTCACGCTCGCCGCGGTGCGACGAGCCCCCGTGACCGCCCCCTCACGGATGCTGCGGACGTTCGTCGAACGGTACGCGCGCTGACACCCGACCGCGTCAGCGGCGGCCCGGGACGCGCACGATCCCGATCGCCGCTGTCACGGCGGGGCGGGCCCGTCGCAACACCGGGTCCAGGCCGAGGTCGACGAGGTGCACCCGACCGGCCAGCTCCGGTCCCCGCCCTCGCACGAGTCCGGCCTTGAGCGCCCCGAACGTCACCGTCGTGTCGGCGGCGAGCACCTCGGCATCCGCGGTCCCGTCGTCGGGGTCGAGTCCGCTGGGCAGATCGACCGCGACGATCCGCGGCCGCACGGCGCGGGCGGCGATGCACTCCACGAGAGCGCGCGCGCTGCCGCGCAGCCGACGATCGCTGAGGCGACCGATACCGAGGATGCCGTCGACCACGACGGCGTAGTCGGCGATCCCGTCGCACACCTCCGACGCGGGCCGCACGCGCGCTCCCGCCGCGACGGCGGCGTCCAGAGCCGCGCGTTGCACGCGGTCGCGGACGAGGACGAGGTCGACGGGCGTGCGCGCGGCGAGGCGTGCGGCGGCGAACAGGGCGTCCCCGCCGTTGTCGCCCGCTCCGGCCAGTACGAGGATCGGCCCGGGCTAGGCGAGCGCCTCCGCGGCGACGACGTCGGCGAGCGCGGCTGCGGCCCAGGCCATGAGGGGCTGCCCCTCGGCGAGCAGCGGCCGCTCGGCGGCGCGCACCGCGTCGGCGGTGTACGCGCGGACCCGGGTGGCGGGGTCGACGACGTGGGTGCCCGCGTCAGGCATCGGCGTCGGCTCTGGCGTCGGCCTCGACTTCGCGGGAGGCGGCGGCCGGGTCGGCGTCGGCCAGGGCCGCCCGCTCCGTCTTCTCGGCGGCACGGGCCGCCTCGAGCTCGCCGGTCGCGGCGGCCATCGCCTTCTCGGCGCGACGGACGCGGAACTGGATCATCGTGGTCGCCCCGTACTTGGCCCGGACCCGGTCGTGGTCCTCCTCGGTGGCGACGGTGATCCACGCACCGGCGATGAGGATGACCTGGCTCGACAGGTTTAGCCACAGCAAGAGCGCGATGAAGGAGGCGAAGGTCGCCAGGAGCGGATTGCTCGTGGCGCCCCCGACGAACAGACCCGACAGCTGCTGGAGGACCACGAGACCCACCCCGCCGAGCAGCGCTCCGCGGATCAGGGTGCTCCGGCGGGTGCGGATGCCCGAGAGCACCGCAAAGGCCGCCGCGATGGCGGCGGAGTCGAGAACCAACACCACCGCGGTCGACAGCAGCCACGTCAGGAAGGCGGTGATCCAGGAGTCGGCGGAGATACCGAGCAGTTCGCGCACGAAGGTCAGACCCGCGGTGGCGAGGAAGGTGACCCCGGCACCGGCGACCAGGGCGACACCGATGCCCACGCCCAGGGCGAGGTTGCGCAGCAGCACCCACACGATGAGGGTGTCGTCGGTGGTGACGCCCGCGATCTGACGGAAGGCCGAACGCAGCGACCCGATCGCGCCGATCGCGGCGCCCAGCAGACCCAACGTTCCGATGACGCCCGCGACCGTGAAGCCCGGGGCCTCGATCCCGGACAGGTCCGTGATGAGACCGTTCTCGCCGATCAGCCCGGGGACGACGCCGTTCACGGCGTTCACCAGAGCGTTAAGGGCATCCGGGTCGCCGGAGATCCACAGGGTCGCGAACGAAAAGCCCAGCAGGACCGCCGCGAAGACGCTGAACAGGGTGCGGTACGTGACGCTGTCGGCCAGCATGGGGCCACGCGCCCCCGAGTAGACGAGGAAAGCGCGCACGAGGCGGAGCGACAGGGCCCACGCGGTGACGCGACGGATGAGGTCGGCCATGCGGTCAGGTTATCGGCGCCCAGCGGATCGCCCCGCAGGCTTGACCGCTCACCCGCCCGCGACCACGATGCCCCACCAGGTCCCCGCGAGGATCACCGGTCCGAACGGCACGGTGGTCGTCGCCCCCGGGGTCCCGCGGACGGTGAGGAGGGCGGATGCCGCGGACGCCGCGAAGAGCAGGGCGATCGCCGCGACGCCGAGGGCGACGGCATCCGGTCCCCGCCAGGCGAGGAAGGCGCCGGCGGCCCCGAGGAGCTTGACGTCTCCCCCGCCGAGGCCCTCCGGCCGCGACCGATGGAGCAGGAGCGCGCCGGCGAAGAACGCCGTCGCCCCCACGGCGGTGCGCGCCGCACGCTCGAGCTCGCCGGAGAGGAGGTCGGGCAGCGCGAGGACCCCGGCGAGCGCGTACCCGGGCAGGACCAGGGCGTCGGGAAGGCGCAGGGAGCGCACGTCGACGACGGCGAGCGCGAGACCGAGGGCGGCGAACAGCGCGAACGCCAGTCCCGCGACGGGCGTCACGCGCCGAGGACGGTGAGGCGCGCGCGGACCACCTCGCCGGGTTCGATCCCCTCGGCGTCGCGCACGGCCCTCTTGAGCGGGAGCACGTACTCGCCTCCGGCCTGCGGGAAGATCGAGGTGCGCCAGGCGGATCCGCCGATCTCGACCTCGACGCGGACGCCCCCGAAACCGCGCCGGTAGGTCTGCGTCTCGCGGATGTCGTCACTGAGCTCGAGCGGCAGGGCGACGAAGTACCAGTCGCTGTCGAGGCGGGCCTCCCAGCGGAACATCTCGCCCTCGAACTCCACGATCATGGGGCCTCCGTTCGTCGTGCGACGCCGTCACCCTACCGTCGGCTCGCCCCCGGGCGCCGTCGGGGCTGTGGTGGGGAGGAGGGTCCTTCGCCGCACGGCGGCGTCGATCGCCCAGACGGCCGCGACGGCGGCGACGTAGACGAGGAGGTCGCGGGCGTCGAAGCCGGTCCCGAGCACGAGGGAGATCGGCGCGAAGCGCTCGGCGAGGACGAGAGGGATGCCGGTGGCCTGGAACAGCTCCACCGCCAGGCACCAGCCGGTCGCGATCGCCGCCACGGCCGCCGAGCGCAGCCGTGGGAGCAGCACCACCAGTCCCGCATACGCGGCCACGGCGTACAGCGCGTCGCCGGCGATGTCGGTCGCCGCCGACGACGGCAGCAGCCGGTGGGTCGCGAGCCCCGCCGCGATGACGACCATCAGGGCGACGAGAGCCGGGACGCGGCGCGCAGGTGTACCCATGAGACCACTATGACCACTACCTCGTCGGCGGACGGCGCCTCTGCCAGGATCGGAGGAATGGATGCCGTTCCCGCCCTGACCGAGGTCCCTCCCGCGCAGTTCGTCATCGTCGGCGATAACGTGCGCCTCGCCACCTACACCTGGGGCGACCCCGAGGCCGCGCCGGTGCTGTGCGTGCACGGGTTCGGGTCGAGCACGCGCGACAACTGGGTCAACACCGGCTGGGTGCGGGATCTGCTGCGGGCGGGCTTCCGCGTCGTGGCCGTCGACCAGCGGGGCCACGGCGCCAGCGACAAGCCGCACGAGGCCGCCGCCTACACGATGCCGACCCTCGTGTCCGATCTCGTGGCGGTTCTCGACACCTACCTGGTCGACCAGGTGCGCTACCTCGGCTACTCCCTCGGCGGCCGGGTGGGGTGGCAGCTGGCCGTCGACGCCCCCGAGCACGTCGAGCGCGCGGTGCTCGGCGGCATCCCGGACGGACGCCCGCTCGCGCGGCTGAAGGTCGAACAGGCTCGGGCGTTCCTCGATCACGGCGAGCCGGTCCAGGATGCCACCACCCTGCGCTACGTCTCGCTCGCCGAGCGCGTGCCCGGCAACGACCTGCGGGCCCTCGTCGCGATCGCGGAGGGGATGCGGCTGGGCGAGACCGACCCGGATCCGGCGTCGCCGCCGCAGCAGCCCGTGCTGATCGCCACGGGCACGGACGACCCGATCCACGCGCAGTCGGCGCACCTGGCGGGTCTGCTCCCCCGGGGAGAGTTCGTCGACATCCCCGGCCGTCACCACGTGAACGCGCCCGGCGCCCGCTCCTTCCGCGAGGCGGGGCTGGCGTTCCTGACCCGCGATCAGCCGCAGGCATAGGCCGTCGCGGGCGCGTCGGTGTCGGACGGCGCGCGGCGACCGCCGTGCCGGGCGGAGCTCGAACGCTCAGCGCGCTCATACCCGGCTGATACGCCGCCCACTCCCGCCGGGAGGACGCTATGCTGCGTGCCCTCCGCCGCCCCGATCGCGCGCCCCCGCTCCCGCCCGTCCGCGCCGACACCACCCGTCCCCCTCGCGCGCTGGTGGCGGCAGCCTCGGTGGGCGCGGGCGACGCTCACGGCGATCGTCGGGGGCTTCGTCGTCCTCACCTGCTGGAACCTCGCGCGCGGCGGGGACTTCTCCTTCTACGAGGCCTCGGCGCGCTCGATGTCGCAGTCGTGGCGCGCGCTGCTCTTCGGCGCGTTCGACCCCGCCGCCACCGTCACCCTCGACAAGCTCAGCGGCTTCGCCGTGCCGCAAGCGCTCAGCATCCGCCTGTTCGGCATGTCGATCTCGGCCATCGCGCTCCCGCAGGTGATCGAGGGCGTCGTGACCGTCGTCGCGTGCTCCGTCATCGGTCTGCGCCTCGCCGGCCGCGGAGCGGGCCTCGTCGCGGCGCTCGCCGCGGCATCGACGCCGATCTTCGTATCGATGTTCGCCCACCCGATGGAGGACGGACTGCTCACGATGTCGCTCGCGGTCGCCGTCGTGTGGTGGCAGCGCGCGGTGCTGACCGCGCGCTGGTGGCCCCTCCTGCTCGCGGCGGCGTTCATCGGCGTCGGCTTCCAGGCGAAGATGATGTCGGCCTGGTTCGTCCTCCCGGCGCTGGCGGTGGGGACCCTCGTCGCCGCCGGCGGGCTGCGGCGCGGCCTCGCTCGTGCCGGGGTGCTGACGGGGGCGGCGGTCGCGACGTCGCTCGCCTGGATCACGGTGATCGCTCTCGTCCCGGCCGGTTCCCGTCCCTACGTCGACGGGTCGACCGATGACGACGTCTTCGCGATGGTGTTCGGCTACAACGGGCTGAACCGCCTCGTTCCCGGAGCGGTTCCCGGCGCGGTGGGTTCGTCCGGCTCGTCGGGCGGACTGTCGTCCACGGTGTCGGCCGTGCTGCACGCTCTCGCCCCGCATGCGGCGACCGGCGGCGACGCCTCCTCGTCGATCGCGAAACTGCTCGAGCTTCCGCTCGTCACGCAGATCGGGTGGCTGTACCCCGCGGCGATCGCCGGCGCCGCGCTCGGCCTGTGGCGATGGCGTCCCCGTCGGGGACGGCTCTCCTCCCCCGCGCGACGACACGGGTTCGTGACGGTGCTGACCCTCGCCGTATGGCTCGCGACCGCGGCCGCGGTGCTCAGCGCGGCGCGCGTACCGCACACCGCGTACACGGCGGCGCTCGGCGTGCCGATGGCCCTGCTCACCGCGGTCGCGTGGGCGGAGGGGGTACGGCTGCTCCGATCGCCTCGACGGCTCGAACGGCTCACGCTGCCGGCGATCGCCGTGGTGCAGGGCGCCTGGTGGGTGGTGCTCCTGGTCGAGGCACGCCTTCCCGCGGTGCTGTCGGTGCCGGCTCTCGCGGTCGGCGCCGCGGGTCTCGCCGTCGGTGCAGCCTCGGCCCTGCGCCCTCCGGCGCGCGCCGCCCTCCGCCCGCCGGAGGGACGGCACCGTCTCGCGCCCGCGGCGCTCGCCGCGGCCCTGCTGTGTCTGCCGATCGCGACGAGCCTGCAGGTGCTGGACGACGCGCGCGACGGCAGCGGCGGCGACGCCTACGTGGGGGTGACCGGCCGCGGCGGGCACCCCGACGAGACCTTCACCCTCTCGGCCCCGGCCCCGTGGGGCGGCTCGCCGCACCAGACGCCGGCGCTGTCGCAGATGGTGGCCCTGGCACAGGCGCACGGGGGCGGAGAAGACGGTTCGGCGCTGCTGGTCACCGACTCGTGGGCGCTGTCGGCGCAGATCATCGGCGCCACGGGCGCCGACGTGCTCACCGACGGCGGATACTCGGGGCACGTGCCCGTCTTCACCGTCTCGCAGCTGGAGGGGATGGTCCGTTCGGGACGGGCGCGGCTGCTCGCCGTCGCCGACGGTGCGCCGGAGAGCGATCCCGTGCGGCACGTGGCCACCGGCGACGGATGCCGAGAGCTCGGGACGTGGGACTTCGGCAGCCGCGCGGAGGGCGGCGACGTCGGGAAGGTCTCCGGGGCGACGCTCTACGCGTGCGGAGGAGCCTGAGACGCGCCGGTAGACTTCAGCCAGTGACCCGCACCCGAGCCGAAGCCGCATACCTGCGCTCGGCGACGGCGTTCAAGAACCCGACGCTCGACCTCCTGCACGGCCGGTTCGCGCCGTTCGTCGTCGCAGTGCTGTCGGTCGTGTTCACTCCCGACCGGCCCGCCGTCGCGGTCGCCGACGCCCACGTCGAGGTGGCCGAGGCCATCGACGAGCTGCGCGCGGCCGGGATCGACTCGGACGAGGACCGTCGCATCCCCGCCGGTTCCGCGCGGGAGATCTGCCGCGGATGGGTGCGCGTGGGCTGGCTGGGCCTGCAGATCGAGGACGACGTCGAGGTGTACCGCCTCTCGGCGCACGCGGTCGGCGCTCTCGAGATCGCCGGGCGGGCCGGGGGCGGTCGGGCACGCGTGTCGCGCTCGCGCGTGCGCACCCTGCTCGACGCGGTCGAACGTCTCGCGCGCGACGCGGAGAGCGATCCCGCGCGGCGGCGCGAGGCGCTGCTGGCCGAGCGGGCAGCCTTGGATGCCGAGATCGCGGCCCTCGACGACGGCATCGTCGAACCGCTCGACGACGACCACCTGCTCGAGGAGGCCGAGAACGTCATCCATCTCGCCCGCGAGCTGCCGGCGGACTTCTCCCGCGTCGCCGAGTCGATCGCGGCGATGCAGCGCGACGTCGTCGCCGAGCTGCGTCGCGACGTGCGCCCGACCGGCGACGTCCTGCGCGAGTACCTGGAACGCGGGCGCCAGGTGATGCAGGCCACCCCCGAGGGGCGGGCGTTCCAGGGGGCGCTGCGCCTGATCGGCGACCCCGAGCACATCGACGAACTCACCGAGCACCTGCACGCCGTGCTCACTCAGCCGTTCTCTCGTCTGATGACCCCCGATCAGCGGGCGGAGCTGGATGCCATCGCCCGGCGCGTCGAGACGGGTGTGCACGAGGTGCTCACCGCGCAGCGGCGCGCGTCGCACATCATCACCGCGCAGGTTCGCACCCACGACCCGATCCGCGACCGGCAGGTCGACGACCTGTTGCGCTCGGTGATGGCGGGTCTGCACCGTTGGAGCCAGACGCGCGCGCCCGGCCGCGTCGAGCCGGTGCGCACGCTCCCCCTCGCCGATGTCGGGCACCTGCGCCAGTCGATCAGCGACGTACGTCCGGCCGGGGCGCCGGAGCCGTTGGCATCCGTCGACGAGGACGTCGAGTTCGTCGACGCCGACACGCGCGCGTGGGGCGGACCGCACTACCCCGAGCTCGAGGCCTACGTCGCGCGGTTGGGCCACGGATTCGATCTCGCGGAGGCCTTCGCGGGGGCGGATGCCGAGACCCGGCGTCCCGTCGACCTCGTGGGTCTGCTCGAGATCGTGCATCGCGGCGGTCTCGTCGAGGGCGACGAGGTATCGGTCGTCGAGGCCGTGCGCCCCGACGGCTCGACGCGACGCTTCGCGTTCGGCGCGGTGACGGCCGCGACCGCCGGACGCCCTGGAGGAACGGATGCCGATGACTGACGTCGACACGATGCCCGCCGCGGACGAGACCCCCGCGTTCATCGCCCCCGTGGCGATGGAGAACGACCCCGACGCACTGTTCCCGGGCGACCGCGGCATCCTGGACCCCGACGTGCGGCGCGTCCTCGTGCGGGTGCTGCAGCGGAGGTTCCTGCTGGTCGAGAGCTCGCCGGCCGAATGGAAGCTGCTGCTGGAGCACCAGCAGATGATCGAGTCGCGTCTGAACGACCTGTTCGTCCGGCTCGTGGTCGACCACGCGCGCGGAGTCGCCTACAAGGAGCAGGTTCGCAGCGACGAGCTCGACGTGCCGATCCTGCTGAAGGACGAGGCCTACTCTCGCGCGGAGACGCTCGTGCTGGTGTACCTGCGGACCGTGTTCCAGCGCGAGACGACGGCGGGGACGTCGTCGGCCCGCGTCGATGTCGAGGAGGTCGAGCAGACCGTGCTGACCTACTTCGCCGAGTCCGACGGCACGCGCGCGAGCCAGCAGCGCGCGGTCCGCACGGCGATCGCGCGACTGGATCGCGAGGGCATCATCGAGGAGGAGTCCGAGGGGCGCTACCGCATCGGTCCGCTGATCGAGGTCGTGCTCAGCGCCGAGACGCTGCGGGACCTGCAGCGGTGGCTCGAAGAGCAGGCCGGGACGGGAGAATCCGCATGACGATGCTCGAGACGCTGTTCGGGCTGATCCCCGCCGCCTCCCGTGGACAGCAGTGGGTCGCCGAAGACCTGCAGCTGATCAACTGGGGCGGGTACGACGGCACGCACCGCGTGCGCTTCGCGCCGACCGCGACGCTGCTGTGCGGCGGGTCGGGATCGGGCAAGTCGACCCTCATGGACGCCTACGTCGCGCTGATGATGCCGCACACGACCCCCTTCAACGGCGCCTCCAACGGCGCGGTCGTGGGGCGTCCGCGCGGGCAGGAGCAGCGCAACATCCTCTCCTACGGCCGCGGCAAGCTCGACGAGTCGCGCACCGAGGAGGGCACGAAGGTGCGGGTGCTGCGCGGCGACGGCGTCGACACGTGGACCGCGATCGCGATGACCTGGGCCGATCACGACGGAGCCCGCTTCACCGCGGTGCGCGCCTGGTACATCCCGGCCGCGGCGCGGACGCTCGACGACGCCGTGAAGGTGCGCGCGACGGTGCACGCGGCGTTCGACCTGCGTCAGCTCGAGCGGGCGGCGCAGAGCCATCTCTCCGACGCGGCGGTGCGGGCGACCGGCCTCGACACCCTCGCGACCGACCGCGAGTTCTCGGCCCGGCTGCACGCGGTGCTCGGCATCGGCGCCGCGGGGGCGGGAGCGAAGGCGATGAGCCTTCTCGCCCGCATCCAGGCCGGTCAGCAGATCACCACCGTCGACGACCTCTACAAGCGGATGGTGCTCGAGGAGCCCGAGACGCTCGCCGTCGCCGACGCCGTGGTGACCCACTTCGACGGTCTCGAAGGCACCCGCACGCGCATGATCGAGGCGCGTCAGCAGGTGCGGGCGCTGCAGCCCATCCGCGCGATGAAGCAGCGCATCGACGAGGCCGCCGAGCGTCTGGGGCTGATCGACGCGCTCGGTCGGTTCACCGACCCCGAGTCGCGCGCCTCGCTGTGGCGCGCGCAACGGCGCGTCGACCTTCTCGCCGCCGTCGAGGCGGAGCTGCGCGAGCGCACGCACGCGACCGACGCGCTCGTGCGGGAGCGTCAGGCCCTCGCCGACGCGGCCGAAGCCGAGCGCGAGGGTCTGGGCGACGTCTTGCGCGCCGCTGGCGGCGATCGGCTCGACGCGGCGCAACGGGAGCTGCGCACCCTCGAGCGCAAGCTCGCGGGCATGCAGCGCGATCGCGAGCGCTTCGACGCGGCGCTCGCGGTCCTCTCGGTCGACGTCTCGAGCGAGAAGCAGTTCACCGCCCTCGTCGCCGAGGCGCGGCGCACCCTGGGCGACACCGACGCCAAGAGCGCGGTGCGCGAGGCGTTCGTCGCCGCGAGCAGTCGGCACACCGACCTGCGGCAGCAGCTCGCCGCCCTCGAGACCGAGCATCGTCGGACGCAGACCCGCGACGACAACATCCCCCCGCGTCTGCACGAGGCGCGCGAGGCGCTGGCCGAGGCCGCGGGACTGACCGCCGCCGAGCTCCCCTTCGTCGCCGAGCTCGTCGACGTGCGCACGGAGTTCGAGCCGTGGCGCGGAGCGTTCACCCTCGCCCTGGGCGGGTTCGCGACGACGCTGCTCGTCGACGCCGCGCACCTGGCGTCCTTCCGCGCGGCGATCGACGGCGTGCGGCTGTCGGAGCGTCTGCGGTTCGAAGGGGTGCCCACCGATCTTCCCGAGCGCGGCGGTCTCGACCCGGCGACGCTGCCGGGGCGGCTCGAGTTCCGGCGCTCCCCCTTCACCGGGTGGCTGCAGGATCGGCTCGAGCAGCAGTTCGCCTTCGTCTGCGTGGATGCCGCGGGCGAGCTGTCACAGCATCGGATGGCGCTCACCATCTCGGGCCAGACGAGCCAGGGGGCGCGCGGCGCCCACGGCGGATCCGCGCGGCAGAGCATCCTCGGGTTCTCATCCCGCGTGCGCCTCACCGAGCTCGGCGAGCAGATCGTCACGGTCCGGCGCGACCTGACCACGGCGAAAGCCACGGTCGACGAGGCCGCCGCGGCGCTCGACGCGTTCGACGACCGGCGGGGCGCTCTCGAGAAGATCGCCGACCTGTCGTGGGACCAGGTGGACGTGGCATCCGTCGAACGCGAACTCGACTGCTGGAACGAGACGATCGTCGAGATCACCGCGGGCAACCCCCGCATCGCGGAGCTGCAGGAGCAGATCTCCGGGACGCGCTCGCGAGCCGCGCGGTTGCGCGAGGAGATCGGTGCGGCCAAGACCGAGCAGCAGGCGCTCGCCGCGCGCTGGGCGGAAGTCACCGACGACGTCGACGCCGCGCAGATCCTGCTCGAACACGCCGAGGAACGTGAGATGACGCTCTCGCCCGACGAGGCCGCCTACCTCGACGGGCTGTTCGTCGCACCATCCGGCGAGGAGATCTCGTCGTCGCAGCAGCTCGCGCGGTTCGACGCAGCGCTCGAGTCGGCGTCGAAGCGCCTGCTCGAGGAGCAGCGCAGCGCGCAGGAGACCTGGAGCGATCAGCGCGAGAGCCTGCGGCGCACGCTCACGGCGTTCACCGACCGGTGGCCGAGCCCCAACCTGCTGGCCGATCCTGATGAGTCGCTCGGCGACTTCGAGCGGATCCTCACCGACCTCGAGGCGAGTGGGCTGCACGAGCTCGAGGCGGAGTGGCGGGACTCGCTGCTGCGCCTGTCGGGCAACGACCTGACCAACCTCGACTCGGCCCTCACGCGGGCCCTGCGCGAGATCCGCGAGCGTATCGCACCGATCAACGACATCATGCAGGACCTGCCGTTCTACGACGACGAGCACCGTCTGCAGATCGTGCCGCGCGAGAGCCAGTCCGAGGTGCGACGCCGTTTCCGGCGGGAACTGCGCGACGTGCGCGCGGCGATCGACGCGGCCTCCTCCGACGAGGAGCGCGAGGCCGTGTACGCGCGCATGGCCCGACTCATCAACCGCATCCGGCCGACGGCGCCCGACTTCGCCGACCTCGTCGACGTGCGCAATCACGTGCGGGTCAGCGCCGAACGGTTCCGGGCCGACACCGGCGAACACGTGGCGCTGTACGACCACATCGGCGAGAAGTCCGGCGGGGAGTCCCAGGAGCTCATCGCCTTCATCGTCGGCGCGGCCCTGCGTTATCAGTTGGGGGATGCCGGTGCCGAGCGTCCGCGCTACGCTCCGGTGTTCCTCGACGAGGCGCTCATCAAGGCCGACGCGCACTTCACCAAGCGCGCGATCGGTGCGTGGCGGGGGCTCGGCTTCCAGCTCGTGATCGGTGCACCCAACGACAAGTACAGCGCGATCGAGCCGCACGTCGACGTCGAGTACGACATCCTCAAAGACACCCGCGGCCGGTCGTGGGCGAAGGCGAAGGTGGCGCTTCCGGCCTAGCGGATTGGTTCGGCCGCGGGGCGACGTACGACTTCAGCGGATCGCGTGGGCCCCGCCGGGGTGCCGGGGCCGGATCACAGCGTGTTCAGGAGCGCAACCGAGACGATCAGGCTGAGCAGCAGCGCGACGGTCCAGGCGGCCCCCGCCGCGATCACCCAGCTCTCCCGCTCCTGGAGCTGCTCCTGCCGTCGCCGATCTCCCGCCGCCCGGCGGCGAGCGCGCCAGATGCAGGCGAGGATCGGGGCGGTGACGACGACCCCCGTCACGGTCGCAGCCAGCTGAAGCACGAGCGTGTGCTCGCGCGGCCCGCCGGGCAGCGCGGCCCACAGCGTCGACAGCGCGGACACGGTGTCGAGCGGGCCGCCGACGGCGACGATGCTCGCCGCGCCCAGCACGACCACCGTCGCGCGGAACACGGCTTCGCCCCGCTGCGGTCGAGGCGGTATCGCCGAGGCGTCCCCGGCGTACGAGCGCCGCCACACCTGCCGGTGCAGTCGGTGCAGGGCGAGCGGCCACAGCACCGTCCCGGTGACGGCCGAGAGGATCCACGCCAGCACCTGCTCCGGCGATATCGGGATGCCGACCGCTTCGGCCAGGAGGATGCCACCGATCCACCCGGCGATGCCGACCGGTGTTCCGAGCACGATCACGACGACGGCGACCAGGAGCCGGGTGCGCCGCACCGGTGCAGGATCGGCGGTGCGAGCGAACATCACCCCCTCACGATACTGAGCCCTTCGGGAATGCCGTGGCCCCTCTCTACGCTGTGTCCAGAGGCGCGGCGAAGGGCGGTACACATGCAGGGACTCGAGATCACGGTTCTGCTGGGACTCGCGATGCTCGTCGGTACGGTGCTGGCGCCGCGCCTGCGGGTGGCGACACCGCTCGTGCTGCTCGTCATCGGGCTCGCTCTCGGCTTCATCCCCGAGCTCCGGCAGATCGAGCTGCCGCCCGAGACGGTGCTCCTGCTGTTCCTGCCGGTCATGCTGTTCCGCGAGGCGTGGACGACGTCGCTGCGCTCGGTACGACGTTCCCTGCGCTACATCATCCCGATGAGCACGCTGCTCGTCGTGGCATCCGCCTTCGCCGTCGCGGGAGTCGCGACCTGGATGGGGGTGCCCTGGGAGGCGGCTCTCGTGCTGGGGGCCGCGGTGGCCCCGCCCGACGCCACCGCCGTCGCCGCGCTCGGGCGACTGCTGCCGGCGAAGACGTTCATGAAGCTCAAGGCCGAGAGCCTCACGAACGACGGAACCGCACTCGTGCTCTACGCCATCGCCGTGGCGCTGCTGCTGGGCGACCAGATCACGCCGCTGCAGATCACGGGGATGGTGCTCGTGTCGTACCTGGGCGGGGCGGCCGCGGGTATCGCCGTCGCGGCGGCCGCGTTCTTCGCGCTGCGGCGGATGCAGTCGACCCTCACCATCAACCTCACGCTCGTGCTCGTGCCGTTCGTGGCGTTCCTGATCGCCGAACTGATCGAGGCGTCCGGCGTGCTCGCCGTCGTCTTCGCCGGCCTCATCGTGGCCTGGGTGGCGCCGAGGATCACGACGGCCATGTCGCGGCGCGCAGCGGATGCCACGTGGCCCTTCGGCGTGTTCCTGCTCAACGGTGCGCTGTTCGTGCTGATCGGACTCGAGGTGCAGCTCGTGCTGCACGAGATCTCCCCGTCGGAGATCGGCATCCTCCTGCTCATCACCGTCGCCGCCTGGCTGGCTCTGTTCGTCGTGCGCTACCTGTTCCAGTGGCTGTTCTCGCCGTTCTCGCGACCGCCCGCGGGGTCGTCGCGTTCGCTTCGCCATCGCTCGAGGGTCGTCAGCACCGTGGCAGGTTTCCGCGGGGCGGTGTCGCTCGCGATCGCCCTCTCGGTTCCGGTGACGACGGCCGGGGGTGACCCCGTGCCCGGTCGCGATGCGATCGTGTTCATCACGGCCGGAGTGATCGTGCTCACCCTGCTCGTGCAGGGGCCGCTGCTGCCGGCGGTGATCCGGTGGGCGAAGCTGCCGCAAGACGATGCCGCCGTCGAGGAGTACGAGCTCGCGCAGCGGGCGATCTCCGGAGCCGCTCTCTCCGCGCTCGACGATCTCGCCGTCGAGCACGGCATCAGCGACCGGGTGCGCGACCGCGCGCGGCGTGAGGGATACGAACGACTCGAGCTCGCGAACGCGCGCACCGTCGCGCGGCTCCGTGCGGCGGAGGAGCGCGATCTGGCCGAACTCGATGCCTCGCTCGACGATTCCTCATCGATCCTCGGACCCGTTCCGCCCGACGGGCCCGACGGCGAGCAACGCGGCGGTGACCGTGCGGCTCAGGGAGCGAATGACGGAGCCGCTTCCACGGGTCCCCTCACGATGATCGCCGTCAGCGACGACATCGACGTCACCCAGCGCTCGCCCCTTCTGCGCCACAAAGAAGCGCAGCGTCTGCGTCTCGCGATCCTCGAGCGCAAGCGCGAGGTCTTGCTGCGCCTGCGTCGCGAGGGGACCATCGACGACCTGGTCGCCCGCAGGATCCTCGCCGACCTCGACGTGGAAGAGATCCGCACGCGGGGTCTCGAGAAGGCGGGCGACTGACCCCGACGGAAGTGATTCGTCCCCTCCCCGCCACCCGGCGGTATTCGTCCGCTGTTCTCGCGCCAGACGGCGGGGAACCATCGCGAAGGTCGAAAGGCATCATCGAAGCGGACGCAACGAGGCGTCCCCGACGAAGGAGTCACCATGACCGTTCCCGGCACCCACCCCCGCCCGCCCTTCGACCCCGAACTCGCTCCCATGCTCGAGGTGATCGGCCAGATGCTCCCGCCCACGCTGACGGCCGAGATGCTGCCCGCCTTGCGCACCGGGTCGATACCGGGCATGCCGACCACCGCCGAGATCCTCGAGTCCGCGCAGCTCCAGTCGCGCGACGTCACGATCCCGGGATTCGAGGGGGCCGACATCGTCGTCTCGGTCATCGAGGCGAAGGGGCGCACCGGCACCGGCCCCGGCATCTTCCACACGCACGGCGGGGGGATGATCATGGGCGACCGGTTCGGGGGCGTCGCCGGCTTCGCGGAGTGGATCCACCGGTACAACGCCGTGCTCGTCAGCGTCGAGTATCGCCTCGCCCCCGAATTCCCCGACCCGTATCCCGTCGAGGACTGCTACGCGGGGCTCGTGTGGACGGCTGAGAACGCCGAAGAACTCGGCATCGAGAGCGAGCGGCTGATGATCGCCGGTGGCAGCGCCGGCGGAGGCCTCGCCGCGGGCGTCGCTCTTCTCGCCCGCGACCGACGAGGACCTCAGCTCATCGGGCAGATGCTGATGTACCCGATGCTCGACGACCGGGACGCGACCGTGTCGACGCGTCAGATCGACGGTGTCGGCGTGTGGGACCGCGGGAGCAATCTGCTGGGCTGGGGCTCGCTGCTCGGTGATCGCCGGTCCACCGACGACGTGTCGATCTACGCCGCACCCGCGCGAGCCACCGACCTCTCCAACCTGCCCCCGGCGTTCATCGACTGCGGCAGCGCCGAGGTCTTCCGCGACGAGGACGTCGCCTACGCCTCGGCGATCTGGGCGGCCGGCGGGCAGGCCGAGCTGCACGTCTGGCCCGGAGCGTTCCACGCCTCGGAGTCGCTCGCGCCGCAAGCCGCGCTTTCGCACGACGCCGTGGACGCGCGCGATCGTTGGGTCCGCCGCCTGCTCGGCTGAGCCGCGGTCCTATGCTGGGCGCGACGAAGGAGTGACCCATGCAGGAACTGGCGGGACGACTGAGGGTGCTCGACCCGGCGGCGAGCGAGTCGGTGAAGATCATCGGGTACTTCGACTCGCTCGTCGCAGGCGGGGCCGGTGTGGAGTCGATCGTGCGCGCCGCAGCGATCCTGAGCGGAGTGCCCGCGGGCGCGCGGGTGCGCGGCCGACTCATCGGCGTCGACGTCGACGGTGGGCGCACCGCGCCGCGAGAGCCCGAGGGGGCGGATGCCGTCGACGCGCCGCGCGTGTGGCTCGATCGTCGCGATGGAGTCGGCGTGAACGACGCCATGATCGTCGACCGCGCTCAGGTCGCCCTCTCCATCATCGTCGCACGCGCCGACCCGACGATGAGCGCGGTCGAACGCGTGATCGATGCGGCGACCTCGCGGGTGGATCGCGAGGCCGCCGCCCATCGCCTGCGTCTGAGCGGAGCGGTGCGCGTGGTGGCGGCTCCGCCCACCTCGCATCACGTGCTCAGGGCATCCACCGTCCTGGCGACGAACGAGGGAGCGGTGTGGATCGGCCTCGGCGACGTCGTGCCCCCGGACGGGCCCGTCGGAACGAGCGTCGCGAGCGACCTCGACGATCTCCCCCGCGCCTGCGCCGATGCTCGTCTCGCGCTGCGCCTGGCCGACGACCGGCACCGGGTGGTCGATGCCTCCGACCTGGGAGTGTTGATCGTGCTGGCGCGATCGTTCGAGGCCTCGGCGCCGCGGCATCCGGATGTCGCGGCACTCGATGCCCTCGATGCCCGCGCACTCACCGCCCTCGATGTCGTCATCGACAGCGAGAGCATCCGCGCGGCCGCGATACGCCTGTCGCTGCATCACAGCAGCTTGCAGTCGCGTCACGAGACGTGGACCCGTCAGCTCGGGTACGACCCCCTGACCCCGCGCGGGCGTGCTCGGTTTCTCGCCGCGCGGTTGCTGCAGCGCCTGCAGTGACCCCATGAGCGCTGCGCGGTCGACACCGGCGTGCGCATCGACCTTTCCTCCTTCACGCGGGGTCGTCGAGCGCGTCGCACCGACAAGCGAGGTAACGGGGTCGATCCCCTCCGTAGGCTGAGCGGGGCCTCCCGCTTTCGCTGCGCCTCGGCGGGGGGCCTGCGAACAGGTCTGGGTGGGACTATCACCCCATCACGGGACCGATTTCGCTCAACACCCGCTCGACACGTTGTAGCGCGGCCTTCCCGCCCTTGCTCAGCACGGAGCGTTCCTCGGGGTGGTCCCGGAAGAAGCGCAGCACCACCGCGACATCGTTCGGGTCCGCTCCGAGGGAGAGCATGGGGGCGAGAACCGGCGGCGAACCATTCGTGTCCGTGATCGACAGCTTGGCCGAGGGAGCGGCGACGACTCCGACGTCTGCGATGTCTTCCCACATCAGCTGGGCATCTCCCGCGCCCCGGATGCCATGAATACCCGACTCCGTCACTTCAAGTCCGGCGGGGAGTCGAGTCGACCAGAGCATGCGAGCCAGGCTCACCAGGCCGACGATCGCGAGGACGCTCGTGCCGACGACGATCGAGCGCGACGCGCTCCCGGGCAGACCGTTGATGAGCCCGTAGACCATCGCTGCTGCCGGCGCGATGGTGGAGGCGGCCGCCGCCGCCATCCACGCCGCGCGCGTAGCCCGCGGTTTGAACCAGAGCGACTCCGCGGAGGCGTCGATCAGGAGACGACGTTCCTTGACGTGTCTGAACTGCATGACCCCCGCCGTCACGGCGACGGCAACGGTGAAGCCCATCGCTGCCATCACCAGCTGCACGCCGGGAACTTCCAGCACGACGGCCAGGAAGACAGCGAGTCCGCCGAGTGCGTAGGCACCGATGAAGATCGGCCCCACCGAGCGGGATTGAGCGTTCACCGGCACCCTGGTTCGAATATCGGGCGGGAGTCGCAGAGTGGGGTGAACCTGCGGCATACGTGTTCTCCGTCTCTGATGATGGAAGAAGCGGCCGACGACCGTGGCCAGTCGAATCCGAGGGTGCCATAGATGCCTCTGCTGTCGAGGTGAGTTGTAAACCTCGTCTCACCTTCGCCCCGCAATAGATGCGGCAAACCGCCCGATGGATCGTCTCCGCCGCGAGCTCAGCGCCTAGCGTCCGATCGCGCGCGGAGGACATCGTTGGCACGCCGGACAGCCGCCGTACCGCCTTCGCCGAGAACTGTTCGTTCGCTCGGGTTGTCCCGGTAGAACCGCAGCAGAGCGGCCGCGCGCTGTGGATCCGAACCGAGCGTCGCAAAAGGCACGGCGAACGCTGGAGATCCTTCGGCGTGCGCCAGACCGAGGCGCGCGACGGGGCCCGGTTCGACGGTGACGTCGCCGAGCTCGTCCCATCGCCGGTTCACTGAGCCCACACCGCGGATGCCGCGGATACCGGACGGCGTCATCTCTATCCCCGGCGCGGTTCGCAGGCGCCACAGCATCGCGATGAGACCACCGACGGCGAGCGCCGCAAGCAGATAGGGCCCCCGTCGCACGAAGACGGACGGCATCGTTTCAAGCCCGAGGATGTCCGTGGCGCCCTGGGCGACCGCGGGAAGGAGAAGGAGGATGAGAAGAATGACGACCGCGACGGAGGGCGATGCGGGCGGACGCAGCCACAGCGAGCGCGACGTGTCGCGAAAACGGACCACACCCGTCGTCATCGTTCGAGACCGAACGACAGCGGCGACGGCCGCCGAGCAGACCACCAGCACGAGCGAGGCCATCACGAGGCGGAGTCCGAGACGGTCATCGGCGACGGCCATCACAGCCGGGAGGATCGCGAAGAGGAGCACGACAGGCCCGAGCCACCCGGGCGCACGGCCGTCGCGACGAAGCCGCACGTCCGGTACCCCCGGCTCTTCGAGACGCGGATGCATTGTGACGAGGCCCATTCTGGAATTCTCCTCTATCCGGCCCGTGCGAGCAGACGGGAACGGACCGGCCCGCGCCGCCAGGGCACGGATGAACACAAGCGCTGCTTCCGACTCCCGCGTCACCCTCTGCTCAGGCTCGAGCGCAGACAAGCACGCACGCGCGATGGCGCCGGCTTACGCGAACCTCGGTCCGGCCGCGCGCACCGACACCCCTCGTGCGCTAAGAGACGGAGGTTGCCAACATGCTCGCGCGCATTTCCCAATCTGCCGAGGTGCCGTGCACTCAGAACGGTGCGGATTCCCGTCGAGGTGGAGGGGCGGGATCCTCCGAGACGAACCTCACCGCCGGTGAGTACGGGAGCGGGTGGTCGGTGTAGACCCGCCCGGTGGGTGAGGTGAACTCGATCACCCCGCCGGGAAGCTGCCTCACCTGCCAGCGGGTGAACTGCTTCTGGGTGTGGTGCCGTTGGCAGAAGTGGCAGAGGTTGCACACGTGGGTTTTCCCACCGAGGGCGTAGTCGAGGTTATGGTCCACTTCGCAGCGCACGGCGGGTGCGGTGCAGCCGGGCCAGCGGCAGTGCCGGTCGCGGGCGCGAAGGTACCGGTCGATCGCCGCGGTCCGCTGATACGTGTCGGCACAGAGCACGGCCCCGGTGACGGGGTTTGTCAGTACCCGGTCCCAGGGCACCCTTGTCGCCTCGGCGAGGCGTCGGGCGGTGTCGATGTCGATGGGGCCGTGTCCGACGAGCTCGGCGGGGTCGATGTTCTCCCGTCCCGGATCGAGAACCGACAGCGCCGGGACGACGACCTGCACCCGGGCACGGATCGCGCCGAGCGCTCCGGGGCCGTCGTCGATCCGGGTGGGGTCGGCATCGGGCGCGGCGGTGAGGAGCAGATCGGCGAGGATGTCGGCCCGGACCTGGTCGGCGCTGCGAAGATCGGCTGCGGCTACGGCTGCGACTGTGCCGGGGCCCGCAGCCGAGCCTGCGCCTGGGGTGGCGGCGGCGACCGCGGCGCGCGCCTGCCCATCGACAGCGCCGAGAAGCTCACGTTCGAGCCACTCCTCGGAACCGTCACCGACGCGGTCGATCCCGAACGCGGCCCCGCTGACGA
>CAJYJO010000008.1 GCA_913774845.1 uncultured Microbacterium sp. | reverse complement strand
CCCCCCCCCCCCCCCTGCACCGCGCGAACGGTGCGGAACGAAGGTGGTCACGGAGGATCCTCCTGTCGGGTCGGCGACGAGCAGGCGGCTCGCCGAAAGACGGGTGCCCTCTCAGTTCAACCACATGTATGCATGCTGCACCGCATCAGGACGGCGGATCTCACCCGAAACCTCACCCGCTGCGTCCGCGCGCCGTGCACGCACAACCGATCACCCGCGAGCCGAACCAGACGCCGCGTCCGCCCGGTCGCAGACCAGCCGCGCCGGCGCACCCGTCACGCGCCGCGCCTGATGGATCTCAGACGAGCGCCGCCGGGTCCGTCGTCGGCAGCGCGCAGGTGAACGAGCGGCAGTCGTACGCCGTCGCCTCCCCGTTCAGCGTGTCCTTCCCGGCGAACAGCTCGAAGCCCGCCGCGGCGAACGCGCGCGCCTGCTCGGGCGAGACCACGGCGACCACGTCGGCGGCGACCCGACGCGCCGCGTCGGCGACGGCGGCATCCGCTTCACCGACGACGACCACCTGCCGCGGGGCCGTCGCCAGACCCGCGGCTACCTCGAGGATCGCCCCGTGAGCGAGGGGCGTGGCGAGGGCCGCGTCGGCCGCCGCCCGCACGAGCGTCTCGGCTGCGGTGCGGTAGCGCTCGCCCGCTCCGAGGCGCCACAGATCGAGCGCGGCGGCGGCGAAGATTGACGGGCCCGACGGCGAGGCGCCGTCGCTGGGCACGCCGTGCGGCTGCATCCCCTGCGCGACGAGCACGGGGTCTCCCCCGCCGGGAGGATGGATGCCGTCGTCGCCCAGGCACTGATCGACCAGGGACCGCGCGCGTTCGGCGTAGGCGACCTCGCCGGTCGCGCGGGCGAGAGCGAGCAGGCCCCGCGCGAGCCCGCCGTAGTCCTCCAGCGTCGCGGGGGCGGCGGAGCGGATCTCGTCGAGCGAGGCCCGGCGCAGGGTCGCGTCGTCGGCGGTGTTGCTCTCGAGCACGGCGTCGGCGGCCCACCGCGCCGCCTCGAGGAAGCGCGGGTCGGCGCGCGTTCCGACAGCGGCGAGGGCGGCGATCGCGTGTCCGTTCCAGCCGGTGACGACCTTGGCATCCAGAGCCGGGGGCTGCAGTCCGGACCGGTCGGCGACGCGGTAGTACCCGCCCTCGTTGCGGACGCCGTCGATGATCGACTCCGAGTCCTGAGCGGCCGCGATTCCGCCGGAGGGCAGCTGCAGCACGTCGACGAGGAACCGTGCGGCGTCGGTCGCGACGACCTCGTCGCCCGCGGCGAGCGCGACCTCGACGAGACCGGCGTTGTCGGTGAGCATGCGCTCGTAGTGCGGCACGCTCCAGTCGCGGCGCGTGGCGTAGCGGAAGAAGCCGCCGTCGACCGAGTCGTGCAGCTCGGAGCCGGCCATGGCCGACAGGGCTCGGGATGCCACGTCCGCGGCATCCGGAACCTCGGACGCCAGAGCGGGGTGCTGCAGGAAGCGGAGCACCGGGGTGTTCGGGAACTTCGGGGTCTCGAAGGCCGGGCCTGCGGCGAAGCCCCCGTACTCGCGATCCTCGCGGGCGGCGACGGTGCGCGCCGCGGCGGCGAGTTGATCGAGGGTCGGGGGCGCATCGGCGGGTGCGGAGGCCGCAGCGGCCAGAGCGTCGCGGAGCGAGGAGCCCGTGGCATCCACTTCTCCACGCCGTTCGGTCCACGCCTCACGGACGGCGGCGAGCACCTGCCGGAACGAGGGCTGCGGCGGGCGCGGCGCGGGCGGGAAGTAGGTGCCGGCGTAGAAGACGCGCCCCTCGGGGCTCGCGAAGACCGTGAGCGGCCACCCGAGATGCGGCGTGAACGCCGACGCGGCGTCGAGGTAGGCGGCATCCACGTCGGGATGCTCTTCGCGGTCGACCTTGATCGAGACGAAACCCTCGTTCAGGATGCCGGCGGTCTCGGCTTCCTGGAACGACTCGCGCGCCATGACATGGCACCAGTGGCAGGTGCTGTAGCCGATCGAGACCATCACGGGGACGTCTCTCTCGGCCGCGAGCGCGAACGCCTCGGCCCCCCACGGGAACCACGCGACGGGATTGTCGGCGTGGGCCCGCAGGTAGGGGCTCGAGGCGTTCGCGAGGCGGTTCACATCGCGCCCGGCGTCAGTTGAGGTCGTCGGGGTGCGTGCCGACGCGACCCGAACCGTCGCCCGGGTCGACCGCGTCGATCGCGGCCATCTCGTCGGCGGTGAGCTCGAAGTCGAACAGGTCGAAATTCTCCTCGAGGCGCTCGCGACGCACCGACTTGGGGAACACGATGAAGCCGTGCTGGATGTGCCAGCGCAGCACGGCCTGAGCGGGGCTCTTGCCGTGGGCCTCGGCGGCATCCTTCACCGCGGGCAGCTCGAACAGGTCGTACTTGCCCTGGCCGAGCGGACCCCACGACTCGATGTGCATGTCGTGCTCCTGGCCCCAGGCAGCGATCTCGCGCTGGCTAAGGGCGGGGTGCAGCTCGATCTGGTCGACCACGGGGGTGACACCGGTCTCGGCGACGAGGCGCTCGAGGTGCGGCACGAGAAAGTTCGAGACGCCGATCGAGCGGGTCTTGCCGGAGTCGCGGATCTCGATCATCTTCTGCCACGCGTGGACGTAGTTGTCGTTCTTCGGCGTGGGCCAGTGGATGAGGTACAGGTCGACCGCGTCGAGCTGGAGCTTCTGCAGGCTCTCGTCGATCGCGGCGAGGGGCTCGTCGCCGTCGTGGCGGTCGTTCCAGAGCTTGGTGGTGACGAAGAGCTCGTCGCGCGGGATGCCGCTGGCGGCGATCGCCCGACCGACACCCTCTTCGTTCTTGTAGATGGCGGCGGTGTCGATGTGGCGATAGCCGACCTCGAGGGCCTCGGACACGGCGCGCTCGGCGTCGTCGGCCGGCACGAGGAACACGCCGTAGCCGAGCTGGGGGATGGAGTTTCCGTCGTTGAGCTGAACAGAAGGAACGGTCATGCATCGAGCGTAGGCGCGAGCCGTTCCCAGAGGTCTCGGGGTTGACGCGCCATGTCTCGGCACGGAAGCCGGGTCGTGGTTGACTGACCGCATGACGTCCAAGCCCCCCGCCCGGCACGCGCGCCGCGAGCCGGCCTCGACGTGGCGCCGCCTCGCCAAGATCGTCGCCATCGCCGTGACGGTCGTCGTCGTCGCGGGTGTCGCCGTGGGCGGCTTCTACGCCTGGTCGCTGTCGCAGCGCCTGCAGGAGGCGGCGGTGCCGCTGAAGGACGCCCCCGCCGAGCCGCCCGCGCTCAGCGCCTACGACGAACCGTTCTCGGTGCTCGTCGTCGGCACCGACGAGTGCGACGACGTCGTCTCGGGCGCGTTCGGAGCGCGGTGCACCGATCCCGAGAACGACGGGGCCCGTAACGACGTCAACATGCTCGTGCATGTGTCCACGAACCCGCGGCGCGTCACCGTCGTGTCGTTCCCGCGCGATCTCGAGATCCCCGTGCCCGAGTGCACGTCGCCCGACGGAGAGGTGCAGTCGGCCTGGTCCAAGGCGCCGATCAACTCCTCGTTCGAGAAGGGCGGGCTCACCTGCGTCGCCGACACCGTGTCGGAGCTGAGCGGTCAGAGCATCCCCTTCGCGGCGAAGGTCAGCTTCGGCAACGTCGTCAACATCACCGACGCGATCGGCGGCGTCGAGGTGTGCATCGGCGGCGACGGCATCGACGACCCCGACGCGGGCATCCAGTGGGAGGCGGGGCCTCGTGTCGTGAAGGGCTTCGACGCCCTGGCGTTCCTGCGCACGCGCAAGGGCATCGGCGACGGCAGCGACCTCGCACGCATCGGGAATCAGCAGCAGTACCTGTCGCGTCTGATCAACAAGCTGCGCAGCGACGAGGTGCTGTCCAACCCCGGCACCCTCATCGGACTGGCGAACACGGCGGTGAACAACATCCAGCCGAGCCAGAGCCTCGCCGACCCGATCCGCATCGCGCAGCTCGCCTACACGCTCAAGGACGTGCCGTTCTCGGACATCACCTTCGTGCAGTTCCCCGTCGTCGACGACCCCGCCGACAACAACCGCGTCATCCCCGACCAAGCGGCGGCCGCGACCCTGTGGGAGGCGATCGAGGCGAACGCCCCGCTGGCGCTCACCGGTGAGGCGGGAGCGAACGGCGGCGTCATCGCCGACCCGTCCGTCCCCACCGAGGCGCCCACCGAGCCCACCCCGGATGCCACCACCCCGGCGCCCGGCGAGAGCGCGGCGCCCGACGTGGTGGAGCTGCCCAGCAACATCAGCGGTTCCAAGGCGAACCAGGCGACCTGCTCGGCGGGCAACGGCTGACCGCGTCTCGCCGCGAGGACGGCTGCGGTGATCGAGCGTTGGGGAACGGCATCCACCCCGTCCGCCGTCGCGGCGGAGCCTGCTCCCGGGGACCGTCCAGAGTCGTCGGGGACGATCGCAGGGTGAAGACCGTCACCCGCTTCCCGGCCCTCGTGGTGCTCGCGGCGCTCGCGCTCGCGGGGTGCGCTCCGGCCGGGACCGCGCCCGCGACGACCTCTCCCACCCCGACGACGACACCGACTCCCACGCCCACCCCCGACCCGCTGGCGGGGATGAGCCTCGACGCCAAGGTCGGACAGCTCTTCATGGTCGGCACCTCGGTCGACGGGGTCGATCCGACCACGCTCGCGGCCGTGCGCGACGACGGCGTCGGCGGCATCTTCCTACACGGACGCTCCGACGCCGGGGTGGATGCCACCGCGCAGCTCGTCTCGACGTTCACCGCGGCCGCCGGCTCCGCGGGACCGGGTCTGTGGGTGGCCACCGACCAGGAGGGCGGCACCGTGCAGGTGCTGTCGGGACCGGGGCTCGACGAGATCCCCAACGCCGTCGCGCAGGGGCAGCGCGACGACGCGACCCTCCGCGGCGATGCCGGCACGTGGGCCGGACAGCTCAGCCGGGCTGGGGTGAACATGAACCTCGCCCCCGTCGCCGACATCGTCACGAGCCCCGACACCGCCCAGAGCAACCCGCCCATCGGGCAGCTCGCGCGGGAGTACGGCTACGACGGAGCGACCGTCGCCGCCAAGGCCGGCGCCTTCGCCGCGGGGATGCGCGACGGCGGCGTGCTGCCGACCTTCAAGCACTTCCCGGGTCTCGGGCACGTCGACGACAACACCGACTATTCGGCGCAGGTGACCGACGACGTCGTCACCGCCGACGGGCCCGACGTGGGCGTGTACTCCACGGTGCTGCCCCAGGGTCCGGCGGTGGTCATGATGTCGACGGCCATCTACGCCGGGATCGACCCCGACACCCCCGCCGCCTTCTCGCCGACCGTCATCGGGATCCTGCGCGACCGCGTCGGCTTCGACGGTGTTGTCACTTGCGACGACCTCTCCGCCGCCGACCAGGTGGGGGGCTACTCCCCCGCCGACCGGGCGACCCGGGCGATCGAGGCCGGGGTGGACCTGCTGCTGGTGTCGGCCGACGCCTCGGTGTACCCCGAGATGCGCGACGCCGTCCGCGCCCGCGCCCAGAGCGACCCCGCCTTCGCCGCCCAGGTCGACACCGCCGTCACGCGCATCCTGGCGCAGAAGGCGGCGATGCCCTAGGCTCGCGAATGTAAAAATGTAAAGAAGGAGCAGTCTATGGCCGAGATCTTCAACAGCCCGTTCCGCCCGGGGTACGGCGTACGCCCTCTCGTTCTCGGCGGACATCAGCCGCTCCTCGACCGCGTTCAGGCGATCTTCGATCACGGTGACATCGCTGGCTTGAATGCCATGCTGCTCGCAGGAGTCCGCGGCTCCGGCAAGACGTCCATGCTCTCGGAGATTACGGAGCGAGCCGAGACTGCGGGATGGATCACCATCGGGACGATCGCCTCGCGCGGTTTCGCCGACCGCATTACGAGCTCGACGGTTCCGAAGCTCCTCAACGACCTGGACAATCCCGCCCGGCTTCGCCTGAAAGGGGTCAACGCTTCGCTCGCGCGAATGGTCTCGGTTGATCTGGAGCGCATCCCCGACCGCAAGGCGATAGATACGTTGGCTGACGATCTCATCACGCTCGCGCGCGTGTTCCCTGAGCGGGGGGTCCTCATCACCATCGACGAAGTCTCGAAGGTGAAGACCAAGGTCGAAGAAATGACGCAGTTCTGCAATGAGATCCAGATCGCCATCTCGGCCGGCGTGAAGATCCTGGTCGTCTTCGCCGGCATCGTGACCGAGATCGACAAACTGGTGACCGGCCCACAGCTGACATTCATGCAGAGAGCGCGAACCGAGCCGTTCTACCTCTTCGATTTCGATGAGACACAACGTGTGCTCCGCGAGACGGCGGGAACAGGCGGACGCACCATTCACGCGGACGCGCTCGACTACCTCGCGCGAGCCTCCCAGGGGTACCCCTACCTCATCCAGCTCGTCGGAGACGAGGCGTGGCGCCACAATCAATCGTCGCCGGTCATCGACGCCGACGCCGCCCGGGCCGGGGCGACATCGATGATGCAACGCATCGAGAACGAGGTTCTACGCCGAACCATCCAAGACCTCAGCGCGAAAGACCGCGAGTTCATCGATGCGCTCGCCGATCAGCCCGATGGTCCCGTCAAAATGGCCGCGATTGTGAGCGCCATGGGCAAGTCTTCCTCGTACGTGGAGCAGTACCGCCTTCGACTCATCAATTCGGGATACGTCATCCCGGTCGACAAGGACGGCAGTTTGAGGCACCCGGATGAACGGGGCGCGGGACACGTCGCCTTCGCTCTCCCCTACCTGCGCGAATACATCAGGAGATTGAACGAGGGCCGTCTTCCCGCGTCACCGCCCATGAATCGTGGTCAATTCCCCCCTCCCCCCATCGATCTCGCCTGAGCGCCGAGCCGCTACCCCGCCCGGCGCGACCGGCGCCGGGCCGCCGCGATAGGCTGGAAGGCTGTGTCCGTCGAACCCGTCATCGTCTACCCGCCCGAGCTGCCCGTCAGCGCGGCGCGGGACGAGATCGCGCGCGCCATCTGCGACCACCAGGTCGTGATCGTCGCCGGCGCGACGGGGTCGGGAAAGACCACGCAGCTACCGAAGATCTGCCTCGAGCTCGGCCGCACCTCCATCGCGCACACGCAACCGCGCCGCATCGCCGCGCGCACGATCGCCGAACGCATCGCCGAAGAGATGCAGGTCCCCCTCGGCTCGACGGTCGGCTACAAGGTGCGCTTCACCGACAAGGTGTCGGCCGACACCCGCGTGGCGTTGGTGACCGACGGCATCCTGCTCAACGAGATCCATCGCGACCGGTTCCTGCGCCGCTACGACACGATCATCGTCGATGAGGCGCACGAGCGCTCGCTCAACATCGACTTCCTGCTCGGCTACCTCCGGCGCATCCTGCCGAAGCGCCCCGACCTCAAGGTCATCGTCACCTCGGCGACCATCGACCCCGAGAGCTTCGCGCGCCACTTCGCCGCCGCCCCCGCCGAGCCCGGCGGCGAGCCGACGCCGGCGCCGGTGATCGAGGTGTCGGGGCGCACGTACCCGGTCGAGATCCGGTACCGGCCGGTCGACGGCGCGGACGGCGTGGGCGAAACTCCGGAGATTCCGGATGCCGACGACGACGAGGCCCCGTCTCATCGCGGTCGAGCGCAGTCGGCGCCGTCGAATCTCCGGAGTTCTGCACGGCCCGCAGCCAAGACCGGGTCCGCGGGCAAGTCCGGTCGCGCCGATGACGACGCCGACGAGGTCGGGGCCGTCGTCGCGGCCCTGCGGGAGCTCGACCGCGAGCCCGCGGGCGACGTGCTCGTCTTCTTCCCCGGCGAGGCCGAGATCCGGGATGCGGCGGATGCCATCCGCGGGGCGTACCAGAAGGATGCCGCGCCGACCGAGGTCCTCCCCCTGTACGGACGCCTATCGGCCGCCGAGCAGCATCGGGTGTTCGAGCGCTCGACCGTCGCCGGCGTCCGCCGCCGCGTGATCCTCGCCACGAACGTCGCCGAGACGAGTCTCACCGTCCCCGGCATCCGGTACGTCGTCGACACCGGCACCGCGCGCATCTCGCGCTACAGCAACCGCTCGAAGATCCAGCGCCTGCCGATCGAGGCCGTGTCGCAGGCTTCGGCGCAGCAGCGCTCGGGTCGCGCCGGCCGGACGTCGCCGGGCGTCGCGATCCGGCTCTACTCCGAAGACGACTTCACGCGTCGCCCGGAGTACACCGAACCCGAAATTCTGCGCACCTCGCTGGCATCCGTCATTCTCCAGATGCTGTCGCTCGGCTTCGGCGACATCCAGGCGTTCCCGTTCCTGACTCCGCCCGACTCGCGGGGCGTGAAGGCGGCGTTCGATCTGCTCGTCGAGCTGGGGGCGGTGAAGCTGCCGTCGCCGGGGTCGCGGTCCGCCGCCGCGTCGGAGCGCGAGCGCGACGTGCGCGGCGACGGCGATCCGTCCCGGCAGCGGGACGGCCGCGGCGACCGCTCGCGCGGGCGCGGCGACGATCGCGGTCCCCGCCTCACCGAGATCGGCCGGGAGATCGCGCGGCTGCCCATCGACCCGCGCTTCGCCCGCATGCTCATCGAGGCGCGGCGGGGCGATGTCTCGGCCGAGGTGCTGGCGATCGTGTCGGGCATGTCGATCCAGGACGTGCGCGAACGGCCCGAGGAGCGCCGCGAGGAGGCCGACCGCTTCCACGCACGCTTCACCGACCCGACCAGCGACTTCCTCTCGCTGCTCAACCTCTGGGAGTACCTGCAGGAAAAGCAGGCGGAGCTGGGCTCGAGCGCGTTCCGGCGCCTCTGCCGCAGCGAGCACCTCAACTACGTGCGCGTGCGCGAGTGGATGGACGTGCACCGGCAGCTGCGCTCGCTCGGCGCGGAGCGCGGCGACGGCGGTGCCGGGCGCGGCGGCGAGGGTGGGCGCGGCGGCGAGGGCGGGCGCGACGGTGGCGGCGGGCGCGGCGCGAAGAACCATGTCCCACATATGGCCGGTGCGAGCGGCTCCCACCCGCAAAAAGTGGGACAAGCACCGTCAGAAGTGGGACGAGGTTCCTCTGGAGACGCCCCCGAGGGGCACGCTGCAGGCGATGCGATCCACCGGGCGATCCTGTCCGGGTTGCTGTCGCACCTCGGCATCCTGGATCCGCGCACGATGGCGCAGGCGAAGGATCGCAAGGCTCCCGGCGACGCACGCCCGGTCAAGGGCGAGTACATCGGCGCGCGCGGGGCACGCTTCGCGATCTTCCCCGGCTCGGGACTGAAGAAGAAGCGTCCCTCGGCGGTCATGGCGGCCGAGCTCGTCGAGACCTCGCGCCTGTTCGCGCGGACCGTCGCCGCCGTCGACCCCGCGTGGGCGGAAGATCTCGCCCCCGACCTCGTCAAGCGCTCGCTGAGCGAGCCGCACTGGTCGAAGGATGCCGGCTCCGCCGCCGCCTACGAGAAGGTCACCCTCTTCGGGGTCGAACTCGTCGGCCGTCGGCGCGTACAGCTCGCCCGGTTCGACCGTCCGCTCGCGCGCGAGATGTTCGTGCGCCACGCGCTGGTGGAGGGCGAGTGGGATCCCTCGGTGCTCGACAAGCGCCTCACGGCGTTCCTCCGCCGCAACCTCGAGCAGCGCCGCCTGCTCGAGAAGATCGAGGAGCGCGAGCGCCGCCGCGACATCCTCATCGGCGACGAGGCCGTTTTCGCGTTTTACAACGCGCGCATCCCGGCGGACGTCACCGACGTGCGCTCGTTCGAGACCTGGTGGAAGGACGCCTCGAACCGCACCCCGCACCTGCTCGATCTGCGGGAATCCGACCTCACCGGCGACCGCGCCCAGAGCGACGACCGCGCGTTTCCGGCGCGCTGGCGCCAAGGCGACCAGACGCTGAACCTCGCGTATCGCTTCGAGCCGGGAGCGCCCGATGACGGCGTGACGGTGGTCGTGCCGCTGCCGCTGCTCGCGCAGCTGCGCCCCGACGGCTTCGACTGGCAGGTGCCCGGCATGCGCGACGAGCTCGTCACGGCCCTGTTGCGCGCCCTGCCGAAGACCATCCGTCGCAACGTGGTCCCGGCCGCCGACTGGGCGGAGAAGTTCTCGGCCGAACTCGCCGAGAAGGGTCCCGAGCACGCGAACGGTCTGCCGAAGACGACGCTCATCGACGCCCTCGCGGCCCAGGTGCAGCGGGTCGCCAATCAGCGCGTGAGCGCGACCGACTTCGAACTCGAGCGCGTCCCCGCGCACCTGCTGCCCTCGTTCCGCGCGGTCGACGCCCGCGGACGGGCGATCGGGAGCGACCGCGACCTGCGGGCCCTGCAGCGGCGCCTGGCCGACAAGGCCCGGTCGAGCGTGGAGTCGACCATCGCACGACCGGCGCAGAAGGCCGCGAAGGTCGCCGAAGCCTCCCCCGTATTCGCCGCCCGCGCGAAGCTGACCACGTGGGATCTCGACGAGCTCACCGAGGTCGTCGACACCCCGGTCGCCGGCGGTGTCGTGCGCGGCTACCCGGCACTCGTCGACGACGGCGACAGCGTCACCCTGCGCGTCGAAGCCACCCCCGAGGATGCCGCGCGCCTCACCCGCGCCGGCATCCGCCGCCTGATGCTGCTCGCCGTCCCCTCCCCCGCCACCTACGTCCTCGACCACCTCACCGCGAACGAGAAGCTCGCGCTCGCGGCATCCCCGTACCAGAACGCGAAGGCGCTGATCGAGGATGCGCGCGTGGCCCTGGCCGACGACGTGCTGCTGCGCGAGGCGCCGACCGGGGTGGTGCGCACGAGGGCCGACTTCGAGCGGGTGCGGGATGCGTTCTCGGCCGTCTCGGTCGAACGCACCTTCCAGACGGTCTCGCTCGCGGCGAAGATCCTGCTCGCGCAGCGCGAGGTCGAGAGGGCGATGAAGGATGCCGCGTCCATCACGCTCCTGGGCGCGCTCAACGACGTGCGGGGGCAGGTGTCGGGGCTGATCTTCCCGGGGTTCCTCGCGCGAACCGGCCTGCACCGCCTGCAGCACTACCCCCGCTACCTCGCGGGGGCGCTGGAGCGCGTGACGACCCTGTCGGACAACCCCGGGCGCGACCGCCAGCGCATGACCGAGTACGAGCGCTCCGCAACCGCGTTCACGGAGGCGGGCGGTGTGATCCCCCTGCCCGCCGACGCGCCCGCGAACCTCGTTCAGACGCGCTGGCTGCTCGAGGAACTGCGCGTGAGCCTGTTCGCCCAGCGCCTCGGCACCGCGGAGCCGGTCTCTCCGCAGCGCATCGCGAAGGCGCTCAAGGGCGCGTGAGTCGCCGGGGATCGTCGCTTCCGATCCCCGGGTCCGCGTCGGATCCCGATCTCAGACGCCCAGGGCACCGCCCCACGCACGCAGGAGCGCCTCGAGACCGCGGCGCTGCGCCGCATCGAGGCCCGCGAGCAGACGCTCCTCGTTCGCGAGGTGGGCGGCGAAGGCCTCGTCAATCACGCGGCGCCCGGCAGCCGTCAAGCGGATGACGCGCGCGCGTCCGTCGTCGGTGTCGTCGTCGCGCACGACGAGACCGGATGCCACGAGCCGGTCGACGCGCTTGGTGACCGCACCGCTGGTCACCATCGTGTGGCGCGCGAGCTCTCCGGGGGCCGCGGCGAACGGCTCTCCGGCACGGCGGAGGGCGGCGAGGATGTCGAACTCCCCCTCGCCGAGGCCGTACCGCCGGTAGCCGGCGGTCAGCTCCTCGCGCAGGTGGTCGGCGAGGCGGTGCAGGCGGCCGATGACCTGCATCGGGGACGGGTCGAGGTCGGGGCGCTCGGCGCGCCACTGCGCGGTGAAGGTGTCGACGCGATCGGGTGCGGTCATCCCTCCACTTTATCTTCCGTGGAAGCTAAAGTGTCTTCCATGGAAACCACCTGGCGTGCCGTGGCGATCACCGCCGTCGCTCCGATCGCGTGGGGCGCGACCTACGTCGTGACCCGCCACCTTCTGCCGGCGGACGCCCCCCTGTGGGGAGCCGCCCTGCGCGCCCTGCCCGCGGGTCTCCTGCTGTGGGCCCTGGCCCGGCGTCGACCGGCCGGTTCGTGGTGGTGGCGGGCGCCCCTTCTCGGCCTGCTCAACTTCGGAGCGTTCTTCGTCCTGGTCTACGTCGCCGCGCAGGCGCTGCCGTCGTCGATCGCGGCGTCGGTGATGGCGTTGGCTCCCCTGGCCCTGGCGAGTCTCGCGTGGCCCCTGCTCGCGCAGCGTCCGAGCCTGCGATGGGCGCTGGCCTGCGCCGTCGGCATCCTGGGCGTCCTTCTCGTCGTGGGCTGGAGCGCGGGCGCTGTCGCTCCCCTGGGCATCGCGGCGTCGGTGCTCGCCCTCCTCACCTCGTCACTGGGGGCGATCCTCACCACCCGGTGGCGCGACGAGACCCCGCTTCTCGCGATGACGGCCTGGCAGCTCACCGCGGGCGGGATCGCCCTCGTCCTCGTCGCCGCCGTCGTGGAGGGGAGTCCCCCTCGAGTGGATGCCGCGGGCGTGGCCGCCTACGCCGCGATCGCGGTCGTCGCGACGGCCCTGGCCTTCGTCTGCTGGTTCACCGGGCTCCGCCGCCTGCCGGCCGGAACGGTCGGACTGATCGGCCTGCTCAACCCGGTCACCGGGATCGCTCTCGGCGTGCTCGTCGGCGGGGAGTCCCTCACCCTCGCGCAGGCCCTCGGGATGGCGCTGGTGCTGGCGGCCATCGCGATTACCAACCTCCGCCGCCGCGGCTCCGCTCCCGTCTCCGCCCCCGCGCGCAAGCCGCCCGTCCCCGCGGCGTGAGCGGAGGCGGGCGGCACGCAGGAGGTCACGACCGCAGGTGCACCTCGCCCATCGTGGCCGTGACGTCGACCTCGGCCGTGGCCGTGGAGCTCTCGCGCAGGCCGTTGTCGACCTGCCCGAGGCCGTCGTCGACGCTCACGCGGTAATCGTCGTCGGGCAGCCGCAGGTCGATCGATCCGGCGGTGAGCTCGACGTCGGTGCGCGACGGGGTGGAGCCGCGCAGCTGCGCCGTCACCTCTCCTCCGGCCACCTCGAACGTGGCGGTGCCGACGTCGCGCAGCTGCGCCGAGGCCGATCCCCCCGACACGTTCAGATCGATTTGAGAGGCCGCGCCGCTCAGCGAGGTCGTCCCGCCCGCGACCCGGACCGACACCGTGCCGTAGTCGCCCTGCAGGTCGAGCGTGCCCCCGCTCACCTGCGCGTCAACACCGACGCCCCTGACGGCCCACTCCCGCGGCAGGGTGAGCGTGGCCGACGATCCCGTTCCCCACCCGACGAAGGTCCCGTTCGGCGAGGCCACGCGCAGGGAATCGCCGCGCCTTTCGAACGTCCACCCCGACCGGTTCTGCGCGGCGTCGAGACGCGCGCTCGCGACGTCGCCGTACGCGATCGTGAGCGCTCCCCCGGTGATGTCGATGTCGAGGGAACCCGCGGCCTGCTCCGCGTCGTCGACACGGCTCGAGCTGCGGTCGGCGTCGCGCAGAACGACGACCGCCGAGGCGCCGGTTCCGGCCACCGTGCCGAGGGCGACGCACGCGCCGACCACGATCGTGATGATCGACACGGCGAAGGCGGAGCCGCGACGTCGCGGGCGGTCGGGGGCGGGGAGGGGGGCGTTCGCGGTCATGAGGTCGCTCCGGTGTGGTCGTGGCCCAGGTGCACGAGAGCGGCGATGACGCGGCGGTTGCCGGTCTCGTCCTGCTCCAGTCCGAGCTTGGTGAAGATGGCGGTGATGTACTTCTCGACGCTCGCCTCACTGACGAACAGGGCGGCGGCGATGGCCTGATTGGAGCGTCCCTCGGCGATGAGCGCGAGCACGGCCCGCTCGCGCTCGGTGAGGCTCTGCAGGCGCTCGTCGCGCCGACGCCGGGTGAGCAACTGCGCCACGACCTCGGGGTCGAGCACGGTCGCTCCCCCGCTGATGCGGGCGACCGCGTCGAGGAAGTCACGGACATCGGCGACCCGATCCTTCAGCAGGTAGCCGAGCGAGCCCTGTCCGTCGGCGATCAAGTCGCTGGCGTACTGCTCCTCGACATACTGCGAGAGGACCAGGACGGCGAGCCCCGGATGCCGGGACCTCAGCGCGATCGCCGCGCGGATGCCCTCATCGGTCCAGGTCGGCGGGAGCCGCACGTCGAGGATGCAGAGTTCGGGTGCCGTCTCGGCGACCGCGGCCTCCAGCCCCTCCGCGTCGGAGAGGGCAGAGACGACCTCGTGGCCGTCGTCCGCGAGGAGGCGGACGAGTCCCTCGCGCAGCAGCACGGAGTCTTCGCAGATCAGGATGCGCACGGGACGCTCACCTCCACCGTCGTGGGTCCGCCCTGGGGGCTGTCGATGCGGGCGGTGCCACCGGCCGCGGTCACGCGGTTGACGATGCCGTCCAGTCCACCCCCGAGCACGACCCGCGCGCCGCCCAGGCCGTCGTCCTCGACGCGGGCCCAGAGGGTCCCGTCCTCGCGGAGACGCACGTGCACGCGGCACGCGGTCGCCCGGGAGTGCTTCGCCGCGTTGGTCAGGGCCTCGGCGATCGAGAAGTACACCGCGGCCTCGGCCGGTCGGCCGCACCGACGCGGCAGGCGCACGTCGAGCGTCACGGGGATGTGCGAGCGAGACGCGAGCGCCGAGAGGGCGGCATCCAGTCCCCGATCATCCAGCACCGAGGCATGGATGCCACGGGCGAGCTGGCGCAGTTCGGTGATCGCCGACTTGGTCGAGGCGTGCGCCTCGGCGACGAGGGCCTTGGCGGTCTCGGGGTCATCGTCGATCTTGGTCTGGGCAAGGCCCAGGGTCATGCCGATCGAGACGAGCCGCGGCTGGACGCCGTCGTGCAGGTCGCGTTCGATGCGGGTGCGCTCCACCTCGGCGGCGCGGACCGCTCCAGCGCGCCGGGTGTCGGAGGTGCGCGCCTGCTCGAGCAGCTGCGCCTCGCGCGAGGGGACGAAGATCGCCCGCACGATGACACCGTCGAGGATCGCCAGGCCGACGACGACGGCAAGGCCTCCGATGACGGCGATCATCCCCACGAAGGGGGCGGCGGCGCCCTGGAGCGGGATGAGGTCGAACAAGCGGGTGTTGGTCCACCCGAACACCGGGCTGACGGCGAGGGCGAGACCCCACGCGAACCCCGCGAGGGCCGTCAGCGTCACCATGCCGAGCACGGTCGCGATCGTGAACGACGCCACCGCCCGCCACTGCAGCGGGTCGATGGCCTGCAGCCAGATGGTGTGCAGCACGCCGACGAACCCGTGCTTGGGGCTGCGCCGCGGCCGCAGCGGGGCGAGCCCGAGGTCGTAGAGACCGTCGACGCGCGCGCGTTCGAACCACGCGACGGCGAAGAGCGCGTAGACGAAGACCACGAGCACGAGCACCCCGACCAGCAGGGCCGCGAGCAGTCCGAACCCCGAGCCGAGCAGGCTGAACAGGCCCGTGAAGACCGCAGGACCCACCACGCCCAGGGCGGCGAGGTGCGCCGCGGCCCCGGCCACGCGGCCGGGCGAGGCGACGCGCACCTTCTGCGGCACGACGGTCGTGGTCTCGGTCGAGGCGGGGTCGGCCGGGGCGGTGTACCCGCCGGGTGTCGGGGGCGGAGGCGGAACAACGGATGCCGTGGTCATGCGTTCCACGCTAGGGCGCGGTCGGCGCGGGCACCGCCCGGTCAGCCCCCGCCGTGATTCGGGTTATCCCGAAAGCGGATCACAGCTCGTCGGCCGAGATCCATCCCGAGGCCACGAGCTCCTCGACGTCGTCGGCGCGCAGGATGCTCGGCGAGACGTCCGGCGTCTCGTCGGACGCGGTGTCGTCGCCGGCGAGCAGCGCCCCGACGAGGTCGGCGGTCGCGGGCACGAGCGCGCGCGGATCGACGAAGGTCGTCGCATCGATCGCGCCGTCGCGCAGCGCGCGCACGGTGACCGGATCGGCACCCGACCCGACGACGAGCGGCGCGGGGGCGACCGCGGCGGCGGTCGTCGCCGGAGTCGGGGTGGGCGACGCCGTCTCGGCCTCGGTGGTCGGGCCGTCGTGGTGAGCGCCGTCACCACTCCGCGGGTGACCGCGTCGCCGAGGGCGAGCACCGCGGTCGGCGCCTCGTCCGCGGCCCCCGCGCGCAGGTCGCGGAGGCGCTTCTCGGCCGCGGAGGCGCGGCTCTCGGCGGTGTCGCCGCCCACCTCCGCCGCCTCCAGGGTGGCTCCCGAGACGATCTCGATGCGTCCCGCGTCGAGCGCCGGCTGCAACGTGGGGAGGGCCGCCTCGTATCGGCTCTGCTCCCCCTCGTCGGAGACCCCGGCGGCCAGCACCGCGAGACGCACCGCCGCGGTCGCGGGCACCGCGTCGGTCCCGGGCACCGCGTCCGTCCCGGACACCGCGCCGGGCGACGCGTCCCCCGACGGCGTCGGCCCGGATGCCGTGGTCGTCGGCGTCGCCTCGGGCGACGGTTCCGCGACGCTCGGGGCGTCGGCGAGGTCCGCGAGGAGCGCCTGGGCCTGGGCGCGGCCGAGATCTGCGGCATCCCTCGGCGACGGGCCGAACTCCACGACGGGGACGCCGTCGTCGGCGGCGACGGCCTGGGCCGGCGTCAGCTCCTCGGATGCCCACGGCGCGACGACCACGGCATCCGCGCTCTTCGTGAGCATGTTCTGCACCTGCGCGGCCTGCGTCCGCGGGTCGGAGGCCGCGAACTGCAGGTCGACGCGGTAGCCGCGCACGACGAGTTCCCGGCGCAGGGCGTCGCCCCCGCGGCTCCACAGGGCGTCGGCCGTCGTCGGCAGGGCCACCCCGACCACTCCCGCCCCGTCGCTCGACCCGTCGCTCGAGCCCGCGGCGCTCCCCTGCGCCGGGCGCACGCGGCGAGGCCGAGGGTCAGGGCGAGCAGCGCCGCGGCGGCGCGGAGGGCGTGGGAGCGTGTCATCCCCTCCATCCTCCCCCGGAGAACGGGCGACGCCCCGCCGCTCGAAGCGACGGGGCGTTACCGGAGGAGCGGGAACTCAACCGCGGGTGCGGTTCTTGTTCCACACGTCGAAGGCCACGGCCAGCAGCAGCACGAGACCCTTGATGAACTGCTGCACGTCGGTCGAGATACCCATGAGCGACATGCCGTTGTTGAGCACACCCATGACCAGACCACCGGCGATCGCGCCGACCACGCGGCCGACACCACCCTGCACGGCTGCTCCACCGATGAACGATGCCGCGATGGCATCCAGCTCGAAGAGGTTTCCCGCGCCGGGACCGGCGGAGTTCAGACGGCCCGTGAACACGATGCCGGCGAGGGCCGCGAGCACGCCCATGTTGACGAACAGCATGAAGTCGACACGGCGGGTGTTGATGCCCGACAGCTTCGCCGCGGTGCGGTTGCCGCCGAGGGCGTAGATGTGGCGGCCGAAGACGCTCCGGCTCATGACCGTCGAGTAGCCGATGATCAGCAGGGCGAGCACGACGAGCACGATGGGCGTGCCGCGCGAGCCGGGGGCCACGCCGAGCAGGTAGGTGAGGTACGCGATGAGCGCACCGCCACCGATGAGCTTGACGAGGAAGGCGACCTGCGGCTCGTTCTGCAGCTCGAGGGCGGCGCGCTTGGCACGCTGACGCACCTGCGACACGACGAAGAGCACGAGCGTCAGGACACCGAGGGCGACCGTGATCCACTCGGCCGGGGAGCTCGAGGCCGGGAACAGGTCGGGGAACAGGTAGCCACCGCCGAGCGCGCGGTACTCCGTGGGGAACGGCGTGATCTGGGTGTTGCCCAGGGTCATCTGCGTCAGACCGCGGAACAGGAGCATGCCCGCCAGGGTGACGATGAACGCGGGGATGCCGATGTAGGCGACCCAGAAGCCCTGCCACATGCCGACCACGGCACCCAGGAGCAGCGAGAGGACGATGCCCAGCCACCAGGGCAGACCCCACTGGACGATGAGCACACCGGAGACGGCACCGACGAAGGCGGCGACCGAACCGACCGAGAGGTCGATGTGGCCGGCGATGATGATCATCACCATGCCGATCGCGAGGATCAGGATGTAGCTGTTCTGGACGATGATGTTCGACACGTTGCCCGCGGTGAGCAGGCGGCCGCCGGTCAGCGCCTGGAAGAGCAGCACGATGACGATCAGCGCGATGAAGATGCCGATCTCGCGCAGGCGCGACGTGAAGAACTGCACGAGGCCGCCGGCGCCGTTGCCGGCACCGCCGCCGACGGGCCCCTTCGGCGTGGCGGGACCCTGGGGGGTCACGGTGTTGTCAAGCGCTGACATGGTCGGCTTCCTTTTCCTTCGTCATGAGCACCATGAGTGCCTCGGGAGTGGCCTCTTCGATGGGCAGCTGGCCGGTGATGTGGCCTTCGCTGAGGGTGTAGATGCGGTCGCAGATGCCGAGGAGCTCGGGCAGCTCCGAGGAGATGACCAGCACCCCCTTCCCCTGCGCCGCGAGGGAGTTGATGATCGTGTAGATCTCGTACTTGGCGCCCACGTCGATGCCGCGGGTCGGCTCGTCGAGGATCAGCACCTCGGGGTCGGAGTACAGCCACTGCGACAGCACGACCTTCTGCTGGTTGCCGCCGGAGAGCTTGCCCACGACCACGTCGACGCTGGGCGCCTTGATGTTCATGGACTTGCGGTAGCGGTTGGCGACCAGGTACTCCTCGTCGCCGTCGACCCAGCCGCCCTTGACGAGCTTGCGCATCCCGGCGAGCGAGATGTTGCGCTTGATCGTGTCGATGAGGTTGAGACCGGCGCCCTTGCGGTCCTCGGTGACGTAGGCGAGGCCGCTGCGGATCGCCGCGGGGACCGTCGAGGTGTCGGCCTTCTGACCGCGGATGTAGACGTTGCCCGAGATGCGCGAACCGAAGCTCTTGCCGAACACGCTCATGGCGAGCTCGGTGCGACCGGCGCCCATCAGGCCCGCGATGCCGACGACCTCGCCGGCGCGCACGTTCAGGTTGGCCTGGTGGATGACGGTGCGGTTGGCATCCGTCGGGTGGCTGACGTTCCAGTCCTCGATGCGCAGGACCTCGTCGCCGATCTCGACGTCGCGGTCGGGGTAGCGGTTCTCGAGCTCGCGGCCGACCATCCCGCGGATGATGCGGTCCTCGCTCGTGCCCCCGGTGGCCACGTCGAGCGTCTCGATCGTGCGACCGTCGCGGATGATCGTGACCTCGTCGGCGATCGCGCGGATCTCGTTGAGCTTGTGGCTGATGATGATCGAGGTGATCCCCTGCCCCTTGAGGTGGCGGATCAGATCGAGCAGGTGCTCGGAGTCGTCGTCGTTGAGGGCCGCGGTCGGCTCGTCGAGGATGAGGAGCTTCACGTCCTTCGACAGGGCCTTCGCGATCTCGACGAGCTGCTGCTTGCCGACGCCGATCTCGTTGACCGGCACGTCGGGGCTGTCGCCGAGACCCACGCGGGCGAGGAGCTTGGCGGCCTCGCGGTTGGTGGCATCCCAGTCGATGAGACCGCGGTGTGTGATCTCGTTGCCGAGGAAGATGTTCTCGGCGATCGAGAGGTAGGGGCTGAGCGCCAACTCCTGGTGGATGATGACGATGCCGGCCGCTTCGCTGTCGCGGATGTCCTTGAACTCGACGGTGTTGCCGTCGAAGACGATCTCGCCGCGGTAGTCGCCCGCGGGGTACACACCGCTGAGCACCTTCATGAGGGTGGACTTGCCGGCGCCGTTCTCGCCGCAGATGGCGTGAACCGTCCCGCGCTCGACGGTCAACGACACGTCGGCGAGCGCGATGACGCCAGGGAACTCCTTGGTGATCGAGCGCATCTCGAGGATGGTGCTCACGAGGTCCTCCTTGCAGAACCGGCTCGTGGCCGGTCGGAATGTGGGGCGGGTACGGGATGCCGCTGACCCGCGGGAGCCTCCGCCGCGACCCGAGGGTCGCGGCGGAGGCGGGGTGGAGGGGCTCGAAGCCCCTCCGGGGATCAACCCAGGTCGGCCTCGGTGTAGTAACCGCTGTCGATGAGGACTTCCTTGTAGTTGTCCTTGGTGACGATCGTCGACTGCAGGAGGTACGAGGGAACGACCTTCTTGCCGTTGTCGTAGGTCTTCTCGTCGTTGACCTCGGGGGTCTCGCCCTTGCGGATGTCGTCGACCATAGTCACGGCCTGCTTCGCGAGCTCGCGCGTGTCCTTGAAGATCGTCGAGTACTGCTCACCGGCGATGATCGACTTGATCGAGCCGGCCTCGGCGTCCTGGCCCGTGATGACGGGGAGGGCGTTGGCGGCGTAGCCACCCGAGGTGAGGGCCGAGATGATGCCGATCGACAGACCGTCGTAGGGCGAGAGGACACCGTCGAGCTTGGTGCCGCCGATGACGGTGAGGATGTTCTCCATGCGCTTCTGCGCCGTCTCGGGCAGCCAGCGGAGGATCGCCGCCTGGCCGAACTCGGTCTGGCCGGACGGGACCTTCAGCACACCCTTGTCCATGTAGGGCTTGAGGGTGTCCATGGCGCCGTTCCAGAAGAACGTGGCGTTGTTGTCGTCGGGGCTACCGGCGAACAGCTCGACGTTGAAGGGACCGGCGGCGCCGGTGTCCTTGCCCGAGGCGTCGAGGACGCCCAGGCCGGTCAGGAGCGAGGTGGCCTGCTGGACGCCGACCTTGTAGTTGTCGAACGTCGTGTAGTAGTCGACGTTCTCGGTGCCGTTGATGAGGCGGTCGTACGCGATGACGGGGATGTTCGCGTCCTTGGCCTGCTGCAGCACGTCGGTCAGGGTGGTGCCGTCGATCGAGGCGACGATCAGGGCCTTGGCGCCCGTGGTGATCATGTTCTCGATCTGCGAGACCTGGGTGGGGATGTCGTCGTTGGCGTACTGCAGGTCGACCTGGTAGCCCAGCTCCTCGAGCTGCGACTTGACGTTGTTGCCGTCCGCGATCCAGCGCTCGGACTGCTGCGTCGGCATGGCCACGCCGATGGTGCCGCCCGCCTCCTGCGCGTCGCCGGAGCCGCTGCCGGTGCGGTCTCCCGCGCAACCGGCGAGGCCGATGCCGAGCGCGAGGACGCCCGCTCCCGCGATCGCCTTGAGCATGCTGTGCTTCTTCACTCTGGTTCCCTCCATTGGGTGTTAGTCGCGGTGCTCTCCCTGAGCCCACCACGGGCAAAGCGGACGGAACACCCGGGCGCACGGCGTCGGGGGCGAAACCAAGCCGTTCGGCGCGCGGCATCCCGCGTCGTTCGAAACGTCTTCGTCTCGACGGATCCGCTCCGCAGCGAGTCCCGTCGGCCGTGTGACCCGGTCATGTGACCGTTCACATTGTGTGTGCGATGCTACATCGCGAGGATCAGCCCCTGTCAAGTCCTCCCGCGTGGCGACTTCGCGCCGTTGCCGAAACGTGACGAAATCAGCGCGACGGCGGCGCGGTCGACGACCGCACGATGAGACGCAGGTGGCCGGGTTCGACGAGCGCGCCCTCGCCGGCCGACTCCCCCAGCAAGGTCAGCAGGTCGGTCACGGCGCGCGTACCGATGCCGACGAAGTCCTGGCGTACCGTCGTCAGCGGCGGCCACAGGTGGGCCGACTCCGGGACGTCGTCGAAGCCGACGACCGAGATGTCCTCGGGGACCGAGCGGCCTATGGCCCGAACGGCATGCATGAACCCGAGCGCCATGTGGTCGTTGCCCGCGAAGACCGCCGTCGCGTCCTCCGTGCGCAACAGCTCGATCCCGGCCTCGAATCCGAACTGCGCCGTCCAGTCGCCGAGGATCGGCGGTCGGGGCGCGAGGTCGTTGGCATCCATCTCGGCCAGGTAGCCGCGCATGCGGTGATCCGCCTCGACCCAGTCGCGCGGACCGGCGATGTGCAGGATGCGCGTGTGGCCGAGCTCGATCAGGTGGCGCACGGCCGCGCGCGCGCCGGCGGCCTGGTCGTTGTGCGAGGTGGAGATGCCGGTCGACGACACGATCTGCACCGGGACGGGCAGTTTCAGCTCGTCGAGGATCGGCAGGACTCGCGTCTGCGGGGCGACCGCGATGAGCCCCTCGACGCCCTGCTGCATGAGGTGGTCGATCGAGGAGCGCACGTCGTCGGGTGCGCTCGTGGCGAGATTGGTGAGGGTGAGACGGTAGCCCGCGGCGCGTGCGGCCGACTCGACCGCCTGGACCATGGATGCCACACCGTACGTCGTCGCGCGCGGACCGAGGACGCCGATGAGCCGCGATCTGCTTGTCGCGAGAGCACGAGCGGCCTGGTTCGGCACGAATTTCAGCTCGGCGATCGCCGACCGCACCTTCTCGGCCGTCTCGGGACGCAGCTGCGGGCTGTTGTTGATGACCCGCGACACGGTCTGGTACGACACCCCCGCCAACCGGGCGACATCGCGGATGCTCGGGGCGCGCCCCGTCGCCTCCGGGATGTCGGTGTCGCTCATGGTCCGCCTCATTGCGGGTCACGCGCTGTTACGTGACCGGTCACACGAGGATAACCGACGAGATGCGTTTCGACGGAGCGAGGATGCGGGGGCGGCCGCGGCGGGCGGGGGCGGCGCGGACCGTCGCTGTAGGGCAGCGGGCGGCGGCGCGGCGCTTCGATGCAAGACGGCGCGGCATCGTCGGCGCGGGTCGGCAGCGGCGGGCGGGGGCCGGCGCGGCCCACCGGTACAGGGCGGCGCGGCGTCGCCGGCGGCCCTCAGCTCTCGAGCAGGGCGCGGTAGAAGCGGATGCCGCGCAGCCACACGTCGACACGGATGCGCTCGTCGGGGGCGTGCAGGGCGTCGCGCTCCGCTCGGGTGAGATGGAACGGGGCGAAGCGGTACACGGCATCCGTGAGACCGGTGTAGAAGCGGCTGTCGCTCGCCCCGAGCTGCAGGTAGGGCAGGGGCACCACGTCGTCGCCGAGCGTCTGCGAGACCACCCCGGCCAGCCGTCGCCACGCCTCGCCGCGCCACGGCGAGACGGGAGAGGGATCACTGCCGTGGCGCAGTTCGATGTCGACCTCCGGGTCGGCGATCGCGCGGCTCAGGTGCACCGACACGTCCGACAGCGTCTCGCCGGTCAGCAGACGCACGTTGAGCGTGGCCCGGGCGGTCGTGGCGAGCACGTTCTCTCCCGCAGAGCCCTCGAGCCGGGTCACGACCGCCGTCGTGCGCACGAGGGCGTTCGTCTCGGCACCGAGCAGAGACAGCGCGGCCGTCACGGCCGGGGCCGTCACCGCCGTGCGGCGGAACACCGTGCGGAGCGGCTCGCTCGTGTGCTCCGCGGCGGTGGCGAGCATCGCGCGCACCGGCGGGACCAGGCGCCGCGGGAAGGGCCGTCGCCGCACGCGGTCGATCGCCCGAGCCAGACGCGCCGTCGCGGGAAGGCGCGGCGGGGTCGAGGCGTGGCCGCCGGCCTCGCGGGTGACGAGGTCGAACGTCGCGACGCCGCGTTCGGCGACGCCGATCATCGCGGTGGGCGCGCTCACCCCCGGAACGGCGCCCTCCACGACCGCTCCCCCCTCGTCGAGCACGAGAGCCGGCCGCACGCCGCGTTCGGCGAGCAGGGCCGCCAACGCCAGTGCCCCCGTCCCGCGCGTCTCCTCGTCGTGCCCGAACGCGAGCCACACGTCGGCGCGCGGGGTCATGCCGTCGGCGAGGGCCTGCTCGACCGCCTCGAAGATCGCCACCAGGGCCCCCTTGTCGTCGATCGCTCCACGCGCGTGGATCTCGGCATCCGCTCCCTCCCCCGTGATCTCGGCGGAGAAGGCGGGATGCCGCCAGTGCTGACCGTCGACGGGAACGACGTCCTGATGCGCCAGGAGCAGCAGAGGCGCCTCATCGGTGCGACCGCGCCAGCGGTACAACAGCGACCGGCCGGCGATGACCTCCCGCTCGAGCGAGGCGTGCAGGAGCGGGTACAACCTCTCGAGGGCGGCGTGGAAGCGCGCGAACGCCCCGTCGTCGACCTCGGCCGGGTCGACCCGGGACACGGTCGGGATCGACAGCAGCTCGCGGAACCTCTCGACGGCGGTCATGCTGCGAGCCTAGGGGCGCGGCATCCGGAGCCGACGCGCGCGCGGCGTCCGGCGGGCGCGAAACGCCTCGAACGGCGCCGGTGTCGCCGGACGCCGATACGGTGGAGCGCATGACCGGACTGCACTGGGGCATCCTCGCGACGGGCGGCATCGCCCACGCCTTCACCTCCGACCTGCGCACCGCGGGTCTCGACGTCGTCGCCGTCGGCTCGCGCCGCATCGACAGCGCCCGCGCGTTCGCGACGCAGTACGACATCCCGAACGTGCACGGATCGTACGAGGAGCTCGTCGCCGACCCCGACGTCGACATCGTCTACATCGCCACCCCGCACCCGGGCCACGTCGACAACGCCCTCCTGGCGCTCGACCACGGCAAGCACGTGCTCGTCGAGAAGCCGTTCACGCTGAACGCCGCCGAGGCCGCCGCCATCCGCGACCGCGCGGCCGAGAAGGGGCTGCTGGCCATGGAGGCCATGTGGACCCGGTACCTGCCGCACATGGTGCGCATCCGCGAGATCCTCGCCGCCGGCACACTGGGCGAGATCCGCGTCGTCTCGGCCGACCACACGCAGAAGATCTCGACCGATCCCGCCCACCGTCTCAACGACCTCACGCTCGGCGGCGGCGCTCTGCTCGACCTCGGCATCTACCCCATCTCGTTCGCGATCGACGTGCTGGGCCTGCCCGAGCAGATCACCGCCCTCGCCCGTCTGTCGGATGCCGGCAGCGACGCCGAGGTGGCGACCGCGTTCGTGCACCCCGGTGGAGCGCTGTCGACCACCGTCTCGTCGTCGCGCGGAGCCGGTATGGACGTCGCGCAGATCGTCGGTACCGAGGCGCGGATCGAGATCGACCGCGTCTGGTACACCCCCACGTCGTTCCGCGTGGTCTCCGCCGACGGCGAGGTGATCGAGGAGTTCACCACCGAGGTCGCGGGCCGCGGGATGCAGTTCCAGGCGCAGGCCGCGGAGCGCTTCGTCGCCGCCGGAACCGGATCGAACGACATCCTCTCGATCGACGAGACCGTCGACATCATGGGAGTGCTCGACGAGGTGCGCCGGCAGATCGGCGTGGTCTACCCCTCGGAGCGCTGAGGCGGGGGGGCTCGCTGCCCCAGAGGGGCCGCGCATCGACTCGGGACAGGGTGCACGGGGTACCCGCGCGCCCTCCCGACGGGTCAGACTGGAGTCATGCCGGATACTCAGAGCGCCCGCGTCGCCGTCTACCTCGACTTCGACAACATCGTGATGTCGTGGTATGACCGCGTCCACGGGCGCAACGCGTACTCCCGCGACCGTCAGAAGATCGCCGACAACCCGACCGACCCCGAGATCGCCGAGCGCCTGACCAAGGCGACCATCGACGTCGGCGCGATCATTGACTACGCGGCGTCGTTCGGCACGCTCGTACTCACCCGGGCCTACGCCGACTGGTCCTCGCCGGTGAACGCGGAGTACCGCTCGCAGCTCGTCGCCCGCGCGGTCGACCTCGTGCAGCTGTTCCCCGCGGCCGCCTACGCCAAGAACGGCGCCGACATCCGTCTCGCCGTCGACACCGTGGAGGACATGTTCCGCCTCCCCGACCTGTCGCACGTGGTGATCGTCGCCGGCGACAGCGACTACGTGCCACTCGCGCAGCGGTGCAAGCGTCTCGGGCGCTTCGTCGTGGGCGTCGGCGTCGCCGGCTCCACCGCGAAGTCCCTCGCCGCTGCGTGCGACCGGTTCGACGCGTACGACTCGCTCCCCGGCATCCCGAAACTCGCCGAGACCAAGAAGGATGCCGCGCCCTCTCGCCCCCGCGCCCGCAAACGCTCGAAGGATCCCGCGGTCGACCTGCTGGATCGCGCGATGCAGCTCGAAGGCGAACGCGCCGACGGGGAGTGGCTGCACGCCTCCGCGGTGAAAGACCTGATGAAGCGGCTGGACCCGTCGTTCAGCGAGAAAGCGCTCGGCTTCCGCAGCTTCTCGGACTTCCTCAAGGCGCAGACCGACCACGTCGAGGTCGACGAGGAGTCGAACGTCGTGCAGGTGAAGGCGCTCGGGCGGGGCTGAGCGGGGGGCGCGCGGTCGGCGCGGGGTCTGGCCGCGGGCGGTGGAGGCCTCGAACGCCACGCGCTGTCCGGGCGCGACGTTCGCGTGGGCGGCGCGGGTCGGGCGCGGCCGGTGCGGTCAGGCGCGGGGGTTGCACGGCCGGTGCGGGTCACGCGCGGCCGGTGCAGGTCAGGCGCGCTCGGCGCCCGGGGCGACGTGCTGGAGCACGCGCTCCCACACCGAGGTGAGCGTGACGTGACCGTTGACGGAGTCGATCTCATCGTCGGGGACGACCTCGACCTCGGCCGAACGCATGCGCTCGAGATACCAGGCCGCGTCATCGGGGTCGGCCGGGCCGTCGCCGCCGACCACGATCAGCGCCTCGGCGTCGAGGTGGTCGAGCCGAGGCGTCCGGACGTTGCGGCTGAGGGGATCGGAGGGACTCCTCACGCCGACGAGCGCGAGCCGGTCGACGACGGGACCCATGGCCGCCGCAAGGTGGACCGCGATCGGCCCCGCGGCGCGCTCTCCCACCAGCCCCACCGTCGCTCCGGGCGCTTCGCGCTCGAGCAGGGCCTGGAGGGCCTCGACCGTGAGCCCTGCGGGCGTCTGACCACCGAACGCGGGCGGGTCCTCGAGCTCGGGGGCGTCGAGCCCGACCGCGACGACGCGCACGTCGAAGAGCGCCGTGACGCGGGCGTCGGGATCGGTCGTGGCGACGTCGCCCGTGCGCAGCACGAACACGGCGCGCGGGGCGCCGGGAGCGCCGAAACTGCGGTAGCCGAGCTCTCCGTCGAGCCAGGGGGCCAGACTCATCGGGTCATCCTTCCGTCGTCGCGACGCCGCCCGGAAGCAGCGCGCGAAGCGTGTCGATCGTGTCGGCCTCGGTCGCGGGCTTGTCGGAACGGTAGGTCTTCACACGGGCGAAGCGCAGCGCCACGCCGCCCGGATACCGCACCGACCGCTGCACCCCGTCGATCGCGATCTCGACGACGGTGTCGGGAACGACTCGGATGCCGCCGGGCACCTCCCCGACCTCCCGCTCGGAGAAGTGGGCGGTCTGCCACTCCAGCAGTTCGTCGGTGAGTCCCTTGAAGGTCTTGCCGACCATCACGAAGCCGCCCGGCTCGCCGAAGCGCCCCTCGGGATCTCGCGCGCCCAGGTGCAGGTTGGAGAACCACCTCGCACGTCGGCCGGAACCCCGCTCGACACCCAGCACCACGAGATCGAACGTGTGCACCGGTTTGACCTTGAGCCAGCTCTTGCCGCGGCGCCCCGCCGTGTAGGCGGCGTCGAGCCCCTTCACCATCACGCCTTCGTGCCCGGCGGCGAGGGCGTCGCGCGCGAAGGCGTCGGCGGCGGCGGGGTCGTCGGTGAGCAGTGCCGGGATGCGGAAGGCCCCCGCGACGCGTTCGAGCTCGTCGAGGCGTGCCGACAGCGGCTCATCGACGAGGTCGCGTCCGTCGACGTGCAGGACGTCGAAGAACCACGGACGCAGCGCGATCTCGCGGGCCGACTCGGCCCCGAAGCGGGCCATGGTGTCTTGGAACGGGCGAGGGGAGCCGTCGTCGTCGAGGGAGAGGGTCTCACCGTCGAGGATCACGTCGGCGACGGGCAGGGAGCGCGCGACCTCGACGATCTCGGGGACGCGATGCGTGACGTCGGCGAGCGTGCGGGTGAACACGCGCACCTCGTCGCCGTGCCGGTGCACCTGGACGCGGGCACCGTCGAGCTTGAACTCCACCGAGGCGCGGCCGGCGACGGCCAGGGCGTCGGCGACGCTCGTCGCGGTCGAGGCGAGCATGGGCTGCACACCCCGCCCGACGACGAGACCGACGGCGGCGAGATCGTCGACGGAGCCGATGAGGGCGATACGGGCCGTCTCGCCGAGATCACCCGACAGCATGGCGGCGCGGCGTACGGCGGCGCCGTCGCGATCGGACGCGCGGGCGACGGCGTCGAGGAGGACGCCCTCGAGCGCCCCGGTACGCAGCTCGCCGGTCATGATGCGGATGAGCAGGTTCCACTCCCCCTCGGTCGCCTGAGCGGCGAGCGCATCGAGGAGCGAGGTGCGGACGGCGGCGGAACCGGCGCCGCCCACCTCGACGAGGCGGGTGAAAGCGGCGTCGACGTCGCCGATGGTGAGCGTGGGCGTCTTCGCGTGCGATCCGCCGCGCGAGGACAGCGTGCGCCATCCCACCCCGAGGCGGCCCTGTCGAGGCGACGCGGTGAGCAGACCGACGGCCGGGACGATCTCGTCGGGGTCGAGGCCGCGCAGCACCACCGCGAGGGTGTCGACCTTCGCCAGCCGCGAGCGGGTGTTCGTCACCGCCGCGAGCGCCGTCTCGATGTCGCCGAAGAGCATGTCGGCATCCTGGCATCCCCCTCCGACATCGCCCGCGCGCTTGCGTCGGGCGCACGGGCGTGCGACGACGGGACGGATGCGGCGACGCGGCCGGCGGACCACGAACGGGGCGGCTGTCATCGGACGGAGGACCACATCGCACGCTCGGCCGCAACCCCCGCGGCGATGTCGGAGGTCTGGGGTGTGCTGAGACCTCCCCCAGGAATGAGGTCTCGTGAACGCTCCCGCCACGCTCGAACAGTCCGCCCGCACCGCCCGTGAGGTGTTCGGCTGGGACGACCTGCTCCCGGGGCAGGCCGAGGCGATCGACGCCGTCGTCGGCGGTCGCGACACTCTCGTGGTGTTCCCGACCGGCGCCGGCAAGTCGGCGGTGTACCAGATCGCGGGATGCGAGCTCGGTGGGGTCACCGTCGTCATCTCGCCGCTGCTGGCTCTGCAACGCGACCAGATCGACTCGATCGACGCCGCTCCCGACGCCCCCGCCGCGGTGGCGCTGAACTCGCGCACCAGCGCCTCGGCGAAGAAGGCGGCGTGGGCCGCGATCGAGAGCGGCGACGCCGTGTACGCCTTCCTCGCTCCCGAGCAGCTCGCGAACCCCGAGGTGTTCGACCGGCTCGCGGGCGCCGACGTGCGTCTGGTCGTGGTCGACGAGGCGCACTGCGTGTCCGCGTGGGGGCACGACTTCCGTCCCGACTACGCGCGCCTCGGCGACGCCGTCGAAGCGCTCGGGCACCCACCCGTGCTCGCGCTCACGGCCACGGCATCCGCCCCCGTCCGCGACGACATCGTGGCGAGCCTGGGCATGCGCGACCCGCACCTCGAAGTGCGCGGCATGGACCGCCCCGAGATCCACCTCGCCGTCCGCCGGCACGAGCACGACGACGACAAGCGCCGCGCGGTCCTCGCCGATGTGCGGGATGCCGGCGGCCCGGCGCTGCTGTACGTGGCCACGCGCAAAGAGACCGACGCCTACGCCGACGAGTTGCGCGAGCAGGGCCTGCGCGCCGCCGGCTATCACGGGGCGATGGCGCAGAAGCGGCGCGACGAGGTGCACACGGCCTGGAGCGCGGGCGAGCTCGACGTGGTCGTGGCGACGTCGGCGTTCGGCATGGGCGTCGACAAGTCCGACGTGCGCCTGGTCGTGCACGCCGACGTCACCGAATCGCTCGACTCCTACGCGCAGGAGATCGGACGCGCCGCGCGCGACGGACAACCCGCCCGCGCGATCCTGCACTACCGCGCCGAGGACTTCTCGCTGCGCTCGTTCTTCGCCGGCGGCCACAGCAAGCGCGCCGACGTCGCGGGAGTGTGGGACGTGCTGCGCACGGCGAAGGCACCGATGCGCGCGAAAGAGATCGCCGAGGCCGGTGGCCGCTCGACGCGCGCGATCGGCCGGGTGCTCAACCAGCTCGTCGCGTGCGAACTCGCGGTGTCCGGGCCCGATGGCATCCGGGCTCTCGACACGCAGAAGATCTCGGCGGGCGACGCCGTGGCAGCCGTCCGCGAACGCGACGAAGCCGAGGAGCGGATCCGCGCGTCGCGGATCGAGATCATGCGCTCCTACGCCGAGACGTCGCACTGCCGTCGGCGGGCCCTCCTGGAGTACTTCGGCGTCGAGACGCCCGAGCAGTGCGGGGCCTGCGACCGCTGCGACGCCGGGGCCGCCGCACCGGTCGAGGCTCCCACCGACGCAGACACGGGCGCCGACGGCATCCGCATCGACTCGACGGTGCAGCACGAGGAGTTCGGCACCGGCACCGTCATGGGCGTCGAGGACGACCGTCTGACCGTCTTCTTTCCCGAGCACGGATACAAGGTGTTGGCGCGCGCGGCCTTCGAGACCGGCATCCTCGAACTCGGCGAGGCCGCCTGACGAAAGATTCGAGTGCGGAGCCGTCAGGCCGCGCGCGGGAGCCTGAGGCGGTCGACGGGCGTCATCGTTCGCGTGTCGCCCACCACGCCCACGCGACGAGCGGCACCTGCAGGAACAAGCGCACGAAGCGCGCCCGGTCGGTGGACAGTCCCGGCGCGGAGCGGCCGGTGCGCCACTGGTGCACGTTACCGGGGAACACGGCCACGAAGAACGCGGCGATCGCCGCACCGATGCGTCGGCGCTCGAGCGGTAGAGCGACGAGCGCGACGCCGAGGATTCCCTCCACGGCTCCGGACGCCACGACGATGGCGTCCTTGTCCGTGCGAAGCACACGGGTGGCCCAGTCCGGCACGACGATGCGGTATCCGCGGCGCCCCCACGTGACGTGGCTGACGCCCGCGGCGACCAGCAGCAGAGCCAACGCGCCGCGCGCGACGGAGCGGACGGTGAGACCTCGACGGCGTGGCATCCGGTCAGTCTGCCATCGCGCAGCGTCGCGGGGGTCGCGTAGCCTCGCGGAATGGGGATGCATCACGGTGGGGGAATCGACGTCCGCGAGGCTCGGATCGAGGATGCCGTGGGCATCGCGACCGTCCACGCGACGTCGTGGCGTGAGACGTACGGACGATTCGTCGACGACCCCGACACCAGCGCGTGGTTCGACGTCGAGCGGCGCATCGGCATGTGGCGGCAGAATCTCGAGCAGAACGCCTTCGACACGGTCGTCGCCGTGCAGGACGGGGACATCATCGGTTTCGGCGCCGTCCAGCCGACGCCGGAGGCCGACGCCGTGCGACCCGCAGAGCTGACCATGCTGTACGTGCTGGCCGCGGCGCACGGGAGCGGCGCAGGTCAAGCCCTTCTCGACGCCGTGCTCGCCGACCGGCCCGCGTCGCTGTGGGTCGCCGCCGACAACCCTCGCGCGCACGCCTTCTACCGCCGAAACGGCTTCGTCGCCGACGGCGCGACGTCGAGCTTCGGTCCGATCGGCGAAACGGTGCGTCTGGTCCGCTGACCGGCGCGGGGATCGGTCAGAACGGCGAGGGAGCCGTGCGGCGAGCGAAGTCGATGTACGCCTCGACCGTGTCGTCGGGGACGATCGCGCGCAGCACGACCTCGTCGGCTGCCGCGGTGTACGCGTCGAGGGCGGCGCCGAGTTCGGTGACGTCGCGGATCGTCGTGTCGATCGCATCGACGCCCATGCGTTCGAAGTTGGCTGCGTAGTTGGGGAAGGAGGCGTAGCGGGCCGTCTCCGCCTCGAGCCGCTCCCGAGCGGCCGACACGATCGCGGTGCGCACGTAGACGGCGACGTGGGTCGACGGAGCGAGCGCGTGCAGCGCGTCGGCCTGTTCCTTCGCTTCGCGGGGAGGTACCCAGTTGAGCAGCACACCCTCGGCGCTCTCGGCGGCCGCGCGGCGCATCTTCGGGCCGAGGGCGCCGACGAGCACCCGCGGCAGTCCGGCTCCGTGCAGGCGTTCCGCCGCGTCGCGGACCCGCCCCAGCGCACCCTGCCGAGCCATGCCGGAACCGATGCCGATCGTGAGGCGGTCGAGGGGGAGGTCGAGGGATGCCACGGCATCGGCGATGTCGTCGGCAGGACGACGGTCGACCGGGATCACGCCGGTAGCCAGACGCAAGCGCTCTGTGACACGGGCCGCGGCGGCGAGCGCTGCGAGGGCATCGCCGTCGGGGGTGTCGTTGACCCAGAGCGTGTGGAAACCGGCCCGCTCGACCGCGGGCGCGATCTCGGCGATCGCGGCCGGACCGAGCGATCCGGCGACGCCGAGCGAGACAACGCCGCGCATCAGGAGACACCCCCGGCGCCGGGAACGGCGACCGCGACCTGTCCCACTGCCGAGTAGAACGCGGCGAGGTCCACCTCGTCAGTCGGCAGGAGCACGACGTCGTCGACACCGGCCGCCTGGAAGCGTGTCACACCCTCGGCCACCTCGGACACCGAACCGGCCAGGACGCGGTCGGCGGCATCCGGGCGGTCGGACAGCACCGCTGTGGCCCGGTCGTGTGCATCGGGGCCGAACGCCGTCAAGACGTAGGCCACGACGTCGGCTCTGCCGGGACGCCCAGCCTCTGCTCGAGACGCCTGAACCGTCCGCACCGCGGCGGCGATCTCGTCAACCGTGTGGCGGCTGTCGAGGACCACGCCGTCGGCGACGGCGCCGGCGAGCGCGAGCGTCTTCGGGCCCTCGGCGGCGGCGTACACGCGCGGTGCGCTGGCCGGGGGCCAGTCCAGGGCGACGTCGCGCAGCTTCACGTAACGGCCTTCGGCGGTGACGCTCTCACCGGCGAGCAACGCTCGCAGCGCCGGCACCTGCTCCTGCATGAGCGTGAGCGGGGAAGCCGCTTTGGCGCCGACCTGTCGCATCCAGTCCTGCACACCGTGGCCGAAGCCGGGCAGGAGCCGACCGGGGAACATGCGCTCGATCGTGGCCACCTCCATCGCCGAGGCGGCGACGTTGCGCAGGGGCAGCGGAGCGATGCCGACGCCGATCCGCAGGTGGTCGGTGACCGCCAGCGCGGCGGCGGCCGCGGCCCAGGCCGACGACCGGAAGCAGTCCTCCCACAGCCAGAGCTCCTCGACCCCGGCTTCTTCGGCGGCGCGCGCGGCATCGCGCAGCTCTTCCGGCGGATGCGGGTACGGGCTGAAGATCGTGCCGATACGACTCATGGTTCTACTCTGCCGCGAACCACCGACATCCGGATGTGCGACGTGCGTCTGCCCCGAGTGCTCGTTCCCGCGCATCGGGCCCGTCGCCCGCTCGCTGAGCCGGCCCGGGGTTCCGTTCCTTCTGCCGGAATAAACGCTCCCCCGAGGTCGAAACGCCCCGCCGCAGCGTGTTTGACTCGCCCTGGCATTTATCCGCCGTTGGACGCCCCGGCCGCGCCGCGGCCCCGCCGCGCCGGCCGGCCCGCGATAAACGCTGCCGTGAGGAAGAAACGCCGCGCCACGGCGTGTCTGACTCGCTAGGGCGTTTATCGCGCATTGGCCGCGCTCTGCCACCCCGGAGCCGCGTCCGCGCACGGAAATGCCCCCGACCTTCGAGAAGGTCGGGGGCATCCGTGTGCCGGTTACTCGCTCGATCCCGAGCAGGTGACGACCGCGTACTGACCCGTCGAGGTCTGCTCGGCGATGACCTCGCCGTTGAACGTGATCTTGCACGACACCGAGGTCGCCGACGGATCGGCCTGCGCAACGAGCGAGAACACAGAGAAGTTCAGCAACCCGGCCTGATCGACCGCGAATTCCGTCGACCACGGGGCGGGGACGTTGTCCGCCTGCTGCATGGAGCTTCCCGACGCATCGGCCGTCATGTACGTCACGTTGTAGACGGTCGCACCGTCGCTCGTGACCTCGTAGACGAGGTTGCCACCGCCCGCGGCGACTTCTTCAGCGGACGAGCCGTCGTCTTCGCTCGTGTCGCCGGACGGCGCCACCGGGACGATGGAGTTCTGCTCGATGCTCTCGTTGACGGCGCCCGCGACCCCAGCCAGGGAGGCGAAGGACACGACGATCGCGATGATCCACGCCACGATCCCGAGACCGAGGCCCGTCCAGGCGAAGGCACGACGTCGGTTCTTCAGCACGAGCCCGATGATGCCGAGGACGATTGCGGCCAGAGCGGGCAGCCACGCGATGAAGCTCACGAACGGGATGATCGCGAACACGAACGCCACGATGCCGACGATGAGGGCCGCGAGGCCGACGCCGTTCTTCTGCTTGACGGCAGGTGCCACCGGGGCGGGTGAGAATTCAGATGTAGTCACTGCTGATCTTTCGGGTTCAGGCCCGCTACCCCCAATGGGCGGGCTCGACCCATCAGCCTAGCGAGGTCATCGAAAGCTCACAGCCAGTCCCCAGCGTTCGCCGCCGCCGGTTTCTCGCGTCCAGACGTTCCGGTGCAGTCCTGTTCGGGTGAACGCTTGAGCGAGAGGGAACCGCCCAGGCGGGCGAAGACTGCCTCGCGAGGGCGGTTCCTCGAGCATCTGCCGCGCCGCGCCGCGCCGTGTCTGACTCGCCCAGGCGTTCATCGGGCATGGCCGCCCCGGCCGCACCCGGCCCCGCCGCGCGACACCGCCGCCGCGCGACGCCGCGGCCGCCGACCTGCGAATAACGCTGCCGCGGGGGCGAAACGCCGCGCCGCGGCGTGTCCGACTCGTCAGGGCGTTTATCGGGCATCGGCCGAGCCGCGCCGGGCCGCACCCGGCCGAGCCGCGCGGGGCCGCGCCGACCCGCAACAAACGCCTCCCCGAGCAAGAAACGCCCCGCCGCGGCGTGTTTCACTCGCCCGAGCGTTTATCACGCCACACCACCCCGCACCACCCACGCCGGACCACCCGCCACACCCGCGCCCCCGACCCCCCGCACATGCCAACCACACGCCCCCGCGTCCAGCCACCCGCACACGCCAACGCCCCCGGCGCCGAAGCACCGGGGGCGTCGCCCGCGAAGGTCAGGCCGCGAGCGCCCGCGCGGCCGCGGCGACCACGAAGCCGGAGGCATCGGCATTCACCGTCACCGCTCCCCCGTCGGCGAGCTCGCCCGACACGAACAGGTCGGCGATGCGGTCGTCGACCTCGCGCTGGATCACGCGGCGCAGGGGCCGCGCGCCGTATTCGGGCTCGTACCCGACCTCGGCGAGGCGGTCGACCGCGGCGTCGGTCACGTCGAGGGTGACGTCGCGCGCGGAGAGCCGACGCGACGTCGCGCCCAGCAGCAGCCCGACGATCTCGCGCAGCTGCGCCTTCTCGAGCTTGCGGAACAGCACGATGTCGTCGATGCGGTTGAGGAACTCCGGCCGCATCGCCTCGCGCAGCTTGCCCATCACGCGGTCGCGCAGGTCGTCGTCGGCGAATTCGCGTCCGGTCGTGGTGAAGCCGATCGCGCCGGAGCGGGATGCCAGGAACTCGGCGCCCAGGTTCGAGGTCATCACGATGACGGTGTTGCGGAAGTCGACCGTGCGCCCCTGGCCGTCGGTGAGGCGGCCGTCGTCGAGCACCTGCAGCAGCAAGGTGAACACGTCGGGGTGCGCCTTCTCGATCTCGTCGAACAGGACGACGGCGTAGGGGGTGCGGCGCACCCGCTCGGTGAGCTGCCCGGCCTCGTCGTAGCCGACGTATCCCGGAGGGGCGCCGATCAGACGGGACACGGTGTGACGCTCGCCGAACTCGCTCATGTCGAAGCGGATCACCGCCGCGTCGTCGTCGAACAGCGACCCCGCGAGGGCCTTCGCGAGCTCGGTCTTGCCGACGCCGGTGGGGCCGAGGAACAGGAACGAGCCGACAGGGCGGTTCTCATCGCCCATGCCCGTGCGGTTGCGGCGCACGGCCTTGGCGACCGCGGTGACCGCGTCGTCCTGGCCGATGACCCGGGCGTGGAGCTCGTCCTCCAATTGCGACAGACGCCCGCGCTCGGTGGCCGTCAGGCGGGCGACCGGAATCCCCGTGGCACGACTGATCACGCCGGCGATCTCGGGCTCGTCGACCACGGCCGCGGCACGCGGGGACCGGGTGACCTCGTCGAGCCGCGACTGCACCGCCGCGATCTCGTCGCGCAGGCGCGAGGCCTCTTCGTAGTGCTCGGCGGAGACGGCGGCGTTCTTGTCGGCCTCGAGCGCGGCGAGGCGTTCCCCCAGCGCCGTTGTGTCGACGGTCACGCCCAGGCGCAGCCGCAGACGGGCACCCGCCTGGTCGATCAGGTCGATCGCCTTGTCGGGCAGCACACGGTCCGGGAGGTACCGGTCGCTCAGCTCGACGGCGGCGCGCAGGGCCTCGTCGGTGTACCGGACGGCGTGGTGCTCCTCGTAGGCCGAACGGAGCCCGCGCAGGATCTCCACGGCATCCGGGATCGAGGGCTCGCCCACGCGCACCGGCTGGAGCCGGCGTTCGAGGGCCGGGTCCTTCTCGATCGTGCGGTACTCGCGCAGCGTGGTCGCGCCGATCAGGTGCACGTCGCCTCGGGCCAGGCGCGGCTTGAGGATGTTGCCGGCGTCCATCGATCCGTCGCCCGATCCGCCCGCACCGACGAGCGTGTGCACCTCGTCGATGAAGACGACGAGCCTCTCGGATGCCGAGATCTCGTCCATCGTCTGGGTGAGGCGCTCCTCGAAGTCGCCGCGGTATCGCGCTCCGGCGAGCATCGCGGCGAGGTCGAGCGAGACGACGCGCGTCTCGCGCAGCTGCTCGGGCACCTCCCCGGCGACGATGGCGCGTGCCAGCCCCTCGACGACGGCGGTCTTGCCGACGCCGGCCTCGCCGATGAGCACGGGGTTGTTCTTCGTGCGACGGCTGAGGATCTCGATGGTCTGCTCGATCTCGTCGGCGCGGCCGATGACCGGGTCGAGCTCGCCCGCTTCGGCGCGCGCGGTGAGGTCGGTGCCGAAACGGTCGAGGTTCGGGGTGGGGGATGCCGACTCGGCCGGCGCCTCGTCGCCCTCGGCGCCGACGACGGTCTCGCGCACACCCTGGGTGAGCGCCTCGGCCGTGACACCGGCCTGCGCGAGGATCTGCCCCGCGGGAGCGTCCTGAGCGAGGACGAGCGCGAAGAACAGGTGGTCGGGGTCGACGTAGGTGGACCCTGCGGCGCGGGCCACCTGGAACGCGTGGAACAGCGCGCGCTGCACGGAACCGGCGACGACGGCACCGTCGACGTTCGCGGGAGCCGCCGCCGCGGGCAACCGGCTCTCGGCCGCGCGCGCGATCGCGGCGGGGTCGGCGCCGAGACGCGCGACGGCCTCCCTGGCCGGGGATCGACCGACGAGCACGTGCAGCACGTGCAGGGCGTCGAGTTCGCGCTGACCGCGCCCGAGGGCGAAGCGCCCGGCCTCTTGGAGGGCGTCCTGCGTGCGGGCGCTGAGGAAGCGGCTCAGGTCGATCGAGCGTTCGGCTCGCGCCTGCTCGCCGGCGAGGTAGCGGGCGAGGAACTCGTCGAAGGACTGAGCGCCGTCGCCGGGGGTGACATTTTCGGGCAATTCGTCTCCTGAGATACGTGAGTGCGATGCGCTCAAGTTTGCTACTTGAGCGTCGACGTATCAACTTCAACGCCTACCCGGGCGGGGTATTCCCGAGGCGCCCGAGCACCCGCGGATCCGGGTCGTTCCACAGCTCGACGGTCTGCACGAACCAGAACACCGCGAACAGGGCCAGCGCCACCGCCTCCCCCACCAACACGACCGGGAAGCCGCTGCGCGTCGCACCGCCGAGGATCGCCGCGGCGAGCGCCACCAAGGTCACGAGGATGCCGACCGCGACCACGGCGTACGCCGCCCGCACGCCCCGGGCGCCCCCGCCGTCGGGGTGGGGACGCCAGGCCGCGAGACCGGCGACGGCGGCGACGATCGCGAAGAACGACACCGCGGCGACGTTGTGGGCGGACCGCAGGAAGGCCTCCGGCGCGAGGACGCCCCACGTCGTCCCACCCAGCACCAGCGCGACGATCACGGCGATCGTGACGAACGTCCCGCGCCCGGCCGTGCCCTGCACCCGCGCCAGGACCACGGCCCCGACCGCCCCGACGAGGACCACGGATGCCGCCGTGGCGGCGTTGTTGACGACGGCGGGGAGCACGGCCTCCGGCACGCACCGCGCCCCGTCGGGACAGAGGGCGTCCTGCGTCGTCGGCACGAACGCCACCGCGAGCGCGAGGACCGCCGCGACGTCGAGCAGGCCCTGCTCGAGACTGCGGCCCGACAACGCCAGGAGCGCCAGCGCGATCGCGCACAACGACCCCGTGAACACCGGGCCCGCCGGCGTGTAGTACGCCGCGCTCACCGAGGGCAGGGAGCCGCCCCTGGCGAGCTCGATGCCCACCCCCACCGCCAGGAACAGCGTCGCCGCGATGAGGGCGAGGCGCACGTAGCGGTACGTGCGCTGCGTCGACGTCGTGCGGATGCGCATGAGCACATCCTGTCAGCGAGCACCGACACCCCGGTGGCCCGCCGCGTGGCGCGTCCGCGCGCGACGCGGAACCGGTCTGCCAGACTTCCCGCATGCGCGACTTCCTGGCCGGTGCCGCCCTGCTGCTTCGAGGGCTCGGGCAGTGGAGACGCACACCGGGTGCCATGGCGCTCGGTCTGATACCGGGGACGCTCGTCGGGCTCGTCTTCGGTGCGGCGCTCGTGGGCTGGGGCCTCTGGCTGCCCGCCCTGGTCGATGCCTGGACGCCGTTCGCCGACGGATGGGCGCCGTTCTGGGCTGAGGCGGTGCGCGTCGCGATCGGCCTCGCCTCCTTCGGCGCCGCGGTCCTGCTGGCGATCGTGTCGTTCACCGCGGTGACCCTCGCGGTCGGCGAACCCTTCTACGACCGCATCTGGCGGGCCACCGAGCGCAGCGCCGCCGGCTCCGTGCCCGACGTCGAGTACGGGTTCTGGCGCGCCGTGGGCGACAGCGTGCGCCTGGTCCTGCGCGGCGTCGTCGCCGCGGCGGTCGCCGGCCTCATCGGTCTCATCCCCTTCGTCGGCGGCGTGCTGGGCTTCGTCTCGGGCGTGCTGCTGACCGGGTGGCTTCTCGCCGACGAGCTCACCTCGCGCGCGTTCTCGGCACGCGGGCTCGATCGGCGCGCGCGGCGAACGGTCATCGCGGCGAACCGCGCCCGCGCGCTCGGTTTCGGCGTCGCGACCCAGCTGTGCTTCCTCGTCCCCCTGGGCGCGGTCGCCGTCATGCCCGCGGCCGTCGCCGGCAGCACCCTGTGGGTGCACGCGGCTCTCGGCGACTCCGCGGCCGCGCGGACACCGGCACCGCGACGCGCGTCGCCCGCGGACCGACCGACCGACGCGGCACGATAGCCTGGAGCGACCGAAGGGATCCTCATGTTCATCGTCTCGCTCATCCTGTTCGTCGGCGGCATGCTGTTGACCGGCCTGTCGTTCTCTCTCGCCGCCCCCGCCCTGTTCTTCGCGCTCGGCATCATCCTCGTGTCGGCGTCGCTCGCCCTGCCCTTCCACTTCGGCACCCGGTAAACCTCTCCGGGCGGCGCCCGGGTAGCGTGTCACGGTGCCCTTCTCGTTCGACGCCCTTCGTCGCCGCCCCGACCTCGAGGGTCCGGAGCAGGTGGCCGTCGACGCCGCCGACCGGTTGATCCTCGACGAGTCCGCGGCCGTGCGCGACGGCCTCGCCCCGGGCGAGCTCGTCGTGATCGGCGACGCGTTCGGCGCGCTGACGCTCGGTTCGGCGGATGCCGGGGCGCGCGGCATCCGGGTGCACCAGGACGAACTCCTCGGCGAGCAGGCCCTCGCGGCGAACGCCGCCGACGCCGGTCTCGGTGACGTCTACCGCTCGTCTCCCCTCGACGCCGATCTCGTGCGCGGAGCGCGCGTGGTCCTGCTGCGCCTCCCCCGGTCGTTGCGCGCCCTCGCCGATATCGCGGGGCTGGTGGCCCGGTACGCCGCCCCCGACGTCGTGGTCGTCGCCGGAGGCCGCGTGAAGCACATGTCCCTGTCGATGAACGACGTGCTGCGCGAACGGTTCGAGCGCGTCGACGTCACGCACGCCCGGCAGAAGTCCCGCGTGCTCCTCGCCCGGGAACCGCACGACGGCGTCGATCCCGAGCCCGAGTCCGCCGAGATCGACGGCATCCGGATCCGCGCCTTCGGCGGCGCCTTCGCCGGGGCTTCGATCGACATCGGCACGCGCCTGCTGCTCGCCCGCCTGCCGGAGCCGAAGGGCGAGCGGGCGATCGACCTCGCGTGCGGGACGGGTGTGGTGGCCGCGGCGTTGGCCGTGCGGCATCCCTCCCTCCGCGTGCTCGCGTGCGACCAGTCGGCGATCGCGGTCGCATCCGCGCGCGAGACCGCCGCCGCCAACGGCGTCGCGGACCGGGTCGAGGTGGTGCGCGACGACATGCTGCGCACGCGGGCGGATGCCACCGCGTCGTTCATCGCGCTCAACCCGCCGTTCCACGAGGGGGCCGCGGTCAACGAGGGCCTCGCCCCACGCATGTTCGCCGACGCGGCGCGCGTGCTCCGTCCGGGCGGGGAGCTGTGGACCGTGTGGAACTCCGCCCTGCAGTATCGACCCGCGCTGGAGCGGCTCGTCGGTCCGACCCGCCAGGTCGCGCGCGATCGCAAGTTCACCGTGACCGTGTCGACGAAGCGCTGACGCGCTCGTGGCGGCGCACGCCGCTCGGGCGTAGATTCGCTCCCGTCGGCGAGGAGGCACGGCATGGGTCTACGGGGGGCAGCGGCGGCGTCCGCCGTCGCGGTCCTGCTCGCGGCCGTCCTCTGCGCCGTCCCCGCGTCCGCGTCCGCATCCACATCCCGCAGCCTGGACCCGCTGTCGGAGACCACGCAGACGCCGATGCTGGCCGACTGCTCGAGCATCACCGACCGCGCTCGCGAGTACGCGCGACTGCACGCGATCGGCCTCTGCGGCGCCGATACGACCGCCCCCGACCTCCCCCTGCGCACCGAGAACGTCGGTGGCGAGGAGTGCGGCGCCGTCACCCTCACGATGACGAGCCGCGGCGGGGGTCTCGCCACGATCGGGTGGCGCGTGTCGTCCGAGGTCGGTCCGGTCCTCGACGTCGAACTCGACGTCGCCTTCTCCGGACGGGCGGGCGGGCAGATGCGGCGCTTCACCGAGCGCGAGCCGGTCCTCGGGGCGACCGGTTCGGCCGTGGCCTTCCTCGGCAGCGGACGCGCGGCGGCCACCGTGTCGGGCACGGTCGAGACCTTCACCGCGCGCTGCCGGATCGCCCCCTCGAGCGTGCGCGTGCACCTGCGCTGAGGACGCGGCTCCCGGCGTCCGCCGGCCCCGCCGCGGCCTCACCGGTGCTGCCCTCAGGCGCGCACGGCCTCATCCCGATCGGCATCCGCCGACACCTCGCGCAGACTCTCGGCGAGGCGGCGCGCGCCGCGCACCGCGATCGCCACGCTCGTCAGCGTCGGGTTCATCGTGTTCGCCGTCGGGATCAGGGCGTTGCCGCCCACGACGAGGTTGTCGAATCCCCAGACGCGCGAGAACGGGTCGGCGACCGACGTCTCGGGGTCGGTCCCCGCCCGCATCGTCCCCATGAAGTGCAGGCTCGAGCCGAACGGGAGCAGCCGCGGTTCCGCGATGAACGTGCCGAGCGCGTCGCCCGCGCGACGCAGCCGCGCCGTCGCCTCCGCGATCTCGCGCTCCTCCACGGCGTCGAGGGCGTAGTCGATCGTGAAGTTCGGCAGGCCGCGGTAGTCGAGCTCGTCGTCGCTGAAGCGCGCTCCGTCCTCGAACCGAGGGAATTTGCGCACCCCGTAGCCCATGTTCACGTACCCCCAGCGATTGCCCGCGGCCGGGTGGGCGGGATCGAGCGGGAACGGCGGGGTCTCGGCGTACATGATCTGCGCCGAGTAGGGGTGGTCGGGTTCCGAGAACGGGATGCGGTTGACCGCCGCGACCGGGTCGGCGGGGTTCAGCGCGCGCCGGTCGAGCTCGGCCTGCAGCTCGGCATCGGAGACGAGCTCGCTCATCCGCTCGCCGTCGAGCACGACGGTGCCGATGACGACGTGGTGCTCGGTGAGGTACCGGCCCAGCGGAGCCGGACGGATGCCGGACGCCCAGAGCAGCTGCGGAGAGCGGAACGCGTCGGCGGCGACCACGACGGCATCCACGGCGACGAACGCCTCCTCGTGCGTGCGCAGGTCCTCCACGACGACGCCCCGCACGCGCGCGCCATCGTGCTCGATGCGGCGGACGAGGGTCAGGTCGCGCAACTCGAAGCGCGCCGCGGTGTCGGTGCCCGGTTCGATGAGCGGGCCCAGGACCGTGTCGGTCCCGGCCCATCGCATCGTGCCGTCGGGCTGCGGGTCGCCGGCGACCGGCAGCGTGCTCACCCCGTAGCCCTCCGGCAGCTCCGCCCCGAACTCGCGGTCGAGGAGCGTCCGGATCGCGGCGCCGACGGGCGAATCCGAGAACGCCGCGCTCTGCTTGTGCAGCAGATCCTCCGCGGTCGAGACGAGATCCTCCCACTCGTCGTCGCCGATGAAGTCGAGCTTCTCGCTGAACGCCGGCCGCGGGATCGCGCAGGTCCAGTGCGCGCCCTGGCCCCCGACGTTCGTCGCGGCGGCCGCCGCCGGGAAGGTCGGGGCGTGCGCCGACCCCTCGCCGCCGAAGTCCAGCAGGTGCGTGCCCTGGCGAGCCGTGAACATCCCCTCGACGATGGTTCCGGACGGGATGCCGAGCGAGTCGCGGTACTCCCCCGCCTGGGGCCCCTGCGACCGCTCGCGGGCGCGGGTCTTCTCGTCGGGGTCGACGATGTTGCGCACGCTCTCGCCCGGGCGCTCGGTCACCTGCGGTCCGGCCTCGAACATGACGACGCGCGCGTGCGGGAGCGACTCCAACAGAACGCGGGCGTACGCGGCGCCGATGGGTCCGCTGCCGACGACGGCGATCGTGGGGGTCTCGGACATGGTCTCTCCTTCGAGGTCGGGCGGGCTGAGAGATCGGGGGCGGACAGGTCACGCGGGCTGGCGGTCGGCGTCGGACACCGCGGCGAGGGGCTCGGGCGCGTCGTCGGACAGGCGTCCTCCGGGCAGGAGGAGAGCGAACACGATCCCGCAGGCGTAGACGACCGCGAGCCCCAGGAACACCGGAGCGAACGTGTCATGGTAGATCACGGCGACGGCGTCCTGCACTTGCGCGGACGCGGCGCGCACCACGGCCGGCGTGAGGGTGTCGGCATCCACACCGAAGGGGAGGCTCGCGGCGACGCCGAAGCCGACCACGCCGCCGACGATCGCCGTCCCCACGGCCGACCCCACCTGGCGCACGAGGTTCGTGGTGGCGGTGACGGCGCCCAGGTCGGAGCGGGCGGCCGCACTCTGCACGACGGCGAAGATGAGGTTCGTGAACGAGCCGGTCCCCACGCCGACCGCGGCCATCACGACCATGGGGACCCACAGCGGCAGCCCGGCGGGCAGCGCGGCCATCGTCGCGAGCCCCGCGGCTCCCAGCACCGTGCCGAACACGGGGTAGAAGCGGTAGCGGCCCGACCGGCTGACCAGCCATCCGGTGAGCAGGTTGCTGACGAGCATGCCGAGCACGGTCGCGATCGGCACCAGACCCGAGAGCGTCGCGGTCGTGCGATACGCCATCTGGATGTAGGTGGGCACGTAGGCGACGATCGCGAAGAGACCGGAGCCCACGATGAGCGAGAGCCCGAGGCACGCGAGGATGGTGCGGTTGCGGAGGATTCGCGGCGGCAGGATCGGCTCGGCCGCCCGCCGCTCGATGCCGACGAGGGCCAGGATGCCGAGGACCGCCGCCGCCGCGCAGGCCAGCGCCACGGGACGCAACGCGTCGTCGCCGATCCACGTCACGGCGAGCACGAGCGCGACGAGCGCGCCGGTGAACACGAGCGACCCGGGGATGTCGAAGCGGGGATGAGCGCCGCCGGGGAGGCGCGGGACCGCGACGGCGGCGAGAGCGAAGGCGGCGAGACCGACCGGGATGTTGATCCAGAACACCCACGACCATCCCCAGAAGTCGGTGATGAGACCGCCGACGACGGGTCCGACCACGATCGCGACGGGGAAGGCGGTGCCGATGACGGCCATGTAGCGGGGGCGCTGACGCGGGCTCGTGACGCGCGCGATGATCGTCTGCGACATGAGCTGGAGCCCCGCCGATCCGAGCCCCTGGACGACGCGCGCGGCGATCAGCCAGGCGAGATCCGGCGCGAACCCGCACGCGAGGGAGGCCAGGAGGAACAGGCCGAGCGAGACGAGGAAGACGCTGCGCGGGCCCACCACATCGCCGAGTTTGCCGAGCACGGGCAGCATCACGGTGGCGGCGAGGGTATAGCCGACCATGATCCAGCTCATGTGCTCGAGAGCGCCGAGATCGCCGGCGATCGTGGCGAGCGACGTGGAGACGACGGTGTGGTCGAGGGCGCCGAGGAACGACACCGCGAGCAGAGAGACCACGAGGACGCGGACGCGGGCGGGAGAGAGAGTCATACGTGGGGCGCCCGTACGACCGGGCGATCGACGCGACCGTATGTGCCGCTCCGGCTCCCTCACCGGGCGAACGGACCCGCGGGCCCCGACGTCCCCGCCATTATATCCGACTTATGTCTGTTTTCAACATTAGACGGAGGCGTGACCCGCTCGATCGCCCGTTCGAGAACGCCTTGTCCGGACTCACGCACGAGACGCGCGGGCGCCGGTCAGCCGCGGTGCAGAGCCGTGTAGCCGCCGACCGCGACGAGGCATCCCCCTCCGATACGCCGGAACAGCCGCATGCGCGAGGGAGCGTTCACGACAGACGCCCGAGCCCAGCTCGCTCCCATCGCCCACGTGGCATCCGTGATCAGACCGAGGACGACCGGAACCATCGCCAGAGCGGCCATCTGCATCGGCACGGGAACGGACGACGACGCGTCGACGAAAGCGGGGAGCAGGGCCGCGAAGATGATGTACACCTTCGGGTTGGTCAGCCCGACGACCAGCGCCGCGAAGAAGGAGCGGATGCCGGAGCGGTGGGGAGTGATCGGCGACGGCGCCTTCGCCCCGTCGCTCGTGCCGGCCGTCGCGATCGCGACCACTCCGAGCACCACCAACACCCCCGCGCCCGCATAGCGCATGACCTCCACGATCACCGCGGACCGGGTGATCAGGACGCCGAGTCCGAGGGCGATGAGCATGCCGGCCATCGACGCTCCGACCGCGTTACCGGCCGCGCTGAGCAGAGCCGCCGCGCGGCCCCTCGCCAGAGCCTGGCCGACGATGAACACCACGCTCGGGCCGGGCACGACGATGAGAAGCACCGTCGCCGCGGCCACACCGAGGAACTGAGTCGGAGACATAGCAGCACGTTAGGGCAGCGACGCCGATGAGGTCCGCGCGTTCACCCGGATCCGCCGGCCGTTCCGTCATCGCCCGCCAGCGGCTCCCGGTGCCTCGACCGACTCGACACGGTCCCGCGCCCGGGAACGCACGCGCGCCCGCGGGACGGACGGCGCGGCCACCCGCTCCCCGACGACGTTGACGATCTCGCCGACGCCTTCGATCACCATGCGCACCTCGTCGCCCGGTTCGAGCGGGCGCGGGTCGAGTGATCCCCGGCGTCCCCACAACTCGCCGAGGCATCCACCGTTGCCGACCGTGCCGGAGCCGAGCACGTCGCCCGGCAGCACAACGGAGTTCCGCGCGGCGTACATCACCAGCTCGGGGAACGGCCAGCCCATGTTCGACACGAGGTCGGCGCCGATGAGCTCGCCGTTGACGAACAGCTCGGCGCGCACCGCGAGGAAGCCCTCGTCATCGAGGAACGGCTCGAGCTCGTCGGCCGTGACGATCCACGGACCCAGCGTCATCGCGAAGTCCTTGCCCTTCGCGGGCCCCAGGCGCACCTTCATCTCTCGCGACTGCAGGTCGCGCGCCGACCAGTCGTTCATGACGGTGTAGCCGAAGATGTGGGATGCCGCGGTCTCGGCATCCAGATTCTCGCCGTCGGAGCCGGGCACCGCGCCGATGACGGCCGCGAGCTCGAGCTCGACGTCGAGCCGCTGGGTCTCGGGGATCGCGACGATCTCGCCCGTCGCCCGGACCGTATGCGGGTTGGTGAAGTAGAACGTGGGGGCCTCGTACCACTCGGGCACGACCTCGCTCTTGCCGTCGACCGAGGCGCTCACGCCCTCGACGTGCTCCTCGAAGGCCACGAAGTCGCGGATCGACGCGGGCACGAGCGGAGCGAGCAGACGCACCTCGGCGAGGGGCCTCGCGAGCGCCCGGTCGCGACGCTCGAACAGGGCGTGCGCGGCGGAGAGCCCCTGCGCGAGCACCTCCGCGACGCGCAGCCCGTCCGGAAACGGCACGACCGCGTCACCGTCGACGAACCCCTCCCCGACGTCGGCGCCGTCGGCCCACCGCGCGATCCTCACGCGCGCACCCGGGTCCGCAGCAGCTCCGCGGCGTTTCCGCCCAGGATGCCGGAGGACTCGGCATCCGAGAGCCCCGCTCCCCGCACGAAGGCGACGGGGTCGTCGAGACCCATGTCGAAGGGGAAATCACTTCCGAGCAGCACGCGGTCCGCTCCCGCCGCCTCGACGAGCCAGCGCAGCGCCCGCTCGTCGTGGACGACCGTGTCGAACCAGAGCTTCGAGAGGTACGTCGAGGGCGCGTGCGCGCAGCCGCGCGCTTCAGGGCGCACCTTCCACGCGCGATCCGACCGACCGATCGCGGTCGGCAGGTATCCCCCGCCGTGCGCCGCGATCAGACGGAGTCCCGGATGCCGATCCAGCACGCCCGCGAAGATGAGGTGCGAGAGGGCGACGGCGTTCTCGGTGGGCTGACCCACCGTGTTCGAGAGGTAGAAACGGTCGAGCCGCTCGTCGAGCGAGCACCCGAAGGGATGCAGGAACACCACGGCGCGCAGCTCCGCCGCCCGCGCCCAGAAGGGCTCGAGACGTTCGTCGCTGAGCTCGACGTCCCCCGCGAAGGACGAGATCTCGACGCCCGCGAGACCGCGGCCGAGAACGGCGTCGTCGAGAGCGTCGACGGCCAGGTGCGGATGCTGCAAGGGTATGACCCCGAGGCCCACGAGACGGTCGGGCGCCTGGGCGACGTGATCGGCGATGAGGCGGTTGGCCTCCCCGGTGGCCCAGGTCGCCAGCCCCTCGTTCGCCCACGGGTAGAAGTGATTCGGCGAGGGGCTGACCCACTGGTGATCCACGCCCTGCGCGTCCATCGCGGCCAGACGCGCCTCGACGGAGGTGAGGCGCGGGAAGCGCTCGCCGATCATCCGCCCCGAGGCCTGCAGGCTCGCGAGACCGTTGCGACGCAGCTCGAGGTCGGCCGCGGCCTGCACCTCCTCGGGCACGCGCCGCTCGACCTCGGCGTGCAGACCCGGCATCAGGAGGTGCGCGTGGACGTCGATGACGTCCTGCCGCTCCCCGGCGGTCATGCGCGGGCCGCCGTCAGCTGCGCCACACCGAACATCAGACCACCCATGTCGGCGTCGCGGACGCCGTCGAGCTGCCACTGGCCGAGCTGCACCGATGCGTCGACGATCGCTCTCGCGCGCGCGACCCGGCGCTCGTGGAACGCGTCCCACAGCGCCTGGTCCACGGCATCCCGCTCCACGAGCAACTCGCTCAGGACCGCCGCGTCCTCGAGACCTTGCGCTGCGCCCTGGGCGATCGTGGGCGGGCAGCTGTGCGCGGCGTCGCCGATGACGACGGCGCGACCGCGGTTCCACGGCGCCTCGACGAGGTGGCGCGTGAACCACGTGTAGTTCGCATCTGCTCCGGCCTCGATGTCGGCGCGGATGTGGTTCCACGGACCGTCGTACGCGCGGGACTGCTCGACCATGATGCGCCGCGCCTCCTCGGGGGTGGCGTGTGAGCGGTCCTGGGCCGCCTCGACGAGGAACGCGTACATCGTGTCGTCGCCGGTCGGCGTGTACCCGGCGATGTACATCGGCCCGCCGTAGTACAGCTCGCTGCGGTCGACGTCGGGCGGCAGCGACACGAAGGTGCGCCAGATGCCCATGCCCGTCTGCTCGGGAGAAACGTGGATGCCGATCAGCTCGCGCACCGCGGAGTGCAGGCCGTCGGCGCCGACGAGGAGGTCGAACGTGCCCGCGGGCTCGCCGTCGACCTCCACGGCGACCGCGTCGTCGGTCTGCGAGACGCCCGTGACGCGCGCGCCGACGTGCACGCGCGCGCCATGGCGCTCGGCCGCGGCGAGCAGGATGCGGGCCAGATCGGGGCGCGACATGCCCATCGTCGAGGGGTAGTCGGGCCCGCCGGTCTTCAGGTCGGGCAGGGCAGCGACCACGGGGGCGCCCGGGCCGGGCGCGCGGAGGTTCAGGCCCTCGAACGCCTTTCCGGCGGCGGCGACCTCGTCCCACACGCCGAGCTCGTCGAAGACGCGCAGGGCGTTGCCCTGCAGGGTGATACCCGAGCCGCGGGTGGAGAGCGCGGGTTGGGCGTCGTACAGGTCGACCTCGACGCCGGCCTTCGCGAGGAAGATGGCGGTGGCCAGACCCGCGACGCCGGCTCCGGCGATCGCGACTTTCTGAACGGCGGTCATGTCAGAACCTCTCTGTTCTGGGGGACGGGGGGTTAGAGCAGGGCCAGGGGATTCACCGGAGAGCCGACCGCACCCGTGATGGGCAAGGGCGGCGCCGCGAGGAAGAACTCCCAGCGTCCCGCATCGGCGCAGGCCGCGGCCAGCGCGTCGAGGTTCCACATCTCGCCGATCGTGAGCCCGAGGTTGGGGATCACGACCTGATGCAGCGGCTGGAAGGCGGGTACGTCGAACTCGTTCGGACGCACCTCGAAGCCCCAGGTGTCGGTCGCGATCGCGGCGATCTCGGTGCGGTGCAGCCACCCCGCGGTGGTGAGCGAGAGCCCGGGAGCAGGGCCGCCGGCATAGTCGCCCCAGCCGTCGCGGTGCGCGCGGGTGTAATGGCCGGTGCGCACGAGCACGATGTCGCCGCGCCCCACCTCGACGCCCTCGGCCGCGGCGCAGGCCTCGAGGTCGGCGACGGTGATCGCGTAGCCGTCGGCGAGCTCGCCGGTCTCGGGAGAGAGGTGGCGGCCCATGTCGAGCAGCACGCCGCGCGAGACGACGACGGATGCCGCGTGCTCGATGCCGGTGACGAGGTCACCGTCGCTGGTGACGACGTCGCCCGCACGGCGCCCGTTCCACGCGAAGCCGTGGTCGAAGATGTGCCCGAGGCCGTCCCACTGGGTCGAGCACTGCAGGGGCATCGCGATGACGTCGTCGGCGCCGCCGATGCCGTGCGGGAAGCCCTGGTTGCCGCGCTCGGCATCCGTTCCCGTGTCGGTCATCGTGTGCACCGGGTTGGTCCGCCGACGCCAGCCCTTCTGCGGCCCGTCGGTGTCGAAACGCTGCGAGAGCGAGATCGAGACGCCCTCGCGCACGAGCGCGGCAGCCTGGCGCCGCTTCTCGGCGTCGATGAAGTTGAGGGTGCCCAGCACGTCGTCCTCGCCCCACCGCCCCCAGTTGCGGTAGGCCTCGGCCCGTGCGGCGATCTCGGCCTCGGGGTTCTGCCGATCGAGGTCGGCCGGGTCCTCCGACGGGTGGGGGCCCTGAGCGTCGGGGCTCTGAGCCGCAGCGTCGGGGCCCTGAGCCGCAGCGCCAGGACCCTGAGCATCGGGACCCAGAGCCTCAGCGTCGGGACCCTGAGCATCGGGACCCAGAGCCTCAGCGTCGGGGCCCTGAGCCGCAGCGCCGGGACCCTGAGCCTGTCGAAGGGTCACGACGCCGCCTCCCCCACGCACCGCACGACCTGCGTGCCGAGCATCCCGATCGTCCCCGTCATGACGTCGCCGTCACGCAGGAACCTCTTCCAGTGCTGCCCGTTGCCGGCCGGGCTTCCGGTCAGCAGCAGGTCGCCGGGCAGCAGCGGGTGCGTCTGCGACGCCGCCGAGACGAGGGCCGGAACGTCGAACAGGAGATCGGAGGTGTTGGCATCCTGCATCACCTGTCCATTCAGCTCGAGGCGCACGTCGGTGTCGGCGGGATCGACGAACCGCGCCGGCACGAGGAGAGGACCGGTCGGAAGGAAGCCGGGCGCGTTCTTCGCCCGGTACCAGTCGGTGCCGATCTCCTTCATGTCCTTGCGGAAGACGAGGTCGCGCGTGGTGACGTCGTTGACGATCGTGTAGCCCGCGACGTGATCGAGCGCCTCCTCGCGCGAGACGCGGAACGCCTCGCGCCCGATCACGACGGCAAGCTCGAGCTCCCAGTCGTGCACCTCGCTGTACGCGGGCAGGACGAGGGGAACGTCGTCGCCGACCACGCACGCGGTGAGGCCGATGAAGAAGTACGGCTCACCGCTGCGGGCGCGCTCGTCCATCATGTCGGCGGCGAACGCGTGCGCCTCCTCGGGTGTGCGGTCGGTGTTCTGCGTCAGGCCCGCCGCCACGAGCTGGATGACGTGCTCGCGGTAGTTGGCACCGGTCTGCAGGACCTGGCGCGGCTCGACGGGCGCCGTGAGGGCGACATCCGAGAGGGGATGCCACTCCCCCGGGCCATCGATGAGTGCTTCGAGACGATCCCAGTCGGGGTCGGCGAGGAACGCGTTCAGACCCCCACCCAGTTCGTCGGCGGTGAGCGCGCGGATGCGGTCTCCGGCGACGAGACCGATGCGCACGGCATCCGCCTCACGAAAGCGCGCGAGCGCGAAGGGTGCAGTCGTCATGGTGGTGCTCACTCTCCCCGACCGGGATCTCGACTCAGCCCCGGCCCTGGACGGCGTAGGGGTTGAGCAGGGCGTCCTTGATCTCGTCGGGCACGCCCTCTTCGGTGGCGCTGGGGCCGTCGGCGGGCGGGAACGACTCGGTCATCGACATCGGCATGGCGCCGTTGCGGTACATGTTGTTCGAGCCGAGCGAGGGCTTCCAGGTGTTCGCCTCCCAGTCCGGCACGTAGTTGCGGTAGCCGCCGGTGTTCAGCTCGATGCGCAGGGTCGAGGGCTCGCGGTAGTAGAGGAAGGTCTGCTCGCCGATGCCGTGGATGTTCGGGCCGTACTCGATCGGCACGCCGTTCTCCATGAGGGTGTCGGCGGCGATGAGCAGCTCTTCGCGGGTGTCGACCCAGAAGGCGTAATGGTTGATGCGGCCGGCGCGGCTCGAGCCGTCGAGCACGACGCCGAGGTCGTGCGACTTCTCGTTCGTGGTGAGCACGGAGAACACCGAGATGGGCGCCTCGTCGAGAACGGTGCGCGCCATGAAGCGGAAGCCGAGCGTGTCGACGTACCACTGCACGAACGCGTCGACGTCCTTCGCGGCGATCGTGACGTGGTCGAGCTGGCGCGGGGCGCCGGCGACGCCGCTGCGCTTCTCGGGGCGGTCGGGGAAGATCGAGGCGGTGTGCGGCTCGGCGCGGTGACGCTCGACGTCCCAGTGCAGGGTCATGTGGTGACCCTGCGGCCCGGTGAAGCGGAAGGCGCGGCCGATGCCACGGCCCTCGAACCACTCGCCCTCGATGCCGGCGGCCTGCACGCGCCTCGCGGCCTCTTCGAGCGCCTCGGCCGACGAGGTGCGCCAGGCCATGGTCTCCATGCCCGGCTCGTCGCCCGCGGCCACGACCACGGAGTACGCGTAGTAGTCGCCCCAGCAGCGCAGGTAGACGCGCCCGTCTTCGCGAGCGACCTCGGTCAGCCCCACCTGGTTGACGTAGAAGTCCACCGACGCCTCGACATCCGGGGTCGTGATCGCGACGAACGACAGATGAGAGAGAAGCTTGATCATCTTCGATCCTTTCGGTGAATCGGCTCGTTCCGACTCTTCTTCCACTATCCGACCTAAGTCGGTATCAGGGAATCCGATTGTGTGGATGCCAGGTATCGGCGTCACTTATTCCTCGCGCTTCCGCTTCGTACCTCGTCCCCTTTTTGGCGGTGCATGCCCCAAAAGTGGACACCTGGGCGGCATCCGACCCACCACAAGTGGGACATGCATCGCCGGGCAACGTCAGGAGAGAGTTGCGGCGGCGTCATCGGCGGCGAGATCGGAGAGGTCGCTCAGCGCGGCACCCTCGCGGGCATCCAGGAGGCGGCGCAGGGCCAGACGCTCCGGGGATTCGCGGCGCACGCGGGCCGTACGGCGACCCTCCTCGTCATCGATAGAGACCTCGTGCAGCGGCGAGCCGCTGTCGACGCGCACCTCGACGCGCCGCGGTCCGAGCGCCGTCGCGGTGAGCGCCGCGCCCACGCCGCCGCCGACCGCGCGGGTGATGCTCGCCTCCACCCCGGTCTCGCTTCGCACGGCGAGGGTCGTCGCGCGTTCGGTGTCGGCTCTCGCGAAGGCACGCACGGGGCCGCCGGTGAGCACGCGCGCCCAGCCCACCGCGTCACGCAGCACCGTCGCGGCATCCGTCCGTCCGCCCCACGCGTCCACGACGACGTGCCGCGGGGTCGCGAACGCGCTGATCGCGTCGGCGACGACGTCGGGGCGAAGACGTCGGCGCACGACGACGACCGGCACGGCGAGTCCGGCGAGGCGCTCGTGCACCGCAGCCGGAGCGGGGTCGGGCTCGTCGACGATGAACGCCGCCGCCCTCTCCAGCTGCTCCCACCAGGTGCCCCGCCCCTCGACCACGCGGATCGCGTCGATCCCCTCACCCGGCCGCGCGCGCGGGGCGAGCTCGGCCACGGCCGCGCGATAGGCGGCCAGATCGGTGCGCACGGCGCTCATCGCTGCCCGCCCGCCCGCACGACCGCCGCCGCCTGGTCGGCGATCGCCAGCACGAAGGCCGCGTCCGCTCGAAGCTCGTCATACTCCATCGCCGCCTCCCCGCGCAGCAGGGCGGCGAGGGCCCGCCACTCGACCTCATAGCCGTCGCGGCGGTCGCTCGGGTACACCGTGTGCACTCCCTGCGCATCGCGGACGGTCGTGCGAGCACCGCCGACATGCACGAACGGCGGCGGGAACTCCACCTCGATGCGGGCACCGGCGGTGGTGACCCCCACGCGCCAGAGCGAATCGGCACCGTCGGGGAGCATCACGGCCGTGAATCGCACGAGCGCCTCACCGGCTTGGAAGCCCAGGTCGAAGCCGATGGGCGGGACGGCTCGCGCCCACACCAGCTCGGGGGCCTCGGGGGCGAGATCGCGCACGAGAGGGAGGTCGTGCACCCCGAGGCCGGCGACGAGCTGACGCACGATGCCCGCGCTCTGCGCCGGATCGTCGAGGTCGAGCGGCGGGCGCTGCGGCGGCCTCCCCGCGGGAAGGGGCTCGCCCATCGTGAGCGCGTGGTAGCGATCGTTCGGCGAGAGGCAGAGGGTCACCGTGACCGAGGAGATACGCCCGTCGAGGGCAGCGAGGTGATGAGTCGCGCGCACCCACGCAGGGTCGAAGAGGTGGTTCGTGCCGACGACAAGGAGCGCGCCGACGGCCGCGCACTCGGCCACGAGCCGGTCGGCCTCCTCGGCCGTGTCGGCCAGCGGCTTCTCGCAGAAGATCGCTCGTCGTCCGGCGGCGAGACTCGCGCGCACGTGCGCCGCGTGCAGGGCCGGCGGGCTGCACACCGCGACCACGTCGACCTCGGGATCGGCGAGGAGCGCCTCGATTCCCGCGGAGGAGCGCGCACCGAAGCGCTCGGCGATCGTCGCGGCACGACCGCTTCCCGCATCGCTCACGTGGACGAGACGGAAGTCGCCGCCCGTGCGCGTGAGCGTCGGCGCGTGGAGCGCCGCGACCCCCGGCCCGGACCCGATGATGCCCACACCCCACGTCATGCTCGCTCCTTCGCGCCACTTCAGCACGAATGCCGCTGAAGTGTGAGACTAATGAACCATAGATGTGGGGAAAACGCCTGGTCCGGCTTCGCCTTGTGTGAAGATCAACGCATGGCGAACGTCTCCACCCTCCGCTTCGGCGCGCAGACCGACGAGGTGACGAGTCTGCTGCGCATCGTGAACATGGTGCGCCTCGGCGAGGCCGTGACCCGCCCCGAGATCGGCCGCGTGACGGGCCTGGGCCGCGGCGTCGTCGCCCAGCGCGTCGACCGCGCGGTCGAGATGGGGTTCCTCGAAGACGCCGAATACGCCCCCTCCTCCGGAGGACGCGCCCCGCGCACCCTGCGTTTCCGCGCCGAACGCGGACGCATCGTCGTCTGCGCGCTCGGCGGCCAGCACATCCACGTCGGCGTCACCGACCTCGAGGGAGAGATCCTCGACGAGGGCCACCGCGCCTGGGACATCTCGCGCGGCCCGGAAGAGACCCTGGCCACCGCGACCGGAATGGTCGACGACCTCCTCGCCGCGGGCGACGGCACCCCCGTGTGGGCGATCGTGGTGGGCCTGCCGGGCCCCGTCGACTTCGAGACGGGTCGTCCCGTCGCCCCGCCGATCATGCCCGGTTGGAACGGCTTCGACGTCCGCGGTGCGTTCGAGACGCGCTACGACGCCCCCGTCTGGGTCGACAACGACGTGAACCTCCTCGCCGCCGGCGAGCGCGCGCGACGGCGCGACGAGGGCGTCGACCTCATCTACTGCAAGGTCGGCACGGGCATCGGCGCCGGGCTCGTCTCGCACGGACGTCTGCATCGCGGGGCGAACGGCGCGGCCGGCGACATGGGCCACGTGCGGGTTCCGGGGGCGGAGCACGTCTGCCGCTGCGGCAAGATCGGCTGCCTCGAGGCGGTCGCCGGAGGATGGGCGCTCGTGCGCGACGCGCGCGCCGCGATCGAGGGGGGCGCCACCGGAGCCCTCGCCGACCGCGTCGCCGAGGGCGACACCCTGAACCTCGAGACGATCACCCTCGCGGCCAGCCGGGGCGACGCTCTCGCCACCTCGCTCGTCCAGGCGTCGGCCCGGCAGGTCGGCGAGGCCGTCGCCGCGCTCGTGAACATGTTCAATCCGAGCCTCATCGTCATCGGCGGAGCCGTCGCCTCCACGGGCGAGCTGTTCCTCGCCGAGGTGCGCCACCGCGTCTACGAGCTGTCGCTCCCCCTGGCCACGCGCGATCTCCTCATCAAGACGAGCGAGAACGACACGCGCGAGCCGGTGCGCGGCGGCGTCGACCTCGCCCTCGAGCAGCTGTTCGAGGTGAGCCTGCCCCGGTGGTTCGGCGAGGGGCGCCCGACGGTCGCCGCAGTCCACGGGTTGAGCGGCTCTCCTTCTTCCTAATTCCGACATTAGTCGGTATGTTATGAGCGGAAGCGCGCCGTAGGGTGCGCTGCGACACGAGGACGTGCCCCGCCATGACCCTTCCCGCTCTCCGCGACGACGCTCTGCGCGCCGCCGACGGCGCAACCGAGGTGCGTCTCTCGCTGCCCTGGATCCGCTCGCTCCCCCTCGCGAGCCTGTTCGAGGTCGCGGTCGTGATCGACGGCCACCGCTTCGAGCCCACCGTCGCCCTCGGCGGGCGTCGGGTGCCCGTCGCAGCGCTCACCGACGAAGACGGTTGGTGGTACCTGCAGGACCGTGTGGTCCTGGAGGTCCCGGATGCCGTGGCCCCCGGCATCCATGAGGTGTCGGTGTCGTTCCGGCTCGAGATCCCGTACCTGCCCGCGGGCCCCGACGCTCCCCTGCGTCTGCCGTTCGCCGTCACGCGGACCCTCGAGACGGGCGCCACCGCCGCGACCGTCTCGCTCGACGTCGGAGAAGCCGCGTGAGCGTGCCCGACGGCTGGACCCTGTCCGCGAGCGCCTTCAACCTCACCCCCGCGGTCATCCGTGCCGAGCGCACGGCCCCCGACCTCGCGCTGACCCTCGTCGACCAGGGCATCGCGTCGACCATCGAGGTCGAGCTCGGTCAGATGTGGCGCGGGTTCCCCGCACCGCCGATGCGCGAGGTCGAGGCGTTCCGCGACCGGCTCGCCGCCGCGGGCGGGCGCGTCAGCATCGTCGGCGTGAGCATCGATGAGTACGACCGCGGACGACGGCGGACGGATGCCGAGCGCCGAGCGTTCCTCGAACCGCAGCTGCGCGCGGCGGCCGCCGTCGGCGCCACGGGCGTCCGCCTGCCGATCGGTCAGGCCGGGTCGCTCCTCGACGGCCTCGTCCCCCTGCTCGAAGAGCTCGACCTCGTGCTCTTCGAGGAGGCTCAGGGCCACGAGACGCCCGACGCGCGCCCGGCGGACTACGACCGCATCGCGAAGCTCGACACCCCGCACGTGCGACTGCTGCTCGACATCAGCATGCTCATGCCAGCGCTTCCGGTGACCTACCTCGAGCGGCTCGAGCGCAGCGGCATCCGGCCCGATCTGCTCCGTCGACTGCGCGACGACTGGCGCGATCCCGAGACCCACGACGCCGTCATCGATCTCCTGCGCACCGGCGGTGTCCCGGGGCCCGTGCACACGCTCTCCATGAACCTGCTCGTGCGCTTCGGACGCGCACGGGCTTCCGATCTGGCATCCGTCCTCCCTCTTCTCGGTGCCGTGCACCTGAAGTTCTGGGACCTCGACGATGCCGACGACCGGATCTCCGACCCCCTTCGCGACGTGGGCGATGCCCTCGCCGCGACGGGCTTCACCGGCACGCTCTGCAGCGAGTGGGGCGGCCAGGAGTGGCTCGACGACGACCCGTGGGAGATGACCTCGCGTCACCTCTCGTTGGCCGCCGGCGCCCTCTCCGACCGTCACCCATCCGCCCCTCTTCAGAGAGCGAGCACGCAATGACCGACCGACCTATCAAGTGGAGCTACATGGACCATTGGCGGGCCCAAGGACCCGCCGGACCCTACGACCAATGGCAGTCCAGGCTGGCGATGAAGCGCTTCCTGCAGCAGGTCGCCGCCGTCGGCTTCGACGCGATCGACACCTTCGACTTCCGCATCTGGCAGATCTTCGAGCAGTACGGCTCGGTGGCGAACTACCAGGAGTTCGTGCAGGAGCAGGGCCTCGAGCGCATCGTCAACACGTTCCACGGGGTCTATTACTCGCCCGATCGCTACGCCCCCGAGGTGCCGGCCACCCACGGCACGATCCTCGAGGACTTCCAGCGGACGCTCGACATGTGGTCGGGCATCCAGCTCGACAACATCATCGTCATGCCCGGCTCGCGGTACTTCGACGAGGCCGGCGTGCCCGACGACGGCCTCAAGCATGCGGCCGACATCTGGGGCAAGGTCGGCGAGCTCACGCAGCAGTACGGCGTCAACCTCACCTGCCACCACGAGTTCTACGCCGGCATCCGCACGCGCGACCAGATCGACCGCTTCTACGCGTACGCCGACCCGCGCTACGTGAAGTTCTTCGTCGACACCGCGCAGCACTGCATCGCCGACGTCGACCCGGTCGACGTGTACGAGAAGCACCACGAGCGCGTGACGGGCTTCCACTTCAAGGACACCCGCCACAAAGACGTCAACGACGACTACCGGATGTTCCCGGATGCCGAGGTCTCGGCGAAGACGACCGAGAAGTGGTTCTACGAGATGGGCACCGACGAGGGGCTCGTCGACTTCGAGGCGATGATGCGCTCGGTGCGCGACCACGGGTACACCGGCTGGATCAGCGTCGAGCATGACAAAGCCGACAAGCTCGGCGGTGACTACGCCGAGAGCACCGCGATCTCGCGGTGGTACGCCAAGAACGTGCTGGACGGCATCTACACCGAGGAGGTCGCGCGATGAGCGACGTGCGCTGGGCCTACGCCATCAACCAGTGGGACACCAACATCGACTCGTTCGTGCGCAAACGCGAGCACGAACGCGCCTTCAAGACGGCATCCATCAGTGGGTTCTCCGGCGTCGAGTTGACGGCCGAGAGCTTCGGGGCCTGGGAGCCGCTCGGAACGCCGCAGCAGCTCGCCGACCTCTACGGCTCGGTCGAGGCGTTCGGGGAGTTCCTGTCTTCGTGCGCGATCGACGCCGTGAGCAGCTACGTCTACGACCCGTCCGTCGGCTTCGAGGTCGAGATGGGCCGCGGACCCGACCCCCTCGACCCGGCGTCGGTCGAGCAGATCGTGCGCACCGCCCGGTGGTTCGCCGACGCCCTGCGCCGCCTCGGGGGCAGCGTGCTGGTCGTGCGAGCGGCGCCGTCGGCGTGGCAGACGGGCGCGCTCTCCGGCGAGCAGATCGGGGTGCTGGCGACCCTGTGGAACAGCGTCGGCGCAGCGATCGCGGCGGACGGGATCGCCCTCGGGCTGCACGTCGACTTCCTCTCGGCGCTGCGCCTGGGCGATGGCATCCATCGTCTGCTGGCGGCGACGGATGCCGACACCGTCGGCCTCGCGATCGACACCGCCGAGCTCGCGATCGCGGGGATCGACCCCGTCGAGCTGTATCGGCAGTACGCCGACCGCGTCGTGCACGTGCAGTTGAAGGACGCGCGCGAGACGGTCGACGACGCCGAGGCGTCGACGCCGCACGCCGAGCAGTTCATCCGCACCGAGGGCGGGTCGCGCAAGATCCTCCGCTGGTTCTACGAGCCGAGCGACGAGCGTGCCCTGGTCGACTTCGAGGGCTTCGTCCGGGCCCTGGCCGAGCACGGCTACCGCGGCTGGATCGTCGTGGAGTCCGACCAGAGCCCGCACCCCGCCGAGAGCACGATGGTCGCCGGCTGGTACGTGCAGAAGGTGCTGCGCCCCCTGCTGGGCTGAGCCCGCCCCGCGCGTGAGTCGCCAGGATCTGTCGCCTCGGCATGCCGAGAAGCGACACATCTTGGCGACTCACGCCTTCCGGCGCGGGGTCAGCGGGGCGGCGCGCTCCGCGATGCCGCCGACCCCGGGGATCCCGAGGCCGGTCATGCTCGCCCTTCCTCCATCGATAAACGCCCTCGCGAGTGAGACACGGCGCGCTAAGGCGTGTCTCACTCGCCGCAGCGTTTCTCGCGCGCCGCCGGCGCCGCACCGACGCCCGCGCGCACCGCGCACCGCGCTCCGCAGCGTTTCTCGCGCGCCGCCGGCGCCGCCCGGACGCGCCCGCGTCACCCCTCGCCGTTGTAGTACGGCCAGGGGTTGATGCGGCGGTCGCCGCGGCGGTCGGGACCGGTGAGCGTGACGTCGCCGGTCGCGGCCCACTCCACGCCGCGCGGGACGGTCATGTGCCCCGAGAGGATCAGGACGTCGATCACCGGATCAGCCCTTGTTCGAGAACGCGGCGTCGAAGAGCTGGTGCGGCGGGGTGATCTCGCCGAGCTTGCGCACGAAGGCGAGGGCCTCGGG
>CAJYJO010000007.1 GCA_913774845.1 uncultured Microbacterium sp. | reverse complement strand
CCTCCGGCGCGCAGTTCGTCGCCCTTGCGGCTGGCCGCGAGGGCCTTGTTGCCCCACTCGGCCGCGGCCTGCACGTCTTCCTGGTGGTCGCGCTCGAGCAGACGCAGGTTCCCGATCGTCTCGGCGATGGCGGACTCGGCGTCGGCGATCGAGTTCGAGTAGTCGCGGACGAGCTGGTCGAGCATCTTCTGCGGGTCCTCGGCCTGGTCGAGGAGCGCGTTGACGTTCGCGCGGACGAGGGTCTGGATGCGACCGAAGATGGACTGCTTGGCCATGCGGGGTGTTCCTTCCTGAGGGCGACGGTGTCGAGTCTGGTGGCGGTTACTACGAATTGTCTGTGATCGAGCGGTGCGCCCGCGAGGGGTGGATCATCGGCGCCCTCCTCGTCCTCCGCCGGCGCGGCTGCGCCCGCCGCCGGAGAAGCCGCGTCCGCCGCCGCTGCGCGAGCGCCCGCCGCCGGAGAACCCTCCGCCGAAGCCGCCGCTGCGCGAGCGGCCGCCCGAGGATCCGCCGAAGCCGCCGACGAGGCCGCCGAGGCCGCCCAGCCCGCCGCCGCCGAAGCCGCCGCGGGAGCGCCCGCCGCCGCCAAGGAGGGCGTTGACGGCGATGCCCCCGAGGATCGCCCCCATCATGTCGCCGCCCCCGCCGCCCGGGCCCCCGAAGGACCCCACGTCGTTCTGCGCGGCGGAGTCCGCGGCACTCGCGAGCTGGGTCGCTCGTTGCGCCTGTGCGAGGGCCGCCACCGGATCGGCCGCACGCAGCTGTTCGGCCTGCACGAGCGCGGCACCGGCCTCGGCCAGCCGGGTGCGCGCCGTCGCTCCCACCGCGCCCCGGCGGGCGGCGATGAAATCCTCGGTCGCGGTCACCCGGGCGCGCGCCTGCGCGAGAGCGGTGTCGAGTTGGCTCTCGGCGCGCCGCCGGCGCTCGGCCGCGTCGCGCGCCTCGTCGAGCACCGCGTCGATGGTGGCGTTCGCCTGCTGCAGCGTCTCGACCGCCCGCAGGGGGTGGGGACGGGCTGCCGAGAGCACCGTGCGCGCGTCGTCGAGCTGAGACCGCGCCGAAGCGGCCGCGGCGGCGATGCGCCCATCCGCGTCGGGCAGCTGCGCGGCCGCCGCGAGGTCGCCCTCGATCTCGGCCACGAGAGCCGAGGCGCGCTGTTGTGCGTCCGACAGGGATTCGTCGAGGGTCGCCACGGCGCGCTCGAGGGTGTCGGCTTGGGCCACCGCCGCCTGGGCGGCGCGGATCGCGACCGCGGCCTCGCCGGTGCGGCCCGCGGCCAGGGCGGCGTCGGCCGCGGCCTCCTGGCTGCTCGCCAGATCGAGGCGGGCACGCGCCTGGGCCGGGTTGTCGGCGACGGACGACAGTGCGTCGTCGCTGAACCGTCCGGTCAGTCGTACGAGCCCTTCCTCCGCCGCGGCGAGCGCTGCAGCCACGGTCGCATGCCGCTCACGCGTCGCCGCGAGGGCCGTGGGGGCGTCGGCCTCGAGGGCGCGCAGCTCGTCGAAGGCCGCCGCCTTGGCATCCAGAGCGTCGTCGGCCGCCGCGCAGAGACGCAGGATCTCGCCGTATGCCGCGCGCTGCTGCTCAGGAGTCTCGGGGGTGTCGTCGTCGAGCTGCTGCTGGATCGCGAACGCGCGATCGAGATCGGCCTTCGCCTGGGCGAGCACCTCGGTGAACGGCGCGGCGGCCTCGTCGCCGAACTGCGCGCGGGCGAAGCCGAGCTCCTGCTCGCTGGTCTTGAGGGCATCGTCGGTGGACACGAGGGCCGACCCGGCGCGTCGGGACAGGTCGTCGATGCTCTCGGTCGAAGAGGATGCCGCACCGCCCGTCGTCGCCCGACGGCGCCGTCGGACGGCCAGCCAGATCAGCGCCGCGGCGATCGCGAGCAGGAGCACACCGACCAGCACGATCGGCACGGGGTTGGGACCGTTCTCGGTCGCGGGGGTCGGTGGCGGGTTCGGCAGATTGCCGCCCGACTGGGCGTGCGCGATGCGCAGCCCGTCGGCGGCGGCGAGCGCGGCTCCGGCGTCGTCTCCGGCTTCGAGTGCCGGCTGGACGCGGTCCTGCTCGATCGCGGTGAGCTGCGCCGCCGTGATGCTGCCGCCGTCGACGTCGCCCGAAAGGTAGTACTGGAACGTGTCGCCCACGACCGCCACCGCGAGGAGGTACTGGTGCGGACCGAGACTGTTGCGGTTGGCGGTCTCGTTCGCCCAGTCGTCGGCGCCCGAGGGGTCGTCGAAGCCGTCGACGTACACGGCCCAGAGATCGAGGCCCGTCTGCTCGGAGAAGGTGAGCAGACTCCGCTGCACCTCGGCCTCCTGCGCGTCGGAGAGGGCGTTCGCCTGGTCGAGCACGTAGCTCGAGCCCAGCGAGAGCGGGGGGACCGCCGCGGCCGGAAGCGGAGCGAGGAGGACTCCGACGATCGCGAGGATGAGCGTCAGGACCGCCCCTGCCGCCTTCGGCTGTCGCATGCATCCCCCTTCGGTTGCCGGATGGTTCCACCCTATAAACGACGTCCGACACCCGGGAAGAAGCGGCGCGCCCGTCGAGACCGCCCCGGGCGGGCGCTTAGGCTCGAACGCTCGGAGGTACACCATGGACGACCGCTACGGAACCGACGTGCTCGCCCGCGGGTGGCGCGACGCGGGACGCATCAGACCCGCCGAGGTTGCGGCATCCACCGACCTCGTGGTCGAGGTCGCGGGCAGCGACTTCGTCGGCGCGGTGACCCGCATCGACGGCATGAACGTCGAGCTCGAGGACCGATTCGGCAAGCGCCGGCTCTTCCCGCTCGGCGGCGGCTTCCTCGTCGAGGGCAAGCCGGTCGTGCTGAAGGCCCCCGCCGCGGCGCCGAAGGGGCGCACGCGCACGGCATCCGGGTCGTTCGCGGCAGAGGATCAGCGCGCCCGTACGGCTCGCGCCAGCCGCATCTTCGTCGAGGGCAAGCACGACGCCGAGCTCGTCGAGAAGGTGTGGGGCGCAGACCTGCGCGCCGAGGGCGTCGTCGTGGAGTTCCTCGAGGGCGTCGACCTGCTCGAGGAGAAGTTGGATGCCGAGCCCCCCACCGCCGAGCGTCGCTACGGCGTTCTGGTGGACCACCTCGTGCCGAACTCCAAGGAGTCGCGCATCGCCGAGAAGATCGCGCGGGGCCGCCACGGCGCGCACGTGCGGATCGTCGGCCATCCCTTCGTCGACGTGTGGCAGTGCGTCACCCCGCGTGCGCTCGGCATCGCGGCGTGGCCGGAGGTGCCGCGCGGCATCGAGTGGAAGGTGGGCGTCTGCCGCGCCCTCGGCTGGCCCGCCGAGGAGCAGGCCGACACCGCCCGCGCGTGGCAGCACATCCTGTCGAAGGTCACCACGTTCCGCGACCTCGAACCGGCCCTGCTCGGCCGCGTCGAGGAACTCATCGATTTCGTGACCGTCCCGTGAGCGGCCGCAAGCGTTCCCTCTCGCGTGAGGGGTCACAATCTGTCGCTTCCGCGTCGCTCGCGCGACAGAAAGTGGCCCCCGACGCGGCGGATAGCCTGGGAGACATGGATGCCGCGCCCGTCTTTCGCGATAAGCCGGTCTCGTTCGTGCGGCGCAGCGGCCGCATGTCGGAGGCGCAGGATCGCGCGTGGGCCGAGCTCTCGCCGTTCTACCTGCTGCCGGTCGAGCGCGCCGCCGCCGCGACCAGCGTGAAGGCCGGCACGGCGATCGACCCCGCGGACGTTTACGGACGCCAGGCTCCGTTGGTCGTGGAGATCGGCTCCGGCCAGGGCCACCAGATCGTGTCGGCTGCGGCCGCCCACCCCGACACCGACTTCCTCGCCGTCGAGGTCTTCACCGCGGGCCTCGCCCGCACGATGCTCGACGCCGATCGCGAGGGTGTGAAGAACCTGCGTCTGGTGGAGGCCAACGCGCCGGAGGTGCTCGAGCACCTGCTGCCCGCGGCATCCGTCGACGAACTCTGGGTCTTCTTCCCCGACCCCTGGCACAAGAACAAGCACACGAAGCGCCGCCTGATCGCGCCGGAGTTCGCCCGCATCGCCGCCCAGGCGCTGCGGCCCGGCGGCACCCTGCGACTCGCGACCGACTGGCAGGACTACGCCGACCAGATGCGCGAGGTCCTCGACGAGGCGCCCGGCTTCGAGCGCGCGTTCGCGGGGGAGTGGGCCGAGCGCTTCGACGGTCGCGTGCTCACCGCCTTCGAGCGCAAGGGGCTGCGCGTCGGCCGTGACATCCGCGACCTGACCTACACCCGGGTCTCTCCGTGACCGCGCACACCGCGGTGCCGGTGCAGGAGCGTTCCACGTGGACGCCGAAGCTCGTCCCGGCGCTGCTGGTGTGCCTCGCCGCCCCGGTGCTGTTCGTCGTCCAGATCGTGTGGCTGGGCTGGCTCCTGCTCGCTCTCGCCGTGGCATCCGCCGCCCTCGTCGATCGACGCAACGGCGTCGCCCTCGCCCGCAGCGAGGAGCCGAGCATCGCCCGCGACGTGTCGCTCGTGGCGCTCGGTCAGTTCATCGTCAGCCTCATCCCGCTGCACGCCGAGCTCGACGACGCCGCCTTCGTGCGCTTCACCCTCGCCCTCGGCGGGGCCGTCTTGGTTCCCTACGTCATCTCGCGCTTCGTCTACCGCGACCGCGCGATCTCGTTCCCGTGGCGCGGCGGTGGCCGCTGGACCTGGTGGCAGTGGGCGTGGCTCGGCGGCGTGATCGTGCTCGGCTACCTGATCCTGCCGTTCTACTTCATCACCTCGGGCGTCTACCGCAACTGGCCCGAGGTCGTCACGGGCGACCTCATCGCCCGTCTGTTCGTCGGCGTCGGCGCGGTCGGCATCTGGGACGAGCTCTTCTTCATCTGCACGGTCTTCGTGCTGCTGCGCCGGCACTTCCCCGACCTGACCGCCAATCTGCTGCAGGCGGTCGTCTTCGTGTCGTTCCTGTGGGAGCTCGGCTACCAGGCGTGGGGGCCGCTGCTCACGATCCCGTTCGCGATCGTGCAGGGGTTCCTCTTCCTGAAGACCCGTTCGCTCTGGTACGTCGTGACGGTGCACCTCCTCTTCGACGCCGTGGTCTTCGGCGTGCTCGTCCATGCCCACAATCCCGGTGCGGCATCCATCTTCCTGATCTGATCCCGGATGCCGCGCCTCGGCGCCTGCGGCCGGTCCGGGCGGGCGCCGATAAACGCCCTGACGAGTGAGACACGACCTGCGACGGCATTTCTCACTCGCCCGAGCGTTTCTCGGGGCCCGGCGCCTGAGGGCACGCGTGCACCGGCGCTGCCCAGCCACCGCCGCTACGCTGGGGATCGGACGCCCGCCGCGTCCCCGGACGAGGGATCAGTACCCGGACAGCGACAAGACTGGCCAAGGAGCACAGCCATGTCGTGGATCGTCCTCATCGTGTCCGGAGTCCTCGAGGCCGTCTGGGCCACCGCCCTCGGTCGCTCGGAGGGTTTCACCAAGCTCTGGCCGAGCGTCGTCTTCGGCGTCGCGCTCGTGGCATCCATGGGCGGTCTCGCCTTCGCGATGCGCGAGATCCCCACCGGCACCGCCTATGCGGTGTGGGTCGGCATCGGCGCCGCGCTCACCGTCGTGGTCGCCATGGTCGGCGGGACCGAGACGGTCTCGATCCTCAAGGTCCTGCTCGTGCTGGGTCTCGTCGGCTGCGTGATCGGCCTGAAACTCGTCGGTGACGCGCACTGATCGGACGGTCGGCCTGGAAGTCAACGGGAGGGAACGTGCAGTTTGATCCGCTACGATCTCGCCCACTGCACTTATCCGGGCCCGACACCGTCGTCACTCGCCCACATCTTCCCCTTGTGAAAGGTTCCGAGTGAGCGCACCGCCGAGCGAGCTTGCCCCCGCGACACGCCCGTCCCCCGTCATCGGGCGACAGCGTCGCCTCGATCGCGTGCGCGACTCGCGCCTCGGTCGTGCCCTGCGCCAGTACGGGCGCGACGTCCTCCGCACGCCCGAGGGCATCGTCCCCCTCGAGCGCGGCGCCTTCACCAAGGTCCTGATCCTCTGGGCCATCGCCCGCGTGGTCAACTTCGGCCTGCTGTGGGGCTTCTACTCGATCGCCAAGGCGGCGCGCTGGGGCTTCGGTCCCGACAGCGAGCGTCTGGGCACCTTCTTCGACTACCTCACCGGGTGGGATGCCGACCGCTACGGCCAGATCGCGGCCCAGGGCTACCCCATGTCGTTGCCGATGAACGTCTCGGGCGACATCCTCCCGAACAACTGGGCCTTCCTGCCCGTGTTCCCCACGCTCGTGCGCGTCGTCTCCGGGGCGACCGGTCTCGGCTGGCAGCCGGTCGCGGTGCTGCTGAGCCTCGGGGCGAGCCTCGGTGCGACGTGGTTGCTGTTCGTCCTGATGCGCACCGTCACCACGCCGCAGCCGGCGTGGTGGGCCGTGGTGTTCTTCTCCTTCGCCCCGATGTCGTTCCTCTTCATCATCGGCTACAGCGAGGGTCTGTTCATGCTGCTGATCTTCGCCGGCATGCTGCTGGCGATCAAACGCCGCTACCTCTGGATCCTGCCCATCGGTCTCGTCACCGCCTACACGCGCCCGGGCGTGCTCGCCCTGGGACTGGCCCTGGGCATCGTCTTCCTGGTGCGCTTCTTCCGCCGCAAGGTCGACCCGTTCCCGATGCGCGAGTGGTTGTCGCTCATGGCATCCGGTCTGACGATCGCGGTGGCGGGGCTGTCGTGGAACCACATCGCCCAGTACGTCACGGGCACGCACAACGCCTACATCCGCACCGAGCTCGGCTGGTGGCTCGACTACGTCGGCAACGACGAGTTCACGCCCTTCACCCCCTGGTTCCGCCAGGCGTCGACGCACCTCGGCGTGGTCGGTGTGATCCTCGTGATCGCCCTCATCGTGGGCTTCCTCGCCCTGATGTGGTCGCGCCCGGTCCGCAAGCTCGGCCTCATGGTGGTGGCCTACGGTTTCAGCTACGGCGTGTACATCTTCGCCGTGTTCCTCCCGCAGCAGAGCACGTTCCGTCTGCTCATGCCGATGGCGCCGCTGCTCGGCGACGAACGCTGGTCGTCGACCCCGCGTCGCCGCGTCGCGATCCTCACCGGCTGCATCGTGCTGCAGGCGGTGGCCATCCTGCTGCTGTGGACCCGCGGCAACCCGTGATCCGATCCGGACCACGAACGAGAGGGGCGGTGCCGTGCGGCACCGCCCCTCTCGCGTGTTCGGGGTCAGTCGGGGCGACCGCCGGGATCGACGGCCTCGACCGTGGCCTCCTCGGCCGGGTTGTCGGCATCCATCTCCGCGGAACCGACGGCGTCCCCCTCCTCATCGGCGAAGGCGCCCGCGGCGGAATCCTCGGATGCCGGACCGGGCTGGGTCTCGGGCTCCAGCGGCACGGTGGGTTCGGACGGCGCCGGCACGGTCGGCTCGGCGGGGTTCGGTGCCGTGGGTTCGGCCGGCGTGGGGCTGATGGGGTCGGTCGGGGAGTCGGGGGAGGGCGTCGGAGTGCTCATGGCCCGACTCTGCGCGGACGATGTCGGCGGCGCGAGCCCCTTCCCGATCCGGTGGCGACGGTGTAACCGCCGCGGACTAGGCTCTTCGGCGAAGCGAAACACCGAGGGGATCGAGTGTCGACAGCACACGACATGACGAGGCGCGCAGCGATCGCGCAGTACCGGCTCGTGGGGGAGCCGTCCGAGCCCGACCTGCACGGCCTCGTCGAACTCGCAGCCACCGTGTGCGGCGTGCCGACCGCGGTGATCAACATCATCGACGATCGCATGCAGCACCAGATCGCGGCGGTCGGCATCCAGGCGGCGTCGTGCTCGCGGGAGGACTCGATGTGCGCGGCGGTCATCCACGACCCGCGCCGCGTGGTGGTTCGCGATGCCCGGCTCGACCCGCGCTTCGCCGACAACGCCTTCGTGACGGGGGAGATCGCCCTCACCCGCTTCTACGCCTCGAGTCCCCTCATCACCCCCGACGGCGTCGCGATCGGGACGCTGTGCGTCTTCGACTCCGAGGTCGGCGATCTCTCGGATGCCAGCAGCCGCGCCCTCGATCTGCTCGCCCACCAGGTGATCGACGTGCTCGAGCTGCGCCGTGTCGAGCGCGACCTGCGGGAGTCCAACGCGCAGCTGGAGAACTTCGCGGCGCAGGTGAGCCACGACCTGCGCAACCCGCTCACGGCCCTGACGGGCTTCCTCGAGCTCGCCGCCGACAGTCCTGAGATGGTCGACGCTCCGCGTGCGTCCCGCTCCCTGGAACGCGCCGAGGCAGCGGCCCAGCGCATGACGTCGATGATCGCCGACCTGCTCGACTTCGCCCGGATGGGCGGGACGAGGCCCCACCTGACGGAGGTCGACATGGCCGACACGGTCGACGCGGTGCTCGAGGACCTCGACGGGACGATCGTGCACACGGGCGCGACGGTGACGGTGGATGCCGCGACCTTCGTGCGCGGCGATGACACGCTGCTGCGGGTGCTGCTGCAGAACCTGATCGCCAACGCGGTGAAATTCACCGTGGCCGCCGGGCGCGTACCGACGGTCGTCGTCACCGTCGAGACTCTCGCGGACGGATGGCGCGTGTCGGTGGACGACAACGGCGAACCGGTCGCGCCCGACCTGCGCGAGAGGGTGTTCGAACCGATGCAGCGCGGCCACGGCGCCGAGGTGCAGGGGCTCGGCATCGGACTGTCCACGTGCCGCCGCATCGTCGACGCCCACCATGGTTCGATCGGGCTCGACGTCTCGCCCCAGGGCGGGACGCGCGCATGGTTCGTCCTGCCGGCGGCGGCCTGAGCGCGAGCGCGCCCGCGCGCAACGACGGCGACCGTGCCCGGTGGGCTCCGGCACGGTCGCATCGGTACCGGGCGACGCGCCGGGGCGCAACCTCCGCGACGAGTGCCGGGACCGGGCCGTAGCGTGGGCGGTGTCGAGGCGGTTCCTGCCGGCATCCGTCCGCATCCCGACGACGAGGAGGAACGCGTCATGGCCCGCAACGTCCGTCTGCTGCACTGCACCCCCGACGACGTGTTCCGCGTCCTCGCGAACGGGTGGCTCTACCCCCTGTGGGTGGTCGGCACCTCGCGCATGCGCGACGTCGGCGAGACGTGGCCGGCCGAGGGGGCCACGCTGCACCACTCCTTCGGCTCCTGGCCGGTCCTCGTCGACGACACCACGGTCATGCGTGTGTGGGACCCGCCGCGGCGCGCCGTGCTCGAACCGCACGGCGGCCCCATCGGGGTGGCCCGCGTCGCGATCGACGTCAAACCGCGGGGCGACGCGTGCGTCGTGCGCATCCAGGAGGAACCGGTGACCGGGCCTACGAAGATCCTCCCCGACACCGTCTTCGACGCGATCACGCGGTGGCGCAACGCCGAGACGCTGCACCGTCTCGCCTACCTCGCCGAGGGCGGCGCCCCCGGGACGACCGGCGGCGCCGATGCGATCGGCCACGAGTCCACTGCCGAGAAGGAGCCGATCCAGCGATGACCGAGAGCTACGACGCGATCATCGTCGGCTCCGGCCCCAACGGGCTGGCCGCGGCCGTCACGCTCGCGCGGGCGGGTCTGTCGGTCGCCGTGTACGAGAAATCCCCGACGTTCGGGGGCGCGGCCTCGACCGCCGAGCTGACACTCCCCGGTTTCCGGCACGACCTCGGGTCGGCGGTGCACCCCCTCGCCCTCGAGTCGTGGTTCTTCCGCGAGTTCGGCCTCGACCGGCGGGTGCCGCTCATCGTGCCCGAGGTGTCGTACGCGCACCCGCTCGACGGCGGCCGCGCGGCGCTGGCGTACCGCGATCTGTCGCGCGCGGCGGAGGGGCTCGGCGTCGACGGTCCGGCGTACGAGCGGCTGATGCGTCCTCTTGTCGATCACCTCCGCGGAGTCGCCGACTTCACGGGCAACGCGCTGCTGCGCGTCCCCGGCGACCCGATCGCGGCCGTACTGTTCGGCATCCGGGCCCTCGAGCAGGGTGGGCCGTGGTGGAACGCGCGGTTCCGCGAGGACGTCGTGCCCAGCCTCATCACGGGTGTCTCGGCGCACACGATCCTGCACCAGCCGAGCCTCGCGGCGGGCGGTGCCGGTCTCGTCCTGGCCACGTACGGGCACGGCCGCGGATGGCCCATCCCCGTCGGGGGCAGCCAGTCGATCGCCGACGCGATGATCTCCGACATCCGCGCGCACGGCGGAGTGCTCCACGCCGGGGTCGACATCTCTTCGCTCGACGAGCTGCCGCCCGCCCGCGCGGTCCTGGTCAACAGCACGCCGCGCACGCTCATCCGTCTGGCCGGCGACCGGATGCCGGCCTCCTACCGCCGCGCCCTCGAGCGCTTCCGCTACGGAGACGGGGTCGCCAAGGTCGATTTCGCGCTGTCCGATCCCGTGCCGTGGGCCCATCCCGACGTCGCGCGGACGGGGACGATCCACATCGGGGGGACGCGGGCGGAGATCGCGGCGGCGGAGAACGCCGTCGCGCGCGGCGAGCTCCCCGACGCCCCCTACGTCCTCGCCGCCCAGCCCTCGTTGTTCGACAGCACGCGTGCGCCGGCCGGCACGCACGTGCTGTGGGCCTACACGCACGTCCCCTCGGGGAGCCCGGTCGATCGCGAGGAGGCCGTCATCCGGCAGATCGAGCGCTTCGCGCCGGGGTTCCGCGACACGATCCTCGCCACGGCATCCCGCACGGCGGTCGACGTCGCCGCGTGGAACCCCAACTTCGCCGGCGGCGACATCTCGGCGGGAGCCCCCACTCTGACGCAGCTGCTCGGCCGGCCCGTCTACCGCCCCGATCCGTGGCGCACACCGATGAAGGGCGTGTACCTGTGCTCGTCCTCGACGAGCCCGGGGCCCGGTGTGCACGGCCTCGCGGGGTGGCAGGCGGCGTTGAGCGCTCTCCGGCACGAGTTCGGCACGCGCCTGCGTCCCGACCTCGCCCCGCGCGACGACCAGCTCATCGCCGCGGCGCGCTAGCCGTGCCCGAGGGCGACAGCGTCTATCGCCTGCGAGGGCGATTGGATGCCGCGACCCGGGGCGCCCGTGTGGGCGACGGCGAGCTCCGCTCCGGCAACGCCGCCGGTCGCTCGCTCGCCGGGCTCGCCATCGATTCCTACGACACGCACGGCAAGCATCTGCTCACGAGGTTCGACGACGGCTCGACGCTGCACACCCACCTGCGGATGCAGGGCAGCTGGACGATCACGCGCCCGGGGCGATCCCTGCCGACCGCCGCCCGCGAGAAGGCGCGGGTGAGGTTGCGTCTGCTCGACGGCCGGGAGATCTGGGGTCTCGACCTCCCCCTGGTCGAACTGGTGCCCACCGCCCGCGAGAGCGATGTCGTCGGCTACCTCGGCCCCGATCCCCTGCGCGAGGACTGGGATGCCGCCGAGGCCGTCGCCCGTCTCTCGGTACGGCCGGAGCGTACCGTCGTCGCGGCCCTGTTGGATCAGACGCGCATCGCGGGTCTGGGGAACCTGTGGGTGAACGAGGTCGCCTTCCTGCGCGGCATCCATCCCCTCGCCCCGATCGGCGGGACGGACGTCGCGGCGCTGGTGGCGACCGCGGCCCGCTGCCTCCGCGTGTCGGCGACCGTGCCGGGGATGTACCAGGTCACCACGGGCGATCGCCGCAAGGGGGCGTCGCACTGGGTCGTGGGTCGCGCCGGCCGACCGTGCCTGCGCTGCGGAACGCGCGTGCGCGTACGCGACGAGGTGCAGAACGACCCGGAGCGACGCCGCACCTGGTGGTGCCCGCGCTGCCAGCCGCTCGCGGACGGCACCGATGTCGGTACCCCGGAGTAGAACGGGACGATGGCCGTCGAGCGAGAGAACCTGCTGCGCGTGACCCGCATCTACGCCGAAGATGCGGCACTCGAGCTCGAGCGCGGGCGTGAGATCGTGGCGCGCTGGCCCGACGCCCAGATCGTGCCCATCGCGTCGCACTGGCAGATCCCCGAGGTGCACGGCGACGAGAAGAACGTCGCGCGATGGGTCCGCATCAAGACCGAGGCGCTTGTCCTGGGGGTCAAGAAGAGCGTCGCCACGCGTGTGAACGGGCGCTCCGCCGACTTCATCGCCCCGTCACTGTCGAACGGCTGCGCGATGGCATGCGCCTACTGCTACGTGCCGCGCCGCAAGGGATACAGCAACCCGATCACGGTGTTCGCCAACATCGATCAGATCACGCGGCACCTGGCCCGACACATCGCGGCGAGGGGAACGAAGACCGAGCCCAACCAGTGCGACGCCGACTCCTGGGTGTACGACATCGGGGAGAACGGCGATTGTTCGGTCGACGCGTTGATCAGCGAGAACGTCCGCGACGTGTGCGACCTGTTCCGGATGAGTCCCACGGCGAAGGCCTCGTTCGCGACGAAGTTCGTCAACCGCGACCTGCTCGACTGGGACCCGGCGGGTCGCACGCGTATCCGCTTCTCGCTCATGCCGGCGTCGACGGCCAAGGTGACCGACCTGCGCACGTCGCCGATGGCCGAGCGCATCGCCGCGATCAACGATTTCGTCGATGCCGGGTACGAGGTGCACGTGAACTTCTCGCCCGTCATCCTCACCCCGACCTGGCTGCAGGATTGGGCCCAGCTGTTCGATGAACTCGACGCCGCGCTGCACCCGCGCGCGAAGGCGCAACTGGCGTGCGAGGTCATCTTCCTCACGCACAACGAGGGCCTGCACGAGGTCAACCTCGGCTGGCACCCGCGGGGTGAGGAGCTGTTGTGGACGCCGTCGACGCAAGAAGAGAAACGCTCGCAGAACGGTGCCGTGAACGTGCGCTACCGGCATCCCCTCAAGGCGCAGAGCGTGGCGGCGCTCACCGTCCTGATCTCGCAGAAGCTGCCCTACTGCCGGGTGCGGTACGCCTTCTGAGCGCTCAGCCGATGTCGCCGGTCGGCGAGCCCTCGGTCGTGGCGGCCTCGTCGGCGTCCTGCTGTGCGGCAGCTCCCTCCTCGGGGGATTCGCTGCCGGCGCCGTTCGACTGGTCGTCGGGGGCGTCGTCGATGGGGCGGTCGTGAGCGGTCATTCGTCTCTCCATCCGTGGGATCGAGCGCCGAGCCTGTCACGGCGGAGCGGCCGTGTACAGGGGGTCGACGATCAGAGCGGTACGACGCCGAAACGTTCGGCGAACTCGGCGCTCGCGGCGTCTTCGAAACGGTCTGCGTCGTCGCGCAGGTCGATATCGCCCATGTCGTTCACAGGTAGGGCGCGAGCGCACCGGCGGTGAGCGCGAAGGCGAGAGCCGTACCGCCGACGGCGGTGGCGGCGACCAGTGACGCCCGGTCCAGGCGGCGGCGGTGGCGGACGTTGGCGGGGTGCGTCGTGGAACGCAGCGACGCCTTGGCGATCTCGAGCGTCTCGTACCGGCCGATCGGGATGCCGTGCGCGTCGCGGGAGACGAATCCGCCGGAGACGGCGTCGACGCAGCCGAAGTACTCGCCGCCGCGGTGGGCGACCCAGAATCCCGTGTCGACTTTCGCCCACAGGACGCGGGCAGCGGAGAGCGGGGTGGGGGAGGGGGCGGGGGTGATGCTCACGTCACGCCGCCACGGAGAGAGGACGACGACGAACCGGGGCGGCGGTACGCGCCGGCGCCGGGCGGGAGGCGATCTCGGCCGCCGGAATCTCGGCGGTGAGGTCGATGACGAGTCCGGCGGACGAGTTGGCCATGTCGGCCATGTTCTTCAGCGCGGTGGCGTTGAGGGACTCGGGCTCGGCGGAGTCGAAGACGAAGCGGAGGGGGATCGCGGGCTGCAGCCACAGGGTCGAGCGACCGGGGGCGCCGTCGACGTGCGCCCACGTGAGGGTGAAGCTCTCGCTGCGACGGAGTTTGGTCGTCGCGACGACCTTCAGGTGGGAGAGCAGGCGGTCCGGGATGTGGATCGACTCGGTCGAGGTGCCGTAGAACAGGTGGCCCATGGGGGAACTCCCTTCGGAAGCGATTAACTGTGCTTAGAACATACTCGCTTAGTAACTAGTTTGTCTAACTATTCTTTTCGTGTAGAGTGTCGGCAGAGCGGGGAGGAGTGTGTCATGACAGACGTCGAAACCACGTCCCGCCGAACGGCGTCGACGGGGCCGACCGATGGGGTCACCTATTGGTACGGCGATGAGCCTGCCGACCGTCGTCAGCGCAGCAAAGCCGTTCTCGAAGCTCTCCGTATCTACCGCGCTGCCGAGGTGGCGATGCGCCGCCGGACGCGCGACTCGATGTCGATGGGCGAGAACGAGCTGCTGGTGCTGCGCTACCTGCTCCGCGACTCCACACGCACGGTGCGTCCGGGGGAGCTCACGCGGTACCTGGGCCTGTCGACGGCGTCGACCACGGCGATCCTCGACCGGCTCGAACGCTCCGGGCACATCGTCCGAACGGCGAACCCCGACGATCGTCGCAGCATCTTCATCAGTGCGACGCCCCGGGCCGACGCGGAGGTGCGTCAGACCCTCGGGAACATGCACGACCGCATGCTGACTGCCGTCATCGACATGACGCCCGACGAGTCGGCTGCGGTGATCGCCTTCCTCCAGCGTATGAGCGACGCCGTCGACGGCGTCGCGGTCGACACGGGGGCGGTCGAGTCCCCGTGATCTACGTGCTCGTCGGCGGCCCGCGCGACGGACAGCACGTGGATGACCTGCCTCGCGGCTACCGCCTCTCCCTCAGCGATCCTCAACCCGCGCCGTTCGGCGAGTTCGACACCGTGCGCGCGGTGTGGTTCGAACTCGACGAGGCGATGTTCCGGTCCGCTCAGCGACGCGACTGAGACGCGCCCGCGCGCGTGGCGACGGTGCTTCGGTGACGTCGTCTATCCCACCGTCAGCACTCGGGCAACCCACCCTGCGCCAGCGTCGTCGTCCCTCAAGGTGGGGGAATGCGATGCGTGACCTATGCCGGCGAGACCGTGATCACTTCCGACGACGTCGCCGCGTCCTTGGTCGAACTGACGGCGGCGGTGGCCAAGGAAGGCCAGGCGGAGGCCGTGAGCATTCCCATCGTCACCGAGGACAAGAAGGTGGCGCAGGCCGAGCTCGTGATCGGGGTCGGAAACGACGTCCTCTCGGCGCCGGTCGAATGGAACGACGAGGAGCCTGACTTCTCGCACGCCGCGGAGGAGCTGAAGAACCACCGCCTGTTCCCGCGCACGCACCTGCACGCCGTGGAATCCGACCCGGAGGCTGACGACGCGCCGATCGACTGGGACTTCGATCAGCCGACCGAGGCCTGACCCGTCGCGCCGCCAAGACAACCCCCGGCCGACACAAAGATGTTTGCGCTGGAGGCGCGGCATCCACTAGCTTCGGGAGTCCGTGCCGACCGGCACGGAGAGCCAGGAGACGACGACGCATGAACGCGCAGCGCGATCAGCGACAGGAGCAGCAGGGAACGAACCTGCCGTTCCTGTACTCGTCGACCCCTCCGGCGCCGGCCGCGTAGACCTCGCTCTCTCGCGCCCCGCACCGTCAGGTCCGGGGCGCTTTCCCTTTCCCGTGGAAGCTCCCGCCCCGACCCGGGCTCGCTCCCCGCGCACCAGCGCTCCACACGAAGGAAAGGACCCATGCAGAAGCTCACCGAACGACTCGTGTCGTGGGCGAGCCTGATCGACGACAAGACCGTCGACCAGGCCCGCACCTCGTCGCGCATGCCGTTCATCTACCCCCACCTCGCCCTCATGCCCGACGCCCATCTGGGTCTGGGTGCGACGGTCGGCTCGGTGATCCCGACGCTCGGGGCGATCATGCCCGCGGCCGTCGGCGTCGACATCGGGTGCGGCATGATCGCCGTCAAGACGCAGTTCCATGCCCCCGACCTCGACGGTCGGGACCTCGCGGAGCTCCGGCAGCAGATCGAGCGCGCCATCCCGCTGTCGGCCGGTCGCGACAACCGCAAGATCGTCGCCACCGCCGAGCCGCGCGTCGCCGAACTCGAGGGGCTCGCCGAGCAGGCCGAGTTCGACCCGGCGACCTACGCGGGTCACTGGCGCCAGCAGCTCGGATCGCTGGGCAGCGGCAACCACTTCATCGAGATCTCGCTCGACGAGAACGACGACGTGTGGATGTTCCTGCACTCCGGCTCCCGGGGCGTCGGCAACCGCATCGCGCAGCACCACATCACGGTGGCGCAGCGCCTGGCGAAGCAGTGGTGGATCGAGCTTCCGCATCCCGACCTGGCCTACCTCGTCGAGGGGACGCCGGAGTTCACCCGGTACATCCGCGAACTGCGGTGGGCACAGCACTTCGCCCTGCTCAACCGGGAGGAGATGATGGACCGCGTCGCGAACCAGCTGGGTCGGTTCCTCGACACGCCCGTCGAGGAGCGCGAGCGCATCAACTGCCACCACAACTTCACCGAGTCCGAGATGCACTTCGGCAAGCGGGTGTGGGTGTCGCGCAAGGGCGCGATCATGGCCGATGCCGGTCGACCGGGCCTCATCCCGGGGTCGATGGGCACGGCGTCGTACGTCGTGGAGGGCAAGGGCAACCCCGTCGCCCTGAACTCCTCCCCGCACGGCGCAGGTCGGGAGTACTCGCGGTCCGCGGCCCGCAAGACCTTCACGCACGAGCAGCTGCGTGAGGCGATGGCGGGCATCGAGTACCGCGACACCGACGCCTTCATCGACGAGATCCCGCAGGCGTACAAGCCGATCGACCGGGTCATGGCGGATGCCGCCGACCTGGTGACCGTGCGCCACACCCTGCGGCAGATCGTCAACGTGAAGGGCGACTGACACGGATGCCACGGACGCGACACCGCGCCCGTGGCATCCGTCGTCCGGGGAGGAAATAGTCCTTCCGGCTGATGCGCGCGAGCATCGGCCCGGGCGAGCATGGAGGTGCTCGCGAAAGCCGCGCGAGTGCCTACGTCCCCCCGGACTGGAGGATTCATGTCACCCGACCCCACCGACCTGCTCGACGTCGGCATCGGCGACGCCCGGGCCCGCCGCGAACGTCAGCGCGCGAGCATCCGTCACGCCGCCCATCGTCTGGCGGCTTTCGTCGGCAGCTCGGCGACCGACGTCGACGACGCTTCCCGCGCTGCCGAGACGGCGCTGCGCACGGCCGTGTCATCGGGGGCGGGCCTGGAACGGGTCTCGGCCGAACTCGAGGTCAGTGTGCGGGCCCTGCGCGCCATCGTCGACGGCTCGGTACCGCTGCGCAGCCTGCACCCCGACGTGCGGTTGCGCACGCCGTGATCGCTGCGCGGCGCGCGATCAGCGCACGCGCTGGAGCCGGTAGCGGTCGTCGCTGAAACCGATGATCAGGTAGCCGATCACGTAGAACAGCGCGAGCAGGAAGATCGAGAACACCCAGCCGTGTCCGAACGCCCGGCCCACGCGCAGCTGGACGACGATATGGAACACGAACCCGACGATCGGGATGAGGTAGAGCAGAGCGAGCCAGCCCGAGAAACCCGCGACCTTGGTGAGGAAGACGACGTTCACGATCGGGATGATCGCGAGCCACCCCGCGTACCCGGCCTTGGTGAACACGCGCCAGAGTGCGACGACCATCAGCACGTACAGGGCGACGGCGACGAGGGACGTCGTCCCGTTCAGGGCGAAGAGCGACGTCTGCTCGGTGATCGAGGAGGGCGATGAGGTCAGCATGCGCTCATCGTAGGGCCGTCCGTCGCGCGTCTGGATTCCCGCGGACCGGCGTCGACCGCGACCGGCGGGGTTACCCTCGGGGGAAGACGGCAGAGGCGGCGAGATGAGCGAACGCAGATTCGAGTGGGGCGGGCTGGGCGGCGACCGCGGCGACTACGTCACCGCGGCGGAGGCACTCGCCATGCTCGAGGTGCTCGTCATCGCCCAGGCCGACCTTTCGGCGACGACCGAGCTGCGCGACGGGGCCGCGTGGGCGCGTCTGTCGCGCGGCGATCGGTGGGCGATCGTGTCGACCCCCGGCTCGCGATGGTTCTCGGTCGAGACCGACACCGGCCACCGCACGCAGCTGATCGATCAGAGATCGTCGAAGGATCAGAGCGCGCAGCTGCTCGCCGTCTACGTCGACGTGGCCGAGGCGTACGTTCGCGGCGATGCCCGCCCCGAGCCCGGGGGAGCGTTCGGCGGGTCGATCGTGACCGTGGACGTGGACGGCCGTCGCGTCATCCTCACGCAGCCCGTCTCCCGCCGCGTGCGCAACATGTTCGGCCGGTAGCCGCGCGTCAACCCGCTGCGTCCCGCCGCCTCCGGTTGCCAGGCTGGGGGTTCCACCGACGAAGGGACCCCTCATGAGCGACCCCCAGAACTCCGCCCCGGCCGACGACGCGAAGGACCTGGGCGACGACCCCACGGTCAAGCCGAGCCAGGATAACGACGTCGACGAGGAGTCCAAGGCACCCGCCGAGGACGACCCGAACGCCGACCACCAGGCCACGGGGATCGGCGTCATCGGCGACGAGTGACCCGGATGCCAGGGCCCCGGCGCCGACCTCCGTCGCGCCGGTCCGTCCGGTCGGGGTGTGCCGCGTCGCGGTGCTAATCTTGACCGGTCCGCCTCCGTAGCTCAGGGGATAGAGCGTTGGTTTCCGGTACCAAAGGTCGCAGGTTCGATTCCTGTCGGGGGCACCAGTGCCGGGAAGGGGCAGAGAGTCATTGTGACTCGCTGCCCCTTTCTCGTCACAACTCTTTGACAACACCTCGCGCGTCTCGTGACGAAACGTTGGTGTCGCCTGTGGCCCGTTTCGCCGCGTCCAGGGATCGTGGACCCCGCGCGACGCTGTGCGATCGGTCTCCTCGAACTGCGGCAGCGCGCTCCGGGCATGGTCGGTGCTTGCGGCTGCATCGAGTGTCTAGTGTCGTGAGCTCGTGCACGGCTGACGGTAGAGACAACTCTGGAACGATGAATCCGATGGCCCTAAAATATGACTCAGAAGTCATAATTTTGATCGGAGGGTGCAATGACTGCTTCAACGCTTATCCGCGCCGCCCGCAAGAGTCAGCGACTCACTCAGAAGCAACTCGCAGATCGCACGCAGATCGACCAGAGCCGTGTTTCCCGGTCGGAGGGCGGGCGAGACACCGAGTTCGGTGTGGTCGAGCGACTGCTCGCTGGTGCAGGACATCGGCTGTACTCCGCCCCGACCCAGCGTGACGACGCGGCGACCGTGGCTGAAGAGATCCGGCGTCGACTGGAGGAAGGTGAGAAGGACCGCGCTCTTCGTGCGCTCCTGCAGCTCAACGACAACCTCCTCGCCGAGCGCGGATTGGTGCGAGGAATTCTCGGCTTGGCCGAGCCGGCGTCGACGCTGGATCGAGCATGGGATGCGGCGCTCGCTGGTCTTGTCGCCTGGCGGCTACGCGAGGGGGGACTCCCGGCACCTGCATGGGTCTCTGACCCGAGCCGGTATCTCGATGCACCCTCGACGCTCGACGTGGATCCGGCCGATCCGATTCCGCCCCCGTCGGAAGTGCCCGACGAGTTCGCTGAGCGCAGCGTGCTCGTCTGGCGTGACACCTTCGCGAGCGTGTGAGCGTGGCGACGACGCTCAGCAGAGACGACATCCTCGACGGGCTCAGGGCACTCATCATGGAGTTGCGCGCCGCCCATCAGATCGCAGGTATCCGGATCGTCGGTGGAGCTGCGCTGGCGCTCCGCTACTTCGACCGCGGGACGACGCAGGATCTCGACTCGCTCCATATCGAGCCGGGAAGTGACGCCGACGTCGCCGCGGCCGCCGCCAAGGTAGCCCAGTCCCGTGGTTGGGATCCGGGGTGGCTGAATTTCGACGTCGAAAGGGCCGACGCGCTTCCCACGTTCGGCCGCAGACCGGTCGAGTGGGAAACCATCTACGACCACGACGGCATCGTCATCCAGGTCGCCGCTAAGGAGGCGATGCTGGCGATGAAGCTGCGTGCCAACCGACCCGGCCGCGATACGAACGACATCCGGCAGCTTCTGCGACTGTGCGACGTCACGACACTCGACGACGCTGAGGAGCTCTACGAGGACTTCTACCCGGGGGATGCGCTGTCAGACCGCGCCGTGAAGATGGTGGTCGCAATCCTCGAGGGTGGACTGCCGGACGAGGTCGACTCGCCTGGCCCGATCGAACTCTAGCGACGCGATCAGGAGAGCCAGTCGCGTGCGGAGGTGATCCGTGCCGCTCTCGCCGCCCACGCGGCGTGAACCTTGACCTCGCGGCCTTTCTGGTTCCTCGGGTCAGTCCTCGTCGGTGACGGCGCCGGTCGGTTCGGCGTCCTCGACGAGGTGACGCGAGCCGAGCCCGTCGGCGGTGGCGCGTCCCTGGTCGATCGCCTCCTCGCGGCTCGAGAAGCTCGCCGACAGCTCGGGGCGGCCCTCGACCGCGTTCTCCCACTGGCCGCGGTTGGATCGGGTGGTCACGTCGTTCTCGCTCATGGCATCCATGTCACACCCGGAGTCGGTGCGCCGAACCCGTCTTGACAGGCGTTGTCAAGATGTATCGCCGAACGGGGAGCGGGTTGGCATGCTGAGGGTCACTCTCGAAAGGGGTCTCTCATGAGCATCGGAGCCGGCATCGCGCTGTTCGTCATCGGCGCCATCCTCGCCTTCGCGGTGAACCTGCCCAACGACTACGTCAGCCTCAGCATGATCGGATACATCATGATGGGTGCGGGAGTGGTGGTCTTCCTGATCGGCGTGGTCCTCCTCGTCCGTCGCCGTCAAACCGATACGGTCACCCGCACCGAAGGAGTCGGGGGCGCCCAGGTCACCCGGTCCACCACGCGCTCCTCGAACGACGACCTCGTCTGACTGCGACGGGGGCGCACCCCGGAGGCAGAGTATGAGCGAACCGACACCCACCGTCGCTTTTGACCCTGGCGTGGACGACCTGATCGACGGACGCTACCGCCTCGGCCGGATCCTCGGCCAGGGCGGTTATGCGCGCGTCTACGAAGCCGTCGACACGGCGCTCGAGCGCACCTTGGCGCTGAAAATCATCGAGGGCGATGGCGCGGATCCCGCCGACGTCGCGCGCGTGCGCTCGGAGATCCGCCTGCTCGCCTCGCTGTCGCATCCTTCGCTCGTCACGCTCTACGACGCCAAGCTCGACGCGCACCCCGCGTACCTGGCGATGGAGCTCATCTCGGGCCCGACCCTCAGCGACCGCATCGCCCGCGGGCGGATGACAGGGCCCGAGACCGCCCGGGTCGGCCGGGAGATCGGCGAGGCCTTCGCGGTCATCCACGCGCGCGGCATCGTGCACCGCGACGTCAAGCCGTCCAACATCCTGCTGCGACCCGCCGCCCACACGGGGGAGACCCCGCGTGCGACCCTGGCCGACTTCGGTATCGCCTCGTTGGTCGGCGCGACGCGGGTCACCCGCCCCGACACCGTCGTCGGCACCGCCGCCTACCTCAGCCCCGAGCAGGCGCGCGGTATGCCCGCCGCTCCCGCGAGCGATGTCTACGCCCTCGGCCTCGTCCTGTTGGAGGCGCTCACGGGGTCGCGTCCCTTCACCGGGCTGACGCCGCACGAGGCTCTGGCGGCGCGACTGGTCGCGGCTCCCGAGATCCCGGCGCACATCCCCGGTCCGTGGCGGGAAGTGCTCGAGAAGATGACGGCTGTGAATCCGAGCGAGCGACCGGATGCCACGGCCCTGATCGTCGCGCTCCGCACGCTCTCGGGGGTGACCGTCCCCGCGGCGGCCACCGGCACGGAGACGGCGGTCCTCCCCGGCGCGACGGCGCCCACGCGCATCTTCGGCCGACCGGCTCAGCCCGACGCGCGGCGAACGGCCGCTTCACCGCGGCGACGGCCGTCGCGGCGCACCGTGCTCGTGGCATCCCTCGTCGCGCTCGTGCTGGCGACCGGGGCGGTGACGGCGGTCGCGCTCAGCGGCGGGTCCACCCCGTCCGATCCGGGTCTGCCCACACTGCCCCAGCCCCTCGACCAGCACGTCGACGACCTGTGGAACGAGGTGGGCCCGTGATGCGCCGCCTCCTTCCCGCCCTGGCCGTGCCGCTGGCGCTCGCCGCCGCGCTCGCCGGATGCACTCCTCCGGCAGCGGAGCCCACCGCGTGGCAGCAGAGCGTGCGGACCGTCGCCGACCAGGCATCGACAGGCGACTACTCCGCCGCCCTGGCGAGCCTGGACGCGCTCGAGGCCGACGTGGTCGCCCGGCGCGACGCGGGCGAGATCACGGCCGAGGAGGCCGACGGCATCCTCTCCCGCATCGCCACGGTGCGCGCCGACCTGTCGTCGCTCGCTCCGACGCCCGGTCCCGAGGAGACCTCCGAGCCGGTGCAGACGTCCGAACCGGTCGAGACGACCGCGCCCGTCGAGACGGTGCAACCCACCCAGGGCGGCTCGGACGACACCGGGACGGATGACGGGAAGGGGCCCGCGGACAAGGGCTCCGAGAACAAGGGTCCGGGCGGGAAGGACGACAAGGCGCCCGCGCCGAAGGACACAGGCGGGCCGGGCAAGAAGGACGGGTGAGGACGGGGCGGCCACCGCGGGCCGAGCACCCTCCGGAGCGTGCGAGGATTGCCCGGTGCCGCGCCGAGTGACCGCTGAACTCGACCTCGATCTGGGGGCGTCCGTCGACCTCGTCTTCCAGATCACCGCCGCCCGAGGAGTGCCCCTCTTCAGCGAGAACCTCTCCTTCGTGCAGGGTGATCGCGTCGTGACGCCGATCGAGATCGTCGATCCCACCGGCAGCCGTCTGCACCGTCTGGTCGGCGAGCAGGGGCCGCTGGCCGTTCGCTACGAAGCGGTCGTCGACGGTGTCGCGCCCCGCCCGCACACGGACGCCCTCGAGACGATCACCTACCTGCGTCCGAGCCGGTACTGCCAGTCCGACGAGGTGTTCGCCCAGGCGCGACGCCAGTTCCGCGGACTGGCGGGGGAGGAGCTGCTGGCCGCGGTCTCGACGTTCGTGGCATCCACCGTCACCTACACGCCCGGCCTCAGCCTCGGCACCGACAGCGCCGTGACGACCCTGACGAGCGGTCAGGGCGTCTGCCGCGACTATGCGCACGTGGTCATCGCCCTGCTGCGGGCGATGGACGTGCCCGCGCGGTATGCGGCGTGCTACGCCCCGGGGCTGGAGCCGATGGACTTCCACGCCGTCGCCGAGGCGTACCTCGACGGCGCCTGGCACGTCATCGACGCGACCCGGCTCGCCGACCGCCGCTCGCTCGTGCGCATCGCGACCGGCCGCGACGCCGCCGACTGCGCGTTCCTCAGCTACCACGGCGGGTACGTCGGCCTCGAACGCATGCGGGTGGACGCCGTCCTCGACGCCGAGGTGCCGGCCGGCGCCGACGACCACGAGGCCCTGGTGCAGATCGGCTGAGGCGTCCCGGCCCTCGTCCGCCGCACACGGGGCACTCATCCGCTCGCCCTAGACTTGACGGGTTATGGATCCCGCAGCCCTCTCCGCCGCCCTACTCGCCGTCATCGCTCCGCTCGCCGAGGCACGACGAGAGGGCTCGTCCGAGGGCCTCACCGCCGCCGATCTGCCTCTCGAGCGGCCGAAGAACCGCGACCACGGCGACTGGGCGTCCAACGCGGCGCTGAAGCTGTCGAAGGTGGTCGGGGCCAACCCGCGCGAGTTCGCCGGCGAGATCGCGGCGGGCCTCGCGGCCGTCGACGGCGTCGCTAGCGTCGAGGTCGCCGGGCCCGGCTTCATCAACATCCGCCTGGATGCCGCGGCCGCCGGCGCCCTGGCGAAGACGATCGTCGAGCAGGGAGCGGCCTTCGGCACGAACGACTCGCGCGCCGACGAGGTCATCAACCTCGAGTTCGTCAGCGCGAACCCCACGGGTCCGATCCACCTGGGCGGAACGCGGTGGGCGGCGCTCGGCGACGCCCTCGCGCGCATCCTGTCGTCGCAGGGTGCGAGAGTCACCCGCGAGTACTACTTCAACGACCACGGCGCGCAGATCGACCGCTTCGCCCGCAGCCTCGTCGCCGCCCACCAGGGCGACCCGACGCCCGAAGACGGCTACGGCGGCGCGTACATCGGCGACATCGCGAAGCGGGTCGCCGAGGCGTACGACGGCGACATCGACGCCCTCGACGCGGATGCCAAGCAGGAGGCGTTCCGCGAGCTGGGCGTGAACTTCATGTTCGACGAGATCAAGCAGTCGCTGCACGAGTTCGGCGTCGACTTCGACGTGTACTTCCACGAGAACGATCTCCACAACTCGGGCGCGGTCGAGCGCGCCGTCGCGCGCCTGCGCGAACTCGGGCACATCTTCGAGGCCGACGGCGCCACCTGGCTGCGCTCGACGGAGTTCGGCGACGACAAAGACCGCGTCATCATCAAGTCCGACGGGAATCCCGCCTACATCTCCGGCGACCTGGCGTACTACCTCGACAAGCGCGAGCGCGGCTTCAACCGGTGCATCATCATGCTCGGCGCCGACCACCACGGGTACGTGCAGCGCCTGATGGCGATGTGCGCCGCCTTCGGCGACGAGCCGAACGTCAACCTCCAGGTGCTCATCGGTCAGATGGTCAACCTCGTCCGGGACGGCCAGCCGATGCGGATGTCCAAGCGCGCCGGCACCGTGGTGACCCTCGAGGATCTCGTGGAGATCGTCGGCGTGGATGCCGCCCGCTACGCGCTCACGCGCAGCTCGGCGGACTCGAACCTCGACATCGATCTCGACGTGCTGCAGAAGCGCACGAACGACAACCCGGTGTTCTACGTGCAGTACGCCCACGCGCGCACCCACAACGTCGCCCGCAACGCGCACGCCTCCGGGGTCGACCGTTCGGAGTTCGCCCCCGAGCTGCTCGACCACGAGACGGAGTCGGCGCTGCTGGGCGCACTGCAGGAGTTCCCGCGCATCCTCGCGTACGCCGCCGAGGTGCGCGAACCGCACCGCGTCGCGCGCTACCTCGAAGAGCTCGCCGGCCTGTACCACCGCTGGTACGACAACTGCCGCGTCATCCCGCTCGGCGACGCCCCGGTCGAGCCGGTGCACCGCACCCGCCTGTGGCTCAACGACGCCACCGGCCAGGTGCTGCGCAACGGTCTGACGCTGCTCGGCGTGAGCGCCCCGGAGCGCATGTAGTCATGACGGATGCCGCTCGCCCCCGTCGTCGCCCCGGTCGCTGGATCGCGGTGCTCCTGGTGCTGGCGGTGCTGCTGGCGGGCCTCGTCGTCGCGGCGGAGTTCCTCGCGCGGTCGGTCGTGACCGGGACGGTGCGCACCCTGGTCGTCGAGAAGGTGGGCCTCCCCGCCGATCAGCCCGTCGACGTGGAGATCGCCGGTCTCGTCCTGCCGCAGCTGGTGTCGGGGCGTCTCGACGACGTGCAGGTCGCGAGCGACGACGTCGCGCTGGGTCCGCTCACCGGCGATGTGCGCGTCGAGATGCAGGGCGTGCCCATCGACGGGGCGTCCGCCGCGACGGGCGGCACCGCGACGGTGCGTCTCGACGAGGCCCAGCTGCGCGAACTGCTCGGTCGACTCGACGGGTTCCCCGCCGACGGTCTCACGGTCGCCGCTCCCGACGTGTCGGTGGCGACCGACATCTCGGTGCTCGGCATCCCGATCCCCGTCGGCATCTCGCTCACGCCCGGCGCCGCCGACGGTCGGCTCACCCTGACACCCTCGGCGTTCCGCCTCGCCGGCAACGAGGTCGACGCCGACACCCTGCGCTCCCAGCTCGGCGGGCTCGCCGACACCGTGCTCGAGACGCGCAGCGTCTGCATCGCCGACCGGTTGCCGCGCGCGCTGACGCTCACCTCGACGTCGGCCCAGGGCAGCGACGTGGTCGCGTCGTTCGCGATCGACGGAGCCATCCTGAACGACCCGGCGCAGCAGGAGAACGGCTCCTGCGGCTGAGCTCCCTGCTGTCCTGAGGAGCGGTACGCAGCGGCCGCGGGGACCCCGCCGGGGGTGGCGCGGGAGAAGAGCGGCATACGCGGTGCCCTAGACTGCTGGGACTGCCCGTCGCGTGACTCTCCGCGCGGGTGGGAGCCGTGATCCGCGGCCGTCGCGTCGCCGCAAAACCCGATTGGTCCCCCTGTGTCCGCCTCGCACTCCGCCCTCGTGCCCGAGTGGCTCACCGCCCCGGCCGAAGCGAACGAGCTCGTCCCCTCCGTCTGGCCCGCCTCGGCGCACCGCGTCGCCGACGGCTCCGTCGAGGTCGGCGGCGTCTCGGTGTTCGATCTGCGCGACCGTTTCGGAACGCCCCTGTACGTCCTCGACGAGGCCGAGGTGCGCGCCCACGCGCGTCGCACCCGGGAGGCCTTCGAAGCCGCGGCGGCACGGCACGGCATCCGGGCTCGTGTGTATTACGCGGGCAAGGCGTTCCTGTCGACCGAGGTCGTGCGCTGGGTCGTCGCCGAGGGGCTCGCGGTCGACGTCTGCACGCGCGGAGAGCTCGAGGTCGCGCTCGCCGGCGGCGCCGAGCCGACGCGGCTGGGTTTCCACGGCAACAACAAGAGCGTGGCGGAGCTCGAGCGAGCCGTCGACATCGGCATCGGCTCGGTCGTCGTCGACAGCCCGATCGAGATCGAGCGCCTGGCGGCGATCGCCGAGCGCCGCGGCGCGGTGCAGAGCGTGCTGGTGCGCGTGCGCACCGGCGTGCATGCCGAGACCCACGCGTTCCTCGCCACCGCCCACGAGGACCAGAAGTTCGGCTTCTCGCTCGAGGGGGCGGCCGAGGCGGTGGCGCGCATCCGCGAGCTGCCGAGCCTGCGCTTCGTCGGTCTGCACGCCCACATCGGGTCGCAGATCTTCGACCCCTCGGGCTTCCGGGAGTCCGCCTCGCGGCTGGTCGACCTGCACGCCGACCTGCTCGCCGGGGGAGAGATCCCCCTGCTGAACGTCGGCGGCGGCTTCGGCATCTCCTACACCTCGGTCGACGACCCTCAGCCCATCGAGACGATCGCCGACGGCATCCTCGACGCCATCGCCGACGAGTGCGCCGCCCGCGGCATCCCCCTTCCCGACGTCGCCTGCGAACCCGGTCGCTCGATCGTCGGTCAGGCCGGGGTCACCCTCTACGAGGTCGGCACGGTCAAGACCGTCGCCGCCGGTGAAGATCTGGACCGCACGTACGTCAGCGTCGACGGCGGCATGAGCGACAACGCGCGCCCCGCGCTGTACGGCGCCGACTTCTCGGCCCGGGTCGTCTCGCGCACCAGTGCCGTGACACCCGCCCTGGCGCGCGTCGTGGGGCACCACTGCGAGTCGGGAGACATCGTGGTGGATGCCGAGTACCTTCCGGGCGACATCACCCCGGGCGACCTCCTCGCCGTGCCCGCCACGGGGGCGTACTGCTTCTCGCTCGCGAGCAACTACAACTACACACCCCGCCCGCCCGTCGTCGCGGTGCGCGACGGCGCGGCGCGCGTCATCGTCCGCGGCGAGACGGTCGACGACCTGCTCGCCCGCGACGTCGGGGTCGCGGCATCCGACTCGACCCTGTCCCGCGGCGCGTCCGCACCATCTGACGGAGACACCGAATGACCGACTACCGCACGCTGCGCGTGGCGCTCCTGGGCGCCGGCGCGGTCGGCTCGCAGGTCGCCGACCTGCTCCTCAAGCACGGAGCGGAGCTCGCCGATCGCGCGGGCGCCACGCTCGAGCTCGCCGGCATCGCCGTCCGCGACGTCGACGCCAAGCGCGACGCCGACTTGCCCCGCGAGCTCTTCACGACCGACGCCGAGACCCTCATCGTCGGCAGCGACATCGTCATCGAGCTCATGGGCGGCATCGAGCCCGCCCGCACGCAGGTCCTGCACGCGATCGCCTCGGGCGCCGACGTCGTCACGGCCAACAAGGCGCTCCTCGCCACGCACGGCTCCGAGGTGTTCGAAGCGGCCGACCAGGTGGGCGCCGAGGTCTACTACGAGGCCGCCGCCGCCGGAGCGATCCCCATCATCCGCCCGTTGCGCGACTCGCTCGCGGGCGACCGCGTGGTGCGCATCATGGGCATCGTCAACGGCACGACCAACTACATCCTCGACCGCATGGACAACGAGGGCGCCGACTTCGCGGACGTCCTCGCGCAGGCACAGGCGCTCGGCTACGCCGAGGCCGATCCCACGGCCGACGTCGAGGGGTACGACGCCGCGCAGAAGGCCGCGATCCTGGCGAGCCTCGCGTTCCACACGACGGTTCCCCTGGATGCCGTGCACCGCGAGGGCATCACCTCGGTCGACGCCGCGATGATCGAGTCCGCCCGCCACGCCGGGTACGTCATCAAACTCCTCGCCGTGTGCGAGCGCCTCACCGCCGAGGACGGCGCCGAGTCGATCTCGGTGCGCGTGTACCCGGCGCTCGTCGACCGCGCGCACCCGCTGGCGAGCGTCCACGGCGCGAACAATGCCGTCTTCGTCCAGGCCGAGGCCGCGGGCGACCTCATGTTCTACGGCGCCGGCGCCGGCGGCGTCCAGACCGCGTCGGCCGTGCTCGGCGACGTCGTCTCGGCGGCGCGCCGACACATCGCCGGGGGAGTGGGCGTGGGCGAGTCCACGCGCGCGAACCTGCCGGCCGTGCCGATCGGCCACGTGATCACGCGCTACCAGATCACGCTCGAAGTCGACGACAAGCCCGGCGTGCTCGCCACCGTCGCCGGCATCCTGAGCGAGGGGCGCGTGTCGATCGCGACCGTCGAGCAGACCGTCATCGAGGCATCCGCGGATGCCGCAGACTCGAGCGCTTCGGCAGGCTCAGCGACCGGCGCGGGATCCGCGCGTCTGGTCATCGGAACACACAAGGCCCGCGAGCAGGATTTGAGCGAGACCGTCGAGCGTCTCGCCGCGAGCGGCGTCGTCGAGCGCGTGGTCTCCGTGCTGCGTGTGGAAGGGAACTGACATGGCACACCTCTGGGGCGGAGTCCTCCGCGAATACGCCGATCGTCTGGGCGTCACCGACGCCTCCACCGTCGTCACCCTCGGCGAGGGCGGCACCCCGCTGCTGCCCGCTCCCGCGCTGTCGCGCCGGACCGGCGCCGACGTGTGGGTCAAGTACGAGGGGATGAACCCGACCGGGTCGTTCAAGGACCGCGGCATGACGGTCGCCCTCTCGCGCGCCGTCGAGCACGGCGCCAAGGCCGTCATCTGCGCCTCGACCGGCAACACCTCGGCCTCGGCCGCGGCCTACGCCGCGCACGCCGGCATCACCGCGGCGGTGCTCGTGCCCGAGGGCAAGATCGCGATGGGCAAGCTCAGCCAGGCGGTGGCGCACAACGGCCGCCTCATCCAGATCCGCGGCAACTTCGACGACTGCCTCGAGATCGCGCGCGAGCTCGCCGACCACTACCCGGTGCACCTGGTCAACTCGGTCAACCCCGACCGCATCGAGGGGCAGAAGACCGCCGCCTACGAGGTCGTCGAGGTCCTGGGCGACGCCCCCGACTTCCATTTCATCCCGGTCGGCAACGCCGGCAACTACACCGCCTACTCGCGCGGCTACCGCGAGGAGGCCGCCCGCGGCGTCGCCACGCGCGTTCCGCGGATGTTCGGCTTCCAGGCCGCCGGCTCCGCCCCGCTCGTGCGCGGCGAGGTCGTCAAGCAGCCCGAGACCATCGCCAGCGCGATCCGCATCGGCAACCCCGCCTCGTGGGAGCTGGCTCTCGAGGCGCGCGACGCCACCGACGGCTACTTCGGTGCGATCGACGACGCCGGCATCCTCGAGGCGCAGAAGATCCTCGCCGGCGAAGTCGGCATCTTCGTCGAGCCCGCCTCCGCGATCAGCGTCGCGGGGCTGCTCGAGCGCGCCGAGGCCGGGATCGTCCCCGCCGGTGCCAAGGTCGTGCTCACCGTCACCGGTCACGGCCTGAAGGACCCCCAGTGGGCCCTGCGCCGCGCCGACGGCACCGACGTCTCGCCGACGGTCGTCGACGCCACGACGACGGAGGTCGCCTCCGTGCTCGACCTGCAGCCGGTGACCGCGTGAGCTCAGGCCCCGGTCGACGGGTCGCGGTCCGCGTCCCCGCCACCAGCGCCAACCTCGGACCCGGTTTCGACACCCTCGGCCTGGCGCTGAGCGTCTACGACGAGCTCGAGGTCGAGCAGCTCGACGGCGACCGGCTCGAGATCGAGGTCGAGGGCGAGGGCGCCGTCGACGTGCCCCGCGACGACACGCACCTCGTCGTGCGCGCCATGGCGCACACCTACGCCTCGGTCGGCCGCACCCTTCCCGGCCTCCGACTGACCGCGCGAAACGTCATCCCGCATGGGCGCGGCATGGGGTCGTCGGGGGCCGCCGTGGTCGCCGGCATCCTGGCCGCCAAGGGTCTGCTCGAGGGCGAGGTCTCGTTCAGCGACGTCGACCTGCTGCGCCTGGCCACCGAGATGGAGGGCCACCCCGACAACGTCGCCCCCGGTCTGTTCGGCGGTCTGACGATCGCGTGGATGGATGCCGAGGGCCCGCAGCACAAGCAGCTCATCGTGCACCGCGGTGTGTCTCCGCTCGTCCTGGTGCCGAGCTTCACGATGTCGACGGCCGTCGCTCGCAGCCTGCAGCCGCTGCAGGTGCCGCGCGAGGACGCGGTGTTCAACGTCTCGCGCTCGGCCCTGCTGATCGCAGCCATGACCCAGAGCCCCGAGCTGCTCATGGCGGCCACCGAAGACAAGCTGCACCAGAACTATCGCGCGCAGGCGATGCCCGAGACCGATCTCCTGGTGCGCTCGCTGCGCGCGGCGGGATTCGCGGCCGTCGTCTCCGGCGCCGGTCCGAGCGTCCTGGTGCTCGCCGACGGGCCGGGGCAGCGACTCGCGGCGGCGGATCTTACGGCATCCGTGGTCGACACCCCGTGGCAGGCGCTCATGCTCGCCGTCGACGTCAAGGGTGGTACAGTGAAAAACGCAGAGGGTTCCGCGTAACTTCGCGAATCTGAGCCTCTGCACCACCTGCGAAGTCCGCAACACATCGCGAACCCGGTATCGGCTGCAGTCTCCCGAACCGCTGGTGTCCTTCGTCTGCGTTCTGCACGGCGACGCGCGATCTGATCACGTTTCATTTTCTGAGGAGCACTCGTGGAGTCCATCTCCGAGACCCAGCCCGTCGACGCGCCCGAGGGCGCCGAAACCCCCGCCGACGAGCAGCCGACGGTCGCCCCTGAGGGCGCCGACACCGGCAGCGCCGCGCAGACCGAGGGCGCCGCCGCCCCGGATGCCGACGAGGCCGCCGCCGAGCAGCCGGAGGCCTTGTTCACCGACGACGCCCTTGCCGCCGGCGAGGCCGCGGCGGCTCCCGCGGACGAGGCGCCCGCCGAGCCCGAGGCCCCGGCCGCCGAGCAGGCCGAGCCCGAGGCGCCCGCCGCCGAGGCTTCCGCGACCGAGCCCGAGGCCCCGGCCGCCGCCGCTGTGGAGGCACCCGCCGAGGAGGCCGCGCCCGAGAAGCCCGCTCGCGCCCCGCGCAAGCGCGCCCCGCGCCGCGCCAAGAGCCCCACGGCCGAAGAGAAGGCCGCCGCCGAGGCCGCTGCCGCCGAAGCCGCTGCGGCCGAAGCGGCTGCCGCCGAGGAGGCCGCCGCGGCCGACACCGCCGTCGTCGCCGACGACGCGACCACCCCCGTCACCACCGCGGCCGACGTCGCCACCGACGCCGAGGCCGCCGCCGAGACGCCGACCGTCGACCAGGTCGCCCCCGCCGCCGATGAGGCGCCCGCGGCAGCCGACGTCCCCACCGACGAAGCGGCCGAGGCGACGGCATCCGAGACCCCCGCCGCAGAGCAGGCGGAGAACAGCGACGAGACCCCGTCGCGCGGCCGCGGTCGCAGCCGATCGCGCAACCGCAACCGCAACAAGGCCGACGCCGCCGAGAAGACCGACGCCGCCCCGGCCGAAGAGGCCGAGACAACGCCGCAGAACGCTCAGCGCGACAACGCGCAGCGCGAGAACGGGCAGCGCGACAACGCCCAGCGCGACAACGCTCAGAACGGTCAGCAGGCGCAGCAGCAGCAGGGCTCGGCGAACAGCCGCAACCGTCAGCGCAACAAGCGCCGCGGCCAGAACAGCACGGGCGACGAGTTCGAGACCGAGATCGGCGAAGACGACGTCCTCGTCCCGATCGCCGGTGTGCTCGACGTGCTCGACAACTACGCCTTCGTGCGTACCACGGGCTACCTGCCCGGCCCGAGCGACGTCTACGTCTCGCTCGGCCAGGTCAAGAAGTACAACCTGCGCAAGGGCGACGCGGTCGTCGGCGCCATCAAGCAGCCCCGTGAGGGCGAGCAGCAGGGGCGCCAGAAGTACAACGCGCTCGTGCAGGTGGACTCGATCAACGGCCTGTCGGTCGACGACGCCGCCGCTCGCGTCGAGTTCAGCAACCTCACGCCGCTGTACCCCCAGGAGCGTCTGCGCCTCGAGACCGGCCCCGAGAAGCTGACGCAGCGCATCATCGACCTGGTCGCCCCCGTCGGCAAGGGCCAGCGCGGCCTGATCGTCGCGCCCCCGAAGGCCGGTAAGACGATCGTGCTGCAGCAGATCGCCAACGCGATCGCCACGAACAACCCCGAGGTCCACCTCATGGTCGTGCTCGTCGACGAGCGCCCCGAAGAGGTCACCGACATGCAGCGCACCGTGCGCGGCGAGGTCATCGCCTCGACGTTCGACCGTCCGGCCGAGGACCACACCACCGTCGCCGAGCTCGCGATCGAGCGCGCCAAGCGTCTCGTGGAGCTCGGTCGCGACGTCGTCGTGCTGCTCGACTCCATCACCCGCCTCGGCCGTGCGTACAACCTCGCCGCGCCCACCTCGGGTCGCGTCCTCAGCGGTGGTGTCGACGCCTCGGCGCTGTACCCGCCCAAGCGCTTCTTCGGCGCCGCGCGCAACATCGAGAACGGCGGATCGCTCACGATCCTCGCCACCGCCCTCGTCGAGACCGGCTCCAAGATGGACGACGTGATCTTCGAGGAGTTCAAGGGCACCGGAAACAGCGAGCTGCGCCTGAACCGTCAGCTCGCCGACAAGCGCATCTTCCCGGCCGTCGACGTCAACGCGTCGAGCACCCGCCGCGAAGAGATGCTGCTGTCGAACGACGAGGTCAAGATCACCTGGAAGCTCCGCCGTGCGCTGGCCGGCCTCGAGCCCCAGCAGGCTCTCGAGGTCGTGCTCGGCAAGCTCAAAGAGACCCAGTCGAACGTCGAGTTCCTCGTGCAGATGCAGAAGTCGATCCCGGCGCCCGCGCGCGGCGGTGACGACAACAGCATCCGCTGACCCGGGGCGCAGACGCGATGTCGGTGCCCGCGATGTTCGAGTCGGTGCGCGGCCTCCTCGACGAGCACAGAGCCGTCCAGGAGGAGCTCTCCGACCCGGCCGTGCACGCCGACGCCGCGCGGGCCAAGCGCGTCAACCGGCGCTACGCCGAGCTGTCGCGCATCGTCGCGGCGCATGACGCCTGGGTCTCGGCATCCGATGATCTGGATGCCGCCCGCGAGCTCGCGAAAGAAGACGCGGCGTTCGCCGACGAGGTGCCGGCGTTGGAGGAGCGGGTCGCCGAGACGCAGGAGCGTCTGCGGCGCCTTCTCATCCCGCGCGACCCCGACGACGCCCGCGACGTGATCATGGAGATCAAGGGCGGTGAAGGGGGAGCGGAGAGCGCCCTCTTCGCGGCCGATCTCCTGCGCATGTACCTGCAGTACGCGGCATCCATGGGCTGGAAGACGGAGCTGCTCGAACGCACCGAGTCCGACCTCGGCGGGTACAAAGACGTCCAGGTCGCAATCAAGGGCTCCTCGAGCGACCCCGCGCAGGGCGTGTGGGCGCATTTGAAGTACGAGGGCGGAGTCCACCGCGTGCAACGGGTGCCCGCGACCGAGTCGCAGGGGCGCATCCACACGTCCACGACGGGCGTGCTCGTGTTCCCCGAGGTCGACGAGCCCGAAGAGGTCGCGATCGACCCCAACGACCTCAAGATCGACGTGTTCCGCTCGTCGGGACCCGGTGGGCAGTCCGTCAACACGACCGACTCGGCCGTGCGCATCACCCACGTGCCCACGGGGATCGTGGTGTCGATGCAGAACGAGAAGTCCCAGCTGCAGAACCGCGAGGCCGGAATGCGGGTGCTGCGCGCGCGCCTGCTGGCCAAGCAGCAGGAGGAGCGCGACGCCGTCGCCGCCGACGCCCGCAAGTCGCAGATCCGCGGCATGGACCGCTCCGAGCGCATCCGCACCTACAACTTCCCCGAGAACCGCATCGCCGATCACCGCACCGGGTACAAGGCCTACAACCTCGACCAGGTCATGGACGGTGCCCTCGGCCCGATCATCGAATCGGCGATCGCCGCCGATGAAGAAGCGCGCCTCGCCGCTCTCGCCGACGGCTGAGCCCCGCGCCGCGCGCGGTACCTCCTGCGGCTTGGCCTGCCCGCGCCGGTCCATGGCTGCGCGTCACGCGCGCGCGGAACTCCTGAGGAGTGCGCGTTCTGCTGCTCGCTGGCGCGTCGTCGGGGCGTCAGGCGCCCAGAACTCAGGAGTACCGCTCGGCCGGTGCGGCAGCCGAGCGGCGGCTGTCGCTCGCCCGCCCGGCGGGGAGCCCTGCGAGCTGGGCGCTCAGTCGTCCCAGGCGGGCGGGTGGGGGAGCGGACCTCGGCGGGCCTCGAGCTGAGCGGCGAGCGACAGCAGCGTCGCCTCGCCCCCGGGGCGGCCCACGAGCTGCACCGACACGGGGTGGCCCGTGGCATCCGTCGTCACCGGAATGGTGAGGGCCGGCAAGCCTGCGACGTTGACGAAGCTGGAGTACGGCGCGTACTCGACCTGCATCGCGAAGGTGCGCTCCGGGCTGTGGCCCGCGTAGGCGCCCACCGGTTGCGGCGCCTGCGCGAGAGCGGGCGTCAGGACGGCGTCGAACGCCGAGAAATCCGCGATCGTCCTTCGCTCGAACGCCCGGGCGGCGGCGAGCCCGTCCAGCAGCTCGAGGGCGCCCAACCGGCGCCCTTCCTGCACGAGCCAGGCGGTCAACGGCTCGACGACTTCCATGTCGGCCGCCGTGAGGGGGATCCGCGCGGCGCTCGCGCGCCAGAGCACGTGGAAGAGCGACGCGTAGCCGACCGGATGCCACTCGGCATCCGCCACCACGTGACCCGCGTCGGAGAGCCAGGCGGCTGCCGCGTCGAAGGCGGCTCGCGCGTCGGGATGGAGGCGGATGTCCTCGTCGTCGTCCCACGGGGACACCGTCGTGACGCCGATGCGGAGGGCGCCCGGCTCGCGCCGTGCCGCCTCGACGAAGGGCCCTCCGCCCGGGGCGGCCGTCGCGTAACGGAACGGGGCGAGGCCGACGAGCGCGTCGAGCAGGAGTCCCGCGTCCTCCGCCGAGCGCGCGACCGGCCCCGTGACCGACAGGCCCTCGGGGGAGTCGAAGCCCGAGCCGATCGGCAACCGCCCGCGTGAGGGCTTGAGACCGACGACTCCCACGGTCGCCGAGGGGATGCGGATCGACCCGCCCCCGTCCGAACCGACGGCCGCGGGGAGGAGTCCCGCCGCGACGGCCACTGCCGCCCCACCGCTCGAGCCGCCCGCGCCGGCCGCGGGCCGCCACGGGTCACGCGCCGGGTCGTGGATCAGCGGTTCGGTGAAGCCGGTGAGGCCGAACTCCGAGGTGCTGGTCTTGCCGACGTTGATCGCTCCGGCGGCGTCGAGGGCCGCGGCGAGGGGATCGGATGCCGCGGGCACGTGGTTCTCCCGTGAGCGAGAACCGTAGCGCGTGGGCACTCCGGCGCGGGCGACGAGATCCTTGTCGGCCAGGGGGACGCCCCACAGCGACCCGTCGGCCGGTCGAGGGAGCTCGGCGGCACGTCGGAGCGCGGCATCCGTGGTCACCTCGGAGAAGGCACCGAGACCGCGGTGGCGGTCGATGCGGTCGAGGTAGTGGGTCGTCAGCTCGGCGGGCGAGAACTCGCCGCTGCGGAGCCCGTCGACCTGGGCCACGAGGGAGAGATCGTGCAGTCGGGGCATTGTCCGAGCCTACGGCGGGGCGGCCGAACGCAAACAGCCGCCGCGGCGGTCAGATCCAGTACTCCGGGGTGGTCAGCAGCGCGCGGGTGTCCTCGCCGTTGCGGCGTGTGCGCGCCTTGGCCGGGACGCCGACGAGCACGCTGTCGGCCGGTGCGTCCCTCGTGACCACGGCGTTCGCGCCGACCACCGAGCGCGCTCCGAGCGTGATCGGACCGAGGATCTTCGCTCCCGCGCCCACGGCGACGCCGTCGTGCAGCGTCGGGTGGCGCTTTCCGCCCTCACGCTGGCGGCCGCCGAGCGTCACGCCGTGGTAGAGCATGACGTCGTCGCCGACCTCGGCCGTCTCACCGACCACGACACCCATGCCGTGGTCGATGAAGAAGCGGCGGCCGATCGTCGCGCCGGGGTGGATCTCGACACCCGTGAGCCAGCGCGTCACCTGCGACAGCGCGCGCGCGGGGAAGCGCAGCCCACGACGCCACAAGCGGTTCGCCACCCGGTACGACCACACCGCGTGCAGCCCCGGGTATAGCAGCGCGATCTCGAGACCGCCGCGCGCCGCGGGATCGCGGAGCTTGGCGGCCTCGATGTCTTCACGGATGCGCGAGAGGGCCCCCACGTCAGTCTTCGCGCAGGTGCTCGTAGAGCGCCGTCGAGAGGTACCGCTCACCGTACGAGGGGATGATCACGACGATGTTCTTGCCCGCGGCCTCGGGGCGGCGAGCGACCTCGAGGGCGGCCCAGATCGCCGCGCCCGAGGACATGCCCACGAGGATGCCGTCTTTCGCGGCCGTCTCGCGCGCCAGGCGGATGGCATCGTCGAACTCGACGTCGATGACCTCGTCGAGGATGTCGCGGTCGAGGATCGCGGGCACGAAGTTCGGCCCGATGCCCTGGATCTTGTGCGGCCCGGGGTGGCCCTTGGTGAGGATCGGGGAGTCGGCGGGCTCGACGGCGACAACCTTCACGCCGGGAACGCGCTCCTTCAGCACCTGGCCAACACCGGTGATCGTGCCGCCCGTGCCGATGCCGGCGACGAAGTAGTCGACCTTGCCGTCGGTGTCGCGCAGGATCTCCTCCGCGGTGGTCTTGCGGTGGATGGCCGGGTTGGCCTCGTTCTCGAACTGGCGTGCCCAGACGGCGCCCGGCGTCTCGGCGACGATGCGCTTGGCCTCGTCGACCGCGTGCGACATGCCCTTGGTGGGGTCGGTGAGGACGAGTTCGGCGCCGAACGCCTTGAGCAGGACGCGGCGCTCCTTCGACATCGAGGCCGGCATGGTCAGGATGACCTTGTAGCCGCGCGCCGCACCGACCATGGCCAGGGCGATACCGGTGTTGCCGCTCGTGGACTCCACGATCGTGCCGCCCGGCTCGAGCTCTCCCGAGGCCTCGGCGGCGTCGACGATCGCGATGCCGAGGCGGTCCTTGACGCTCGAGGCGGGGTTGTAGAACTCCAGCTTCAACAGGATCTGCGCCTCGGTGCCCTCGGCGACGCGGTTGAGCCGCACCAGGGGGGTGTCGCCGAATGCGGAGGTGATGTCGGAGTGAATGCCGGGCATGGAGCGCCTTTCGCCGTCGATCAGAACGCGACCAGCCTAGGCGAGGCCTCCGACGCCGGTTCTTGTATGACGCTGCGCTACTAGGCTGGGGTCCCGACATGCCCGAGACGTCCTCGCCCCCGCCCGCCGCCCTCCGCGTCGCCGACGTCGTCCGCGACACCGTCGCGCGCCTGTCCACCGCCGGGATCCCCGACCCGCAGGTGGATGCCGAGCTCCTCGTCGCCCACGTGCTCGACACGTCCCGTGGGGGAGTGCAGGCCGCGGCGATCCGCGGCGACGGGTTCCCCGACGCGCTCGCGCCGACCTTCGCGGCTCTCGTGGACCGCCGCTGCGCCCGCGAGCCGCTGCAGCATCTGACGGGTCTGGCACCGTTCCGCTCGATGGAGCTCGCCGTCGGCCCCGGCGTCTTCGTCCCGCGTCCCGAGACCGAGATGGTCGCTCAGCTGGCCATCGACGCGCTGCGTGCGGTCGCCTCCGAGGCCCCGATCGCCGTCGATCTGGGTACCGGAAGCGGCGCGATCGCCCTCGCGATGGCGACCGAGGTGCCGAACGCGCGCGTCTTCGCCGCCGAGAACTCCGTCGACGCCTTCGTCTGGACGAAGCAGAACGTCGCGCGGCTGGGGGCCGAGAACGTGACGCTGGCGTTCATCGACCTCGGCGAAGCGTTCCCCGAGCTCGACGGCACCGTCTCGGTCGTGGCATCCAATCCCCCCTACGTTCCCGACGACGCCATCCCGCGCGACCCGGAGGTGCGGCTGTTCGACCCGCCGGCGGCGCTGTACGGCGGGCCGGACGGACTGGACGCGGTCCGTCAGCTCAGTCGGGTGGGGCTGCGCTTGGCGCACCCCGGCGGCGCGATCGTCATCGAGCACGGGGAGTGGCAGGGCGCGGCGATCCGAGAGATCCTCACCGCCGACGGATGGCACTCCGCGGCGACCCATCCCGATCTGACCACGCGCGACCGGGCCACGACCGCCGTCCGGCCCTGACCGTCCATGGGGCGGGGCGCGACTAGACTGGCGCGCGACATGTCACCCGTATACGACTGCCGTGACGAGTCGCAGCTGCTGTCCGGGATGCGCCATGCGCGTCAGGCGATCGGCCGCGGCGAACTCGTCGTGCTCCCCACCGATACCGTCTACGGAATCGCCGCCGACGCGTTCAACGCGCGCGCCGTCGCGGGGCTCCTCGAGGCGAAGGGACGCGGCCGCCAGCAGCCGCCGCCCGTGCTCGTGCCCGGTGTCGGGACGCTCCGTGCGCTCGTGGCCGAGGTGCCGCCCGCGGTCGACGACCTCGTGCGCGAGTTCTGGCCCGGCGGTCTGACGATCGTCCTCCCCGCTCAGCCCTCGCTGTCGTGGGACCTGGGCGACACCCACGGCACGGTGGCGGTGCGCATGCCCGCCCAGAAGCTCACTCTCGAGCTGCTGGAGGAGACCGGTCCGCTCGCGGTGTCGAGCGCCAACCTCACCGGCCGGCCCGCCGCCGTCGACATCGATTCCGCTCGCGACATGCTCGGAGACAGCGTCGCGGCGTATCTCGACGCCGGCGCCAGCGAGACCGGCATCGCCTCGACCATCGTCGATGCCACGACGCTCGTCGGCGGCGCCGAGCCGCGGGTGCGGGTCCTGCGCGACGGGGCGATCTCGCGCGAGCGCCTGCGCGCCGTGCTCGGCGACCTGCTCGAGCCCGACCCCGTCGACGAGACCGACGCGGGCCCCCTCACCGCCGCAGCGTCTTCCGACGCGGCCCCGGATGCCGAGGCCCCCGGTCCGTGACCCAATACCTCCTCACCATCCTCTTCACGGCCGCGGTGACCCTCGCGCTGTCGTGGGTGGTGTGGAAGCTCGCACTGCGGTTCAAGCTCTATCCCGGGATCCGCGACCGGGACGTGCACAAGACGCCGACGCCGCGACTGGGCGGCGTGGCGATGTTCCTGGGCGTTCTGGCCGCCTTCGCGCTGTCGAGCCGCAACCCCTACTTCTCGATCTTCTGGGTCGATCCGGTCCCGGTGCTCTCCCTCCTGGGCGCGGTGCTGCTCATCGTGCTCGTCGGCGTGGCCGACGATCTCTGGGACCTCGACTGGATGATCAAGCTGGGTGCGCAGTTCGTCGCCGCCGGCGTCATCGCGTGGTTCGGGCAGCTGCAGATCCTGTCGCTGCCGATCGGCGCGCTCACCGTGGGCTCGAGCTGGGTGAGCTTCCTGCTCACCGTGTTCGCTCTGGTCGTCGTCATGAACGCCGTCAACTTCATCGACGGCCTGAACGGGCTGGTCGCGGGTGTCTGCCTCATCGCCAACGGCGTGTTCTTCGCGTACTCCTACCTCCTCGTGCGCGACACCGGCGCCAGCACGTACTTCAACCTCGCCTCCTTCATCGCGGCGGTCCTGGTGGGGGCGTGCCTCGGCTTCCTCCCGATGAACTGGACCCCCGCCAAGCTCTTCATGGGCGACGCCGGCGCCCTCATGCTCGGCCTGCTGATGGCCAGCTCCGCGGTGGCGATCACCGGGCAGCTCGACCCCGCCGTGCTCGACCCCGAGAAGATCGGCCGTTCCCAGCTGCTCGGTGCCTTCATCCCGATCCTGCTGCCGGTCGTCATCGTGCTGCTCCCGCTGCTCGACTTCGGTCTGGCCGTCGCGCGACGTCAGTGGGCGGGGCGCTCCCCGTTCTCGCCCGACCGCAAACACCTGCACCACCGCATGCTCGACATGGGGCACAGCGACCGCGACGCGGTGCTCATCTTCTACAGTTGGACCGCCGTGGTGAGCCTGGCGTTCCTGCTGATGTACATCGGCACGCAGCAGAGCTGGCCCGGCGATTACGCGATCGGCATCGCGTTCGGCCTCGTCGGCGTCGCGGCGTGCGTCGTGCTCACCCTCCTGCCCTCCTCGCACCGCCTGCGGCGGTTGTCCCGCCGCGTCCGCCCGACCCGACCGGAGCCCCCCTCATGAGCAGCATCACGCCCGCCCCCCGCCGCGCCCTCTCGAGCACGCCGGTGCTGCGCACGGCGCTCACATGGGGCGGCGTGGTCACCCTCGTCCTGCTCGTCGTCGGCGCGGTCGTCGGCTTCCTGGTCGGGGGAGCGGGGGGCCTCGGCAGCGCCCTCGCGGGCGTGGCCGTCAGCGCGATCTTCCTCGCCGTGACCGCCGCCAGCATCCTCATCGCCAACCGATGGTTCGGCGACCCGCTCTACGTGCCGATCTTCTTCGGAATCGTGCTGGGGGGCTGGCTGCTCAAACTCGTGCTCTTCATCGTCGCGATCGTGATCCTGCGCGGCCAGGACTGGGTCGATCCGGTGGTCTTCTACATCGCGCTGGTCGTGAGCGTCGTGGCCTCGCTCGCCGTGGACGTCGTCGTCCTGCTGCGCATGCGCATCCCCAGTGCCAGCGACGTCAGCCTCCCCACCGACCCGGATGCCGGCGACCGCCGGTCCTGATCCCGCCCATAGCCCACCCGACCGGCGCGCGCCGCACGATACTCCGGCGACGAGACGATCCGTCCGGCGGACTCATGCATCCGCCGGGAGTTTGATAGGGTGGCATAAGTACCCGCCCGCGATAGGAACTCTTCTCCAGGTTCGCACTTCGGGTACCATCACCGACCATCGTCGCAACGGTTCACACCGATGCCCCGAAGCTGGAGCCAGCGCTGACTACTCAAGCTGCGACCCTGATCACGAACTTCGCGTCTGCGGGTGCGGAATTCCACCCGCCCTCCATCTCGGAGTTCTTCCCCGATGCGGTGCTGTTCGAGGGCACGATCTTCGCGATCACGCGAATCAACCTCATCCAGATGCTCGCGACGGCGGTCCTGGTCACTCTCCTCGTCGTCGGCACGCGTCGTATGACCGTGGTCCCCGGCCGTTTCCAGAGCGTCGTCGAGATGGGCCTGGACTTCGTCCGCGTCAACATCGCGGAAGACATCCTGGGCCGCAAGGACGGCAAGCGCTTCCTGCCGATCCTCACCACGATCTTCTTCATGGTGCTGTTCATGAACATCACGGGCGTCATCCCGTTCCTGAACATCGCCGGCACCAGCGTCATCGCGGTTCCGATGCTGCTCGCGATCGTGGCCTACGTCACGTTCATCTACGCCGGCATCAAGAAGAGCCCCAGCGGGTTCTTCCGCAACTCGCTCATGCCTCCCGGGCTGCCCTGGTTCCTCTACATCCTCATCATCCCGCTCGAGTTCCTCTCGACCTTCATCATCCGCCCCGTCACCCTGACGCTGCGTCTGCTGATGAACATGGTCGTCGGCCACCTCATGCTCGTGCTGTTCTTCGCCGCGACGCAGTTCTTCGTCGTCGACCTCAGCGGATGGTGGACGGCGCTCGGCGCCGGCTCCCTGGCCTTCGGCTTCGCCTTCACCCTGTTCGAAATCTTCGTCGCCTTCCTCCAGGCGTACGTCTTCGCGATCCTCACCGCGGTCTACATCCAGCTCGCGGTCGCAGAAGAGCACTGAGCGGCCCGGCGCACGCCGAGCCA
>CAJYJO010000006.1 GCA_913774845.1 uncultured Microbacterium sp. | reverse complement strand
CCGGTCGCGCCCGGCGTCGGCTGGGCCGAGGCGGTGGGCTGTCCGGTGGGCTGCCCGGTCGGAGCGACCGTCGGCTCGGGCGTCGCGGTGGGCGTCGCCGTCGGCTCCGGCGTCGCGGTCGGCGTCGGCGTCGGCGTCGGGGTGACGCCGCCGGCCGGGGTCACCGTCACGGTCATCGTGACCGTGCGCAGGGCGGGCAGCACCTGCTCGTCCTTGCTCATGTCGAGGACGGGACGGTCTCCCGCCGCCCAGTGGATGCGCCCGATGCGGGTGTCGCGGCCGTTGCCGCTCACACCGTCACCCCACGTGTGGTACACGTACAGCTCGTTGCCGTCGTCGTCCGTCGTCACGGCGCCGTGACCGGGACCCTGCTGGTAGGTCAGGTAGTCCGTGACGCCGGCGGGCATCGGAACGCTCTTCATCAGCGGGGTGGTGTACTTGTGCCAGCTGTCGATGTCCATGAGGTCGCTGTCGAGGTCGGCCCAGACCCCGCCCACCACGTAGCGGGGGCTCACGCCGTCGCTCGAGTAGATGAGGTAGATCTTGCCGTCGCGCTCCAGGGCGAACGACCCCTCGGCGAGCCGCAGCTCCCACGACAGGGCGGGCGAGATGACGGGCTTGGCCTCACCGACGATGCGGGTGGGGTCCTTCGGGTCGACCTTGGCGATCCAGGTGAGCGGGTCGCCGAAGCCGGGCGAGGTGTAGCGCTGCGACCACGTGTAGTAGGCCTGGCCGTTCGCCTCGAAGTAGGTCATGTCGAGGCTGATGTTGCGGTAGCCGTCGCGGCCGAGCGGGCTGCCGTCGGCCTTGACCACGGCGGCCGGCTTCGACCAGTCGGCCGGGTTGGCGGGGTCGCCGCCGTCGCGCAGCTGCATGATGTGCGACTGCACGGTCCGCCAGTCGGCGCCGTCGTTGGACTGCGAGTCGCCCGAGTTGAAGCACGGCGAGAACAGGATCGACAGCTTGCCGCCGATCTCGTGGATCTCGGGAGCCCAGTAGCATCCCGCGATCGTGCGGCCGTCGGTCGTGGTGTCGCGCTTGGTGAAGCGGTTCAGCAGATCGACCTCGCGCTGAGCGCCGCCGGCGGCGTCGGAGAGACCGTCGAAGGTGTCCGACACGCGGATCGGCAGGTGCGCCGAGGCGATGTTGTTGTTGTTCGTGTCGTCGGTGGCGATGAACAGGTACTTCGTCGTGCCGTCGCGCTCGTAGCGGTAGATGGTCGGGTCGGCCCGGTTCGCGGCGAAGGGGACGCTGTAATCCTTCTGGCGCACGGTGCCCGACACGGTGAAGGTGCCGCTCTTCGCCCCCGCGACGGCCGCGAGATCGTCGGCATCCCAGTCCACGGGCAGGGTCGCGGTCGAGCCGTCGGTGTACGACAGGTCGACGCGGGCGTCGCCGAGCGCGTCGGTCTCGCCCGCCTCGACGGTGGCGGGGGCCACGGTGGCGCCGGTGTTGACGACCCGGTTGTAGCGCTGCGACAACGCGGCGGCGAACGAACCGCTCACGGGGAGGGAACCTCCGGGCTCGGCGTTGGCGACGCGTCCGCCGAACGAGGTGAGGGAGGGGGAGGCCACCGTCGCGGGGGCCCCGTCGGCGACCGCACCGCGGTTGCCGTCGACCACGATGCGCGAGCGGCGACCGTCGTTCTCGGGGTTGAAGGTGTCGGCGACCAGCTCGGTGCGCGCGAGGTCGGCCACGGTGGTGTGACGGGCGGCACCGTTGTCGTCGGTCCACGACACGAGGTAGCGCTTCTGGCCCGAGTCCCACACGGCGCGCGGGGCCGAGACGCCGGCGGTCGTGCCGAGGTCGATGGTGCCGAGCTCGTCGAACTGGGCGCCCCGGTCGTCCGCGGCGCGGAAGACCGTCGCTCCCGAGCGGGCCGTGGCATCCGGAGTCCCCGCCATCGTCACGCGAGTGGTGATGAATCCGAGGCGTCCGTCGGCGAAGTAGAACGGCGAGGGGGAGGCGATACCGCGCTGGTCGACGTTGTCGACGCCGAGGTGATCGCCCTCGGCGAAGACGACGCCGTAGTTGCTCTGCAGCGGCTGCGCCTGGTCGGGCGTCGAGCCGACGGCGAAGTGGATGCTGCGGGCGACCGTGTCCTGGTTGGCGTCGCGGTCGCTCGTGGGCGTACGGGTGTAGGCCACGAGGCTCTGGGCGGTCGCCGCGTCCAGGACGGATACGGTGAACGTCTTGGAGAACGAGACGTCGCCCCACGTGGCCGCGGCGGTGACGGAGGTCGTGCGGGCGGAGTCGCCGGTGTTGACGAGCGCGCCGTCGGCGACCGCGTCGCCGCTCCAGCGCAGGTCGACGCCGGGAACGCTCGGCAGGGCGGTCCCGGATGCCACGACCGGCGGCACCACGAGGGTCGAGGTCAGGCGGTCCGCGAGTTCCGCGGCCGAGTCGGCTTTCACCGTGACCTGGACGGGGTCGCCGGCGGCGGTGGATCCGGCGAACGACGCCGTCGGGGTGAGGGTCACGACGGCGTCGGGCGATCCCGGTGCGGGGCGCACGACGGTGCCGTCGGCGGAGACCACGTCGGGGGCGCTGGAGGACCAGGTGAGCGTCGACCCCCCGGCCGCGGTGCGCGGCAGGGAGAGATCGGCGGTGACGGCGGAGGTGTCGCCGAGGTCGACGGCGTCGGCGTCCTGTCGCGCGATGACCGTGGCGGCCGGAGCGGCGACGGCGGCGACCTGCTCGGCGGTGAGGGCGGCGCGGTCCACGCGCACGTCGTCGATCGCGCCGGCGAAGAGGGGGTCGGGTGAATAGAGCGACTTGCCGATCAGGCCGGAGAAGGCCGCGGTGCCGACGGTCGCGGCGCCGGTCGCGTTCGTCGCGGTGGAGGCGACCGCGACGCCGTCGACGTAGGTCGTCACGCGCTGACCCGACTGCAGGGCGACGGCCACGTGGCTCCATCGCGTCGAGGAGGCGGGGCCGTTGTTCGTGGCCCGCTGCTCACCGTTGGCCTTCACGGCGCCGATGAGGTTCCCGCCGCAGCGAGGGGTGGCGAAGAGGTAGCGCTCGGTGGAGCTGCCGAGGCTGTACGCCCACGAGCAGTCCTGGTTGCCCGCCCACTTGATCCACGCCGAGATCGTCACGTCGCCGGTGCCGGCGTCGGTGAGGCCGGGCGCGATCTCGACGAATGCCGCGCCGGAGTTCGCCGCGCCGCCGGGAAGCGCCAGCGCGCGGTCGGAGCCGCCGCGCGGACCGGCCACGATGCTCGCACCCGAACCGCGCACGGTGCCCGGATGTGCTCCGGCGGTATCGGCGACGGTCGTTCCGGCGGAGAGCGCGCCGGTGGCCAGGCCGTCGAAGTCGTACAGCAGGGCTGCGTCGGGCGCGGCGGCGTGGGCGGGGGCGATCCCGGTGACGAGACCGCCACCGACGAGGGCAGCGGCGAGGACGAGGGCCGCGGGTCGGCGTGAACGCATGCGGGGGGCCTTTCGGGCGGACGGGCGAAGACGGCTCGTCCGGGTCGCCGTTCGGGGTGGCGACCGGGACCGCACCTCTTCGTGGCGGTCCGATGCGTCGAACGGTTTCGACGGCCTCGGGTCGAGACCGACCTTAGGGCGACCAGAGGGCCTGGCGCAACACGAATGTGAACCTTCACGTCGTGACCTGATCGTTGCTTGACGCAACACCGAAGCGGTAATACCGTCCCTTGCAGTGTGAGCGCTAACACAGCGCCGACGGATCCGGGACGAAGCTGTGCCGGAGTCGCTTCCGGTGACGTGGCCGCCAGCACCGCCCGCCCGCCCCACACCCGAACGGAGCGTTCCGCCCCCATGCGCGTCCCCCGTCTGCTCGCCGCCACCGCCGTCACCGCGGTCGCCGTGTCGGCCCTGGTCACCACCCCGTCGGCCGTCGCCGCCGCGGTGCCCGACCCCGGCCTCCACTACACCTTCGACACCCTCAGCGGCACCCTCGGTGCCGGTGCCGCCATCCCCGACTCCGGTTCGCGCGCGACCCGCACCGATGGCGTCGTCGGCAACGGCGGGATCACCGTCGTCCCCGGCGTCACCGGTGCCGCCGGCGACAAAGCCATCCGTCTCTCCGGCGGACGCAACGATGCCGATGCGGTGGCCTCCTACGTCTCGCTGCCGAACAACGTCGTGACCGCCGGTGACACCGCGGTCACGGTGAGCATGTGGACCAAGTGGGAGGGCGCGGGCAACGGCCAGTGCCAGCTCGCCTTCGGCCTGGGCCGTTCCACGACGAAGAACCTCGTGGCATCCACCAGCTGCAACGGCACCTACGGCGCCGTCTCCGACGGTGCGGGCGAGCGTCGCGTCGGCGACGGCGGCGCGGCCCTCCCGGTGGGGCAGTGGGCCAACATCGCCCTCGTGTTCCAGCCCGGTCAGCGCGTGACCTACTACGTCAACGGTCAGCTCGACGGCGGGAACGCCGACCAGACCGGCATCGCGCAGACGATCGACGCCGCGCTCGGACAGAACGGCGTCGGCGGATACCTCGGCCGCTCGTTCTGGGACGACCCGTTCTACGCCGGCGCCATCGACGACGTGCGGATCTGGAACAGCGCGCTCTCCGCCGACGACCTGCGCGCCGTCGGAGCCGACGGCTACCGTGCCGTGCTGGCATCCGATTCCGTGTCGCTCGGCGACACCTCCAGCGTCGATCGCGACCTGCAGCTGCCGACCACCACCGCGGCCGGCTCGACCCTCACCTGGGCCACGAGCGACGCCGGCGTCGTCGCCGCCGACGGGACGATCACGCGCCCCTCCGCCAGCGCGGGAGACGCCACCGCGACCCTCACCCCGACGTTCTCGCTCGGCGGCCAGACCCGCGTCGGCGCACCGATCTCGGTGACCGTGCGCGCACTCTCCGCCACCGAGCAGGACGAGGCGGTCCGCCAGGTCGCCGACGCGCTGCCCGCGCAGGCCGGTCTCTCGGGCGACGTCCGCGGCTCGATCACCCTTCCCGCCTCGGGCGCCGAGATCGACCAGGAGTTCTCCTCCGCGCAGGCGGGTGAGGTCCAGATCGCCTGGACGTCGTCGAACCCCGCCGTCGTCTCCGACGCGGACCGCGGCACCGAGCCGAACGTCGTCCGCGAGGGCAGCGTGACGCGCGGTGCCCAGGACCAGCAGGTGACGCTGACCGCGACCCTGACCCTCGGCGCGGCCACCCGCACGGTGCAGCTGCCGATCACGGTGCTGAAGGCCGCGTCGCACACGCGCGAAGACGACGAGGCGTACATGTTCGTCTACTTCCGCGACAACACCATCGACGGTGAGAAGATCCGCGTCGCCGTCTCGCAGGGCAACGACGCGCTCAACTGGCGCACGCTGAACAACGCCAACCCGGTCCTCGAATCCACGAAGGGCGACATGGGTCTGCGCGACCCGTTCGTGCTGCGCTCGAAGGAGGGCGACCGCTTCTTCCTCATCGCCACCGACCTCTCCGCGGCGCGCAAGGGCTTCCCGACCGACACCGGCAGCCGGTACCTCGAGATCTGGGAGTCGACCGACCTCGTCAACTGGGGCGAGCAGCGCCACATCGAGGTCTCGCCCCCCAGCGCGGGCATGACCTGGGCCCCCGAGGCGCACTACGACCCGACCATCGACGCCTACGTCGTGTACTGGTCGTCGCGCCTCTTCCTCGACGACGCGCACACGAAGGAAGACGGCAACGGCCCGCAGATCCTGATGGCGACCACGCGCGACTTCGTGAACTTCACCCCCGCCGTCCCGTACATCAAGTCCGCCGACATCGAGGGGCTGCGCAAGACCAACGCGGGCCTCATCGACACGACGATCATGGAGCGCGACGGCGTCTACTACCGGTTCACGAAGGGCACCGAGCAGACGGCCTGCCGCCCCGACATCGTGGCGGAGAAGGGCACCGACCTGCGCGCCCCGTCAACGTCGGGCGAGTGGACGAAGTTCGACACCTGCCTCTCGGCGAACGCCGGCCTGCCCGAGACCGAGGGCCCCTCGGCCTTCCGCTCGAACCCGGGCGACATCAACGGCGACCGCAACTACGTCTTCGTCGACTGGTACGGCGGCGGCGGGTACATCCCGCTGTACACGGAGTCGCTCAAGGACGGCGAGGTCGACTGGAAGGTGCCCGCGCAGTACTCGCTGCCGCCCTCTCCGCGCCACGGCGTCGCCTTCGGCATCACCCGTGAGGAGCGCGACCGCCTGATCGCGACCTACAACCCGAACGACCTGGTGACCTCGGTCGCCCCTGTGTCGGTGGAGGCCGCGCCCGGGACCACCTCGGTCTCGCTCCCCGCGACGGTGGATGCCACCCGCCCGGCCGGAACGATCGCCGTCGGCGTGACGTGGGACGAGCAGGACCTGTCCGCGCTGAAGGCCCCCGGCGACACCGTCGAGGTGCGCGGCACGCTGAACGACGGCTCCGCGACCCCCGCGGTGGCGACGATCACCGCGGTCGGCACGCCCGTGGCATCCACCTCGGTCACCATCGGCTACGACTCCCGTGTGCTGGCCCTGGGCTCCATGTCGGCGCTGACGGCCTCGGTCGCTCCCGCGAACGCGGAACAGAAGGTCTCGTGGACCTCGAGCAACGCGGCCGTCGCCTCCGTCGACGCGTCGGGCACGGTCACGGGCGTCTCGGCCGGAGACGCGATGATCACCGCCACGTCGTCCGACGGACGCAAGGCCCTGCTGACGATCACGGTCACCGCGCCCGAGAAGGACCTGCTGCTGCACTACAGCTTCGACGGGGCCAGCGCCACGATCGCCGGCTCGCGCATCACCGACGTCTCGGGTCGCGGACACGACGCGACCATCCGCGGCACCGGTGCGACGGCGGCGACCGGCGCGCGCGATGTCGCGGGCGACTCCGCCATCTCCTTCCCGGGTGGGGCGTCGGGCTCGAGCGCGGCCTTCGCCGAGATCGGCGGCGGCGTCGTCCCCGACGGCACGCGCGATCTGACGGTGTCGAGCTGGGTGAAGTGGGACGGCACCGCCGCGTGCGAGTGGCCGCTGTCGCTGGGTTCGACCAACACGAACTACCTGTTCACCAGCCCTGATTGCGGCGGCGTGGCTGCGGGGATCAAGGCCGGATACACCGAGAACAAGTCGGGTGCGGCCCGCCTGCAGCCGAGCCAGTGGGCGCAGGTGACGCTCGTGCTGACGGGCAAGAAGACGCTGGTGACGTACGTGAACGGTCAGAAGGTGGCCGAGGTCGCGACGATCTTCGACGCCGCCGACCTCGAGGCGCTGAACGGCGTCGGCGGTCTGCTGGCCAAGTCGCGTTACGCCCAGGACCGCCTGTTCGGGGGAGACCTCGACGACGTGCGCGTCTACGGGCGGGCTCTGGATGCCACCGAGGTGACGACCCTGTTCACGAAGGGCACGCTCGAGACCGAGGTCACCCCGTCGCCGACCCCGACGCCGACCGCGACCGCGACGCCGACGTCGTCGCCGACTCCCACGGCCACGCCGACGACGTCTCCGGAGCCGACGGCATCCCCGACGTCCTCGCCGGAGCCGACGGTGACGCCGACGTCTTCGCCCGAGCCGACGTCTTCGCCCGAGCCGACGGTCACCCCGACCACCTCGCCGGAGCCGACGGCGTCGCCGACGGCGTCGCCCGAGCCGACGACGGCTCCGACCGGCCAACCCACGTCGGCGCCGAACCCGACGGCGTCCCCGACCGCTGCGGCGGGCACCACGGCGACCGCGAGCGCCTCGCGCGTCGAGCGCGGCGGGTCGTTCACGGTGACGGTCACGGGCGTCGCCCCCGGTGAGCAGCTCGCGGCGACGCTGAACAGCCAGCCGCTCGTGATCACCGGCATCCCGCGGGCCGATGCGCGCGGTCAGGTGACCTTCCGGGTGAACGTGCCGGCGGACTTCGCCCTCGGCGCCCACACGGTGGCGATCGTCCGCGCCGACGGCAGCGCGCTCGCGACCCTCCCGATCCAGGTCGTCGCCCCCGGGTCGCTCGCCGCCACCGGCGCCGACCTGCCCTGGGGGCTCGGAATCGGGGCGCTGCTCATGGTGGCCGCCGGAGCCGCTCTCGCGATCGGCCGACGCCGCTCCCGCGCGAACTGACGCCTCGCCACCGCGGGCCCTCGTCCTCCGGGACGGGGGCCCGCGGTGCGTTTCCGGTCGCGCGCGTCGGGCGGGGCCGTGGGGTGTGGGCGGGAGGGGTTTGGGCCGGGGGAGGGCGTTTTCGTGAGATTCGATCCTCCCGTCGCGGTTTCTCCTCCGCTCCTGGGTGGGCGGGGCGCCCCGTCGGGCCGGTCCCGACGCGTCCGTGTCGCGCGCGTCGGCCGGGGCTGCGGGGTGCGGGGCGGGAGGAGTTTGGGTCGGGGGAGGGCGTTTTCGCAGGGTTCGGTCCTCCCTCCGCGGTTTCTCCTCCGCTCCCGCGGGCTGCCGCTAGGCCGGTGCCGCGGTGCGTCTCCGGTTGTGCGCGTCCCGGGGCTGCGGGGTGCGGGGCGGGAGGGTTTTCTGCCGGGGGAGGGCGTTTCCACGGGGTGCGGTCCTCCCTCCGCGGTTTCTCCTCCGCTCCCGGGTGGGCGGGGCGCCCCGTCGGGCCGGTCCCGACGCGTCCGTGTCGCGCGCGTCGGCCGGGGCTGCGGGGTGCGGGGCGGGAGGGTTTCCTGCCGGGGGAGGGCGCTTTCGCGGGGTTCGGTCCTCCCGTCGCGGTTTCTCCTCCGCTCCCGGGCGGGCGGCTGGTAGCGGAGGTAGGCCGCGGTGCGTCTCCGGTTGTGCGCGTCCCGGTGCCGCGGGGTGCGGGACGGGAGGGGTTTGGGCCGGGGGGAGGACGCTTTCGCTGGGTTCGGTCCTCCCGTCGCGGTTTCTCCTCCGCTCGCGCGCGCGGGGCGCCGCTCCGCCCCCCGCGCCCCGCCGCTCCGGCCGCGCCCCGCGCCCCACCCCCGCCGTTCAGGCAGGCAGCAGCCGCAACGCTCCGGATGCCGCGACCTCGAGGCGCACGGCATCCAGGCCGTCGACGACGAGGTCCGCGGTCAGCTCCTCCTCGGCGGTGGTGCCGGTGAGGGCGAGGACGGCGCAGCCGGCGGCGCGGGCGGCGGCGATGCCGGCGGGGGCGTCTTCGACGACGAGGCAGCGTCCGGGGTCGACCCCGAGACGCTCGGCGGCGAGCAGGAAGGGTTCCGGGTCGGGCTTGCCGCGCGCGACGTCGTCGACGGTGACGAACACCTCGGGTACGGGCAGTCCCGCGGCCGCGAGCCGGGCGGAGGCGATGGGCACCGAGCCCGAGGTCACGATCGCGCGGCGCTCGGCGGGCACCGAGGTGAAGAAGGCCGCCGCTCCGCGGACGGGCGCGAGGCCCGCGGCATCCGTCACCTCGAGGTCGGTGACGTGCGCGAGGGCGTCCGTGTGGCGCTCGGCGGGCAGCAGGAGGCTGATCAGGGTGCGGGCGGGCTGGCCGTGGTTGGCGTGCAGCGCCTCCAGGGAGACGTCGAAGTGCTCGGCGAACCGGCGCCACGATTTCACGACGGAGGCCGTGGAGTCCACGAGCGTGCCGTCGAGGTCGAACAGCACCGCGTCGAACTCGCGCGCGAAGATCCCGGCCCCCGGGTCGACCGGTCGGCGCACCCCCAGCGCCGGCAGCACCCGGGCGAGCTGCTGCGCGGTCGAGAGCTCGGCGTCGACGGTGATCGCCGGCACCCGCGGGGCGACGGGCGCCGTGTCGGGGCGGTGGGTGTCGCGCGGGGCTCCGCGAGCGGAGCGACGGGATGCCAGCACCGCGGGGTCTCCGTCGACGAGAACGACGTGCGGCTCGGCGGGGGCGAGAGCGGCGACCAGCGCCCGCCATTCCTCGCCGCCGGAGAGCTCCGCGGTGAAGGGGGCGACGACGACCACACGACCGGCGGTGGACAGCGCGTCGGCCGCGGTCGCGCGCAGTGCCGCGTAGCGGCCGTCCCGGATGAGACCGGCGTGCGGGGAGGTCAGCCAGTGTCCGCCGAGGGCGTCGAGGGGGAGGGCGTCGAGCAGCGCTGTGGTGACGCTGTCGAGATCGACGAGAGGGGCGCGCAGGGTGCGGGCGAGCGCGCGGCCGAGCGTGCTCTTGCCGCTTCCGGCGGGTCCGGCGACGACGACGGCGAGCGGATCCGGCATTTGACACGGGGAGGGCATACGTTCACCATAGACGTAGCAAGTCACCGGTGTCATGCTTGAATTTCCGGGACTCGAAGAAGTTCCGGAAAGGACGGCCGCTCATGCGAGACACCGGTGACATGACCGAAGCTCCGTCGCGCCTCCACGGCGGGCTCGACCTCGGCAGCACCGCGATCAAGATGCTCGTCATCGACGACGACGGCACCGAGGTCGCCGGGGCGCAGGTGCCCACGCCGTGGCGCGTCGGCGAGGGCGGCACGACCGACATCGTCGCGGCCGACCTGCTCCGCGCGGTCCGCACGCTCGTCGACCTGGTGGATGCCGAACTCAGCCCGTTCACCGCGGAACCGCTGACCTCCCTCGCCATCGCCGGCATGGGCGAGACCGGCATCCTGATCGACGCCGACGGCGAACCCGTCGCTCCCGGCTTCGCGTGGTTCGACCCGCGCGGACTCGAGCAGATCGCCGGGTTCCCGGCCGTGGTGCGCGAGGAGTTCGCCGGGCGCACGGGCCTCCCGCTCGGTGCCCAGGTGAGCGTCGCGAAGCTCGCGTGGCTCCGCGATCAGGGCACCGACCTCACGGGTCTGCGGTGGCTCGACCTGCCCGAGTTCGTCGTCGCCGCCCTCGGGGGCGACGTCGCCCTCGAGCTCTCGCTCGCCTCGCGCACCGGGCTCATCGACCAGGACTCGGGCGCCGCCTGGCCCGCGATGCTCGACGCTCTCGGCGTCACCGCCGAGCTGCTGCCACCGTTGCGCGGAGGCGGACTGCCCTGGGGCACGGCATCCGAGGTCTTCGGCCCGCGCCTCGCCGGCGCCGCCCTCACCGTCGCCGGCCACGACCACCTCGTCGCCGCGCAGGCCAACGGGACCCTGGATGCCGACGGCTACCACGTCTCGCTCGGCACGGCCGAGGTGCTGCTGCGCGTGCTCGAGGCGCCGCTGGGCTTCGCGGCGCGACAGCGGCTGGCGGACGCGCTGATCAACGAGGTGCGCCACGTCGTCCCCGGCAAGCACGTGCTCGTCGCGGGGGTCAAGACCGGGCTGTTGCTGCGCCGCGTGCTGCACGCCGCGGGGATCGGCGACCGCGCCGGCCGCGACGCCCTCGACGCCGCGGTGATGGCTCTGCCCGTCGAGGGCGAGCTGCCCGTCGGGGCCATCGAGGTCGCCGGCGCGCGCAACGACGACGGCGTACTGCGCCTGACCCTGCACACCGAGGCCTCGCCCGCCGAGATCTTCGCGGCGGCGCTGCGCCACAGCAACGACGAGGTGGCCCGGCTCATCGCCGCGATGGATCGCGAGGTGGCACCCGCCACGCACTCCACCCTCACCGGCGGCTGGGCGGGGATGGCCTCGGTCCGCCGTGCCCGCGCCGAGGTGCTTCCGAACCCGTCCCTGTCCACCCGCGAACAGGACGTCGCCTGGGGAGCCGCCGACAGAGCGCGGCGCCTCGTCTCGGCATCCGTCCCCTCCTGACCAGACCACCCGCGACCACCCGCGCGCCAGAACCCCAGAGAAGAGAGATCATGAACGAACTCACCACGCTCGAGCGCCGGGCGCTCCAGTCGATCAGCACCCCCGACGGCCACATGCTCATCGTCGCCGCCGACCAGCGCAACGGCATGAAAGCCGCCATCAAGGACGCCCCGAACGGCTCCGACGCCATCTCGCGCGAGGAGCTCGCCGAGGTGAAGGCCGACCTGGTGCGCCACCTCGCCAACCACGCCCCCGCGATCCTGCTCGATCCCGAGGTCGCGCTGCCGCAGATCGTCGACGACGGCGTGCTCGCCCGCGACACCGCCCTCGTCGTCGGTCTCGACGCCTCGGGAGCCGAGACGGTCGACGGCCTCAAGTACACGCGGTACGTCCCCGGCGCCACGCCGCACTCCATCCGCGAGCAGGGTGCCGACGTCGCCAAGATGCTCTGGTACACCCGTCCCGACAAGCAGGATGCCGACTCCCGCGTCGCGAACGAGATCCGCGATCTGGTGAAGGCGTGCGACGAAGAGGGACTGCTCCTCATCGTCGAGCTTCTGACCTACCAGCTCGACGACGAGAGCGACGAGGAGTACAAGGCGACCTTCGCCGACCTCGTCGTCGACGGCGCCGCCCTGGCCGTCGCGTGCGGCGCGAAGATCCTCAAGCTGCAGTACCCGGGCTCCGCGGAGGCGAGCGCCCGCGTCACCGAGGCCGCTCAGGGCGTGCCGTGGGCCGTGCTGTCGGCCGGCGTCGACCACGAGACCTTCATCGAGCAGGTGCGCACGGCCGTCGCCAACGGCGCCTCGGGAGCGATGGCCGGCCGGTCGCTGTGGAAAGACAGCCTGTCGATCGACGCCGATCGTCGCGAGGAGCTGCTCTCGGGGCGCGCCCTGCCGCGCCTGCGCGAGCTCGCCGACGCGGTCGACGGCCGCTGACATGACCACGCCCGCCCGGGACGGGGCGCGCTCACCGCGGGTGCACGCGGGGGAGGGGCGCCCTCGTCCCGGGCGGGCGGTCCGCCGACGCCGCCGGATAAGGTGGCCTGTCGGACCCGCCACCCGCACACACCCCGGAGGTGCCTCGTGACCACGATGCGCGACGTCGCCCAGCGCGCGGGCGTGAGCACCAAGACGGTGTCGCGCGTGTTCAACGACGACCCGCACGTGCTCCCCGACACCCGCGCCCTCGTCGAGGCGGCGATGCGCGAGTTGAACTACGTGCCCAACGCGCTCGCGACCACGTTCCGGGCCGGCCGCGCCTCGGTCATCGGCGTGGCGGTGCCCGATATCGTCGACCCCTTCTTCGCCGCCATCGCGCGCGCCGTCGAGGACACCGCGCGCCGGCACGGTCTCTCGACCCTCGTGACCAGCCTCGGCGAAGACCCCGCCGACGAGCGTGCGGCCCTCGAGTCGCTGCTCGGGCGTCAGCTCACCGGTCTCGTCATCGCCCCCGTCGGCACCGACCACTCGTGGCTCGAACGCTGGCGCGGGCACACCCCGATCGTGTTCGTCGACCGCGCGCCGGTCGACCTGATCACCGATACCTTCACCGAGAACGACGAAGCGGGAGCGCACCTCGCCACGACGCACCTCATCTCGCACGGGCACCGTCGCATCGCCTATCTCGGCGACCTGGTGCACCTGTCCACCGAGACGAAGCGCGTCGAGGGGTGGCGCCGGGCCCTGCGCGAGGCGGGGATCGACGTCGACGACGACCTCGTGGCCTCGGGGGTGTCGAGCCGCGAGTCCGCGGCATCCGCCCTCGACCGTCTGCGCGCTCTCGCGGATCCGCCCACGGCGCTGTTCTCGGCCAACGCGCGCTCGTCGATGGCCCTCGCCCACGTGCTGCGGGACGAACCGATGCCCTTCGTGGGTTTCGGCGACTTCCCGATGGCCGACACCCTCACGCCGTCGGTGACCGTCATCGACCAGGACCCGCGCCGGATCGGCGCGCTCGCCGCCGAACGGGTGTTCGCGCGTCTCGAGCCCGACGCCGGTCTCGGCCTCGACGAGGTCACCGTCATCGACGTGTCGCTCGTCGAGCGGGAGTCCTGCGCGCTCTGACGCCGTGACGCCACTGCCGAGGTGGGCGGGTTCCGGTCCCTTCGACAGGCTCAGGGACCTCGGTTTCACTCCCGGGAGTTCGCGGCCACCGGGCGCTCCCCATAATGGGCTCGAGGCTGTCGGCGCGCACTGTGTGTCGGGCTCGGCGACAGTCGCGAACGCGCCGAGGCACAACGACCGGGTCGGGGGCAAGCACCCGCTCGCGGTCGGGCGGGCGCGATAGGAAAGGCAGTCACGAACGCCACCGCTCCCGAGAAGAGGGCTCCGATGACGACCTCCCGCACCGACCGCACCGCGCTGACGCCCGGACGGGGGTGACGGCATGAGGCTCACCGACACCAGCGACCTGTGGTGGAAGACCGCGGTCTTCTACAACCTCGACGTCAAGACCTACCTGGATGCCGACGGCGACGGCGTGGGCGATCTCCGCGGCCTCGCGCAGCGCCTCGACCACCTCGCCGAGCTGGGCGTGACGTGCCTGTGGCTCGCACCGTTCTATCCCTCGCCGCAGCGCGACAACGGCTACGACATCGAGGACTACTACGGCGTCGACCCGCGCTACGGCTCGCTCGGCGACATGGTGGAGGTGCTGCGCACCGCGCACGACCGCGGGATGCGCGTGATCGTCGACCTCGTCGTGAACCACACCTCCGACCAGCACCCCTGGTTCCAGGAGGCACGCCGCAGCCCCGACAGCCGCTACCGGCACTTCTACCAGTGGCGCGACGACGTGCCCGCCGACGCCCCCGAGAGCATGTTCCCCGACGTCGAGGACGGCGTGTGGTTCTTCGACGAGACGGCGGGGCAGTACTACCGGCACTCGTTCTACCGTCACCAGCCCGACCTCGCCACCGACCACCCCGAGGTGCGCGAGGAGATCGCCAAGGCCATCGGCTTCTGGCTCGAGCTCGGCATCGACGGGTTCCGGGTGGATGCCGTGCCGTTCCTCATCGACGGAGACGACGGCCCCGAGCACGAGTTCCTGCGCGAGCTGCGCGGCTACGTCTCCCGCCGGCGCGGCCACGCGATGATGCTCGGCGAGGTCAACCTCCCCTACGACGAGCAGATGCGCTTCTTCGGCGACGCCGACGGCGACGAGCTGACGATGCAGTTCGACTTCGTCGCCAACCAGCGGCTCTATCTCGCCCTGGCGCGACAGGATGCCGCCCCCTTGCGCGCGGCGTTGGAGTCGCGGCCCGCGATCGCCCGCGGGAACCAGTGGGGCAACTTCGTGCGCAACCACGACGAGCTCACCCTCGACCAGCTGAGCGCCGACGAGCGGGAGGAGGTGTTCGCGGCCTTCGCGCCCGAGCCGGGGCAGCGCATCCACGGTCGCGGCATCACCCGCCGGCTGCCGTCGATGCTGGAGGGCGATCCGCGACGGATCCGCATGGTCTACAGCCTGATGTTCTCGCTGCCGGGCGCGCCCGTGCTCTACTACGGCGAGGAGATCGGGATGGGGGAGAACCCCGAGATCGAGGGCAGTCGCGCGGCCGTGCGTACGCCCATGCAGTGGACCGGAGCCCCCGACGCGGGCTTCTCCCCGGCCGACGACCTCATCGCCGAGGTCGTGCCGGGCGGTTTCGCACCGCAGCACGTCAACGTCGCGAAGCAGCGGCGCGATCCCGACTCGATGCTGCGGTTCGTGCAGAACCTCGTGCGCCACTACCGGGCGTCTCCCGAGATCGGGTGGGGGGAGCTCGGCATCCTGGATCAGCCCCACGACTGCGTGTTCGCGCACGCGCTCACGAGCGAGCTCGGCATGTTCGTCGCCGCGCACAACTTCGCTCCGGACGGGCGCACGTTCCGTCTGCGCATCGAGGGGGCGGATGCCGAGGGCTGGAGCGTCGTGAACCTCCTCGACGACGCCGGCGATGCCGAGAGCCTCGACGGGGACGGGTTCGAGGTGACGCTCGACGGCTACGGATACCGCTGGTGGCGCGTCATCCGCCCGGGGGAGCGGCGGATCGCGTGAGGAGCGATCGGGGGCGGCACCCCCCAATGGTGTCGCCCCCGACCGCGGGGTCGGGGAGCTGTGAGCCCCGACCCGCGCGAGCAGGGTTTCCCCCACGGACGCCCCGCTCGCGGTCTGCGTCCCATAAAAGCACAGTGACCCGTAAATAGCACCCGTCACCTAGTCGTATATACGGGCGAAGCGGTTGTCGTCTACGATCGGGACGTGGGTCGCGGCGCTGTCGGACCGCCCTCGCGGTACTCCCGCCGAGTGGTGGCGAATGTGGACCGCCTACGGAAAGCGAAAGGGCTCACCGTCGGCGAGCTGCTTCAGCGCGCCGGAATGACCAAGAGCTACTACCAGTCGCGCGCGGGCTTCTCCCTGCCGTACAACACCAACGACATCGAGGCGCTCGCCGCCGCCCTGGGGGTCACCCCGGAAGAGGTAGCCAGCCCCGAGAGTGCGCCGCGCGTCGAGATGCGCGTGCCGGTCGATCCGGTCGCGGGGCGCGTGCGCCGGGTCGTCGCCAGCCGCGACACCGACGTCGACGACCTGCTCGACCACCTCGACGGCATCGACCCTCTGCTCGCCGAGTCGGCGCGCACGCTGCTCGGCGCCACGACGAACACCGTCGTCCTCGACGAGGAGGTGCTGCGCCTCATCGCCCACTGGGGCGACGTTCCCGCCGACTACCTCATCGACCACACCGACGAACTCGTGACCGACCGCACCGACGCCCAGCTGGAGCTGCGCGACGCGATGCGCGAGGCCGGCGCGAGCAGCATCCGATTCCGCGCCCTGGGGGAGATGTCCCCCGATGCCCTCCGGGCGATCGCCCACTCCTTGCGGGGGAGACCGTCCTCCCCATGAACGGCCGACGGGGGCGGCGGCCGTGACGGTATCCGACGAGATCATGACGCGCGTGCGCGCGCGCACCGACCGCGCCGTCGCGCGTGCGGGGCTCGCGGACGACATGACGTTCGACGACGTCGTGCACGCCGTCGAGGGGGCCCTCGACATGCGACTGCGGATCATCGCCGAGGACGACACGGCCGGGTGGGGCACCCTCACCGGCTTCCTCACGTACTTCGACGATCGTCGCGAGGGTCGCATCCACGTGCGGGCCGCCGACCCGCTGCTGTACCGGCAGTTCGCGGCCTCGCACGAGCTGGGCCACCTGCTCGACGACGCGCACTGCAGCGGCGTGCCGGTGGAGCGCTCCTCGATCCCGCCGTTCGACAACCCCGCCCTCACCACACCGGCATGCGAGGCGGAACTCGTCGCCGAGCACGTCGCCCACCGCATCGCGGGAATCCTGTACGCGGGACCGCGGGTCGCGGAGTCGTCGTGGTGACCGTCGTCCTCATCGACGCCGCGCTCGTCGGTCTGCTGCTCGTCGTGGTGCTGCGCGCCCGCGCCGCGTGGCGTCAGCCGCGGGCACGCATCGCGTGGCTGGCCGCGCTGGTGGGCGCGATCGCCCTGCTCACGCAGGGGACGATCGTCCCCCTCCCCGCGCTCGACGGGCTGCTGGGCGGCACGAACATCCTCAAGCTCGTGCAGAACGTGCTCACGATGGTGTCGTTGTGGCTCGGCATCCAAGCGGGGACCGCGCCGATGTCGGCGCGCGTGCACACCCTCCGGTGGCGGATGCCGCTCGTGCTCGGCATCCTGTTCACCGTCGTGTTCTTCGTCGCCCTGCCCGATCGGGGCCCGTCGTCGTTCCGCTTCGTCGAGGACGCGGCCCTGACCTCCACGGGCGCCTGGCTGTACGGCGTGGTGCACATGGCGGGGATCGCGTTCGTGGGGGTGCTGCTGTACCGCTCGGCGCGAGAGTCGCTGCCCGGCGTCCGCGGGTTCTTCCGCGCCGGTGCCGTCGGGATCGTCCTCGGCTGCCTCAGCGAGATCCTCGACCTCACCCTCGCGCGCTTCTTCGCGCCGAGCGACCTCGTCAGTGCCCTGTTCGATCCGCTGTTCTACCTGGGGGTCGTCGCCTTCGTGATCGGGATCTTCCGTGCCGCCTCCGCCGTGACGCGCATCCGCCGCCGCGGCGACGCCCTGCTCGGGCGGCTGCGGGCGCTCTCGGCCGAGCGTGGCGTCGACCGGGTCGTGCCCGTCGGCGACGAGGCGGCGACCGACACCAGACTGCACGCTCTCCGGGTGGCGGTCGAAGACGATGCGATCGCCACCGCCACGCCGCTGACCGCCGATGAGCGCGCCCTGCTCGACGACGTCGACGCGCATCTCACCCGCCGACCCTCGGGAGTCCGATCATGATCCGACCGGTGATCGTCGGGGCGGGCCTCGCCGCCGCCACCGTCGCACTCGCCCACACCGCGCTCGGCGGGTACGTCGCCCGTCGGCTGATCGCGCCGCGCGCGCCGAAGACGTACGCGCCGGTGACGATCGAGGGCGACACCGTGACGGTGCCCGCCACCCCCGACTCCCGCCAGCCCGGCACCTACGGACTGTGGCTCGACGACGGGGCGCACCTGACCGTCGGCGAGATCGTCCGGGTCGACGGCGACCGGATCGTCCGCTCTGTGGAGAAACGGCCCGGCGGTGTCGACGACGGGCCGGCGGCGGGTGCGTGGACCTCGCAGAGCGTCGGGTCGCCCGAGCACGTCGGTCCCACCCGGCACGTCGCCGTTCCGCTGCGCCGCGGGGGGACGGCCGACGCGTGGCTCATCGGCGACGAGGCCGCGGCCGACGGTCGCTGGACCATCCACGTCCACGGCCTGCGCTCCAGCCGGCACGGCGCACTGCGCTCGGCGCCCGCCGCCGTCGACGCGGGGTGGATGTCGCTCGTGGTGTCGTACGCCGGCGACGACGAGGCGGCACCCGCCGATGCCCTCCCGTCCTCGCTCGGCACGCGCGAGTGGCGCGACGTCGACGACGCCATCGGGTACGCCGTCGAGCAGGGTGCGCGCGAGATCGTGCTCGTCGCGTGGTCGATGGGGGCGACGATCGCGATGCTCGCCCTCGAGCAGTCCGCGCATCGCGACGTGATCTCGGGTCTCGTGCTCGTGGCCCCGGCGCTGGACTGGACGCGCGTGGTCGAGAACGCCGTGGCGGGCGCGCACCTGCCGCGGACCGTGGCCGCGGCATCCCTGCGCGTCCTGCGCAGCCGCCTCGGAGCCCGCGCGCTCGGACTCGTCGAGGCGGTCGACGCGCGGGCGCTGAACTGGGCCGACGGGCCGCGCCCCGGCGCCGACCTGCCGACCGTCATCGTGCACAGCCGCGTCGACCCCGTGGTGCCGTTCTCGGGATCGGTCGCCTATGCCCAGCGGCATCCGGCCACCGAGCTGGTCGCGTTCGACGCCACCGGCCACTGCAACGAGGCGAACCAGGAGCCGATGCGCTTCCACGACGCGATCACCGGGTTCCTGCGAGGCCTGCCCCGCCCGTGACGGCGACGCCGCGGGGTGATCAGGCCGTGAGCGCCGCGATGGCGCCGCGCGCACCGCGCTCGGCGAGCGACGCGCGGGCTGACAGGTAGGCCTCGCGCAGGCGCGCGTCCTGGCCGAGGTCGCCGAACACGGGCGCGTAGTCGAGCAGGGCTGCGGGATCGTCGGCGACGATCGCGCGGAGCTCGTCGAGGCGGCTGTCGACCGCGGGGGCTTCTTCTCCCGTCTCGGTCCGCCCCTCGAGGAAGACGCTCCAGCCGGCGAGCACGAGGGCGGCGTGATCGATGCGCCCGCCCGACGCGAGCTGCTCGCGCACGACGGGCAGCAGGAACTTGGGCAGACGGTCGGAGCCGTCGACCACCTGGCGTGCGAGCGTGTCGCGGATCGCCTCGCTGCCGAATCGGGCGATGAGCTGGTCGCAGTAGGCGTCGAGGTCGATCCCCGGGACTTCGCGCAGCGTCGGGATCGCCTCCTCGTGCATGTAGCCCTGCAGGAACTCGATGAACAGCGGGTCGGTGCACACCTCGTGCACGTAATGAGCGCCCGACAGGATGCCGAGGTAGCTCATGGCCTGGTGCGAGGCGTTGAGCAGCCGCAGCTTCATGAGCTCGTAGGGCTCGACATCGTCGACCAGCTGCACGCCCACCTCGTCGAACGGCGGACGGCCGGCGGGGAACGCGTCTTCGAGCACCCACTGCTCGAACGACTCGCTGCGCACCGGCCAGCGGTCGCGGATGCCGAACTCCGAGGCGACGGCGGCGCGCGTCTCGTCGGTGGTCACGGGGGTGATGCGATCGACCATGGAGTTGGGGAACGAGACGTTCTCGGCGATCCACGCCGACAGCTCGGCGTCGCGACGAGCGGAGAAGCCGAGGAGCGCGGCGCGGGCGACGTGGCCGTTGCCCTGGATGTTGTCGCACGACATGACCGTGAAGGCCGGGATGCCGGCATCCCGCCGTCGGCGCAGGCCCTCGCTCAGCAGGCCCATGACGCTGCGCGGGGAGCCGGAGCCGTCGAGGTCGGCGAGGGTCGCCTCGTCGCGCGGGGCGTAGTCGCCCGTGGCGTCGTCGATACCGTAGCCGCCCTCGGTGATGGTGAGCGAGACGATCGCGGTGTCGGGGTCGGCGAGCTTAGCAACCACGGCCTCGGGGTCGTCGGGGACGAAGAGGTAGTCGACGATCGAGCCGATGACGCGGGCCGTGGAGGAGCCGTCGGGGGCGGTCGTGACGAGCGTGTAGAGGTCGTCCTGAGCGGCGAGGGCGTCGCGCATCGCGGCGTCGAAGGAGAGGACCCCGACTCCGCACAGGCCCCACTCGGTGTGGCCGGCCTCGAGCAGGCGGTCGAGGTACATGGCCTCGTGCGCCCGGTGGAAGCCGCCCACGCCGACGTGCACGATGCGCGAGCGCACGGCCGACCGGTCGTATGTCGGAACGGAGACGTTCGCCGCGAGGGAGGGGAGGGCGGCGGCGGTGAGGTCGGTCATGCGGGGCTCCGTGTGGGTGGGGCGGGCGGGGCGTGTTGCGTGAGCCCGGTGGCTGAGCCTGTCGAAGCCTCCGGGCGGGAGGGGGTGGATGCCGGGACCTCCGCGTGGGGGCGGGGGTCCCGGCATCCGGAGTGGGGTCAGCAGGAGGACTTGTAGACCGCGTCCTTGCCGTCGCCGTTGATGTTGTCCTTGGTGAGGATGGTGAAGCCGGTCTGGATCTTGGCCTCGGTGGATTCGCCCTTGAGGGCGGCGATGGCCTGCTT
>CAJYJO010000005.1 GCA_913774845.1 uncultured Microbacterium sp. | reverse complement strand
GTCGGACGCTTCGCAACAACGACGTTCGAAGGAAGGCCCGCATGTACACCCCCGAACTCGCGCCGATCGGCGCCAGCATCGTGACGTCGGCGCTCGTCGCGAGCCTGCCGTTCCTCACGGTTTTCGTGACACTCGGCGTGCTGCGCTGGAAGGCCCACTGGGCGGGCCTGTCCGGTCTCGGCGTCGCTCTGCTCGTGGCCGTCCTCGGGTACCGCATGCCCGTGGACCTCGCCGCCCTGTCGGCCACCCAGGGCTTCGTGTTCGGTCTGTTCCCGATCATGTGGATCGTGCTCAACGCCATCTGGCTCTACGAGCTCACCGTGCGCAGCGGCCGCTTCGAAGACCTGCGCCTCGTCATCAACGCCCTCAGCGACGATCCGCGCATCCAGGCGATCATCATCGCCTTCGGCTTCGGCGGCCTGCTCGAGGCCCTCGCCGGCTTCGGCGCCCCGGTCGCGATCACCGGGGTCATGCTCATGGCCGTCGGGTTCACCCCGATGCGCGCCGCCGTCATCGTGCTGCTGGCCAACACGGCCCCCGTCGCGTTCGGAGCGGTCGGCACCCCGATCGTCACCGCCGGCAGCCTGACGGGGATCGATTACCACGAGATCGGCGCCTACGTCGGGCACCAGACTCCGCTCGTCGCCCTCTTCGTCCCGTTCATCCTCGTGCTCATCGCCGACGGCTGGCGCGGCCTGAGAGAGACCTGGCCCGCCGCGCTCACCTTCGGCGTGGTGTTCTCGATCGCGCAGTGGGTCAGCGCGACCTGGATCTCGGTCGAGCTGACCGACATCGTGGCATCCCTCGCCGGAATCGCCGCCGCGGTCGTCCTGCTGCGCTTCTGGCAGCCGCGCGGTACCACCGCCGCCCGCGAGCGCCTGCTCAAGGAGCGCTCCGCGAGCCTGGTGGGCGCGGGCGTGACCACCTCGGGCGGCGGCACCGGATCCGCGGATGCCGAGACCTCGGCCCCGCGTCCGCGACTGACGCCGCGCACGGTCTTCTTCGCCCTCTTCCCGTACCTGCTCGTGGTCGTCGTCTTCTCTCTCGCGAAGCTGTGGGTCCCGCTGAAGACCTTCCTCGCGGCCACCGACGTCAAGATCCCGTGGCCCGGCCTGGACGGGAACATCCTCACCGCGAGCGGCAAGGCCGCCACCTCGACGGTCTACACGCTCGGGTGGCTGTCGTCGGCGGGCAGCCTGCTCATCATCTGCGGGATCGTCGTGGCGCTGGTGTACCGACTGCCGCTGCGCGAAGCCGCACGCACGTGGTGGCAGACGCTGGTCAAGCTCCGCTTCTCCCTGCTGACCGTCGGCTCGGTGCTCGCCCTCGCGTACGTCATGAACATGTCCGGCATGACCCTCACCATCGGCGCCTGGATCGCCGGAACCGGCGCCCTGTTCGCCTTCCTCTCGCCGATCCTTGGCTGGTTCGGCACCGCCGTGACCGGCTCCGACACCAGCGCCAACGCGCTGTTCGCCACGCTGCAGCAGAGCGCGGCAGTGCAGGCGGGCATCGACCCGACCCTGCTCGTCGCCGCGAACACCTCCGGTGGCGTCATCGGCAAGATGATCAGTCCGCAGAATCTCGCGATCGCCGCGACCGCGGTCGGCCTCGTCGGCCAAGAGGCCACCATCCTGCGGAAGGTCATCTGGTGGAGCCTCGGCATGCTCGTGGTCATGTGCCTGCTGGTGGGCCTGCAGTCCTCCGTCCTGTCGTGGATGCTCCCGTAACCCGTCCCCCCTCCTCCGAAAGGCACGCCATGTCCGCTGTGACACGTCAGTTCCCCAACCCGATCGAGCTACTCGAACTCATGCAGTTCAAGCGCCCCGACTTCAACGGCCGTCGACGCCGGCTGAACGCCGCACTCACCATCGGCGACCTGCGCGACATCGCCAAGCGCCGGACCCCGGCCGCAGCGTTCGACTACACCGACGGCGCGGCGGACAGCGAGGAGGGTCTCGCCCGCGCCCGTCAGGCGTTCGCCGACGTCGAGTTCCACCCGTCGATCCTTCGCGACGTCTCGCGGGTCGACACGACGTGCCAGATCTTCGGCGGCTCGTCGGCACTGCCGTTCGGCATCGCCCCGACCGGCTTCACCCGACTGATGCAGACCGAGGGCGAGATCGCGGGCGCAGGCGCGGCCGGAGCCGCCGGCATCCCCTTCACCCTGTCGACGCTGGGAACCAGCTCGATCGAATCGGTCAAAGAAGCGAACCCCCACGGGCGCAACTGGTTCCAGCTGTACGTGATGAAGCAGCGCGAGATCTCGTACGGCCTGGTCGAGCGCGCCGCCGAAGCGGGCTTCGACACCCTGTTCTTCACCGTCGACACCCCCGTGGCGGGGGCTCGCCTGCGCGACAAGCGCAACGGCTTCTCGATCCCACCGCAGCTGAGCGTGTCGACGATCGTCGACGCGCTCCCCCGCCCCTGGTGGTGGTGGGACTTCCTCACCACCCCCAAGCTCGAGTTCGCCTCGCTGAGCGCCACCGGCGGGACCGTGGGCGAGCTCCTGAACGCCGCCATGGACCCCTCGATCTCGTTCGACGACCTCGCCGAGATCCGCGCCCTGTGGCCGGGCAAACTCGTCATCAAGGGGGTGCAGAATGTCGAGGACTCGCGCCGTCTCGCCGATCTCGGGGTCGACGGCATCGTGCTCAGCAACCACGGCGGACGCCAGCTCGACCGCGCTCCCGTCCCCTTCCACCTGCTGCCCGAGGTGGTACGCGAGGTGGGCGCCGACACCGAGATCGCGATCGACACGGGCATCATGAACGGCGCCGACATTGTCGCATCCATCGCCCTGGGGGCGAAGTTCACGCTGATCGGGCGCGCGTATCTGTACGGCCTCATGGCGGGTGGACGGCAGGGCGTCGATCGGGCGATCCAGATCCTCGCCGACCAGGTCGTGCGAACCATGCAGCTGCTGCAGGTCACCTCGCTCGCCGAGCTCACGCCGGCGCACGTCACCCAGTTGGAGCGCCTGGTGCCCCGCGCCGCGGCCTCGGCGGTCTCGTCGCGGCGATGACATGAGGGGCGGCCGGGCGCCGAGGCCGGGCCGCCCCTCATCGACGGGCCGCGGGAGTGCGGCCCGTCGAGCGACCCACCCCTGTCGGATGGGGTGGGACCGCGGACCGGGAGGACGTGGGGGCCCGCTCCCGGCCCGCGGCGCTCAGGCGACCGGCACGTCCTTCCGACGTGCGGCGCGGGTCTGCGGGGCGTTGGGCGCCTGGTGGGCGGCGGCTTCGGCATCCGTCACCTTCGGCTTGCGGGGCCACCAGAACCTGTCCCCGGCGATGAACGCCATCGCCGGAACGATGACGGTACGCACCAGCAGGGTGTCGATCAGAACTCCGATGCAGACGATGATGCCGATCTGCGTGAGGGTGATCAGCGGCAGCACGCCCAGCACGGCGAACACGGCGGCGAGCAGGATGCCGGCGCTCGTGATGACCGCTCCGGTCGCGGCGAGCGCGCGGATCATGCCCTGCGTGGTGCCGAGGGTGCGGCTCTCTTCTTGCGCGCGGGTGACGAGGAAGATGCTGTAGTCCACACCCAGCGCCACCAGGAACAGGAAGCTGAACAGCAGCACGTTGGTGTCGATCGCCGGGAAGGCGAACAGCGGCGTCTGGAACAGCCACCACGCGGCGCCCACGGCCGAGAAGAAGCTCGCGACCACCGCCAGCAGCAGCAGCACGGGCGCCAGCAGCGAGCGCAGCAGGATCACGAGCACGATGAACACCAGCACGAGGATGAGCGGGATGATCAGCGACTGATCGCGCTGCTGCGCACCGGCGACGTCGAGCGCCTGCGCGTCGAGACCTCCGACGAGCGTCTGCCCCGACCCGATGCCGTCGAAGTCGGCGCGCATGCGCTCGATCGCGGCGAAGGCCTCTGGCGTCTCGGCCGACGCGTTCAGCGTCACGTCGATGCGCGCCCAGTCGGTGGTCGCCTCGACGATGCGGGCCGAGTCGACGCCCTCGAGTCCCGTGGCGGCCTCGACGACCGCGTCGGCGTCGGCGGGCTTGGCGACCACCGTGGCGGGCGAGGTCGCCCCGGCCGAGAACGCCTCGGCGAGCACCTCCTGTCCCTTGACCGCGTCGGGCTTCTGCAGGAAGCGGTCGTTCTGCGACAGGCCCGTCTGGACGAAGAACAGGCCGCTCGCGAGCGCGCCGAGCACGACCGCCCCGGTGATCGCGACGACGACCGGGCGCCGCGAGACGCCGCGACCGAGCTTGCCCCACGGGCTGCGCGAGATCGCGTCGGGCGACCCGAAGCGGGGGATGTAGGGCCAGAACAACCAGCGACCGAAGAGCACGAGCGCGGCGGGCAGCACGATGAGCGCGAAGACCATCGCCACCACGACGCCGACGGCGCACGCCAGCCCCAGGGCGCGGTTGCCCGACAGCTCGCCCAGCAGCAGGGTCGCCAGGGCGAGGGCGACGGTGGATCCGCTCGCGATGATCGCCGGTCCCGCGCCCCGCACCGCGCGGCGCATCGCCTCGCGGCGGTCTTCGGCCAGGCGCAGCTCGTCCCGGTAGCGCGCGATGAGCAGCAGGGCGTAGTTGGTGCCCGCACCGAAGACGAGGACGGACAGGATGCCGGTGATCGAGGCGTCCAGCTGCACGCCCACCGCCTCGGCGACCCGGCGCGCGACGATCCCGGCCGAGGCGTCGGCGGTGCCGATCACGATCAGGGGCACGAGCCACAGCCAGGGGCTGCGGTAGGTGATGAGCAGCAGGACCGCGACGACGATGACGGTCGTGAGCAGCAAGGTGAAGTCGGCGCCGTCGAACACCGCGGCGATGTCGACCTCGAAGCCCTCGGGGCCGGTCAGGTAGGTGCGCACCCCGTCGAGACCGTCGGCGGCGAGCGCGCGGATCTCATCGGCGCGCTCGGTCTGCGCGGCGACGTCGCTCTCGGGCTCGAGCGGCACGACGAGCAGGGCGACCGTCCCGTCCTCCGACACCTGCGGCGGCGGGATGAAGCCGTCGGGGGTGAGGTCGACGAGGTCGCCGAACGCCTTTTGCTGGATCGCGGCGACGGTCTCGGGGCTCAGGGCCTGGCCGTCGGCGGCGGCGAACACGAGCAGGGCGCTGGTGGTGTCGGCATCCGGGAAGGTCTCGAGGATCTTCGACACCTGCACCGACTCGGCGGAGTCGGGCAGCCCGTTTCCGGGCGCGGTCTCGGCCGACGAACTCGACCCGAGCGCGAACAGCGCGGCGACGCCCGCGAAGGCGACCACGAGCACGATCCATGACGTGCGTGCCGAGGTGAGCACGCGCAGCAACCGGTTCATGGGATGCCTTTCCTAGATTTTCTTGTATCTCGATTCTCGAGATACGTGAAAGGTATCCCAAAACCGGCGTAGAGTGCCACTCATGGAAGCGTCGGAATCTTCCACCCCTCCCCCCACCGTCGGCGGTGCGCCCATGCCCCGCACGCGGCGCCCCACCGCGCTCGTGCGCGATCTGTTCACCGCGGGCTCGGCGTTCGAGAAGTCGCTGCAGCGCGAGCTCGCGGTCAACCCGACGGGCCTGGATGCCATGGGCCACCTCGTCATGTCGGGTCCCCTGTCGCCGGGTGAACTCTCGCGGCGTCTCGACCTCACCACCGCGGCCACCACCGCCGCGATCGACCGCCTCGTCGATCTCGGCCACGTCACCCGCATGCCTCACCCCACTGACCGGCGCAGCGTCCTGGTCGTGCCCACCGACTCGTCGGTGCAGCGCGCGATGGGCCACCTCATGCCGATGATCGCGGGCGTCGACGCGGTGCTCGACGAGTTCGACGACGCCGAGCAGCGCATCATCGAGCGCTACCTCGAACGCGTCGTCGCGACCTACGGGCTGCCCGACGACGCCGAGCCGTCGATGGCGGTCCCGCGCGCCGCGCGCTGACCCGCGCCCCTGCCCGCCGGGCACCCGCCGCCCGGTCGCGTCCCGCCGCGCCTCACCACACCCCGAGCGGGCAGGGCCGGCGGTGCGCCCGGGGATGCCGGCGGGGCGGCATCATGGTTGTCATGGCATCAGCGAAGGCCGTCGCCGGCACCCTCGTGCGTCGTCTGCGGCGATGGGGCACGGCATCCGTCGTCGTGGGGGGCGCTCTGGCGCTCTTCCCGCGCACCCGCGCCTTCGGCGTGCAGACGGCGATGTGGGGGGCCGTCGACCTCGGCCTGGCGATGTTCGCCGTCCGCCGCGGGGCCGCGCCGAAGCGTCGCCCGCTGCGGCGTCTGCTGCTGATCAACACGGCGCTCGACGTCGGCTACGTCGCCGCGGGCGCGCATCTCGCGGTTCGCCGGCCGACGTTCGGGGGACGTCTCAGCGCCGCCGACGCGCGCGGTCACGGTGTGGCCGTCGTCGTCCAGGGCGCCGCACTGTTCCTGCTCGACCTGACCGCCGCGCGGCGGCTGCGCCGCTGAGACCGGGGCTGGTCGCGGTCCGTTCGCCTCCGCTCCCGACGCGGGCGGAGAGACCGCACGCGTGCGCGCCACCGCGCGGGCGCCGCTCCTGCTAGCGTGCGGGAGTGATTCCGGATGCCACCACCCCGCGTCGTATCCACGTCTCGGCCGCGGTGATCACCGACGCCGACGGCCGCCTGCTGCTCGTGCGCAAGGCCGGAACCACCGCGTTCATGCAGCCCGGCGGCAAGCCCGAGCCCGGAGAGACCCCCGCCGAGACGCTCGCCCGCGAGCTGGCCGAAGAGGTCGGCATCCGGGTCTCCCCCGACGCGCTCGAGCCCCTCGGCCGGTTCACGGCGAGCGCGGCGAACGAGCCCGGCTTCGCGGTGGTCGCCGACGTGTTCCGCGTCGACATCGGCGACCAGCGCCCGGTCCCGGAAGCCGAGATCGCCGAACTCCGCTGGGTCACCGCGGCCACGGCATCCGGGATCGAGATCGCCCCGCTCGCGCGGGAGTTCTTCCTGCCGGCCTGACGCGTCGCGGCGCCCCCGGCGGCCGCTCACCGCCCGGGGACGGGCCGGGGCGTCACCACGAGCTCTTGCGGTAGTCCTTCAGGAAGATGCCGAACAGGTCCTCGCCGGCCTCGCCGCGCACGATCGGGTCGTAGACGCGCGCGGCGCCGTCGACGAGGTCGAGCGGGGCGTGGAAGCCCTCCTCGGCGAGGCGCACCTTGGTGAAGTGCGGGCGCTCGTCGGTGATCCAGCCGGTGTCGACGGCGGTCATCAGGATGCCGTCGGACTCGAACATCTCGCGGGCGCTCGTGCGCGTGAGCATGTTGAGCGCGGCCTTCGCCATGTTGGTGTGCGGGTGGCCGGGGCCCTTGTAGCCGCGGCCGAACACGCCCTCCATCGCCGAGACGTTGACGATGTACTTCCGACGCGCGCTCGATGCCGCCATCGCGCGACGCAGCCGGCTCACGAGCAGGAACGGCGCGGTCATGTTCGCGAGCTGCACCTCGAGCATCTCGAGGGGCTCCACCTGGTCGACGTGCTGCGTCCAGCTGTTGATGCGGTCCTCGTCGGGCACGAGCCCGCCCGCGTCGATCGCGGTGCCCGCGGCCAGTCGCTCCAGCGACGACGATCCGGCGGCCATCGCTTCGGCCGTGAGCTCGTCGGCGGTGCGCGCGGCCGACGCGAGGATCGGGTGCGCCGACACCGACTGCGCGAGCGCGAGCGGGTGGGCGTCGTTGGTGTGGCCGAACGTGACGAGCTCGGGCAGCGGTCCGTCGGGGAGCGGTGCGAGTTCGGCATCCACCAGGGGTTTGTACGCCCCCGGCGAGCGCCGCACGGTCTGCGCCGCGTTGTTGATGAGGATGTCGAGGGGGCCGTCGGATGCCACCGACTCGGCGAGTCCGATCACCTGGGCGGGGTCGCGCAGGTCGATGCCCACGACCTTCAGCCGGTGCAGCCAGTCGGCGCTGTCGGGGAGCGACGAGAAGCGCCGGACGGCGTCGCGCGGGAAGCGCGTGGTGATCGTCGTGTGCGCGCCGTCGCGCAGCAGCCGCAGCGCGATGTACATGCCGATCTTCGCGCGACCGCCGGTGAGCAGCGCGCGCTTGCCGGTGAGGTCGGTGCGCGCGTCGCGCTTGGCGTGGCTCATCGCCGCGCAGTCGGGGCAGAGCTGGTGGTAGAACGCGTCGACGAGCGTGTAGTCCTGCTTGCAGATGTAGCAGGCGCGGGCCTTGATCAGCTCGCCCGCGAACGGCGTTGTCGTGCGAGTCGCGAGCGGGATGCCGCGCGTCTCGTCGTCGATGCGATCCGGCGCCCCGGTCGCGGTGGCGGCGACGACGGCGCGATCCGCCTCGGCGATGCGCTGGCGCTTCTCTTTGCGCGACTGCCGCTTGACGTCCTTGTAGAGCTTGCCGGTCTGACGGCGCAGGGCGATGTAAGCGGGGTCTTCGGGGTCGAGCGAGGAGGCCGCGTCGATGACGCGCAGCGCGATCTCGAGCTCGGTCGGATCGATGGATGCCGATCGCGCGGCATCGCGATCGGGGCTCAGCAGTGTTTCGGGCACGGGGCAGTGTACCGGGGCCCGGCTGAACGCGCGGTGGGCCGTTGACGAGGAAGGGATCGCCGTCGGCTTCTCTGCGTCGGTACTCGCTGCGATCCATCGCGTTCACCTGAGCCGCGTTGCCCGTGAGCTCTGGACCCGCCACAGCCGACTTTCCGGGACGCCCCTCCTGCTTGCCGCCGTCCACCCACCGCGTGTGCGCCTTCAGCGCGTGCAGCACGGCGAAGCGCACCACGACGTACAGGGCGGCGCTGAGGACGACGAGGCCGATGCCCCAGGTGAGAAGAAGGATGAGTGCGTGTGCGCCGAACATCCGGCGAGGCTAGCGAGTCGTGACCGGTTCCGCCAGGTCGCGCGCCGGGGCGGGCTGCACGCGCGCCCGCGAACGGTCGTATCGCAGCAGCCACCGCTGAGCCGGCACCTCGACGGCCTTGTGCAGCACCCATGCGATCGCCAGCGCGATGGCGAACGCGGCCAGGCCGAGCAGCACCGCCTGCCGCCACGGCAGTTCGGGGTGCCCGTCGGGCCACGACGACGACACCGACGCGATGACCAGCAGGTGCACGAGGTAGAACGCGAACGACACCCGCCCGAGCTCCTGCCACAGCGGCCGGGCGAGGAACGTCGAGCGACCGCGCGCGTCGACGGCGGCGAGGGCCGCGACCAGCAGCGCATAGAAACCGACGTTCGCGGCGAGCCCCGGGTGGATGTCGGTGCCGGGGATCGTCGGCGCCTCCGACGCCGCGTATCCCACGACGGCGAGCGGGACCGCGACGGCCAGGTGCAGCGGCATCCACCTCCCGCTCTTCATCATCAGCGCGAGGGCCATGCCGATCACGAACTCCGGCAGGCGGAGGAGGGGGGTGGATGCCGCGGACAGCGCGCCGGGAGCGAGGGCGGCGATCTGCGGAGCGAACGCGACGAGCACGAGGGATGCCGCGATCACGATGATCCGGGCACGGTTCGACAGCCGCACGAGGGGGCGGATGAGGAAGGGGAAGCTGAGGTAGAAGAAGGCCTCGCACACGAGCGACCAGCTCGCGGGGTTCCCGGCCTGCCACCAGTCGGGGACCCAGCCGTTGAGGAGGAACACGTTCGCCACGACGGGTGCGGGACCGTCGCTGCGGATCTCGGGGACGAGGGTCGCCGCCGTGATCAGCGCGAGCACCACGCCCACCAGGTGCAGCGGGTAGATCCGCGCGAAACGATGCCAGTAGAACGAGCCGGAGCTCTGCTGCGGCTTGTACCCCCAGGCGAGGACGAAGCCCGAGAGGATGAAGAAGAGGGTGACCCCGGTCTTCCCCGCTTCGAAGAGGAAGCCCCAGGCGACGCCGGCGTTGCCGCCGAAGTAGTTCACCGCCATCAGGTGGTGGCCGAAGATGAGCATCGCCGTCGCCCAGCGCAGACCGGTGAGCGACGGGAGGTTGCGCACCCTGTCGAGCGGCCCCGGGTGGGCGCCCATCGGCGGCGAGGCGGGCGCGGTCGTCGTGCTGATGGTCATCGCCTCCCTCCGTCGAACCGGGCGGGACAGCGTGCTCCCGAGATGCGCCCGGGGGCACGCGGCATCGCGCAGAACGATGAGGACGCTACCGCGCGCCGTCGAAGAGAACGCTGAAAAGGCCGGGGCTTGACGCCACGACGACGCGGTCGTCAGCTGATCGTGATGGGGGTGCCGAGGGGCAGCAGGCCGGCGAGTTCGGTGATGTCGTCGTTCGACAGGCGGATGCAGCCGTGGCTGGCCGCCTGTCCGATGCTGTCCTCGTCGTCGGTGCCGTGCAGGCCGATCTGGCCCGGTCCGCCGCCGAAGCTCGACAGCACGTCGGAGAACGCCGAGAGCCCGAAAGCGTAGGGGCCGTACCCCTCGTTCGTGGGCTCAAGCAGTTCGGTGAGGTAGAACGACCCGTGCGGCGTCGGCGTCCCGCCGGTGCCGGTGGCCGCGCTGAAGGTCTTGACCGCGGCGCCGTTCTTGCTGAGCGTGACGGTGTTGTCCTCGGTCGAGACGGCCAGGCTGTACTCGAGGCTGTGCAGGGTGACCGCGTCGGCCTTCACCCAGCCGGTGCTGCCGTTCGGGCGCTGGGCGAGCTGCACCTGCAGCCAGTCCCCGTCGGTGGACTCGACGAGGAGTGTCAGCGGCGCGCCCGATTCCCGGGGGTTCGTGAGCGTCGACGTGACGGTGCCCGAGGGGGCGTCGTAGACCTCGAGCGTGGCATCCGTCGCGGTGGCCGAGGTGCCGACGACCGTGGGAACCGGAGCGGCCGAGGTGGCGACCGCGGTGGGCACGGGCATCGTCGGCGTGGGCGTCGCGGCGTCGGGCGTGGCGGCCGGGGAGCACCCGGTCAGCAGCAGGGCGGCGACGAGCGCGACGGCTCCGGCGGTGGCGGACATGCGAGAGGACACGGGGACTCCGGGAGGGACGCAGCGGGGGGAAAGGGAGCGCCGGGCCGGAACGACAGTTCCGGCCCGGCGTACGGGATGCCGAGGAGGTCAGCCCGTGAACGTGGCGGCGCGCTTGACCGGCTTGGCGGGAGCGGCGACCGGAGCCGACGGGGTCGCGGCGGCGTCGGGCGTGACGACGAAGCTCACCGGAGCGGCGCTGACGGCGAAGCCGTTCGAGAACGCGCTGAGGAAGTAGGTGCCCTCGTTGGCGTAGTTGGTGCCGACCTCGGGCACGAAGCGGAGGACGACCGTGCCGTTGGCGTCGGCGACCTGGTCGGGACCGGCCTGGTCGCCCGAGCCCTCGTTGCCGATGCCGAACGAGACAGTGGCGCCGGGCTCGAAACCGGTGAAGGTGGCGGTGACGCCGTTCTTCAGGTACGAGGAGAGCGACTGCGACGCGGGGGTGACCGAGGAGGTCGGCGTGGCGACGATGGTGATCTCGGTCGACGCGAAGCGGGGGAGCAGCTCGCGCTCGCGCGCGTCGGGAGCGAGAGCGTCGCGGTTGACGACGGCGACCTCGTGGGCGCCCGGCTCAAGCGATTCCGGGAGCACCGCGGACCCCTTGTAGGTGCCGTCCTGGCCGGCCGCGACCGGGCCACCGTCGACCGGGTAGGTGACCAGTTCCTCCTGCAGGTCGATGACGAACGCAAGTTCGGTGCCCGGCTCGAAGCCCGACGCGGTCAGCACGACGGTGCCGCCCGCGGTGGCGGTCGAAGAGCTCGACTCGAGCGAGGGGTCGGCGATGGCCTGGGCGGCGGTGGTCCCGCCGAAGAGCATCGCGGCGGCCAGCAGACCGGTGGAGACGAGGGCCGTGGTGCGCTTCAGCGTCGAGGCGCGGCGCGAGGATTCGGTCGACATGCGGTGTCCCTTTCAGGGAAACAAGGCACCGCCCATTGCGTTTCTCGTGGGCGGTTGCCGATGGGCAGGGCGCACCCAGGAAATGACGCTGGCGAGAAAGCGACGGAGTGAGCTACTGCATTGTTCCATATGAAAGCGCCCAGAAAACGCAATCATTTCCCGCGATGTCCGTGAGATCGCTCCCGTGCGTATCGATCGTCTGAACGGGTGCGTATCGTGACGGTTTCACGACCCCGGAGGGAGCTCATGCCCGCACCCTTGTCACCCGAGAAGCTCGACCGCCGAGCGCGCATCTTCGGCTTCGTCATGGCGCCCGTCTACGCCCTGATGGGGGTCGGTTTCGTCATCCTCGGTCTCGGGTTCTGGCCGATCCTCGTCGGCGGACTCACCCTGATCGTGCTCGCGATCCTCCTCGTGATCACCGGCCTGACCGCAGCCCCGACCCTGCGGTGGATCGCCGTGGCGGTCGGCGTCCTGGGCGGCGCGACGGCCTCCACGCTCGCATTCACGTCTTTCGGCTCCGACCTCGGACTGGCCGTGACGTACCTGCTCGGCATCCTGCCCATCATCGGTCTCGCCACGCTCGTGGTGATCGCCGTCTCGCGGGCGCGCCTTCGGTGACGCGGGGCCGCGTGAGGGAGGAGAAAGTGCGGGCGGAGGACGAAACCCAGCCGAAGAGTCCTCCCCCCGCCGAATCCCCTCCGCGGGCTGCGGCTACTCCCCCGCGTCCGGCAGCGCGCGCTGAGCCACCACCCGCCGGGCTTCGACCGCGGCTTCGGCGAACTCGACGTCGGGGTCGTCCATCACGATCAGCGTCGCGCGCGCGTGCGCGCTGACCACGTCGTACGAGGACTCCGCGGCACGGTGCACGGTCGGCTCGGCCCGGAATCCGATCGCCGCGAACGCCCGGCTGAGGCTGCGCTGGGTGTCGTGGTCGCCGCGGCCGAATTGCGTGGAGAGCTCCTCGGCGAGGCTCTCGTGCGCGTCGTCGGGAACGAGACCGGATGCCGTCCGCCAGGCCGCGCGAGCCACCTCGGGGTGTCGGTCACGCAGCACCGCCCGGGTGATGGCACCGTACGCGGCGGGGTCGCCGATCTTCGACAGAGTGTGCAGTGACTGGCTGCGCGCCTGCGGGACGTCGGACGTGACCTCGGGCAGCAGCCGCGGAACCACGCGCGCGGGATCATGGCGGGTGAGGGCCCAGGTGAGCATGTCGCGCACGAAGAAGTCGGACTCGACGGCGCATCGTGCGACGAGCTCGTCGATGTAGCTGTCGTCGGGACGGGTTCCCGCGGCGAGCGCGGCCTGCAGGCGTGCCGAGGCGTCGGAGTGCTCGAGCGCACTGCGGAGCCGCTCGGCGGGCGTGGTGTCGGTCATGGTGCTTCCAGCGTTCCACGGCGCGGCGCGGGGTGGGCCGTGCGCCGGGCCGTCCCTCGTATCCCCCGGGCTACGGGCGGGCCGGCACCCGCAGCGGCGAGCGGGCCGCCTCGGTCCCGAAAACCGCATCGAGGAACAGGCGCGCCGCACCCAGGATGCCGCCCGTGCGGGGGTGGCGCGGCACGGCGACCTCGAGGTTCTCGGTCGCCATGGGGAGGCAGTCGGCCCACAGCTTCGACTTGATCGCGGCGATGAAGACGTCGGAGGCGCTCAGCGAGCCGCCGACGACGAGCCGGTCGGGGGTGAAGAAGTTCACGATCGTGGCGAGGACGCCGCCGGTCATGCTGCCCGCCTCGCGGAGAAGACCTGTGGCGAGGGCGTCTCCGTTGCGGGCCAGATCGATCACCGTCTCGACGTCGGAGACGTCACGTCCGGCCTCCTGGGCCGCACGGGTGAGAGCCGACCCGCTCGCCACCGCGTCGAGGCAGCCGACGCGCCCGCACGAGCAGGGTACGGGGGTCGCTCCGGGCACGGTGACGTGGCTGATGTCACCGGCGGCACCGCTCCGACCCGTGTAGAGCTGCCCCCCGGCGACGACGCCCGACCCGATGCCCGACCCGGCCTTGATGAACACCTGATTGCGGGCGTCAGGGTCGCCCCCGACGAGTTCGCCGACGGCCATGCAGTTGGCGTCGTTGCTCGCGAGGGCCGGCACTCCGAGGATGTCGGAGAGAAGAAGGGCGACGTCGACGTCGTGCCACCCGGGCATGCGCGAAGGCGCGACGAGACGGCCGGTCTCCGCCGACACCGGCCCGGGCAGCGCGATCGCTGCACCCGTCACCGTGGGGGCGCCATTCGCCTCGGCCAGCGCGTCGAGTTCTCTCGCGACGCGGCGGAGCACGGCATCCGGGCCCTCCGCCAGATCCAGCACGAGGTGCTGGTGGGCGAGGGAGGTGCCGGCGTAGTCGACCAGACCGATCGTGCTGCGCTCGACGCCGAGGTCGATGCCGGCCACCGTCCCGAGATCGCCGCGGATGGCGAGACGCCGGGGCCTCCGGCCCCCTCGAGAGTCGTCGGTTCCGTCTTCGACGATGACCCCCGCCGCGATCAGCGGGTCGACGCGGGCGGTCACGGTCGAGGGTGACAGGCCCGTATGCGCGGCGAGTTCGGCGCGCGATCGCGCGGCGCCCGTGCGCAACGGCGTCAGCACCGCAAGAGTCTGCGGGCTGAAGGACGGCAGGGCGACGGGAGGGGTCTGCACAGGTCCATCTTACTCCAAACTTGGAGTATCCGCCTCGAATTATCTCTGTAACATGGCCTCGTTAGTTTGATTTCACCAAGGACGCGGAAATCACCTCCGCGTCGGCTGTATCGATATCGCGGCGAGTCCGCGGGAAGGATCCACACCCGTGTCGACGCCCGCCTCCCCCTCCGCCCCGGTCTCCGCGCCCCTCGTCGCGGTCCGCGGGGTGCAGAAGCACTTCGGCGACCATCACGTGCTCAAGGACATCGACCTCGACGTCGCCCGCGGCGAAGTGGTGGTGATCGTCGGCCCCTCGGGGTCGGGCAAGTCGACGCTGTGCCGTTGCCTGAACCGCCTCGAGACCATCACCTCGGGCACCATCACGATCGACGGTGTCCCGCTCCCCAGCGAGGGCCGCGGTCTCGCCGACCTGCGCGCCGAGGTGGGCATGGTCTTCCAGTCGTTCAACCTCTTCGCGCACCGCACGGTGCTCGACAACGTCGCCCTGGCGCCCCGCATCGTGTCGAAGGCGCCGCTGAAGAAGGCGCGCGAAGAGGGTCTCGCCCTGCTCGACCGCGTGGGCATCGCCGATAAGGCCGATCGCTTCCCCGGCGAGCTCAGCGGCGGTCAGCAGCAGCGTGCGGCGATCGCCCGCGCCCTCGCGATGAAGCCGAAGCTGATGCTCTTCGACGAGCCGACCTCGGCACTCGATCCCGAGATGGTCAGCGAGGTGCTCGATGTGATCACCTCGCTCGCCGAGGAGGGCATGACCATGGTCGTCGTCACGCACGAGATGGGCTTCGCCCGTCGCGCCGCCGACCGCGTGATCTTCATGGACGACGGCCGCATCGTCGAAGACACCACCCCCGAGCGCTTCTTCACCCACGCCGAGAGCGACCGCGCGCGGGCGTTCCTGTCGAAGATCCTCGCCCACTGACATCCTCCCCGCCCCCGACGCGGCTCGTTCCGCACGCACCAGCAAACGAAAGGCAGTACCCGTGATCTCCTCTCGCTCGATCCTTCGCCGAGGCCTCGTCCTCTTGGCGTCCGCGGCCACGGTCGCGTCTCTCGCCGCGTGCTCGTCCGGCACCGCGGCCGTCCCCGGGTCCGACCCCAGCGCCGCGGCCCAAACCGGCAGCCTCGAAGAGGTCTACGCGAACGCGCCCGTCGCCGACGCCGCAGCCCTCATCCCCGACTCGACGATGGCCAGGATCAAGGAGCGCGGCAAGCTGATCGTCGCCGAGGCCCTCGACGCCCCGCTGCTGTCGCAGCAGGACCCGACCAACCCCGAGGACGTCCAGGGCTTCGACGCCGACCTCGCCAAGATGCTGGCCATCTACATCCTGGGCGAGCCCAACGTCGAGATCGTCCCGCCGGCATCCGAGACCCGTGAGGCCCTCCTCGCCAACGGCACCGTCGACGTCGTCTTCAACACGTACACGATCACCGAGAAGCGCGCCGAGCAGGTCGACTTCGCCGGTCCGTACCTCGAGTCGGGTCTGGCCGTCGCCGTTCGCAGCGACAACACCGACATCAACGGCATCGACGACCTCGGCGGCAAGACTGTCATCGTCGGCGCCAACACCCCCGCCGTCACCGCCGTGCCCGAGGAGCAGCCCACCGCGGAGATCGTGAGCTTCGCGACCGACCCGCAGGCCCTCCAGGCGCTGCAGCAGGGTCGCGGCGACGCGTACGTGCAGGACTTCACCCTGCTCGCGAGCCACGCCATCGATGACAAGAGCATCAAGGTCGTCGGGCAGCCCTTCACTAGCGAGGCCTACGGCATCGGTCTGAAGAAGGACGACTCGCAGTTCAAGTCGTTCATCAACGACTGGCTGAAGCAGATCCAGGACGACGGCTCGTGGGCCAAGATCTGGGACGCCACCCTGGGCTCGGCGGTCGAGTCGAGCGCTCCGACTCCCCCCGCGATCGGCAGCGTCCCCGGCTCCTGAGGCCCCGACCGACCGGCGCCCGTTCCGCACATGACGGGCGCCGGTCTCCCTCTTCCCCTCCCGCTCTCCTGAGGACCCCATGGACTTCTTCGCCTCGAGCGCCGGGCCGATCGCGCAAGCGCTCGGTACGACGATCCTGCTCGCCGTGTCGGCCGGCATCGGGTCGATCGTGCTGGGCACGCTCGTCACCGCCGCGCGCATCAGCCCCGTGCCGGTGCTGCGCTGGGCCGCGTTCGCCTACGTGCAGTTCTTTGTCAACGTGCCCCTCCTGGTGCTCCTCGTGCTGGCGGTGTTCGCCTTACCGGACGCCGGATTCCTGCTGCCCCTGACTCCGACGGCGATCATCGTGCTCACGCTCTACGAAGCCGCGTACGTCGCCGAGGCCGTGCGCAGCGGCGTGAACACCGTGAGCCGGGGCGAGATCGAGGCCAGCCGTGCGCTGGGCTTCTCGCTCGGGCAGACGCTGCGCGTGCTGGTCATCCCCCAGTCTCTGCGGGCGGCGATCCAGCCCATCGGCAACGTCATGATCGCCCTCACCATGAACACCGCCCTGGCCGCCGCGGTGGGCGTCGTCGAGCTGACCAGCGCGGCCAACAAGCTCAACCTCGTCGAGGCTCAGCCCATCCTGATCTTCACCGCGGCGGGGCTCGTCTACATGGTGCTCGCGCTGGCGATCGGCCTCACCGCCGGCCGCCTCGAGAAGAAGTTGAGGATCCGCCGATGACCTCCCCCCTTTCGCTCTACGACGAGCCCGGTCCCCGCACCCGTCGCCGCATCCTCATCTGGTCGATCGTCAGCGCCGTCGTCATCCTCGGCCTGATCGCGCTCGCGCTCGCGCAGTTCGCGTCGAAGGGCCAGCTCGACAGCGACCGCTGGCTGCCGTTCCTCGACATCGCGATCTGGGAGTACCTCGGCGTCGGCCTGCTCGGGACGCTGCAGGCCGCCGCCCTGACCGCCGTCTTCGGGTTCGTGCTCGGCCTTCTGCTCGCGCTCGGCCGCATCAGCCGGGTCCGCTGGGTCAGCTGGATCTGCACCGCCTACATCGAGATCGCTCGCACGGTCCCCGTCCTGCTGCTGATCTATCTCATGCTGTTCGGTCTCCCCCAGCTCGGGCTGAACTTCCCGGTGCTGTGGAAACTCGTCATCCCGCTGACGGTCGCCAACGCCGCGGCCTTCGCCGAGATCATCCGCGCGGGCGTCCTCGCCCTTCCCCGAGGGCAGACCGAGGCGGGCCTCAGCCTCGGTATGACGCGCTGGCAGGTCGACCGCAAGGTGGTGCTGCCGCAGGCCCTGCGCTTCGTCGCACCCTCGCTCGTCGTGCAGCTGGTGAGCCTGCTCAAGGACACATCGCTCGGCTACATCGTGGCGTTCACCGAGTTGCTGTACCGCGGACAGGTGCTGTCGAGCTTCAACGGCCTGCTCATCCAGACCTTCGTCGTCGTGACCGTCATCTTCCTCGCGCTCAACGGCGGCCTCTCGGGTCTCGCCGCCCGCCTGCAGAAGCGCCCGGACCGGCGCAGTCTCGCGACCCCCGCCGAAGTCGCCCCCGCCGGCCTCACCACTGCGAACGCCCCCGTCGACCGCTGACCCGCCTCTCCGCCCCGGCCTCGAAAGAACCACCCATGACGTCCCTTCCCCCCGTCCCCTCCCCGCTGGCCGACCTCGCCGTCGTCATCCGCTCGGGTGTCGTCGAGAGCCGTCACCTCGGTTCGATCGCCGCCCTGGCCGCCGACGGGTCGGTGGCCTGGCAGACCGGCAGCGGCGAGCAGATCCTGCCCCGCTCCACGGTCAAGCCCATACAGGCGCTCGCCTGCCTGCTCGCCGGCGCCGACATCGACGGTGCCGACCTCGCCATCGCCGCCGGCAGCCACACTGGAGAAGACGTGCACGTCGACGTGGTCCGCGACCTGCTGACCCGTGCCGGCCTCGATGAGGACGCCCTCGCCTGCCCGGTCGACTGGCCCGAAGATGAACCCACGCGCGAACGCCTCATCCGCGACGGCGAGCGGCGCTCCCGCGTGCGGATGAATTGCTCGGGCAAGCACGCCGCGATGCTGCTCGCGTGCGCGGTCAACGGGTGGGACACCGCGACCTACCTCGACCCGGCACACCCCCTGCAGCAACTCGTGCGGTCGACGCTCGAGCGCCTCTCGGGCGAGACGGTCGCGTACGAGGCGGTCGACGGCTGCGGCGCTCCCCTCTTCAGCGTCTCACCCCTCGGCATCGCCCGCATCTTCCGCGCCCTCGTGACGGCCGCGCCCGGGACGCCGGAGCGGAAGGTGGCGGATGCCATGCGGTCGTACCCCCGTTTCGTGGGCGGTGACCACCACGCCAACACCGACGCCATGCTGCGCGTGCCGGGGCTGCTGTCCAAGGGCGGCGCGGAGGGCGTGATCGGCATGGCCACGGCCGACGGCGCCGCGGTGTCGATGAAGATCCTGGACGGGAATCCGCGCGCGACGACGCTCGTCGCTCTCACCGTCCTCGAGGCGCTCGGCGCCGACATCTCGACCGCGGGCGACCTCGTCGACCTGCCGATTCTCGGCGGCGGCGTCCCGGTCGGTTCGATCCAGGTCGGCGGAGACGTCCGCGCCTGGCTCGGCGCCACGCCCGCTGCGGACGCCGCACCGTGACGAGCGCCGCCGGCCCGGCATCCCTCGCCGAGAAGTCCTCCTCGGGCGCCCGTGCGCTCGTGGAGATCTGCGTCGACGACCTCGCGGGGGTGCTCGCCGCCGAGCGCGCGGGCGCCGACCGCGTCGAGTTGTGCGCCGACCTCCTCGAGGGCGGCATCACACCCAGCCTCGGGATGATCGAGTCGGTCTTGGAAGCGGCCCAGCGCGTGGGTGTGCAGGTCATCGTCCGCTCGCGCGGCGGTGACTTCGTGTACTCCGACGACGAGTTGCGCGTGATGCAGGCCGACGTCCGCGCGATCGCCGCCCTGGCGCGCACCAGCCGCGTGCCGGTCGGTATCGTCTTCGGCGCGCTCACCGTCGACGGACACGTCGACGAACGGGCCCTCGACGCGATCCGCGCGGCGGCGGGCGACGTGCCGATCACCTTCCACAAGGCCTTCGACGACACCGCCGACCTCTTCGAGGCGTACGAGACCCTCGCCGACCACGGCGTCGCTCGCGTGCTCACCTCGGGCGGCCGAGCCACGGCCCGCGAGGGAGTCGAGGTGCTCGCGGCGCTGCGCGCACGTTCGGAGGGGAGGGGGATGCCGACGATCCTCGTCGGCGGTTCGGTGCGGGCCCACAACGTGGCGGCGCTCCTGGACAGCACGGGCGCCCACGAGGTGCACCTGCGCGCGCAGGTCACCTCAGGCCGGGGCCACCTCGTCACCGACGAGTCCGTCATCCGCGACACGATCCTCGCCGCGGCCGAGAGCGACCGCGCATCGCACCCCGCGGTGATCGCCGTCGACATCGGCGGCACCTCGGCCAAGGGCGCGCTCGTCGACAGCGACGGGCACGTCCTGCAGAGCTCGCGCGTCGCGACCGGCGGCTCGGGAGCCGAGACGGTCACGCGCATCGCTGAGCTCCTCGCCGACCTCATCGCGGGAGCCGAGACGCTGGGCCGCTCGGTCGTGGGTGCGGGCGTCGTGAGCCCCGGCCTGATCGACAGCGCCACCGGCACCGTCCGCTACGCCTCGACGCTCGGGTGGACCGACGTCCCCCTCGCCCGGCTCCTGTCGGATGCCACCGGCCTTCCCGTCGCGGTCGACCACGACGTGCGCGCCGCCGGTGCGGCCGAACTGGCCTACGGTGCCGCCGCCGGTTCGCGCAACGTCGTCTTCGCCGCGATCGGCACCGGGGTCGCGGCATCCCTCACCTCCGACGGCCGCGCGGTCGCGGGAGCCATCTCGGGCGCCGGCGAGCTCGGCCACATCCCGGTGGTGCCCGGCGGAGAGCTGTGCGCGTGCGGGCAGCGCGGCTGCCTCGAGGTGTACTTCTCGGGCGCGGGGCTGGCCCGGCGGTACGCGGCAAGCGCGTCCACGGCCGACGACCTGCTCGTGGAGACTCCGGATGCCGCTGCCATCGTCGCCCGCATCGACACCGACCCCGTCGCCGCCCGCGTCTGGTCCGAGGGGCTCGACGCGCTGGCCACGGGGCTCGCGACCCTCACGCTCCTCGTCGACCCCGAGGTGATCGTGCTCGGCGGTGGCGTCGCGCAGGCCGGTGACGTGTTCCTCCAGCCTCTGCGCGAGCGCCTGTCGGCCGCTCTCGCGTGGCGCGAAGCCCCCCGCCTCACGACGGCCGCCCTCGGCACGCACGCCGGTCGCATCGGGGCCGCGATGCTGGCCTTCGAGGCCGCCCAGCGACCCGAGGTGATCCGTACGTGGGCCGCGCCTGGCGTCCTGGCTGAGCCGACCACCCCCCGAACGGAGGCCCGCGCGTGACCGAGATCGCGATCGTGCACGACCAGGCGGATGCCGGCCGCATCGCCGCCGACCTCATCGTCGCCGCGCTCGGTCGCCGCAGTGATCCGACGCTGGGGCTGGCGACCGGATCGACGCCCCTGCCGGTGTGGGCGGCCCTCGCGGAGCGCTCTCTCGACCTCTCCACCGTGCGTGGTTTCGCTCTCGACGAGTACGTGGGTCTGCCCGCCGCGCACCCCGAGAGCTACCGCGCCGTGGTCGATCGCGACATCGTCGCGCCCCTCGGACTCGACCCTGCGCTCGTGCGGGTCCCGGGCGATGACGACGGTCCGCTGGCCGAGGCCGGCGAGCGCTACGAGGCCGCGATCGCCGCGGCGGGCGGAATCGACCTGCAGATCCTCGGCATCGGCCGTACCGGGCACATCGGGTTCAACGAGCCGGGGTCCTCGCTCGCGTCGCGCACGCGTCTCAAGGCCCTGACCCCCGCGACCCGCGCCGACAACGCGCGGTTCTTCGACAGCATCGACGACGTGCCCACGCACTGCCTCACGCAGGGCATCGGCACGATCCTCGACGCGGGAGTGCTCGTGCTGCTCGCGTTCGGCGAGTCGAAGGCCCCCGCGGTCGCCGCGGCCGTCGAGGGTCCGCTGACCTCGTCGTGTCCGGCATCCGCGATCCAGCTGCACCGACGGGCCGTGGTCATCATCGACGAGGCCGCCGCCTCGCAGCTCAAGCATCGCGACTATTACCGCTTCGCCTGGGACCACCGCGAGATCGCCTCGGCATGACCGCCGACCTACTGCTCACCGGCGCCCGGGTGGTCGACGCCCGACGCGACCTGCCCGACGCCTGGGTGCGGGTGAGCGGTGGCCTGATCGCCGAGGTGGGCACGGGGCCTGCTCCGTACGCGACCGATCGGCTCGACCTGGACAGGGCGATCCTCACCCCCGGACTGATCGACCTGCACGTGCACGGGGGCGGCGGGTACGCCTTCGACGACGGAGCGGATGCCATCACCGCCGGCGTCGCCGCGCACCGCCGCCACGGCACGACGGCGACCCTGGTGAGCCTGGTCTCGTCTCCGCTCGACGTTCTGCGTCGGCAGCTCTCCTTCGTCGAGGTCGCTCGCCAGTCCGACCCCGGGGTTTTGGGCGTCCACCTCGAGGGCCCCTGCCTGTCGCCCGCCCGGCGCGGGGCGCACGATCCTGGCGCGCTCGCTGCGCCCGATGCGCGGTTCCTCGAGCTGGTGCGGGATGCCGAGCCAAGCCTCATTCGTCAGGTCACCCTCGCGCCCGAACTGCCTGGGGCGCTCGACGCGATCGCGGAGCTCGTGGCCCGCGGCATCCGCGTCGCGATCGGCCACACCGAGGCCGATTTCGCCCTCACGCGCGAGGCGATCGCCCGCGGAGCGACCCTGCTCACGCACGCCCTCAACGCGATGCCGGCGATCGGGCACCGCCTGCCCGGACCCGTGCCCGCCGCCCTCGAGGACGACCGCGTCACCCTCGAGCTGATCCTCGACGGCGTGCACGTGCATCCGTCGGTCGCGCGCCTGCTGCTGACCGCAGCGCCGCAGCGGGTGGCGTTGATCACGGATGCCATGGCCGCCGCCGCCCACACCGATGGCAGGTACCGACTGGGTGAGCTCGATGTGCAGGTCACGGACGGCCGCGCGCTGCTCGACGACGGCGTCACGATCGCGGGGTCCACGCTGACGCTCGATTGCGCCGTGCGCACGGCTGTCGTCGACTTCGGCCTGAGCGCCTCGGATGCCGTGGGGGCGGCGACCGCGGTGCCCGCTGCGGCGTTGGGCGACTCCACGCGGGGATTGCTCGAGCCCGGAATGCGCGCCGACCTGGTCGCGTGGGACGCCGACTGGCGCGTCCAGCGGGTGTGGCTCAGCGCTTCGTGACCCGCCGCTCCACCAGCTTCCGCGCGACGTCCATGAAGCTCGGCGCGTACTTGGCCCACTCTTGATCGAGCTTGCGCACGTCGATCTTGCCCGTGTGCAGCAGTTCGCAGATCTTTAGCCAGCTCTCGCCGGTCGCCGCGGTCAACGCCCCCGCGACCGCGGCGTTCACGACGATGCCGGCGCCGGGGATGAGCTTGAGGAAGCTGGTCGCCAGAGCCCGCCCGGCGACCTGCACGCCGAACTGGGCGAGGGCGCCGGCCGAGAGCATCGTCTTGACCTCGAGGTCGTAGATCGCGGCGATGCGCCCCATCATCGTGAGCTGGATCGGCGCAAGAGTGAGAGCATCCGAGACAGGAAGCGGAACGGTCGCCGCTCCCGCGGCCGCCGTGGCCGCCGCCGCGATGATCGGGCGAGCCATCTCGCGCTTCCACGGGAGGTTGAGGCGCTGTGCGATGCGAAAGGCATCCTTGTCGCGCTCGGGGGCCAGTTCGAGGGTCTCCGTGACAAGGTCACCGAGGCCGTGCCCCTTCCCCTTCCCGTGCTTGTCGCGGGTGGAGGTGAGGATGACCTGCCGGTAGGGGATGCGGATCCTCTCCCCGGTCGACGGGTCGACCGGGTCGTTCAGCCAGTCGACGAACGCCTGCAGGTCTTTCGCGACGCCCTGGTGCCCGGTGATCGGGTTCTTGATCCAGTCGACCTTCGTCAGCACGAGGATCACGGGCAGCCCCCGCGCGTCGAGCTCGCGGATCATCGCGATGTCGGCCGGGGTCAGCCGGTCGTCGGCCGCCCGGACGCAGTACCAGACGACCGAGATCTGGTGGTCGCCCGGGTGGGCGGCGATCGCGTCGAGGTGGTTGCGCAGTTGCTGATCGGGCGGCACCGGCGAGCCGATCTCGAACCCTTCGACATCCCAGATTCCGAGGGAGTCGTCGCTGTAGAACTGCACCCCGCGAGTCACCGGCAGCCCGCGCCCGACCTTCGCCCAGTCGCGCCCGAACACCGCGTTCACCAGCGACGACTTGCCCACGCCCGAAGCACCGACGATCGCGAGGTTGAACCGGCCGTAGCGCGACTTCGCCTCCGACGTCGCGTCGGCGAACGCCCTCTGGTCGAGATCGGGTCTGTCGGCGTTCTTCTTGGCCATGGTGTCGCCTGTCCCCGTGCCTCGCTTCTCGACCCGCGGTTGCGGATGCCATGAATCTACGGCCCGAAGGGGCGCACCGGCTTTTCTGCGGCGCCGCTTGCGCACGCACGGCTGCGGTGAGAGGAGATTTGGTGACGGGAGGACTTCCCCCGCACGGGCGTTCCTGCCGTGCCGCTCGCGCACTCACGAGTGGCACGGGAGGAGATTCGGCGAGGGGAGGACTTCCCCCGCGGCATCGGTCCTCCGCTCCCGGGTTCTCCTCCGCTCCGACGCCGACCAGTCACGGCATACTCCTACGCCGACCAGTCACGGCCCACCGCGACGCCGACGCATCACGGCTGCCGCCGCATGCCCACCCACCCGCCACCTTCGCGCGTGAACACGATCCGGTCGTGCAACCGCGACGGACGCCCCTGCCAGAACTCGATCTCGCGCGGCTCGATGCGATACCCGCCCCAGTGCGGCGGCCGTGGCACAGGCTGATCCTCGGGGAATCGCGCCGACACCTCGGCCATCTGCTCCTCGAGGTCGGCACGGGATGCCACGGGCTGAGACTGATGACTCGCCCAGGCCGACAGCTGCGAACCGCGCGGACGCGAGGCGAAGTACGCGTCGTCGCGCTCGGCGGGGAGCGGGGTGGCCGTGCCGAGCACGATGACCTGCCGCTGCAGCGCGTACCAGGGGAACAGCACCGACACCGAGGGGTTCTCGGCGAGCGCCCGGCCCTTGCGCGACTCCCGGTTGGTGAAGAACCAGAGCGCACCGTCGTCGTCGATTCCGCGCAGCAGCACCGTGCGCGCCGTCGGCGAGCCGGCGGCATCCACTGTCGAGACCACCATCGCGTTGGGCTCGGGAAGGTCTGCCGCGTCGTCGAGCCACCGCTGGAAGAGGGCGATCGGCGAGGCGGAGAGCGCGTCGTCGCCGAGCTCGTCGAGCCGGTAGTCGAGGCGGTGGGCGAGGGGGTTCTCGGTCATCGCCGATCCTTTCGAAGCGTCGCGGGAGGCACCATCGTACGTGCGGGTCAAGCGGTCCTTTCCCGACTTGCGCGCCCTGTGGAATAGGTCGTCGCCTCCCGCCGTTGGGGAGGCGTGGCCCCGTTCCCCCACGAAAGGACACCCGTGAGCCTCTTCTCCCCCACCACCGTCGGCGACCTCGGCGTGCGCAACCGTGTCTCGCTCGCTCCGATGACGCGTCTGCGCTCCGGCGCCGACGGCGTTCCCGGCCCCATCGTGGCGAAGTACTACGCGCAGCGCGCGGGCATCGGCCTGCTCGTCACCGAGGGTGTCTACCCGAGCGACGAGTCGAAGGCGTACCCGGGTCAGCCGGGCATCGTGACCGATGCGCAGGCCGCCGGCTGGGCGAAGGTCGCGGATGCCGTGCACGCCGAGGGCGGTGTGGTGTTCATGCAGCTCATGAACGGCGGACGCGTCACCCACCCCGACATCACCGGCACCGACCGCATCGTCGCCCCCTCGGCGATCGCGATCGACGGCGAGACCCGCCTCGCCGACGGCTCGAAGGTCGCCTACGCCGTGCCGCACGCGCTCGAGACCGCCGAGCTCGCCACCGTGCGCGATGAGTTCGTCGCCGCCGCCCGTCGCGCCGTGGATGCCGGCCTCGACGGCGTCGAGCTGCACTCGGCCAACGGCTACCTGCTGCACGAGTTCCTCTCGCCCGCGTCGAACCAGCGCACCGACGGCTACGGCGGTTCGCCCGAGGCCCGTGCGCGCTTCGTGATCGAGGTCGCGCAGGCCGTCGTCGCCGAGGTGGGCGCCGGTCGTGTCGGCATCCGGATCTCGCCCGCCCACAACATCCAGGACGTGCTCGAGACGGATGACGCCGAGACCCGCGCCACCTACGAGGCGCTTATCGCCGGCCTCGCACCCCTCGGACTCGCGTACCTGAGCGTGCTGCACGCCGACCCCGCGGGCGAGCTGATCCAGGATCTGCGCCGCGCCTTCGGTGGCACCTTCATCGTCAACTCGGGCTTCTCGGCGGTCACCACCCGCGACGAGGCCATCTCGGCCGTCGACGACGGCATCGCCGACCTCGTCGCCGTGGGTCGCCCCGCGATCGCCAACCCCGACCTCGTCACCCGCTGGGAGAAGGGCGCCGACGAGAACGAGGTCGACCAGGCCACGGTGTACGGCGGCGGCGAGAGCGGGTACACGGATTACCCGTTCCTGCAGGGCTGATCTCCGGATGCCGAACGGGGCGACGTCGCGGGAGCGGCGGCGCCCCGTTCGTTCTTCGCCCGTGAAGCTATATCGACCCCGATAACCCCTCCGCTACCCTGAACGCATGAACATCCGGGCAGGACGAACGGCCGCAGGCATGAGCCAAGCCGAGCTCGCCCGCGCCGCGCGCGTTCCGCAGCCCAACATCTCGGCGTACGAGAACGGCCGCCGCCAGCCCAGCCCTGAGGTTCTCGAGCGCATCCGACGTGCGCTCGTGGGCACCCTGAACGAGCGGCTCTTCCGGCACCGTGACGAGATCCACCGTCTGGTCGCCGAGCACCACGCGAATTCCCCCCGCGTCTTCGGTTCGGTCGCCCGCGGGGAGGAGACGTCGGCGTCCGACGTCGATCTTCTCGTCGACTTCACGCCGGAGGCCGGACTACTCGACGAGATCGGGCTTCGTCTGGCTCTGAGCGACCTCCTTCATGTCGACGTCGACGTCGTGGCATCCGACACCCTGCGCGGGGAGTTCCGGGAGCGCGTGCTCCGTGAGGCGGTCCCCCTGTGAGCGCGGAGAACCGTCAGGCGCAGGATGCCGCTACCCGGGTGATCGCGGTATGCGAGGTCATCGCGCTGATCGTCGACAAGGGGGAGGACCACTTCCTCCGCGAGGTCGAGGCGCAATGGGCCGCCGAGATGGGACTCATCCGCATCGGCGAGGCCGTGGCCAAGATTCCCCAGAGCGTTCGCGAGCGCTTCGCCGGCCAGCCATGGCGGCAGATCGTCGACATGCGGAACTTCGCCGCTCACCAGTACGACGATCTCGATCCGAAGCGCGTCTGGCGCACGCTGACGCGTGACGTGCCGCGGCTGCGGGGTTATCTGGTCGATGTGGTGGTTCCTGGCCTCCGGATTGGGACTCATCGGGCCTAGCGGCCGCCGCTCTCCGAGGCGGACCTCACCTCCCCCACGGCCGCGCCCGCAGCGCCGCGAAATCCCCCCGGATGAACTCGCCGGCGATCTCGAGGCGTTCCTGATCGCTCAGCCCCCGCAGGCTCCCGACTTCTTCGCCACCGACCTCGCTGTTCTCGAAAAGCACCCAATCCGGATAGAACTCGAGATTCCAGGCATCCGAGTCGGATACCGAGATGCTGCGGTGCTCGTCGTCACCGTCGTACACCGCAATCGTCGCCAGCAGGTGGGCGAGGCGGTCGAGCGTGATGTCGTCGTCTTCCTGCGCCCCGTAACGGTCGGTGAAGCTCACCCATCGCATCCGAATTTCGTCCTTTCGTCGATCCTCGATCTTGCTACGCCGGCCGATACCGCTGCACCACCGCGCCCGACCGGAACTCCCGTCGCTCCACGAGCTCGAGCCGCAGGTCGACGCCGTCGAGCAACCGCGGCCCGCGCCCGGCAATCACCGGATGCACCACGAACGTGTACTCGTCGATCAACCCTCGCCGGGCGAGATTCACCGGCAGTGTCACCCCGCCGAGCGAAATCCCTCGCCCGGGCTCCTTCTTGAGCCGTTCGACCGCCTCGACGACATCCCCCTCGATCCGTTCGGCGTTCCAGTCCACCGCGTCGAGAGACGTGGATGCCACCACCTTCCGCATCGGATCCATCATCTCCGCGAAGGCCACCTCATCGGCATCCATCCAGTCGGGCCACTCCCCCGACGCCGGTCGGCGCCACGCGCCCTCCATCAGCTCGTAGGTGACGCGTCCGTAGAGGAGGGTGTCGGAGCGGCGCAGCTCGTCGGTCCAGAACGCCATCGACTCCGCGTCGGGCGGCAGTCCGGTCTCGTGCGAACAGCAGCCATCGAGGGTGACGTTGATGGCGTAGCGGAGGGGTTGGGTCATGCGGCTAGCTTCCTCGCCGGTCCCCGTCTTTGGAAGAACCCGCTGCCGCGAATCGCGCCGCCTGCACCGCGAACGCGTCCGCCAATTCCGGAGGCTCGACGACGTCCATCGCCACCTCGAACCGACCGAAGGATGCCGCCAGCGCACCCCACGACCACGACCCGACCTCGAGGGTGCAGCGGCCCTCGTCGACCACCGTCACGGTTCCGTCGCCCGCGAAGGGCCGGACGCGATGCGCGGGCGCGTGCAGGACGACTGTTCCACGGCACGGCCACTCGTTGGCATCCGACCCCTTGAAGCGTCCCGAGACGAACGCGTCGACGTCACCACCCGGCAGCGCACGCGGCACGAATGGCGCGCCCTGCGGGACACGAGGACGCACCCGCTCCGCCGAGAACAGCCGCCAGTCGTCGCGGTCGAGATCCCATCCGAGCAGGTACCACCGACCGTGCGAGGTGACGAGGTGGTGCGGCTCGACGCGTCGCGGCTGGGCGTTGCCCTCGCCCCTCGGCAGGTAATCGAAGCGCAGCGTCACCCGGTCGCGCACGGCCTGCGCCAGCGTCAGCAGAACGTCGAGCTGCACCGCGGCCGCGGGCGCCTCACCCGGACGCCCCACCGTCGTGACCTCGACCGCGTCGAGCCGATGCCGAAGCCGCGATGGAAGCACCTGGCGCATCGTCGCGAGAGCGCGGACCGCGGCCTCGCCGATCCCGGCACCGAGGGCCGGCGCCGCCCGCAACGCGATCGCGACCGCGAGCGCCTGATCGTCGTCGAAGAGCAGCGGGGGCATGTCGTTGCCGGCTTCGAGCCGGTATCCGCCGTCAGGGCCCATCGTCGACTCGATGCGGTAACCCATCTCGCGGAGCCGATCGATATCGCGCCGCACCGTGCGATCGCTGATGCCGAGCCGCGACGCCAGCACCGATCCCGGCCAGTCACGCCGGGCCTGCAGCAGCGACAGCAGGGTGAGCAGTCGCGACGTCGTGGCCATGCATCGAGAATAGATCGCATCTAGGACAGGAACAGACCTATACGGGTGAGACCGTCGGTTCACAAGCCGATTCCGGCCGGCATACCGAGGAACAGACATGTCCGTGCAGACCACCACCCACCTGAACTTCCGAGGCGACGCCCGCGAGGCGCTCGCGTTCTACCAGTCCGTCTTCGGCGGCCACCTCGTGATCAACACGTACGCCGATTTCGGGATGCCGCCCGAGATTCCCGGATCCGACAAGGTCGTCTTCGGCCTGGTCGCTGCCGAGAACGGCTTCCGCATCATGGGCTACGACATTCCCGGCCGCACCGAGGGCGGCATCGCCGGCGGCGGAGCGACGCATCGCGAGAACAACGCGACGATCACCGACCAGGCCCTGTTCGTGTCGATCAGCTCCCCCACGCTCGAGGAGCTGCAGGGCTACTGGGACGCTCTGGCAGTGGATGCCACGGTCGTCGACCCGCTGGCTGCGTCGGCGTGGAGCGCGGGGTTCGGGATGCTGACGGATCGGTTTGGGGTTACTTGGAGCGCGTCCGTTGTCGCGGACTGAATACCGCAAGGGCCCGCGCGGTCACGGCGCGGGCCCTTCTTGGCGTGTCTCTCAGTCGCTCTGGACGGTGTCGGCTTTCGCCCTGCTTGAGAACCCCCCCCCGCCCCGCACTCTGCGGTTTCGGTCAACACGCTATCGGGTCACGTTCGTCAGGTACCGGCGGGACGGGGAGACGGCCCCGCCCCGCCGGCATCCGTCAGTCCCCGACCGGATTAGCCGCGGCGAACACGTTCCGCGGATCCCCGTCGGCCTTCAGCGCGCGCAGCCGGTCGATCGACGCCCCGAAGCCCAACGCACGGTCGGCTCCCCCGTCGATGAAGGTGAGCGCGAGGCCGTCGCCGGCCCACGGCGCGAGGGCGTCGACGAGCGCAGTGGCCGCGGCCGCGGCCGCCGGAACCGCCTCCGGCACGGGCGGGACCGCAATCCCGTGCACCAGGTAGTCGCCCGCGACCGCCGACACCGCTCCCGCGTCCGCCGCCGGGCGCGCAGCCGCACCACCGAGATGGCGGAGCTCGGCGACGAAGAGTCCCGGATCCTCGGATGCCGCCACGAACGCGGCCACCGCCTCTTCGGGCAGCGACGAGAGCATGCGATGGCGTGTGACCGCGGGGGTCGGCTGTGGGGGATCCATGTGCACCTGCACCAGAGCGGATGCCGGGATCCGGCCGAACGAGTCGATCTCGGGCGCGAGCTCGCGCAGCGGGGCCAGCAGCTCGGCCGCGCGGGCGTTGGTCTCGAGGATCGCGCCGTCGATCACGACGACCGACCGCCCCGACAGGAACGGCGGCAGTTCGGGCAGCGGCGGGAAGTTCATCACACGCAGGGTCGAGGTGACCGATTCGGGGAGGGATGCCGACCACTTGGCCCATGCGCGACTGACCGCCGGCGTGAACGAGGCGTCCCAGAGCAGCATCCCGGCAAACACGTCGGCGTGGGGCAGCAGGTCGATCTCGAGCGAGACGACGATGCCGAACGAGCCTGCGCCGCCCCGGACGGCCCAGAACAGGTCGGTGTTCTCGTGGGCGCTCGCGCGCACCAGCGAGCCGTCGGCGGTGACGATCTGCACGGCCCGCACGGTGTTGACGGCGAGCCCGTAGGCCCGGGCGTAGAACGAGACGCCGCCGCCCAGCGCGTAGCCGGCGACGGAGACGTCGCCCGCGCTCCCGTGCAGGGCGGTGAGGCCATAGGAGGGGGCTGCGGCGGCGAGGACGTCGTTCCAGTGCGAGCCGCCGAGCACGATCGCCGTGCGACTGTCGGGGTGCACGGTCACTCCGCGCAGGGTGGACAGGCGCACGAGCACCACGTCGGCGAGGCCCGACTCCGCCAGACCGGCGGCGGCGTGCCCCGTGGACTGCGGCGCGACCCGCAGCCCCGCGGCGGTCGCCGCGCGGACGATGTCGATCACCTCTTCGGCGGACTCGGGCGTGGCGACGGCGAAGGGGCGCTGGTCGACGGCGACGTTCCACGGCATGCGGACGACGTCGTACTCGGGGTCGCCGGCGAAGACGACGCGGGAGCCGAGCGCGTCGCGCAGCGTGGCGGCACGCTCGTCGAGAGGGATTTCGGAGAGAGAAGACATGAGAAGACCGTTCTTTCGGGTGGGTGACGGTACGACTCTGCTCATTCTGGCGAACGACGACGATCCCAGGCCAGGGGGAAAATCGGGACCCCCAGAAACGTGGGATAGCGGTGCCTCGCCGCAGCGAGGACACTGTCAGCATGGTCACCGCCCTGGCCGCCGGACGAGCGCGCAGCGACATCGACGTGCTGTCGCGCGCCGGTCTTCCACTGGCGGACTTCATGGCGGAGTCCGCCGCCACGCTGTTGGGCGTCATCCCCTTCGTGGCGGGCTGCTTCTCGAGCACCGACCCCGCGACCTCCCTGATCTCGCGCACGTACAAGCTCGGCGATCTGCTGGGCCGCAACGAGTCCGACGTGGCCTGGGCGCGCATCGAGTACGGCGGCGAACCCGACCCGACGCACTACGACGAGATGGTCTCGGCGGGCAGCGTCGCCGTGGGAATCCACTCCGCCACGGGCGGCCAGGTCGACCGCCTCGAGCGCATGGCCGACCTCGTGCTCCCCCGCTTCGGGTACGCCGACGAGGCGCGCGTCGTGTTCGCCGATCGGGGCGGCGTCTGGGCGACGCTGTCCATCCTCCGCGGCACGGACGACGCCGTCTTCGACCCCGGCGAGCTGGCCCTGCTGACCGAGATTGCCCCGGCCCTGACGCGTGGCATCCGCACCGGCCTGCTGTCGCAGGTCGCCTCACGCGAGGCCGCACAACCGACCGGCCCCGCCGTGCTCATCATCGACGCGACCGGTCGCGTCGTGCAGTCGAGCCCCGGCGCGCAAGAACGGCTCGCTCAGCTCAGCACCCCCGGCACCGACCCCCTCAGCTACATCCAGGCGCTCATCGGCGGCGCGCGCCGCTTCGCATCAGGAGCGATGGACCGGATGCCACGCATCCGCACGCGCACGCCCGACGGCGTGTGGCTGGTGCTGCACGCCGCACCCATCGGCGGCGTCGGCGACCGGGCAGGCGACGTGGTGGTGACGATCGAGGAGGCGCGTCCGCAGGAGGTCGTCGACATCGTGGCCGCGGCGTTCACGCTCACTCTTCGCGAGCGCGAAGTGGTCGGGGCGGTGCTCCGCGGCGCCGACACGAAGGAGATCGCCGCCTCGATGCACGTGTCGCCCTACACGGTGCAGGACCACCTCAAGTCGATCTTCGACAAGGCAGGTGTGGGGAGCCGGCGGAAGTTGGTGGCGCGGGTGTACTTCGATCAGTATCTGCCGCGGGCGGGGTCGGCGCTTGGGGTGAATGGGTGGTTTGCGGGCGGGTGAGCCGTCCTGCTCGGTTTGATCCGCAGCCTTCCCGTCACGCATGTCGAGGGCGGCATCGTCTTCATTCAGTTCCGTCTGGAGCGCTGGCTCTGGCATGCTGATCGACCGCTTCAGTCTGACCTGGAGTGCTCGATAGCTGCGGGGTGACGCGGCGGGGTGCGGCCCGGGATCAGACGCCACACCCCCAATTCTGGGGGGCTCAGTCGATAGGCTCAAACGATGGGGACGACGGAGCCGCGGGCCTGGCTTGTAAGAGGATCGAAGAACTACACGTTCGACAACTGGATGCTCGAGAGCGGCTACACGGCGGTTGATTTCCGCGAGGTCGGCGATCTCTCCGTGGCGAAGGATCTGCCCGCCATGCGGGCGCTTCTCTCCCCGACCATGCCCGAGAAGAGCGAGAAGGCGGTCGCAAACTACGCCGCGCAGCTCAACGCCTTTGCGAACCGGATGTCCGTCGGTGACATCGTCGTACTTCCCCTGAAGAGCGTTGGCAAGCTCGCCTTCGGTATCGTCACGGGAGCGTACAAGTATCTTCCCGGCGCAGACGTCCTGAATCACGTCAGGGCCGTCGACTGGAAGCGCCCGGACGTCGCGCGGACGGCCATCAATCAGGACTTGCTCTACTCACTCGGCGCCTTCAGCACGGTGGTGCAGATCAGCCGCAATGATGCCGCTTACCGACTGGGACGAGTGCTTCGGGGCGCGGAAACGGACCCTGGTGCACGACCGGGAATCCCGCTTTCGATCTCGAAGACGGAGGACGATGTCGTCGATACGGATGAGGCGATTGCCAGCAACGGGCAGGACATCATCCGGTACTCGCGGGATCGCATCCTCACCCTCGTCAAGGAAAAGTTCGCGGGTCACGCGCTCCAAGATCTCGTCGCCGAGATTCTGCGAGCCGAGGGGATGACATGCAAAGTCCCACCCAAGGGTGCGGACGGCGGCATCGACATCATCGCTGGTTCGGGCGTGCTCGGCATCTCGGCTCCAACGATCATCGTCCAGGTGAAGTCGCAGACCAGCCGCGTCGGATCCGAGGTGCTCGACCAACTGGGAGGCGTTGTCGGTCAACATCAGGCAGATCACGGTCTGCTGGTGGCTATGGGTGGCCTCACGGCACCGGCCCAGGCCAGAGTCGACGCACAGCGTCTCCGAGTTGCCGTCTGGGACGCCGAGGAATTAGTCGACCGCTTGTTGAAGCACTATGAGGTCATGCCTGACGCAATCCGGGAGCTCATCCCATTGCGTCGGTCCTGGGTGATCGACGAGAGCGCGACGGCCTAAGAAACATGCAGAGAAACGCTCCGCGACGCGGCGTCGACCGACCGTGATATCAGACGGGTACACGATCTCGGCCCAGAATCCCTGCGGAGTTTTCACACGTAAGGCATGGTTGAGGTAAGCCGGGGGGACAAGCGTGACAAGACTTACTGATTACCAGGCGAAGTATTACGCGCACGAGCTCCAGCGCAGCTACGCCAACGATCACGTCGGCAAGCTCGCCGGGCTCCTGTTCGACGCCCAGGTGGAGCCGAAGCCGCACCAGATCGACGCCGCCCTGTTCGCTCTGCAGACACCGTTCCTGCCGGGCGTGATCCTCGCTGATGAGGTGGGCCTCGGAAAGACGATCGAGGCGGGCATCGTCATCTCGCAGTACTGGGCCGAACGCCGCCGCAGCATCCTGATCGTCGCCCCGTCGAGCCTGCGCCAACAGTGGCAGCAGGAGCTGTACGAGAAGTTCCTCATCCCGTCCGCCATCCTCGACCCAAAGTTGAAGGACGCGCTGCTTGCTGCTGCTGCGGTCGGTCGTTCGGCGCAGGTGCTGATCTGCTCCTATGAGTTCGCGCTGCGGCACGAGACCTCACTGCTCAAGGCGTGGGATCTGGTGGTTGCGGACGAGGCGCACCGGCTGCGCAACTACTGGACAGGCAAGACAAAGGCTGCCGAGGCAGTCGCGCACATCGTGCGGGGAACCCACAAGACGGTGCTGCTGACCGCCACGCCGCTACAGAACAAGCTGGAGGAGCTGTACGGGCTGGTCTCGATCTTTGACCCTGGCTATTTCTACTCACTCGATGCCTTCCGGGAACGGTACGTCAAGAACCGAGACCTCGGCGGAGATGACGATCTGGTGGATCGTGTCGCCACCGTCTCGAAGCGCACGTTGCGGCGCGATGCCGACAAGTACATCCACTTCACCAAGCGACTGCCGCTGACGGTCGAGTTCACTCCGTCACCGGACGAGGCACGTCTCTACGACCTGGTGAATGACTACCTGCAGCGCGACGAGCTGTTCGCCTTCGCCGGGAGCCAGCGCCACCTCTCTGCCCTGATCATCCGCAGGCGTCTCGGCTCGTCGACCTACGCGGTCGCGAGCACGTTGGAGAACATCGCGAATCGTCTGGCCGATGAGGTTGCCGCCGGGCAGCGCCGCGACGGCCGCGGCGGTCTGGTGGCGGCAGACTTCACTGTCGACGACGAGATCACCAGCGAGGAACTGGAGGAGGCCGACGAGATCGACGGCGCGGGCACAGGTGCCCGGGCGTCGTCGTTGCCGCTAGACGAGTCGTTGCTGGAGGCGATGCATGCCGAGGTTGCGGAGCTGCGCGAGTACGCGGCTCTGGCTCGTTCGATCACCGAGAACCAGAAGGCGGTCAAGCTTGGTGAGGCGCTCGATCTGGGCTTCGAGCGGCTGCGTGAGCTGGGTGCTCCTGAGAAGGCCATCATCTTCACCGACTCGACCAAGACGCAGGAGTACATCGCGCGCTCGCTGCGGGAGGCCGGTCGCGGCAAGGGACTCGTTCTATTCAACGGTTCGAACAACGGGCCGGAGCAGACCGCGATCCACCAGGCGTGGCTGGAGAAGAACAGAGACGGCGACCTGATCACCGGCATCGCCGCCGTGGATCGTCGCAAGGCGCTCGTGGACTACTTCCGCGCTGAGGGCACGATCATGATCGCGACCGAGGCTGCGGCAGAGGGCATCAACCTGCAGTTCTGCTCGATGCTCGTCAACTACGACCTGCCCTGGAACCCGCAGCGGGTCGAGCAGCGCATTGGCCGTGTGCACCGCTTCGGGCAGAAGCACAACGTCGTCGTCGTGAACTTCTCGAATAAAGGCAACATCGCCGAGCAGCGCATCCTGGAGTTGCTGACGAACAAGTTTCAACTGTTCTCCAGCGTCTTTGGCGCCAGCGACGAGGTGCTCGGCGCGATCGAGGACGGGCTGGACTTCGAGAAGACGATCAGCGACATCCTCACCCGCTGCAGAACCGCTGACGAACTGGACTCCGCGTTCAAGGAGCTGGAGGCGCAGTACGCGGGCGAGATCTCGCGCGAGATGGCCAGCGCCAAGGCGAAGGTCTTCGACAACCTCGACCCCCACGTCCAGGATCGCCTCAAGGCCTACGACACGCAGTCCGGCGAGGTGCTCAACAAGTTCGAGCGCCTGCTGCTCGCGATAACCCGGCACGAACTCGACCAGCACGCCACCTTCGAGGGCGACGGGCGCACCTTCGTGCTGAACGAGTCGCCCGTGAGGGATGCGTCGACCGGGCGCTACTTCTTCAAGTCCCAGCCGCTGGAGAACGCCCACCAGTACCGATACGCGAGCCCGCTGGCCCAGCACGTCGTCGAGACCGCCAAGACCCACGACACCCCGGCACGCGAGCTGACCTTCTCGCTAAGCCAGTCGAAGCGCGTCAGCAGCGCGATCCGCACGCTGGAGAGCACCAGCGGTGAGCTCACCGTCAGCGTCGCGACCTTCCGCATGAAGGCGCGCGAGGAGGACGTCTCCGAGTCCTACATGCTCGCCGGCGCACTGACTGACGACGGGCGGTGGCTCGACGAGGAGTACGTCGCAGACATCCTCGACCTCGCCTGCATCGACGTCGGAACAGGGCCCGTGGCGATCGACGGGAGCCGCTTCATGCCGCATCTCGACACTCGACGGGCTGAGCTGGAGAAGGAAGTCCAGGGCCGCAACTCCCGCTACTACGACCAGCAGGAGGAACTGCTCTACCGAAGCCAGCAGGATCGCAAGGCTGAGCACGAGGGTGCCATCCGCGACTACCGGGCCAAGGAGAAGGAGGCCCGCAAGCTCGCTCGGCAGGCCGACGATCCGATGGAGCAGCTACGGCTCAAGAAGGAAGCCCGGAAGTGGGAGCAGCGTGCCGAGGAGGCCGACGAGGATTTCCGCGAGACACGCAAGAAGCTCCGGGCCGAGGCCGACAAGTACCTCGAGCTGATCGAGCAATCGCTCCAGGGAACCCAGGAGACGGAGCATTTGTTCACGATTCGCTGGCGGATCGCCACATAGACCCCGGGCCATGCACAAACCTGACGCAAATTGTTAATCTCATGAGAGAGAATTACCTGAATGACTGACGAGATCTACGAAACACCATCCAGTACTCCGAACTTCCAGACCGAGCTGGCAGCGCAGCTTGCCGATCTGATTCCCGAGGCCATCGCCGACGGCAAGGTGGATGTCGAGAAGCTCAAGGAACTGCTCGACGGTGACGCAGCCGACAGCAGCGAACGCTTCGGACTCTTCTGGCCCGGAAAGAAGCGCGCTCTGCGAGCGGCGCAGGAGCCGACCACGGCGACGCTGAAGCCCGACTTCGACAACTCGAAGGACTGGGACACGACGCAGAACGTCTTCATCGAGGGCGACAACCTCGAAGTGCTCAAGATCTTGCAGAAGCATTACCACGCCAAGATCAAGCTGATCTACATCGACCCTCCGTACAACACCGGCAAGGACTTCGTCTACCCGGACGACTACAAGGAGGGCCTCGACACCTACCTCGAGTGGACGCGCCAGGTCAACGAGGAGGGCAAGAAGGTCACGACGAACGCCGAGACCGAGGGCCGCTATCACTCCAACTGGCTCAACATGATGTATCCGCGCCTCAAGCTCGCGCGGAACCTGCTGACGGACGATGGCGTGATCTTCATCTCGATCGACGACAACGAGTCTGCCCATCTCCGTAGGGTCTGTGACGAGATCTTTGGAGAAGATAACTTTGTTGCGACGTTCGTGTGGGAGAAACGGACGAATCGAGAGAACCGAAAAACGGTCTCGTACCGGCACGACACTATTTACTGCTACCGAAAGTCCGCAGTCAGAGAGCGTGCGCTTTCCCAGCTCCCGATGACTGGCAAGGCGTTGGCAAGTTACGGTAATCCCGACAACGATCCGCGTGGTGCCTGGAAGTCTGATCCCGCTACTGCGCAAGCTGGTCATGCGACAGCTTCGCAGTTCTATACTTTAGTGGCTCCCAATGGGAAGCATCACGAGCTGCCCAGCGGTCGTTGCTGGGCATATACGCAGGAGGCGATGCAGCAAGCCATCTCAGAGGGACGTATCTGGTTTGGCAAAGATGGCAATGGTGTGCCGCGTATTAAAACCTATCTGGATGCGAAGGAACGCGGACTTACGCCCGAGACGATGCTCTTCGCCGCAGAAGCAGGCACGAATGAGAGCGCGAAGAATGAACTCAAACGACTCTTCGGAGGTGTTGCTGCGTTCGAAACTCCGAAGCCAGTTGGTTTGATCGAGACCCTTCTCCGGATCGGTTCAGAGAAGGACTCAGTAATCCTTGATTTTTTCTCCGGGTCGGGAACTCTGGGTCACGCTGTTATGCGCCTGAACGCTGAGGACGGAGGAAGACGCCGTCACATCCAAGTACAGCTTCCGGAGCCAACCCCTGACGACTCAGAAGCTCGGCGAGCAGGGTTCGCCAGTATCTCGGAGGTCTCTCGCGAGCGACTCAAACTGGCGGGAAACGAGATCAATGGAAACCTAGAGAACCAGCTCGCGGCGCCAGATGTGGCTCTCGATACCGGTTTCCGTGCGTACAAGCTTTCCGACACGAACTTCGCCAAGTGGCGGCTGTCGAGCGACGTCGAAGAGGACGCGCTGCAGCAGCACCTGCTCAGTCTTCGTGACAGTGCGACTGACGATGCCTCGGCCGATGAGTTACTCAGTGAGATCCTGCTCAAGCAGGGTTACTCGCTGTCCGAGGCGATCTCACCTGCTGAGGTCGGTGGCCTCGACGTCCGTCTTGTGCGGGATCGCGACGGCGACATCGCCCTGCTGGCCTATTTGAACGAGCACGTCAAGCCGACGCTCGAGCAGCTCCGTGTACTCGTTGACGAGTCTCCGACGCGGATCATCGTGCTCGAGGACGCCTTCCAGGGTGACGACGAACTCAAAACCAACCTGTCCCAGCTCGCAAAGAGCAAGGGCATTGAGCTCTGGACAGCCTGAGCATGAAGAACAGCACAGCTAGCGGATCAGGATTTCAGTTCGACGCCAGTCAGCCGTATCAGTTGGATGCGACCGCCTCGGTGGTCGACCTGTTCGACGGACAGCCGAAGGACGCCGAGAAGCTGGTCACGACCTTGCGTGGTGCGGCGGTACTACCCGATTCGGATCAGGCCGCGCTCGACATCGACCTCACACAGGAGGTCGGCGCGGTCGGCAACAGCCTGGTGCTCGATCGTGACCTGATCCTCGCGAACCTACAGCGTGTGCAGGATCGGAACGGCCTTGAGGTTGCGTCGTCGCTTGCGGGCACCGCGCTCGACTTCGACATTGAGATGGAGACCGGTACGGGTAAGACGTATGTCTACCTGCGCACGATCTTCGATCTGGCCGTTCGCTACAACTTCACGAAGTTCGTGATCCTCGTGCCGAGCGTCGCGATCCGTGAGGGCGTCAGCACGAGCATCCGGCTCATGCGCGAGCACTTCGAGAACCTCTACAAGCCGCAGGGCATCACCTTCGATGCCTCGATCTATAGCGGCAAGAGCGCTGAAGAGGTCCAGTCGTTCGCAACGTCCACGAACGTGCAGATCCTGATTATGACGATCGACTCGATCCGTGGCAACGCGAACACCCGTATCATCCACCAGACCCGCGACAAGCTGAACGGGCTGCGCCCGATCGACTACCTGAAGGCGACCCACCCGGTTGTCATCATGGACGAACCGCAGAACATGGAGTCGCAGCTATCGCAGTCGGCGGTCGGTGAACTCGATCCCGTCTTCACCTTGCGTTACAGCGCGACGCACAAGAAGCAGCGCAACGTCGTCTACCGGCTCGACCCGGTCGACGCCCACGATCTCGCTCTGGTGAAGCAGATCGTCGTCGCTGAGGTGGCCCAGCAGGGTGCAGATGCGACGCCGTACATCAAGCTGGTTGAGGTGCGGCGGGAGCCGTCGTGGTCGGCCCGGCTGGAGTTGTCGTTCCGCAAGGCCGATGGTTCGCTCGAGCGCCGGGTCGTGAGCGTGAAGCAGCATCAGGAGCTGTCGGATGCGCGCCTGACGAACAATCCGATCTATGAGGGCTGGCGCATCAACGAGATGAGCATCGAGCCTGCCTACGTCGACCTCACCACCCACGGGTTCCTGTACGAGGGCGAGAGCATCGGCGCATCGGCCGGCGCGATCTACAAGGAGATGATCCGCGAGACCATCCGCGAGCACCTGCGCAAGGAATCGATGCTCCGCGCCAAGGGCATCAAGGTGCTCAGCCTCTTCTTCGTCGATAAGGTCGCCAGCTACCTGGGTGACGGCACAAACAACGACGACGCGAGCGGTGACTTCGTGCAGTGGTTCGACGAGGTCTTCGTCGAGGAGCGTGCGAAGTATACACGCTACCAGGAGCTGCTACCGCAGGCGCCGAGTGAACTGCGCCGGGCGTACTTCTCCCAGATCAAACGCGGCAAGACAACCACCTTCCAAGACTCGTCCGGCACCACCAAGGCCGATGACGACGCCTACGAACTGATCATGCAGCAGAAGGAACGGCTGCTCGACGAGAACGAGCCCGTGCGGTTCATCTTCAGTCACTCTGCTCTGCGCGAGGGCTGGGACAACCCGAACGTCTTCCAGATCTGCACCCTGCGTGAGATGGGTGCCGAGACTGAGCGTCGCCAGACCCTCGGACGTGGTCTGCGCCTCCCCGTCGCAAAGACGGACCACGGCTACACCCGTGTTGCTGACCGTGGCGTCGCGACGCTGACTGTCGTCGCGAACGAGTCGTACACGAAGTTCGCGGATGCGCTCCAGCGCGAGTACAAGGACGCCGGGGTCGAGATCGGCCGGGTGCGCCGAGCGGAGTTCTCGAAGATTCCGCTGCAGGACGAGAACGGTGCGCTCATGGACGACCAGTTCGGCTACCAGCGATCCGTGCTGGTGTGGGAGCACCTCAAGGACAAGGGCTTCATCGATAAGGACGGCGCGGTCACCTCGAAGTTCCAGCCGAACCAGCTTGGCTTCGACCTCGCGCTGCCCGTCGACTTCGTCTGGGCTGAGTCGATCATCATCGAGCTGGTTGAGCGCGCCAACATCGGCAAGTACGTCAAGCCGGTCAGCAAGCGTCAGCCGCGCGTGCTTAACAAGCAGCTCTACGCGAACCCGGAGTTCGAGGAGTTCTGGGAGACGATCAGCCAGAAGACCACCTACCGCGTCCGGGTCGGTCGTGACCAGCTGATCGAGAACGCTATCCGGGCGATCCGTGAAGCGCCGAAGATCGACGCGCTGCGCATCCAGGTCACCCGCGCCGGAGTCAAGGTGCTGAGAGGCGGCGCCAAGGGTGAAGAACTCGGCACCCGCTCGGCCGATCTCAAGGGCAGCTACGATCTGCCCGACGTCATCACGGAGCTGCAGGAGGCGACCTCCCTCACCCGCAAGACTATCGTCGACATCCTGGTCGGCAGCGAGCGGCTGAGCGAGTTCATCGGCAACCCGAACGACTTCACTGCGATGACCAAACGAGTGCTGCAGCGCGAACTGGCCAAGATTGTCGTCGACGGAATCCAGTACGAGCGAATCGCAGGCTCGGTCTACGAGCTACGCGAGCTGCAGCGGGACGGTGAGGAGGAAAAGGAACGCTTCCTCGACCAGATGTATAAGGTGCAGCACACTCAGAAAACCGACTTCGATTACGTCATCTTCGACTCCGATGTGGAGCGCCAGTTCGCGGAGCTGCTCGACTCGCGCGAGGACATCAAGCTCTTCATGAAATTGCCCGCCAAGTTCAAGGTCGACACCCCCGTCGGCCCGTACAACCCTGATTGGGCGATCATCAAGCAGGAGGACGGCAAGGACCGGATCTACATGATCCGCGAGACGAAGAGCACCCTCGACGACTCGAAGCTCCGCCCCACCGAACTCGCCAAAATCAAGTCCGCCAAACGCCACTTCCAAGCGATCGGAATCGAAGACTACGCAAGGGCAGTACCCGGATCGTGGGGACTCTAAGGTCGTGTCTCCGGTCTCGCCTCAGCAGCGCTGGCTCCGTGCTCTGAGTACCCCGCTTGGTTCGGAGTCGGAGAACTCCTGCTGGTTGATCGTGATCGCATCGATCCGACCTACCTCCCTTGCGTCGCCGGAGCTCAACGGACGAACGCGCTGACCCTGCTGCTTGACGAGAATCGCCCTCGCTTCGTCCCAGCCATCGGCGATCGGTTCGCGAAACACAAGGTGTACATCGCGAGGCCGGTCGCACGCGAGGTCTGAGCAGCGGTAGAAGTTTCCTCAGTCCCGCGATCACCGCGAGCCCTGGATCCATTTCTCGGCGACTTTCCCGGGCGACCTTTGTTTGGCGAGCAACTTCGAAAAGCGGTGGGACGTTGAAAGGGAGGCTGCGGATCGAACCGCCCGCGACCGTTCGACGAAGGTGCGCATCATTGTGGCCGTCGCCAACGGATCGACGACTGTGGTCCACAAAACCCGACCGCTCGCCTCACGAAGCTCTCCGGCATGAACACTTTCCAGGAGGAGAGCGACATCTCGTCGAAAGGCTCCGAACCGTACTGCCCGCAGCCTTTAGGCGTCGACAGGAGGCCTGTGACCGGCCCCTCGGATGGCTTCGCTTCGAAGACCAGACGGTCTAGGCGACGCACGCGTAGATGGTACAAGTCCGGCGGGGGGCTCTCGAGAGGCCGCGGGTACGGCGCGTGGGGATCGTCTGCATCTACCGTGATCTGGGCGCGCGCCGAGCGATGCGCCCGGCCGCGACGGCGGGGAATGGCTCGGCGATCGTGTTTCTCCACAGCGGTGCCATATGAGCCGAGCGGGCACTGCTGACCGTGCACGGCGCACAGGTCATGGACCCCGTCCGCCCGCGGTCCACCGTGACATGTACGGTAAGACGTAGCAGGCCGATGCGGGCCATTGCGGGACTGTGATGAGGCCAAGTCGCGTAGCTTCCGCCAGGAATGACGTATCGATGTAGTCACTCCGATTGCTGCCTCTCCGGCTCAGCGGGCCTTGGGGGACTCCTCCACATGCGGGCAGCCCAGTTCCGTAAGCCACCCGCCTCGTGCGAACCTTGGGTTCATGAACGATGCGGATCGGGTAGCTCGAGAGCGAACGCGCGGCAAGCGAGATGCGGTTAATGAGTTTGACGAAGTGCGACGGCGCGAAGAAGTGAGCCGGCGAGCCAAGTTGCTCTCAGAGATCGGCGAACTGGTTCAGCCAGCACTGGACGCGCAAAAGGCAGCTGAATATCCCGACCTAGAGACCGTGGAGGTCGTGGGTGCTGGTGAGCGCGAGCGCGGGGCTTTTCGGCTTGCCAGGTTTTGGATGAGCGATCGCGGCAACGCCATTCATGGAGTGGACTACCTCCTAGGTGACGGAACTCTCGCCACGAGTTACGAGAACCGGGCGCTAATCGTCATGGACAACTTGGACAGCGTGAACGTGGCGCGGCTCGACTGCATTCGAAAGGAACTTGAACGGCTCGCGTCTGCTTCGTGAGTTGGCGAAGGAGCTGACGGCACTCGATGCCCGAGCATCACCGCACTCTCTCGTAGGTATCCGCCGCGGTCGGTTGCGAAGAAGTACGCCCAGGTGGCCATACATCAGCGCACCTTTGGCTCCATTCTGGGCGCCTACGAAGCACCTCGGGACCTGCAGTACTGATTCGCGCGGTCCACCACCTCGGGTCGTCGGCAAGTCGAAAGTCCCTGTAGTCGGCAACGTGTCGTCTCACCGCACGGCTTAAGCAGGCGAGGGCATCACGCGACCATGCGAACCAGCACTCTGCGCACTGCGGAGGACGTGGCAAGCAGCCGCCCCGTGGAGCTAGGCATCGGGTATGCAACGGTGTGGCGTAATCTTCGCACCCAGGCGCCGCGCAAGATGGAAGACATGGAACCGTACAAGTTTCCTCTGCCGCCGACGGATCAGGACTTCGAAGCGCTCGTCGAACGGCTCAGTCGCGATCGTCATCCCGACGCGACCGTCCAGCGGTTCGGACGCAACGGGCAGGCGCAGCACGGTGTCGACGTGTTGATCACACGCGCCGACGGGACGTCGGACGGCTATCAATGCAAGCACGTGAAGTCACTCGGGGAAAATGAGGTATCGAGTGAATCGCTGAAGGCTACCGCATTCCCGGGAGGCATTAGCCGGTTCATCATCTACACGACTGCACCACGAGACACTAGCGATCAACTCGCTGCACGCAAGGCGACGAAGACACACCCGTTCCTCGTCATAGTAAGTTCATGGGACGACATCGCGGTGGACCTGATGAATAACCTCGGCGCCTCCCAGCGGTATATGGCAGAACTGCCTCTGCACGACATCACAGCGGTCTACGTGCGCCAACTGAGCATCGTCTTTGACCGGCCAGCGTTCACCCATCCCGCGGGCGCCGAGTGGTCGCATCAGATGCAGCTGGACGCAATTCGAGACGTCGAGGAGTTCCTGGCAACCGGTCAGCTCAACACGCGAGACGCGAGATTCGTGCTCCGCAGCCTGCCCGCCTCGTCTGTGCCCGGCACACGTTCGCATATTGCCCCGATCAGAAAGTGCGTGCGGGATTTGCGACACGCGGTAACTCCGGCGGCTCGCGCGGAGAAGGTCGGCGACTATGTCGCAATCCCACACTTGCGAGCCGCAATCGAAGTCGCTCGCATTGCGCTGATGCGCGCGGTGACCTCAGCACTCATTGCGCACCAGATCGACGTCATCGATTTCGACGGTTCGAGTGCCACTACAGGACCTGTTCAGTAGGCACAGCCAGCGAGTTCGCTGGCCGCGGGATTACGCCGATTAACGGTGATTATGCGCGCGTGAGGCAACCCAATCTCGTGAGGCATCACACCGGCGGCTGCCGAGGGCTATCGGTCATCGAGCCGACCGCCTTCTCTACTGGGAATGGCTTCCGCTTCGCAACGCATGACGTCAGCAACGCACAACTCAGCGAATGCCCCTGTTGCCTCGACGATCAGGTCTACGTTGAGGCAGCACCAGCGCTGATCGATGGCCGCGCCGCCGACTTTCCCGTCGAAGAACCGTCCTGGGGTGCCATCTCCTGTAATCGAATTCACTTGCTCCGAGAGATCCTCGTACCAGGCGGAAGCCTCAGCGCTAACGCCCTCGAAGCATCCAGCGGAGCGCGCCACGGCGGTCAGAGTTGGAAGGTCATGGGACCTCGGCACGCTCGCCCCGCGCCCCTCGATTGCGGCCTTGAGGGAGACCTCCACGAGGTGGTGCGCGAGAAAAACGAGGGGGCGCCCGAGCGTCCAGTCGTTGGTCGACGCTCCGATGCTTTCTGCCAGAATCCGAATCGCGCTCAGATACTGGTTGATGAGGGCGATCCTCATCTCGTCTTCGCTATCGCCGAGGAGAGCCGCGCACACTCCACCACCCTCATGTTCACTGTCATCGTCAACGCTGTAGGCGAGGTTCACTAACTGAGGCAGATTTAGCGGGTCGCTCACACTCGTACTCTATAGATGCCCATTCCAAGTGGACCGTGAGCTCTGTCCCAGACACTTGAAACGAGCAGTTCTCAGAAGCTGGTCGCTATTCGCGCGGGAGAGCTGACTGACACGCAAAGAAAGATCGCCCGCACCAGCACGGGGTGAGCACTCCTCGTACGCGGCCTCGCGGTGCAGGAGCACCACCATGTCGGATCCTGCTCGATCGAGCCCGACTCACGCAGGTCGGAAAGCGCCGGCTTCTTATCAGCGCGCTGCTCGGCGCCACGGTTCAGCTGCGATAGAGCGACAACGGGAACCTGCAGCTCCTTCGCCATCAGCTTGAGCGCGCGCGAGAACTCACTGACCTCCTGCTGACGCGACTCGACGCGCTTACCGCTCGTGAGCAGCTGCAGATAGTCGATGACCACCATCTTCAGACCCTCACGCTGCTTCAGGCGACGGCACTTCGCCCGGATCTCGACCAGTGTCAGGTTATTGGCTGTCGTGGGCGCCAGGGCCTCACTTCATTGCGAAGGCGCCTCAAGCCTCCTTCGATCTCCGCGCGAGGCCCTCCCCAGGTGCCGCGCAAAGAACCGCCCCGCATCATCCCCGCACCCGTATGCCCGCCCATGTTGGCCACCAGCGTCTTCTCCGCGGAACCGAACGCGTCGAACAGTTCCAGCGCAGCCTGACGATCATTCCCCTCGTCATGCCACTGCAACAGCACGTGAAGCGGAATCCTGACGCGCTGCGCCTCGTCCATCATTGAGCGAGGCACATAGCTCCCGGCAACCAGCCCCGCCGCCGTAATGCGCGGCTCAACGGCTGCGAGCCGCACACCCACCGCGATCACTCCGCCCGAGAACCCGACCTTCGACCCAATCCCGGGCAAGGCGAGCACCGCATCGAGCGTCGCCTGTCACCCCGGTACCGCTGCTTCCACCAGCGGCAGGATGAGCCGGTCGATGACGTCGGGGCTCGGCTTCTCCCTGGCGGCGAGCGCAGCGCGCAGGTCGGTGCGCGCCTGCTCCGAGCCCGGGAGTGATGGGCGACCGCCAGTGCCGGGGAGCTCGATCGTCGCGGACGCGAAGCCATCAGCCGCAGCGGCACGAGCACGCGCCGCCAGTCGCGGATACCTCCGTCGCGTGCCGAACCCGCCGGGTTGGTTCAGCAGCAAAAGTGGCACCGGCGATGACAAGGCGGCGGCGGGTGGCATCCAGAGAATGCCTGTGAAGGCGTCGAGCGTGAGTCCCTACCCGCCCCTCAACGAAACAACTCCACGTGGTCGACCACCCACGCGCGAAAGGTCCGCGACGGGCGACCCGTGATGCGGGTGTACTCACCGGAGATGGGCGGAGTCGTGCCGACCGCCTCACGCCAATCCTTGATGATCTGCCGCACCCACACCTCGGGGACGAACCTCGACAGCATCGCCGACGACTCCGCCTCGGTCTGCTTGATCACCGCCACCGGACGCCGGATGACGTCGCCGATCAGCGCGACCTGCTCACGGAGGGTGAGACGCTCCGGTCCGGTCAGCACCGGCGCAGCACCCACGAGGGCATCGGTGGTGAGGGCGACCACGGCGACATCGGCGATGTCCTGCTCATGAATGGGCGCCTGCACCGCATCGGGGTACGGCAGCGGAACGGCGCTCTCGCCCTTCACGCCCCAGCTCCAGCGGGCCGCGTTGCTCGCGAATCCGCCCGGTCGCAGGAACGTGTACGCGAGACCCGACCGCACGATGGCCTCCTCGACCCGGAGGAAGCGCGACCCGTTGAAGTCCTCGGCCGCGCCTGGAAACGTCACGGACGACGACGACAGGACGACCACGTGACGCACGCCCGCTGCCGCGAAGGTCGCCAGCAACGCCTCCGGCTCGGCGAGGTCGGCGTAGAAGAAGACGCGCTCGACACCCGTCAGAGCGTCGGTGAACGACGCCGGGTCCTCGAGATCCGCCGCGAACACCTCCACCTCCGCCGGCAGAGCCAGCTTCCGCGGCGTGCGGCTGGTCGCCCGCACCCGCTCCCCTCGATCGAGCAGACCCGCCACGACCGCACCACCCACGGCGCCACTCGCACCGACAACGAGAATCGACATGACAACTCCTTCACGAACAGCGTTCGCGAACAATGTTCGTCACGAATACCGATCGTGTCAAGTGATAGCGTGTTGGCATGCCGTCGCCCGCAGAACCGGTCTCGCGCCGCGCCCGCCCTGCGAAGGCGCCCCTGTCCCGGCAGTCGATCCTCGAGGCGGCGATGGCCCTGATTCGCGAGAACGGTGTCGACGCGGTCAGCCTCCGGCACGTCGCGGCACGGGTCGAAACCGGCCCCGCCTCGCTCTACGCGTACTTCGGCAACCGCGAGATCCTGCTCGAGCACGTCCTGGATGCCGCGTACGCCGAGGTGTCGCTCGTGGATGCCACCAACGACGGCCGCGACTGGCGAGACGCCCTCGCCGGCACCATCGTCCACACGATCGAGACGCTGGAGGCCTACCCCGGCCTCGGCACGATCGCGCTCGGCTCCATCCCGGTCCTGCCCGGCGCTCTGCGTCTCGCCGAACACGAGTTGGCACTCATGGAGGCGGGCGGCGTTCGCGCCGACCGCGCCGCGCTCGCGGTCGACCTCATCGCGCAGTTCGCCGCATCGACCGCCGTCGAGCGGACCGTCAGGCTCAGCCGCGGGGACGTCGGCGACGATCGCGAACACGTCCTGACCGCTTACGAACGGGCCGACGCCGAGGGATTCCCGCACGTTGCTCGCTCAGCGTCGTTGCTCACCGGCCCCGACGACTCGGCACGGCGCGACTTCGCGATCGACGTTCTCCTGGCCGGAATCCAGCGCGCAGGCGTCCGGCGCACCTGAGACTCATCGCGCGCCGCGGCAGGTCTGGTCCATGTCGGTAGCCGGGAGTACCGTCCCCACCATGACCCCAGCCACCCTCTTCCTCCACGCCGATGCCGCGCTGCGCGAGGTCATCGACCAGCTCGATCCCGCCGACTTCTCTGCCCCCGTGCCGAAGGAGTGGAGCCAGCTCGAGTCGCCCACGCTGCGCGGCATCCTTGGCCGCCATGCCTACGACGAAGCCTGGATTCCCGACGTGCTCGCGGGCCGCGCGGCCGCGGACGGCGACCCTTATGCCGACGTCGATCTGCTCGGCGACGACCCCATCGCGTCATACGACGCGCTCATGGACAAGGCGACAGCAGCCGTGCGATCGGGCGACATCGCCGAGACCTTCCGGTTCACCTACGGCGACTACCCGGCCGACGAGGGCTTCGCGCACCTGGCGACGTATCGCGCGTTCCAGGCGCACTCGATCGCGAAGCATTTCGGCATCCCGTTCCACCTCTCCCCCGAGCTCGTCGCCGGATTCAACGAGCACGTCACCCCGCACGCCGACGAGTGGCGGCAATGGGGCGTGTTCCCGCCGGCCAACGAGCCGCCCGCGGATGCCGATGACGAGACACGACTGCTCTGCGCGCTGGGGTTCTGGGCACCCTGACCCACGCCTCGACGACCGTTCAGGGGCGGGAACGACCCAGTCTCGACCGCACGTACGCGACATGGGCGGACGTCAGCGGGTCCCATGACGTGTGGCGAACATGGTCAGGAAAACCTTGCCGGAGGGTTCGCCGCACCGCTCTGCCCCCATCGTCGCGACCGAGCTCCGCACTCAGTGCGGCAACCGTCGTCGGGCCCCCGCCTCCATTCTCAACGGGCTGCTCGACAACCGCCCGGGCGGATGCGGACGTCCGGCTCGCGCGGCTCGCGCGGCTCGCGCGGCTCGCGCCACGATTTCAGATGCCATGCGTGCGCAGCAACGCGACGACCGCTGTTTCCACTGCCAACGCTGATGCCGCAGTCTCGCACGGGGTCCAGCGGACCTCGACGTCCAGTCGTCGAATCGCGTCGATCGCCCAAACCGATGCCCTCGAGGGCTGACCCTCCCTGACGTTCGCGAGATGCTCCTCGATGAACTCGGCATCCGCCAGCGCCCGATCGAGCGCCGCCTCGCCGAAACCGCTCACCGCGCCTTTGCCGCGTCGGTAGATCGAGAGCCGTCCGCGGATACCTTGGCCACGACGCTCCCCGCCATTCCGACATAGACGATCAGACCGTCCCGAAGGCGCATCTGATACACGCCGGGAGACGTGGGGGCGCCCTCGGCCACCTCGAAAAAGGGCCGCCAATCCGACCACTCGGCGAGTTCGTCGACAACGGCGTACGCGGCGTCCCGCTCAGTACTCACCGCTCCATCCTGACTCACCGCTCCATCCTGCCGCGACGACGATCGCGAGACAGTCAGACGATCCGCACCGGCTTCCCGGTACGAGCGCTCGCGTCGAGCGCGGCATCCATCACCGCGATGAGCTGCCGCCCATCGGCCGTCACGAAGTAGTCACCGAGCGAGGTGATCGTGTCGGCGATGTCGCTCCCCCACGGCGGAACGAGGCCCGGCTTGTCGATGTCCCAAACCACGCCGGCGGGCGGGTGCTGCCGCAACTCGCGCTCGACGTTCACCAGTTCCACGCGGGCGAGCTGGGCGGCATCCGGAGACAACTCACCATCCCGATACAGCCCTGCGAGAGTCGGGAACCGCGAGCCGCGCCCGCCGCCCTCGAGGCGAACCGTGACGGTGTCGAAGAGCGACCCGAGGAAGTCGGCGCGTCCGACGGGATACGCGATCGGGCCCACCCTCAGACTGACGCTCATGGCAAGAGCTTCGGGAGGCTCAGTCCACCTCTCACGGCGCGGTGTTCTCGATCAGGTTCACCTGCGTCCCGTCGATGTCGATCAGGTTCCCGATCCGCAATCCAGACGGCTGCGTCGCCACCGGATGAACACGCGGGAACCCGACCATCTTCTCGACAACCCCTGCCGCCGTGATGCGTCGGTACAGCTCGTCGACGTCGTCGACCCGGATGCTGCACATGAAAGAGCTGGTCGCGGGATCAAGGTCGGCGAAGGGGACGAACTCCAGCGAGAGCTCCTCGGCCAGACCGGGAGGCACAGGACCTCCGCGATCGCCACAACCTCCCCCGCACGTGACGCGACCGCATCGGTTTGATCAGCGCGTTGTCAGGCGAAGGCGGCGGCGAACTCCGCGGTGGGTGGAATCTCTTCGATCACGTCGACGAGGATGCCGCCGGGCACTTCGACGATGAAGTGTCGCTGACCGAACGGCTCATTGCGAAGAGCGAGCCGGATGGGCAGACCCGAATCGCGCAGCCGCGCGTAGTGGTCGGTCGCGTCGTCGACTTCGACGTTGAGCAGGACGCCCCGGCATTCAGCGCGAAAGCCCTCGGGGATCGTTTCGTATGTGGCGTCGAGGACGGCCAGCTCGTGTCCGCCGTTGCGGAGGCTGACGTACCAGTCGGCGGTGAAGGTCTCCTCGAAGCCGAAGTGATCGACGAACGCCCGCGCGACCTCGGCGGGGTTCGCGACCTGGACGACGGGGTAGAAGCTTTTCATCATGACCATCCTTTACATACAATGTGAACGTAAAAAGCATACGTACACCATGCACGTAAAAGGAAGACCTCATGCCCCGAGCCTCTGCGGCGGATGCTGCCTTGACCGCCGACTCGATCCTGCGCGCTGCCACCGAGGCGTTCGCGCAGTCGGGGTATCAAGGCGCCTCAGTGGGGCAGATCGCGGCAGCCGCCGGGGTGACTCGAGGGGCGGTGCATCATCACTTCTCGGACAAGCTCGGACTGTTCCAGGCCGTCGTGCGGGCCGGCCACGAGCGGGTCGCTGCCGCTGTGGTCGCGCGAGCAGACATCGAGTCCGCCGACGCCCGCGCCGCCCTGCGCGCGGGCTGCCACGCTTTCGTCGACGCGATCACGGACGACGCCGCCGCGCGCGTGCTTCTCGTCGAGGGGCCGGCGGTGCTGGGCTGGGCGACATGGCGCGCCCTCGACGCATCGACCTCGATGAAAGAACTCCGCGAAGCCGTCGACACGATCACCGACGCCGCCCAGGCCGAAGCGCTCACCCACTTGCTGTCCGGCGCGATGAACGAGGGCGTTCTCTGGCTCGTCGAGACGCACGGCGATTCGGACGCTCGAGCCTCGGTGCATTGGGCGCTCGATCGGTTGATCGACGCGCTCTGACACCCGCTGCATTCGTTCGAAAGGCCGTCACGTCGGCGGCCGTGAGCATAACGATCAAAGGGGAGGATCTCGAACGATGACGATGCCCGAAGGGAAGCGCTTCGCGATCGACGCGCTGACCGCACTCAGAATCATTCGCGACGATCCCGGAATCGGGTCACGGCGCCGCTTGGTGGGTCCTGCGGTGCTCCGCAGCCACGTGCTGTCCCTGCTCTACCGCGAAGTGCGCGAGGGAAAGATCGAGGAGAAGGAGGCGCGCACGCAACTCGACGGGCTCGCCGCGCTGCAGATCCGTCTGCTTGGCGACCGGGTCTCCCGCGCCACGGCGTGGAAGATCGCGCGACAACTCGACTGGGAGGACACCGCGCTGGCGGAGTATCTCGCCGTCGCGACCCTGCAGGCCGACGCCCTGATCACCGCCGACCACACGATTCAGGCGGCAGCGGCAGAGTTCACGACTCTGGCCGACTACGGAGCCCTGCGAGGCTGAGTCGTGGGTGGCTAGGTGTGCTGTCCATGGACGATGGTTGAGGTGTGCCGCGATAGACGGGTGAGGACCTCCCGGTCGAGAGTGAAGCTGTCTAGTTCCCGCACTCGATGACCTAGGAGGTCCTCGTGTCCCACGCTAACGCTGCTCTGACTCCTCGCCAACGGCTCCGGCTCGCCCGACAGGTCGTTGATGACGGCTGGTCCGTCGCTGCG
>CAJYJO010000004.1 GCA_913774845.1 uncultured Microbacterium sp. | reverse complement strand
GGCGCTCGTCGACCTCGGGATCGAAGATGACCATGAGTTCGTACTGGTGCGTCACTAACCCACCTCCTTCGGACTAGAACGGCTGACGGGCATTTCCCGGCAGCAGGAGGGTGTGTTGCACGTCGTCTCGGGCTTACACGCGCATGGGCGTCGCCGGACAACCTTCGTAGTCTAACGGATGCCGTAGCCTCACGGAATCCGCGATGGATAACGTGGAAGCCGACCGTACGACGGCGGGGGGCCGGATGCCAGGGATACGACCGTTCGACGCACGCGCTCTTCTCGTGCCGGAGGACCGCGCCGCGGCGCGCGCGTTCACGCAGCGGCTTCGGGCGGAGGGGCGACTGCCGCCGGTGAACACCGCGGCGACGGTGGTCGTCATGGTCGCGTTCTGCATCCTGCTCGGAGGGTTCGGCGTCGTGGCCCTCGTCCTGCTCGTGGTGTTCGCGTCGGTGCTGCGCGAGGGCGCCGTCGTCGTCGGCATCCTGTTCGCGATCCCCGCCGTCCTGCTGATCGGGGCCGTCGTCTCGATCCCGCTCCTGATGCGGCGAGCGCAGCGCACGCAGGAGGACCGTCGCTGGCGCCTCGCCGGCTTCGCTCGAGACGTGGGCATGGAGTACGTGCCGGCGCTGCCGGATCCGGCCCTCCCGGGGGCGATCTTCCACATCGGCGACGCGCGCACGGCCTACGACATGCTGCGCGCGCCCCTTCCTCGTTTCGTCGAGGTGGGCAACCACTCGTACACGGTGAGCAACGGCAAGACCACGACGACCTCGCGATGGGGGTACATCGCCGTGCGGCTCGACGTGCCGCTCCCCCACATCGTGCTCGACGCCGTGGGCAACGGCGTGCGGCTCGGCTCGTGGGAACGCGGGCAGCACCTCAGCCTCGAGGGCGACTTCGACCGGTACTTCCGGCTGTACTGCCCCGAGGGCTACGAGCGAGATGCGCTCTACCTCTTCACGCCCGACGTCATGGCCCGTTTCATCGACAACGCCGCGGTGCTCGAGGTCGAGATCGTCGACGAGTGGATGTTCCTCGTCGCCCCGCAGGAGCTGTCGACGACCGATCCAGCCCGATGGGCGTGGGTGTTCTCGGTGATCGCGGCGCTGCTCGACAAGCTCGAGCAGTGGGGGAGGTGGCGCGACGACCGGCTGTCGGTCGAGGCTGCGGTCGCCGGGCCCGCGCCCTCGGGCGTTCCCGCGCCGACCGGTGCTCCCGTGACCTCGGGCGGCCTCGCGCCGACCGGTGCGCCCGCGGCGGTCGCGTGGCCGCAGCCGCCGGTCGGGGTGGCCGCTCCCGGACGACGTCTGCGCCGCACGAGCCCGTGGCTGATCCTCGGGATCGCGCTCGGCATCCTGTTCGTCGGGGGGCTGGTCGTCACGCTCGGTCCGCTCATCGCGCTGTCGTTCGTGCGATGACCGGGGGCTCTCGCGGCGCGATGTCCGACGTCGTCGCTACGGTCGTCGAGGGAGGCGATGCGACATGACCGAACTCGACACCAGCCCGCTCACCGAGGCGATCGACCGTCGCGACGTCCGGGCGTTCACCGCCCGCCTGCGCAACGAGGGCACGATCGCGACGGGGGCGCTCACGATCCTCACGCTGGTCATCGTGGGGGTCGCCGGCGTCATCGTCGCGGTCCCCGTGATCGCGGGACTCGCCGCGTCGGTCTTCGCCGGCGACGGCGTGAGCCCGGTCGGCCTGCTCGTCTCGTTCGTCTTCCTCGCCGCCATCGTGCTCATCATCGTCGCGATCGTCCGCGGCTTCGGGGGAGCGGCCGCCCGACGCTACCGGCTGGACGGCTTCGCTCGCGCGAACGGGATGCAGTGGCATCCGGGGTACGACGACCCCGACCGGCCCGGCATGATCTTCCGCCTCGGGCGCGACCGGCAGACGCACGACCTCATGCGCCGACCGGCGCCGCGGTTCGTCGAGGTCGCCAACTACCGCTACGAGACGGGGTCGGGGAAGAACAAGGCGACGCACAAGTGGGGCTACGTCGCTCTGCGTCTCGACACTCCACTGCCGCACATCGTCCTGGATGCCGTGGGCAACAACGGTCTGTTCGGCGGCTCGAACCTGCCGGTCCATTTCGGCGCCGACCAGCGCCTGAGCCTCGAGGGCGATTTCGACCGGTACTTCGCGCTCTACTGCCCCACGGGATACGAGCGCGATGCGCTGTACCTCTTCACCCCCGACGTGATGGCCCGCTTCGTCGACAACGCCGCGGCCCTCGACGTCGAGATCGTCGACGACTGGCTGTTCCTCTACGCCAAGCGCGACCTGTCGACCCTCGACCCGGCGACCTGGCAGTGGCTCTTCGGCACCGTCGCCGCGATCGACGACAAGCTCGCGCAGTGGGCACGGTGGCGCGACGACCGCCTGACGACCGCCCCCACGGCGGGTGCGTCGGCATCCGGGATCCCGGGCTCGCCCGCGGCCCCGCTCGGGCCACCGCCCGCCGGCGTGGCCCGCGAGGGGCGGCGACTCAAGCGGGGCTTTCCGATGTGGACCTTCGTCGTCCTCGCGGCGTTCGGCGCGTGGTGCGTCTTCTCGTTCTTCATGCGGTGAGCGGGAGAGGCTCGGGGCCGCGCGGCACAACCTCCGCGATCCGCACAACCTCAGTCGGCATCCCGCGAACCGCACCGACAGTCCGCGAATCACTGACATTGCGCATCACGGACCCCACGCGACGGCCGGGGCGCTTCGGACGGTGACCCCGGGGCTCACGCCTCTCGCACGCGGAAACGAATCGGGCCCCCACGCTGCGCGCGTGAGGGCCCGAAAAGCGGCGTCAGACCCCGCGGGTCGCGCGCCACAGATCGCGGCGGTTCTCCTGCTCGACGGGGTCGGGCACGGGCAGCGACACGAGCAGGCGCTTGGTGTAATCGTCGCGCGGCTCGGTGAGCACCTGCACGGTCGTGCCCTGCTCGCGGATCACGCCCTGCTGCAGCACGACCACGCGGTCGGCCACCTCGTCGACGACGGCGAGGTCGTGGCTGATGAACAGGCACGCGAAGCCGAACTCGGCCTGCAGCTGCGCGAACAACTGCAGCACGCGCGCCTGCACCGACACGTCGAGCGCCGAAGTGGGCTCGTCGGCGATGAGCAGCTTCGGGTCGAGGGCGAGGGCGCGAGCCAGCGAGGCGCGCTGGCGCTGACCGCCCGACAGCTCGTGCGGGTAGCGATCACCGAACGCGGTCGGCAGCTGCACGGCATCCAGCAGCTCGTTCACGCGCTGGCGAGCGGCGCCGGCTCCCGAGACACGGCGATGGACCACGAGCGGCTCGGCGATGCACTCCGCGATCGTCAACAGCGGGTTGAAGCTCGTCGCGGGATCCTGGAAGACGAACCCGATGTCGGGGCGCGTCTTGGCCAGGGTGCGAGGCTTGGCGCCGTTCATCTCGGTGCCGAGCACCTTCAGCGACCCGCCGACGACCGAGGTGAGTCCGACCATCGCGCGACCGATCGTGGTCTTGCCCGAGCCGGACTCCCCCACCAGGCCGAGCACTTCGCCCGGTCCGATCCAGAAGTCCACGCCCTTGACGGCGACGACGCCGGGCGAACCGAAACGGCCCGGGTACCCGATCTCGACCTTGTCGGCCACGACGAGGCTTCCCGCCGGAGGCGAGGTCGGTGCCGCATCGGCGAGCGACTGCCGCGAGCTCTTGCCCCGACCCACGTGCGGCACGGCCGCCAACAGTTCGCGTGTGTACTCCTCACGAGGCGCCGCGAACAGCTCGCGCACGGGCGCCTGCTCGACGATGTCGCCGCGATACATCACGATCACGCGATCGGCGAGGTCGGCGACGACGCCCATGTTGTGCGTGATGAGCACGATCGTGGCCCCGAACTCGTCGCGGCAGGTGCGCAGCAGGTCGAGGATCTCGGCCTGCACCGTGACGTCGAGCGCCGTGGTCGGCTCGTCGGCGATGATCAGGCCCGCGTTCAGCACGAGGGCCATCGCGATGACCACGCGCTGCTTCTGCCCACCTGAGAACTGGTGCGGGTAGTCGTCGACGCGCTTCTCGGGGTCGGGGATGCCGACGCGGCGCAGGATGTCGACCGCCTTGGTCTTCGCCTCGGCCCGCGACAGCTTCTCGTGCGCGCGCAGACCCTCGGCGATCTGCCACCCCACCGTGTACACGGGGTTGAGGGCGGTCGACGGCTCCTGGAACACCATCGCCGCGTCGCGCCCGCGCATCTCGCGCAGTTGGGCGCGGGTGGCGTGCACGATGTCCGTCTGGTCGCCGTCGCGCCCGCGCACGATGACCGCGCCGGACAGCGTCGCCGTCTCGGGCAGCAGACCCAGCAGGGTGTTGGCGGTGACGGTCTTGCCCGAGCCCGACTCGCCGACGATCGCGAGCACCTCGCCGGCGTGGGCCTCGAGCGAGATGCCCTTAATGGCCGCGACCGGCTCGCCGTCGGTGGCGAAGGTGACGCGCAGGTCGTCGATCCGGGCGACGGATTCAGCGGTGCCGGTCATGAGGGGCTCCCGTCGGAGGGGGCGGATGCCGGGGACCCGGCGGAGGACGCGGTGGCCGAGGCCTCCGCCGGAGACGTCGACGGATCGACCGCGGTGACGGGAGCGGGCGCGCGACCCGCACGGCGGCGCGTGCGCAGCCGCGGGTCGCTCAGGTCGTTGAGGCTCTCGCCGACGAGGGTGATGCCGAGCACCGCCAGCACGATCGCGACGCCCGGCGGGATCGCCGTCCACCAGATGCCACTGGTGACGTCGCTCACCGAGCGGTTGAGGTCGTAGCCCCACTCGGCGGCGGCGGTGGCCTCGATGCCGAAACCGAGGAAGCCGAGGCCCGCCAAGGTCAGCAGCGCCTCGGAGGCGTTCAGCGTGACCACGACCGGGAGCGAGCGCGTCGAGTTGCGCAGCACGTGACGCAACAGAATGCGCGCGGTGGGCACCCCGATCACGCGCGCCGACTCGACGAAGGGCTCAGCCTTCACCCGCACCACCTCGGCGCGGATGACGCGGAAGTACTGCGGCACGAACACCACGGTGATCGAGATCGCGGTGGCGAGGATGCCGCCCCACAGCGTGGACTGGCCACGGGTGATCGCGATCGACATCACGATCGCGAGCAGCAGCGACGGGAAGGCGTAGATCGCGTCGCACAGCACCACGAGGATCCGGTCGAGCCAGCCGCCGAAGTACCCGCCGACCAGCCCCAGGAAGATGCCCAGGAAGATCGAGAACGCGATCGCGCAGAGGATCACGAGCAGCGCGGTCTGCGCTCCCCAGATCACGCGCGACAGCACGTCGTAGCCGCCCACGGTGGTGCCGAGCAGGTTCATCGCGCTGGGCGCCTGCTGCGTTCCGAACTTGACGCCGTCGGCCTCTTGCTGCGCGAATCCGTAGGGCGCGAGAAGAGGGGCGAACAGAGCCGTCAACAGGAACACCGCGGTGATCACGAGGCCGAGCACGAGCATGGTGCGCTGCAGGCCGACGCTGCGTCGCAGGTGCGAGATCACCGGCAGGCGGTCGCGAAGCGGCACCTTGCGCGCCGTCACGCTGTCGTCGGAGAGGGCGGGGGTCATGGCATCCGACATCTCAGTACCTCACTCGCGGATCGATGATCGCCGCGATGACGTCGACGAGGAAGTTGGTGAAGGCGACCAGCACGGCGATGATCACGACGATGCCCTGCACCGCCACGAAGTCGCGGGCCTTGAGGTACTCGCTGAGCATGAAGCCGAGTCCCTTCCACTCGAAGGTGGTCTCGGTCAGCACGGCGCCCGAGAGCAGCAGGGCGATCTGCAGACCGATCACCGTGATGATGGGGATGAGCGCGGGGCGGTAGGCGTGCTTGGTGACCAGGCGGTACTCCCCCACACCGCGCGAGCGCGCCGAGGTGACGTATTGCGCGCCGAGCGTGCCGATGACGTTGGTGCGGACCAGACGGAGGAAGATCCCCGCCGTCAGGATGCCGAGGGCCACCCCGGGCAGGATCGCGTGCACCAGGACGTCTCCCGCGGCCGCCCCGTCACCGAGACGGATCGCGTCGAGAAGGTAGATACCGGTGGGGTTCTCGATCGAGGCGAACTTCAGCTCGGTGCGGGTGCTCGCGCGACCGGCGACCGGCAGGACGCTCAGCCACACCGAGAAGACGAGCTTGAGCAGCAGGCCGACGAAGAAGATGGGGGTCGCGTACCCGAGGATCGCCCCGATGCGCAGGGTCGCATCGGGCCAGCGGTCGCGCTTGTACGCGGCGATCAGGCCGAAGGGGATGCCGATGAGCAGAGCGACGAAGAGCGCGTAGATCGCGAGCTCGAGGGTGGCGGAGCCGTACTGCAGCAGGATCTCGATGACCGGACGGTTGTCGGTGAGCGTCGTGCCGAAGTCGCCGCGGAGGATGCCTCCGACGTACTCGACGTACTGGACGAACAGCGGCCGGTCGTACCCGGCCTGCGCGATGCGCGCGGCCAACTGATCGGGGGGAAGGCGGCCGCCGAGAGCGGCGGTGATCGGGTCACCGGTGATGCGCATGAGCACGAACACCACGGTGACGAGGATGAACACCGTCGGGATGATCAGGAGCAGACGGACCAGGATGTAACGCCACAGTCCACCGCCCTTGGGAGAGACGGGTTTGGCGATGTCGGCGGCGTCGACGGCGGTGACCATAGGGAGAGACCTCACTCAACGGGGGAACGGCGCCTCATCGCTCCGCTCTCACCCGACGACCGAGGGTACGTGACCCCCGGTCGTCGGGTGAGCGGAATCGCGCGAGGCGCCGATTCGGTCTTACTTGTGCAGCGGTGCGTAGCGGAACTTGAACGACCCGTCGAGGACGGCGCCCTCGACGCTCGAGCCCACGATGGCGACCTGCTTGCCCTGGAGCAGCGGCAGCGTCGAGAGGTCGGCGGCCACCTTGTTCTGGATCTCGCCGATCTCCGACTCGCGCGTGGTCTTGTCGGTCTGCGTCGCCTGGTCGACGAGCAGCTTCTGCACCTCGGCGTTGTCGTAGTGGTTCAGCAGGAAGTTGTCCTGCGTGAAGAACGGGGTGAGGTAGTTGTCGGCATCCGAGTAGTCGGGGAACCAGCCGAGCTGGTACGCGGGGTACGCGTCGGCCTTGCGGTCCTTCTGGTACTGCACCCACTCGGTCTGCGCGAGGTTGACCGTGAACAGGCCGTCCTCCTCGAGCTGCGCCTTGACCGCGGCGTACTCGTCACCCGACGAGGGGCCGTAGTGGTCGCCGTTGTACTGCAGGTTCAGCGTGACGGGGGTCGACAGACCGGCCGCCTCGAGGGTCGCCTTGGCCTTGGCGGCGTCGGGCTTGCCGCTGCCGTCGCCGTACATGTCCTTCAGCGCCTCGTTGGCACCCGCGAGACCCTGCGGCACGTACGAGTACAGCGGGGAGTAGGTGTCCTTGTAGACGTCGGTCGCGATGGCCTGGCGGTCGACGAGGTCGGCCGCGGCCTGACGGATCGCGAGCGACTTGGCGGCGTCGGCTTCGGCGGTCTTCGTGCCGTAGGGCATGGTGTCGAAGTTGAAGACGATGTAGCGGATCTCTCCACCGGGGCCGTCCACGACCTTGACCGCGTCGTCGTTCTGCAGGTCGGCGACGTCGGTCGCGCTCAGGCTGCGGTAGGCGACGTCGATCGCGCCCGACTGCACGTCGAGCTTGAGGTTCGACGAGTCGGCGTAGTACTTGGTCGAGATGCCGCCGTTGGCCGCCTTGGGGAGCGACCCCATGTAGTCGGCGTACGGCTTGTACGAGATGAGCTCGTTCGGCTTATACGAGTCGATCGTGTACTGACCGGCGAAGGCCTTGCCCTCGACGATGGCGTCGTCGGAGGTGACCGCGGTGGCCGAGAAGACCTCTTCGTCGACGATCGGCGCGGCGGGGCTCGAGAGGATCTGGGGCCAGACCTGATCGTTGCCGTTCTTCAGGGTGAACACGACCGTCGTGTCGTCGGGCGCGGCGACGCTGTCGAGGTTGCCCAGCAGCGATGCGGGGCCGTTCGGGTCGTTGATCGCGACCTGGCGGTCGAACGAGAACTTCACGTCGGACGACGTCAGGTCGTGGCCGTTCGCGAACTTCAGGCCCGACTTGAGCTTCACCGTGTACTCGGTCGGCGAGGTGAACTCGGCCGACTCGGCGATGTCGGGGGTGACCTCTGACGTGCCGTACTGGCTGTTCAAGAGGAAGGGGTAGACCTGCGTCATGACGGCGAACGATCCGTTGTCGTACGAGCCGGCCGGGTCGATCGAGGTGATCTTGTCGGTGGTGCCGACGACGAGGGGGTCGGACGAGCCGCCGTCCGAGGCGCCGCCTCCGGTGGTGGTCGTGCACCCTGCCAGAACGAGGGCCGAGGCGCCGAAGGCGCCGATGACGAGGCCGAGACGGCCGCGCCCACTGATGTGCAGTGTCATGAATTACCTCTGCTGTGAAGTGTCAATCGCGACAGATGCCGCGGTCCTTCGGACATCTTGGTCTTCAGCAGCCCGCACACCAACTCTTTGCCCGTCTTTTTTACGATAACGAAACCTCGAATATCTTCCGGTGTGCGTACTTCGGGTTCGGACATGTTCCTGGCGGGAGCGCTCCCGAGGGCAATTCAGGGCAAGGGCCCCGCGAGCGCCGGTGCGATCGCACCCAGGGCCTCGACGGCCGCCTCCCGGGCCGTGGGGGACTCGCCGAGCGCCCAGGACTCGACGGCCATCGTCAAGGACGCGATCGTCGCCGCGGCCAACCCACGCACGGCGAGGGGCCCCAGCTCGGGACGCTCGCGCCGGAACAACTCGACGAGGTCGTCCTGTGCCTGACGCCCGGCGGCGAGCCACGACGCGCGCAACGCCGGCGTCTGCACGATGATGCGGGTCAGTCTGCGGCGCATCTCGGGCTCCACGGCGGTCGACTCCGCGAACCCCTCGACCACGGCCGCGAGCAGCGGCCCCGGCAGATGAGCGGCGAGGTGTCGGATGAACGTCGCGGGACCATCGGCCAGTTCGCCCACCAGCGTGCCGTCCTTGCTCGGGCAGTGCCGGTAGAACGTGCGCATCGAGATCCCCGCTCGGTCGGCGATCTGCTCCACGGTCGTCTGCTCGTAGCCCTGCGCCTCGAAGAGGTCTGCCGCAGCGGCCTCGATGAGGGCCATCGTCTCGATGCGGCGCCGCTCACGCAGCGTCGGTGCGGGCGGAAGACGGCTTTCGGACATGGGCCAAGTATGCCGCCTCTCTAGTGACACACATATGCGTAGTGGCAGACTGTGCCACACAGCGCATCGCTCAGCTTCAAAGGAGAACAACATGTCCGAAATTTCATTCGCAGGCAGAGTGGCCATCGTCACCGGTGCCGGCGGAGGACTGGGGAAAGCCCACGCGCTCGAACTCGCTCGACGAGGGGCCAAGGTGGTCATCAACGACCTCGGCGGAGACATCTCCGGCGCGAACGGCGGCACCGCGATGGCCGACGACGTGGTCGCCGAGATCCAGGCCGCCGGCGGTGAGGCCGTCGCGAACTACGACTCGGTTGCCACGCCCGAGGGGGGAAGAGGAATCGTCGAGACCGCGCTCGACGCCTTCGGCCGCGTCGACATCCTCGTCAACAACGCCGGCAACATCCGAAACGCTCCTTTCACGGACCTCTCGCCCGAGTCCGTCGAGTCGCTGCTCGCCGTGCACGTCAAGGGCGCGTTCCACGTCACTCAACCGGCGTTCGAGGTCATGCGGGACAACGGCTACGGCCGCATCGTCTTCACGTCCTCGGCGGCCGGACTCTTCGGCTCCATTCAGCAGGCGAACTACGCCGCCGCCAAGGGGGCCGTCTTCGGCCTCGCGAATGTCGTCGCCCTCGAAGGAAAGCCGCACGGCATCCTGGTCAACACGATCCTCCCCGCCGCGAACAGTCGCATGCAGGCCGACATGAATGCGGAGCAGTTCGTCGGAATGCCGACTACTCCCGCACACGGCGAGCCCGAGATGATCACCGCGATGGTCGCATACCTCGCCAGCGAACAGAACACCGCGACCCGCGAGCTGTACTCGATCGCGCGGGGACGCTACGCCCGCGTCTTCATGGGCGTCGCACCCGGGTGGCACGTCGCTCACGACGAGCCGGTCGCCACCGCCGACGACGTCGCCGCCCACATCGACCGTATCCGCGACCTCGAGGGCTACGCGGTCCCCGAGTCGATGGTCGCCGAGTTCGCGCTCGTCCCGTGACGGCGGCATCGGAGGGCACGACGCCCCGCTGCTACGTCGTCACCGGGGCAGGATCCGGAATCGGCGCGGCCACCGCCGCCCTCCTGCGCTCGCGCGGGCATCGCGTGATCGGGATCGACCTGCGCGGCAGTGACATCGATGCCGACCTGTCGACCGGGGAGGGCCGCCGGTCCGTCGCCGACGCGGTTCGCGGGGCGGTCGGCGACACCGTCGACGCCGTCATCGCCGTCGCGGGCGTGGCCCTGCCCACGTCTCTCACGGTGCGGGTCAACTACTTCGGCGCGATCGCGACTCTCGAGGAGCTCCTTCCGCTCCTGCGGAACTCGCCCGCACCGCGCGCCGTCGTGGTGGCCTCGTTCTCGGCCCTTCAGCAGAACGACGCCGAACTCGTCGATCTGCTCCGCGCGGGCGACGAGGATGCCGCGGTCGCCCGCGCCGACGAGCTCGTCGGTGAGAACCAGGGCGATCTCATCTACCCGTCGACGAAACGCGCGATCGCGGAGTGGGTGCGCGAACGGGCGGTGACGCCCGAGTGGGCGGCATCCGGAATCCCGCTCAACGCGGTGGGACCCGGCATCATCCTGACGCCCATGACCGAGCCTCTGCTCGCCACGGCCGAAGGACGCGACGCGCTCATGCAGGTCGTGCCGATGCCGCTGGCCGGACCGGCTCGACCCGAGGCGATCGCCGAGGTGCTGGCCTGGCTCTCGGACGCCCCCAACGCCCACATCACGGGTCAGGTCGTGTTCATCGACGGCGGCGCCGACGCCGTGATCCGCGGACCTCGCGTCTTCGATTGACCGTGCGGGTGGGCGTCGCTCCGGGCGTCCACCCGCATCCCTGTGCGCCTGCTGCCCGAGCACGCTCGCGCACGGTGCTCGACGGGGCGGGGTGAAGACGTCAGCGGGGGAGTGGCGGCGAACCCAGGGCCCGCAGCTCCTCCGCCGCCTCGGTGCCCGTGCGCAGACCCACGCGCGGCGCGACCTCGGTCGCCATCGAGGGGCAGGGTCACGATCCCGGTGCCGGGGGCGATCCGCTCGGTCTGCACCGCCGCTGCCGCCAGGAACGCGAAGGGCGACGGCAGCCCACCTCGTCGCGGTCGAAGTGGTGTTGGGCCGCCCAGAGCGACGCGAAGCCGTGCCGCTCGCCGGCGCGTACCTGCGCGAGCGCCCGGTGGTATCGCTCCCCGTCGGTGCCGGCATCCAGGAGCCTCGTGAAGAAACCGAGTCGTGCGCCACTCATGTCGAAGCCTCACCGTCCTATGCCGGTCGTGGAATGCCCCCCAAGCTAGGACGGATTCGCGGGCTCGCGGCCGTCGTCAGCGCGTCGCGACCTCGATCGGGTCGCCCGTCCGCGCGAGATCGGCCTCGAGCTCGCGGACGATCGGAATCACCGTCTCACCGAAGCGCTCCAGCTCCTCCTGGAAGTGCAGGAAGCCGAGCAGGAACAGGTCGACGCCGCGCTTCTTGTACTCGATGATGCGCTCGGCGATCTGCTGCGCGTCGCCGAACAGCTGCGTGCGGAAGCCGTCGTTGTACTGCACGAGGTCCTCGAACGAGGAGTCGGCCCACATGCCCTTCTTGTCGGCCGTGGCGTTGCCCGCCTCCTGGACGCTCTTGCGGAACCCCTCGACCGCGCCGCTGTCGGCTCCGGCGATGATCTCGCGCAGCTGCTGTTCGGCCTCGGCGCGGCTGTCGCGCTGGAGGACGAAGCCGTTCAGGCCGAATCGCGTGCGACGACCGTGCTCGGTCGCGATGCGCGTGACGTCGTCGTACTGCTCCGTGAAGCCGTCGAAGTCCTTGCCGTTCGAGAAGTACCAGTCCGAGTAGGCGCCGCCGTTGAAGCGCGCGGCGGTGGAGTTGCCGCCCTGGAAGATGTCGGGATGTGCGCGCCCGGGCACCTCGTACGGGAACGGGCGGAGCGTGAAGTCGGTGATGTCGTAGTACTTGCCGTGGAACGAGAACTTCTCCTGCGTCCACAGCCCCCGCAGCACCTGGATGAACTCCGCGGCGCGCTCGTACCGTTCGTCGTGCTCGAGCCACTCGAGGCCGAGGTCGGTGTACTCGTCCTTGAACCAGCCGCTGACGACGTTCACGGCCGCCCGGCCGTGCGAGAACTGGTCGGCGGTGTTGATGAACTTCGCGAGGACCGCCGGATGCCAGATCCCGGGGTGGATCGCCGAGATGACCTTGAGCTTCTCGGTGGCCAGCAGCAGGGCGAGGCTGATCGAGGTCGACTCGTGCTGCTGCGCCGCGCCGTAGCTCGAGGCGTACCGCACCTGGCTCAGGGCGTACTCGAAACCCACGCGCTCGGCCGTCCGGGCGAGCTTCACGTTGTAGTCGTAGCCCCAGTCGGTGCGCTGCTCGACCGAGCTGATGACGAGCCCCCCGCTGACGTTGGGCACCCAGTAGGCGAACTTCAGCGGATCGTGGGTGGGGGTGGTCTCGGTCATGGGGTTCTCCTCGGGGGTCGGAACCCGGCCACCCTGACACCGCTCGCCGCGAGGGTCAACGACATATGACGGGACGTTTCTCTCCGTGACGCCCTCCCGCGCGACAGCCATGAGGATGGAGGCATGAGTTCTCCCCAGCGCGTGCGCTTCGGCTACTGGACCCCGATCTTCGGCGGGTGGCTGCGCAACGTCGACGACGAGCAGACGCCCGTGTCGTTCGCCCACATCGCCGAGATCGCGCGGGCCGCCGAGGAGGGCGGGTTCGATCTCACGCTCATCCCGGAGCTCAACCTCAACGACATCAAGGGCGTGGAGGCACCGTCACTCGATGCGTGGGCGGTGACAGCCGGCCTCGCCGCGGTCACGTCATCCCTCGAGCTCATGACCGCCGTGCGACCGGGCTTCCACAACCCCTTCCACACCGCGAAGCAGGCGGCGACCATCGACGAGATCAGCGGCGGGCGCTTCACCCTCAACGTCGTCTCAGCGTGGTGGGCCGAGGAGGCCAAGCAGTACGAGGGGCTCTTCAGCGCGCACGACGACCGCTATGCCCGCACGATCGAGTGGGTCGAGGTGCTGCGCGGCCTGTGGAGCGAGACACCCTTTGCCTACGAGGGCGAGTACTACCGCACCGAGGGCACGTACACCGAGCCGAAGCCCCGTGTGCAGCCGCGCCTCTATGCCGGCGGCGAGAGCGAGGCCGGACGCACCGCGATCACGCGCTTCGCCGACGCGTACCTCACGCACGGCGGCACCCTGGAGGAACTCGACGCGAAGGTCTCCGACATGCGCCGCCGCCGGTCGGAGGCCGGAGCGACGCCTTTCGAGGCATTCGGTATGGCCGCTTATGCGATCGTGCGCGACACCGAGGACGAGGCGCAGGCCGAGATCGATCGCATCACCGACGTGCGCGGGGGAGCGGCGTACGGCTCGTACCAGGACTTCGTGAGCAAGTCGAAGCTCGACACCCAGGTCGACCTGAAGGAGTACTCGGTGTCGAACCGCGGCCTGCGCCCCAATCTCGTCGGCACGCCCGACCAGGTCGCCGAGCGCATCGTCGCCTTCGCGAACGTCGGTGTGTCGACCCTGCTGCTGCAGTTCTCGCCGCACCTGCCCGAGATGCAGCGCTTTGCCGCCGAGGTCATCCCGCGCGTGCGGCGTCTGGAGGCTCAGCGCGACGGTTGAGCCCTCCGTCTCTTCGTCGACGCGAGGTGGCTGAGCCCGTCGACGTCACCGACGCCGGCAGCACGCCCGGACCCTTCGACAGGCTCAGGGTCCTCTCATCGTGCACGCGCAGACCGCCGGGCGCCTGTCCTTCGACCAGCCGAGGGAGTCAGCGATGCAGGGCTACATCGCGGCGCGAAGCGCCTGATCGAGATCGGCGATCAGGTCGTCGGCATCCTCGAGGCCGATCGACAGGCGCACGAGACCGTCGCCGATGCCCAGACGGTCGCGCGTCTCCTGCGTGAAGCCGAGGTGCGTGGTCGTGGCGGGATGCAGGGCCATCGAGCGGGTGTCGCCGATGTTGGTCATGCGGCTGAACAGGCGCAGCGCGTCGAAGAAGCGCTCGGCGGCGTCGCGGCCGCCGCGCACCGTGAACGAGAACACCGACCCCGAAAGGCCGCCGTAGTCGCGGACGGCGAGGTCATGCTGCGGGTGCGACGGGAGCCCCGCATAGTCGACGCTCTCGACGGCGTCGTGCTGCTCGAGCCACACCGCGATGTCGCGGGCGCTGGCGAGGTGCTGCCGCATGCGTACGGACAGGGTCTCCATGCCCTGCTGCAGCAGGAAGCCGTTGAGCGGGGACAGAGCGGGACCGGTGTCATTCGCGATACCGAAGCGCAGGTACAGCTCGAAGGCCCGCGACCCGAAGGCGTCGACGATCGACGGGTGTCCCGCGATCGGGGTCTCGGTGATGCCGGGGTACCGGCGCGAACTGCCGACCCAGTCGAAGGTGCCGCCGTCGACGACCGCCCCGGCGAGGTTGGCGCCGTGTCCGGAGAGGAACTTGGTCGCCGAGTGCACCACGATATCGGCGCCGTGCTCGATCGGACGGATGAGGAACGGGGTCGCGATCGTGTTGTCGACGACGAGGGGGATGCCGTGGCGTCGGGCGACCCGCGCGACCGCGTCGATGTCGACGACGTCGTTCTTCGGGTTCGGCAGAGTTTCGGTGAAGATCGCCTTGGTCTCGGGCCGGATGAGGGCGTCCCACTCGGCCTCGTCGAGCGGATTCCACACGTATTCGACCGTCACGCCCATGCGTGCGAAAGTGCGGTCGAAGAGCACGCGGGTGCCGCTGTAGATGCTGGCGGTCGACACGATGTGCTCGCCGTTCCCGGCGAGCCCCAGCAGCGCCGCGGTGATCGCGGCTTGCCCCGAACCGACCACGAGCGCTCCTGCGCCGCCCTCGAGAGAGGCGAGACGACGCTCGGCGACCTGGTTGGTGGGGTTGGCGTTGCGCGAGTAGAGGTGGCCGAGGTCGGCACCCGCGAAGCGGTCGGTCGCCTCCTGGAAGGAGGCGAAGCGGTACGCCGCAGACAGGTGCACCGGCGTGATGCGCGAGCCGTGCGTCAGGTCTTCTTCTTCACCGGCGTGCACCTGACGGGTGGCGAAACCGAAGCCCGCCCACTCGCTGTGGGGTGCGGCGGGCTCAGCCACGGAGGCCGACCAGGTCACGCGGCAGCAGCGATCCGAGCCAGCGAGCGATCTCGCGCGGTCCGGAGCGGGGGGCTTCGGCCTCGACGTCGGGGTTGTAGTTCGTGTTCGTGTTGACGTCGTAGGTGACGGTACGACCGTCGCGCGTCTCGATGAACTCGATGCCGGCGATGCCGACGCCCTCGGCGGCGAGGAACGCGAGGAAGCGGTCGATCAGCGCCGGGTCGACGTCTTCGCGACGACGGAAGAGGGGCTCGGGCTCGACGCCGTCGGCGCCGGGGACGGCGCACGCTTCGGCGGGGCACAGCTCGAAGCTGCCGGCGCTGGTGTCGACACGAACGGCGTAGACGAACTCCCCGCCCACGAACTCCGCGCGGGTGATGAACGGATCCCGGGCGGTCAGGAGCTCCTGGATGAGGGTGATGCCGTCGGGGGAGGGCTCGAACGCCGGTCCGGAGACCCAGGCGGTGAACTCGTCGATCGAGTCCCACCGGCGTACACCGAGGCCTTTCCCGCCCTGGTTGTGCTTGCTGATGAACGGGGCGCCGAAGTCGCGGGCCGTCTCGACGAGGTCGTCGGTGCCGAACACCGCGACCGTGCGCGGCACGTCGATGCCGGCATGACGGAGCGCCGCGTGCTGCGCGACCTTGCTGACCTCGAGCTCGAGCACATCGGCGCCGTTGATGACCGTGCGCCCCCACGACGACAGCCAGCGCAGCACGGCGCGGCCGAACTCCTTGCTGTGGGCGTGATCGCGCGTGTGCGCCGATGCGCTCAGTCGCGACCAGAACACCCCCTCGGGCGGCTCGACGGCCAGGTCGATCGACCCGTCGGTGAGGAGCCACTCCTCGAACGGGACGCCCTCCGCCTCGAAAGCCGCCGCGAACGGCGGGATCCACTGGGGGTTCTCGTGGATGACATAGACCTTGCCGGACACGACGCCAGGCTAACGCGCCCCTCCGACATGGCATCCCTCGATCGTCACGGGACGACACCGGGGCGCGTCATCTCTAGGCTCGGAACCGGAAAGGGATGCCAATGACCTCCGACTACATCGACGCCAACCGCGCCAACTGGGACGAGCGCGCCACCCTGCACGCCGCCCGCGACGGTTCGGGCTACGGGGTGCAACGCTACGTCGGCGATCCGGCCGCGCTGTCGGACGTCGTGCGCTTCGACCTCCCGCTGCTCGGCGACATCGCCGGCAGACGCGCCGTGCACCTGCAGTGCCACATCGGCACCGACACCCTCTCGCTCGCCCGACTCGGCGCCCGCGTGACGGGCCTCGACTTCTCCGAGAACGCCGTCGCCGAGGCGCGTCGGCTCGCCGCCGAGGCGGGTGCCGACGTCGACTTCGTGCAGGCGGACGTCCGGGATGCCGCCGACGCCCTGCCGCGCGGGGAGTTCGATCTCGTCTACACCGGTATCGGCGCGCTGTGCTGGCTTCCGTCGATCACGCAATGGGCGGGGGTCGTCGCGGAGCTGCTCGCCCCGGGTGGCACCCTGCACATCCGCGAGGGGCACCCCATCCTGTGGGCGATGAACGAGGAGAAGCCCGGCCTTGCGTTGGAGTTCCCCTACTTCGAGCAGGCCGAACCCCTGGAGTGGGATGACGACAGCACCTACGTCGAGGTGTCGGCCCCGCTGACGTCCACCCGCACCTACGAGTGGAACCACGGTCTCGGCGAGATCGTCACCGCCCTGCTCGAGCATGGCCTGCGTCTCGACGCGCTCGTCGAGCACGACAGCGTGCCCTGGGAAGCCCTGCCGGGCCGGATGACCGAGCGACCGAACGGCGAGTACGCCCTCACCGAGCAGCCGTCGGTGGTGCCGCTCAGCTACACGATCCGCGCATCGAAGCCGGCCTGAGGCCCTGCGCTCAGAACAGCTTCCCGGGGGCTTTGCCGGCGGCGTCGGAGTCGTCGTCCAGGTCACGGGGGACACCCGTGACCCGCGGCACGGTTTCGACGACGCGCGGGCTCGGCGCCACGCCGCACGTCATGGCCACCCTCAGGTCGCTCACGGCCGTGCGAAGGCTGGACCGATCCGCCGGTCGGGGCGCCGCCGCGGCGCAGATCGTTCCGTCGATGTCGTGTCCTGCGCCCCGCAGTGCGTCGGTGTCTCGCATGCGGAGAAGCTAGCGGGATCGCCGGAGACGTCCGCGAGGTTGTCCACAGGCGGCGGCACCGCCTCAGCCGGGCATCGCACCGATCCCGAAGGCCACCGCTTCCTCCTCGGTCAGCATCCGGGAACGGATGAGGAATCGCATGCCGGTCGGCCCCTCGACCGAGAAACCCGCTCCGCGGCCGGGGACGACGTCGATCGTGAGATGCGTGAACTTCCAATACTCGAACTGCGACTCCGACATGTAGACCTCGATGGGGTCGTCCAACCCCACCTCGATCGTCCCGAGGCGGACGTCGCTCGGCCCGATAAGGAACATCCCCACCGGGTAGCACATCGGCGAACTGCCGTCGCAGCACCCGCCGGACTGGTGGAACATCAGGGGGCCGTGCCTGGCCGTGAGGTCGCGCAGCAGCGCAGCTGCGGCATCCGTCACATCCACACGGGAGAGCTGGGTCGTCATGTCCCACTCCTTTCGGTTCATGTCCCAAAATGTGTCGGTGTCGCGGCCGGTGACCGGCCATAAGTGGGACGAGGGTCAGCGCGGCAGTCGCAGGAGGGCCGACGGTCAGCGCGGCAGCTGCAGGAACGCCGCCGGTCACCGCGCCAGCCGCAACGGGCCCGGAGCGACAGCGACGAAAAGGGGAGTGGCCCCCGGGGCGAACCCGGGGGCCACGGACCCAGGGCCACCCGCCGCGGCCCCGGCTCCGCCGATCAGAAGAAGCCCATCGCCCCTTCGGCGTACGACACGAGCAGGTTCTTCGTCTGCTGGTAGTGGTCGAGCATCTTGAGGTGGTTCTCGCGGCCGATGCCCGACTGCTTGTACCCGCCGAACGCGGCGTGCGCGGGGTACTGGTGGTAGGTGTTCGTCCAGACGCGTCCGGCCTCGATCGCCCGGCCCGCGCGGTAGGCGGTGTCGCCGCTGCGGCTCCAGACGCCGGCACCAAGGCCGTAGAGGGTGTCATTGGCGATCGAGATCGCGTCGTCGAAGTCGTCGAACGCCGTCACCGACAGCACCGGTCCGAAGATCTCCTCCTGGAAGATGCGCATGTCGTTCGTGCCCTCGAACACCGTCGGGGCGACGTAGTACCCGCCGGACAGGTCGCCGCCGAGGTCGACCCGCTCGCCTCCCGTGAGCAGCTTCGCCCCGCCCTGCTTGCCGATGTCGATGTACGACAGGATCTTCTCGAGCTGGTCGTTCGAGGCCTGCGCACCGATCATCGTCTCGGGGTCGAGCGGGTTGCCCTGGCGCACCTTCTTCACGCGCTCGAGGCCGTCGCCGAGGAACTGGTCGTAGATCGACCGCTGGATGAGCGACCGCGAGGGGCACGTGCAGACCTCGCCCTGATTCAGCGCGAACATCGTGAAGCCCTCGAGCGCCTTGTCGTAGTACGCGTCGTCGCTGCGCAGAGCCACGTCTTCGAAGAAGACGTTCGGGCTCTTGCCCCCGAGCTCGAGCGTCACCGGGATGAGGTTCTGCGAGGCGTACTGCATGATCAGGCGGCCGGTGGTGGTCTCACCCGTGAACGCGATCTTGCGGATCCGCTTGTGCTGCGCGAGCGGTGCCCCCGCCTCGATGCCGAAGCCGTTGACGATGTTCACGACGCCCGCCGGCAGCAGGTCGCCGATGATGTCGAACAGGAAGAGAAGGGATGCCGGCGTCTGCTCGGCCGGCTTGATGACGACGCAGTTTCCCGCGGCGAGGGCCGGAGCCAGCTTCCACGCGGCCATGAGGATCGGGAAGTTCCACGGGATGATCTGGCCCACGACACCGAGCGGCTCGTTGAAGTGGTACGCGACGGTGTTCTCGTCGAGCTGACTGAGCGAGCCCTCCTGCGCCCGGAGGACACCCGCGAAGTAGCGGAAGTGGTCGACGGTCAGCGGAATGTCGGCCGCCAGCGTCTCGCGCACCGGCTTGCCGTTCTCCCACGTCTCGGCGACGGCGATCATCTCGAGGTTCTGCTCGATGCGGTCGGCGATCTTGTTCAGGATGACGCTGCGCTCGGCGGGCGTCGTTTTCTTCCAGCTCGCGAACGCCTTCCACGCGGCATCCACGGCCCGGTCGATGTCGGCCGCATCGCCGCGCGCGACCTCGCAGAACGGCTTGCCGGTGACGGGGGTGATGTTCTCGAAGTACTCGCCGCTGTGCGGTTCGACCCACTCGCCGCCGATGTAGTGCCCGTACCGCGAGCGGTACTCGGCGACGGCCCCGCGGGTTCCCGGGGCGGCGTAGACGCTCGAGACGCCTTCTTCGACGATGGTCATGCGTGTCTCCTTCGACGGTCATGAGTCGCCGCGTCGGCTTCGGCGGCGATGCGCCGACGGTACGCCGGGGGACGTTGCATCGGGTTGCACCGGGGGTGGGCGCCCGCCGGAGGGTCGGGGTGCGCGCGAGATCACGTGCTTTCGCCGAGAACACACGCCACAGCACGTGCCCCCGGCGACGCGACGCGACCTCGGCGCGGGAGGGCGGAACGCGGCCCCCGAAGCCTCCGACGTCACGTGATCTCGCGAACCCCACCTTGCGCAGGAACGACGGATGCCACGACCCCGAGGCCGTGGCATGGGTCGTGGTGGGTCTACGCGTCGGCGTCGGCCAGCACCGACCGCAGCGGCGGGACGTTGACCTCGTGCAGGTCGACGTCGTCGAGGCGCTCGATGCTCTGCACGCGCGGAGCGATGGTGCGGTCGTCGGCGACGATCCAGCTGCCGACGAGGAGGAAGCGGTCATTGCCCGCCGTGATCGGCCCGGTGAGCGCAAAGGTCTGGTGGGTCGGCGTGAGGAACGTGACGCGCACGGGCGTACCGTGCGGGAGCGTCGAGGGGTCGACCACCTCGGCTTCGAGCGCGGGGTGCGGGGCCTCGATGCCGAGGTCGATGCGCTGGATCTCGGCGCTCGTGGCGAGGATGACGTCGCCCACGAGCGGCTGCCCGCCCACGCCGATGCGCACGGTGCCCTCGAGCGCGTACAGGCCGTACCGCGGCGAGCGGACGATGACGCGCGCGACGTCGCCGGCCTTGACCTCGGCAAGGGCCTCGCGGATACGCCCCACGTCGCGACGGGCGCGTGCTGCCGAGAAGATGTCGAGCGCGTTTTCGTCCATATGTTCAGCGTAACGAGGGCCTCCGACATCGGGCACCCCCGCGGCGTCATCGCCTCGTCGGGTGCCCCACTTCGTGCGAAACACCGACGCGAAATCTGCACGAGATGGGACATGCCGACTCGGGAATACGCAGCCCGGCACGGAACCGGCGTGCGAAACGCTTCACTCGCGCTCGAGCCGCTCCACCCGCGCGACGAGCCCGGCGCGCTTGGGAGACCGCGCGGGCAGCATGCCCAGGCACAGCCGGAGGACCTCTTCGTCGTCGCGTCCCTCCGCCGTCTCGGCATAGGCCAGCAGCACGTCGACGCCGGCCTCGCCGATGAGCGCCTCGCGCAGCGCCGATCTCACCGACTCGCGCACCTCGGCGACGCCCGGCGCGTCCGACTCGGGCAGCACGGGACCCGCGTAGGCGGCGAGTGCGACTCGGTGAGCCCCGCGGTCGAGCAGCGACAGCACGTGCTGGGCGTCGGTCTCGAGCCCCTCGGGCAGGCGGTAGGGACGGGATGCCGGAACCAGCCGCGGAGCGACGGGGACGAGCGCGCGGCGCAGGCGCACCATCTCGGGCCGCAGCGTGTCGACGGCCGCGTGGCCGTACACCGCTTCGCTCAACGCCTCGGCCGACAGCCCCTCACGGTGGACCGCCAGCAACAGCAGGATCTCGGCATGCCGCGCGCTGAGCTCGACGGACGCACCTCCCACCTCCAACAGGGCGCGGTCGCGGCCCAGGATGCGCAGCAGAGCCCGCGCGGGCGCGGATCGGCGCGGGGGAGGAGCCTGCTGCGCGCGCAGCCGCGCCACGAGGATCTCGCTCTCGATCGCCCGAGCCGTGGCATCCACCAGCAACTGGGCCTGGGGCGTCACGGCCTCGGGCCCTCCCGTGACGTCGATCACCCCGAGCAGGCGCCGCGTCTCGGGGTCGTGGACGGGCGCCGCGGTGCACGACCAGGGCTGCACGAGGCGGTTGAAGTGCTCCGCGCCGCGGATCTGCACCGAGCGGTCGAGCCTCAGGGCCGTTCCGGGGGCCGACGTGCCCACGGCATCCTCCGCCCAGTTCGCTCCCGCGACGAAGCCCATGTCGCCGGTCAACGCGCGGATGTGCCGATCACCCTCGACCCACAGCAGGCGGCCCGCGGCGTCCCCGACGGCGACGAGGACGCCGGACTCCTCGGCCGTCCCGGGCAGCAGCAGCGCGCGGACCATGTCCATCACGCTCGCGAGGGGGTGGGCGCGCCGGTACGCCTCGAGCTCGTCGCTGGCGAGGTCGAGCGACGGCAGGCCCTCCGGACCGACGAGGGATGCCAACGACCTCCGCCACGATTCCTTCACCAGCGGCCGCACGTCGTCGAGGCGCCGGTCGTCGTTCCCGGCGAGGAGCTCCTCGTGTGCGCGCGCGATCAGCAGCCCCGAGGTCTCGGGGGACACGGCCGGTCGCGACCAGGCAGAGGACACGGAACTCCCATCGACGGTGACGGAGGTGGGTCTCAGTGTAGGTGCGCGCACGCGCGGACGGGAGGGTTCACGGCCGGATGCCAGACGCCCGGCGTCGCGCGACGGGTTCGGGTGCTCGATCCGTGGCCCCGGGGCCACGCAGAACACCCCGGGGCCACCTCGCACGCCCCGCGACGACCGGCGGCCGAAGGTGCCATCGGCGTGTCGATACCGGCATCCGGATATCCATTCACACGGATTAATGAGAGCGATTCCCAACGGTGGAAAACGCCGTCGACCCCCTCGACACGCGTCGACGGCAGGCGCACGGTGGAGGCATCCCCCCGTCGCTCCAGAGAAAGGAACGCCATGAAGGCAGTGCAGTACCGCGAGATCGGCAAGGGCCCCGAGGTCGTCGAGATCGAGGAGCCCCACCCCGGTCCGGGGCAGATCCGGCTCAAGGTCACGGCCGCCGGCCTGTGCCACTCCGACTGGTTCGTGATGGACCTTCCGGAGGAGCAGTACACCTACGGACTCCCCCTGACGCTCGGCCACGAGGGCGCCGGCATCGTCGATGAGCTCGGCGAAGGCGTCGAGGGAGTGAACGTCGGGGAGGCCTACGCGATCTACGGACCGTGGGGCTGCGGCCGCTGCCACGCGTGCGCGCAGGGCGCCGAGAACTACTGCCCCTACGCCGCCGAGCTCGGCATCACCCCGCCCGGACTCGGTGCCCCCGGCGCGATGGCCGAGTACGTCATCGTCGACGACCCCCGTCACCTCGTGCCGCTCGGCGACCTCGACCCCGTCGAGACCGTGTCGCTGACCGACGCGGGCCTCACCCCGTATCACGCGATCGTGTCGGCGAAGGAGAAGCTGTACCCCGGCGCCACCGCCGTGGTGATCGGCGTCGGCGGACTCGGACACGTGGGCGTGCAGATCCTCCGCGCGATCACGCAGGCCACCGTCATCGCGGTCGACCTCGGCGAGGACAAGCTCGCCCTCGCCCGCGAGGTCGGCGCCCACCACACGGTGACCTCGGACGAGCACGCCGCCGAGCGCATCCGCGAGCTGACGAACGGCCTCGGCGCCACGGCCGTGTTCGACTTCGTCGGCGTGCAACCCACGATCGACCTGGCCCGGCAGGTGGCGGCGCTCGACAGCTTCATCCACATCGTCGGCATCGGGGGCGGCATCCTGCCCGCCGGCTTCTTCTCGACTCCCATGGGTGCGGCCGTTCGCGCGCCCTACTGGGGCACGCGCGGCGAGCTCATCGAGGTGCTCGACCTCGCGCGCAGCGGCGCCGTCGGCGTCCACGTCGAGCGGTACGGCTTCGACACCGCCGTCGAGGCCTACCAGCGTCTGCACCACGGCGAGGTGCGCGGTCGCGCGGTCGTCGTTCCGTAAACGCGGCACCGAGGGGGTGGCATCCGGATCCTGGATGCCACCCCTTCGGCGTTCGCACGCCCGGTTCGGGGCGTGATTCGGCGTTCGGGGCGCGGGTCTTCCGCCCGAACGGAAGAACACGCCCCGAACCCGGGGCCACCCCGACCCGCCGACGCGCGGGATCTGCACTCCACACTACCGCGCACTGCGTGGTACTGTCCGAGGCAGACAAGCGAAGGGGGCCGCGTGGATACGACGCAGCTACTGAAAGGGGTGCTGGATGCCGCGGTACTCGCGGTCGTGCAGCACGACGACGGGTACGGGTACGACATCGTGCGGCGTCTGCGCGAGGCGGGGCTCGGCGAGGTGGGCGATGCGTCGGTGTACGGGACGCTCCGGCGGCTGTACTCCGCGGGGGCGCTGTCGAGCTACGTCGTCCCGAGCGAGGGCGGTCCGCACCGCAAGTACTACGCGATCAACTCGCAGGGGCGCGAGCTCCTCGATGCCCAGCGCGCCAGCTGGGCGCACTTCTCCTCGGCCATGACCGGACTCCTCGACGACACGACCCCCGCTCCCCAGCTGCGCACGATCGGAGACGCACGATGATCACCACGCCCGTCCGCGACGACATCCGCGCCTTCGCCGCCGCCGTCCGCACGCACCTCGACGATCTGCCCGCCGACGAGGTCGACGACCTGCTCGACGGTCTCGAGGCCGACCTGTCGGATCAGGCCGCGGAGGCCGGCGAGCACTTCGAGATCCCGGATGCCGCGACCTACGCCGCCGAACTCCGCTCGGCCGCGGGTCTCCCCGAGCGTGGCGCACCTCGCACCGCCCCGAAGCGGGAGCCGCTTCTCGAGCAGGTGAAGGACGGGTGGCGCGAGGTCGGTGAGGTCATCCGGAAGAACCCGGTCGGCGCATGGCTCCTGGACCTTTTCGGAGCGCTGCGTCCGGTCTGGTGGCTGGTTCGCGGCGCCACCTGGTACGTCTGCCTCTACCTCTTCGTCTGGATCGTCGTGCCGTCGAGCGTCTCGGGCGGCCTGCTCGGCGCCATCCTCGCCCTGGGAGGCAATCCGGTCGCGTGGGCGATCCTGCTCGCGGCCCTCACCCTGAGCGTGCAGTGGGGCCGCGGGCGCTGGCTCCCGGGGAAAGGCGTTCGGGTTCTGCGCTCGGTCCTGACGGTCGGCGCGGTGTTCGCCCTCCCGATCCTCGCGGGTCTGTTCGCGCAGGGGCTGAGCCTCGCCATCGAGCGCGCCAACGCGGTGCCCGAGCCCTACCAGATTTCGGGCCTCTCGGTCGACGGCCAGCGAGTGCGCAACATCTTCGCGTTCGACGTCGAGGGCAACCCCATCCCCGTCGTGCAGCTGTTCGACCAGAACGGCGCCCCGCTCACCACGGTCGGAGCCGACAGCGGGCCGCAGACCATCGACGGCTACTTCTACGGCGGCGGTGGTCCGGTGCCCGTTCCCTACCCGGTCCCGGGTGGCAACGGCGCCTGGAACATCTTCCCGCTGCGAGAACTGCCGGCGGGGTCGTGGATGACGCCCGACGACATCGCGAACGCGGGACCGACGGAGTTCCCGTTCTCGCGCGTGCAACCGCTCCCCGCGGACGTCGTTCGATCCGCTACGGAAGCGGACACCACGCCGGTCCCCACGCCCACGCCCCTGGCGGATGCGGAGCATCTGCCCGATGCGTCGGCGCCGTGAGCGAGATCGGCACCTCTCCGCCACGGAAACGAAACGTCGCCCGTCTACTGTCACAGCCGTGGACAGCGTGGATGAAGCGATCCTTGACCTGCTCTCGACCGATGCGCGCATGCCGTTCTCCGAGATCGCACGACGGATCGGACGCTCGACGTCTCTCGCGAAGCGCCGGGTGGAGGCCATGCTCGCGTCGGGAGTCATTCCCAGTTTCACGATCGCGCGGCGAGACCCGGCGACATTCGACGGCACCGAAGCCGTCGTCGAGATCTTCTGTCGAGGCAACGTCAGCACAACGGAGCTGCGCTCGCTTCTCGCCGGTCTCCACGGGGTCGTGACCGCGGTGTCGGTCGCCGGGGCGGCCGACGCCGTCGTCATCCTGCGCGCCGCTGACAACGAAGCGCTCGGAAACATCGTCGAGACGCTCCGCAGCTCCAACCGCATCGAGCGCACGCGCACCTCGATCGTGCTCGATCGACTCATGTCCTGAGGTCGAACGCGAGAAGGGGCGGCCCGTGGATGCCACGGACCGCCCCTTCCACCATCGTTCAGTCAGCTCGACGTCGGCGCCGCGATGCGGCGAGCGCGATGCCTCCACCGGCGAGCAGGGCGAACGCGGCGACGATTCCCGGCAGGGGGAGCTCCGAGCCCGTCGCTCCGAGCTGCGACGGGGTCGCGGAGACCGGCACCCCGGCGCTGCTGGACGGCGCGGGGGCCGCCGTCGGCGAGATCGTCGCCGTGGGCGCCGGTGCTGCGGCGATCACGACCTCCACGGATGCCGTGGTGAACGGCGCCCCGAAGAAGTCGGCGCCGGATCCGGTGAGCGTGACCGTTCCCGGCTCGGTCCAATCCGCCGAGGCCGTGTCCCACGTCACCGTGGCCGGTTGCGACAGACCCGACGCGTACACGGGAGTCACCGTCGTCGGCAGCGTCGGAGCCGTCCCTGCGGTCGTCTGCACCGGGTTCGACGCGAGGATGCGGAGGATGCTCTCCGGCACCCAGGGCACGGTGTCCCCGACGATCCACTGGTCGAGCGTCCGGCTGAGATCACGGCCCGAGACTTCGCTCGCGAGCCGGATGAAGTCGGCCGTCACCACCGACGACGTCCGGTACGTCGTGGCCCAGGCCTTCACGACGTCGTCGAATCCCTCCGGTCCGAGGGCGTTCATCAGGGCGCTGTAGACGTACGACCCGCGGGTGTAGCTCTGCCATCCGTACAGATCCACGGGGTCCGTCCACCCCACCGAGGGCGTTTTCCACATCTGGGGCTCCTCGGTCTTGATGCCGTCCTCGGCGACGTCGAGGGGATCGCTGCCGTCTTTCAGCACGTCGGAGGCGTAATAGCGCTCGAAGAAGGTCGCCGCCCCCTCGCTGAGCCAGATCTCCGACCACGTCTTCGGGCTCACCGAGTTGCCGAACCACATGTGCGAGAACTCATGCAGCAGAGTGCTCTCGTTGATCCAGCCGTCGAAGAACGGTCGGTCCTGCGTCTCGAGGGCGTACCCCACGTCGGCGTGATCCCAGATGATGCCGGTGCTCTCGCCCGGGTAGGGTCCGAGCTTGCTCTCGAGCCAGTCGAGCATGAGCGGGATACGGCCCCGCAGGGAGTCGATGTCCTTTCGGTCGTCGGCCGACGCGCTCTTCGCCACGAACGACCATTCCTTCAGAGTCCGTCCGCTGGCGAGAGTGATGTCCGACTCGAGGACGTCGAACTGCCCGACGGAGAGCACCAGCATCGATGTCGACAATGGTGTCGCGATGTCCCACGACCAGCGGGTGCGGTCCGCGTCGACGGCCTTCTGTCCGACGAGGTTGCCACTGCTGGCGACCGAGACGTCCTGGCCGTCGGTCTGGGTCGGAGCGGTCACGTCGATGTCGTACGTCGCCTTGTCGCCCACCGTGTTGTTGCTCGGCAGCCAGGTCATGGTGCCGACCGGCTGCCCCAGCGCGGCCACGCCCGTGGCCGTCGGCATCCACCCCTCGGTCGACCCGTCCGGATCCTCGTGCCGGACAGGAGCGCCGTGATAGCTCACCACGACCGTGAACTCTCCGTCGACCGTCTCGGGAGCAGCCACGACGAGCTTGTGCAGCGTGGTCGCGTCGTCGTCTTCACGGGTGAAGGCGGCATCCTTCCCGTCGACGGTGACCGCATCGACGGTGAGCCCCTCGAGGTCGAGACGGATCGTGTCGAGCGGTTTCGCCGCGACGGCCGTGATGGTCGTCACGGCCGAGATGTCGGCGTTCGTGCGGTAGTCCATCTGGACGTCGTAGTGCTGGACGTCGAAGTCCGCGGTACCGACGTTCGGGAAGATGTCCGCCGCCGGCGGCGGGAGCTCGACATCGGCGACCGCCGGACTCGGGAGGGTGATACCCGCGGCGATCAGAGCCGCCGCTGCTGCGGCTGCCCCCCGTCCCCGGGAAGCGGATCGAACGGGGTGCATCATGGTCCTGTCCTTTCGGGGTCAGTCGTGGGACGAGGTCGCCGATTCGTGCCGGCGGCGGATACGAACGGCCACCAGAGCCGCCGTTCCCAGTGCGAGGAGCAGGGCCGCGACACCGATCACGTTCGAGGTGTCGGGGGTGCCGGTCGCACTGAGGCGAGCGGGCGCCGATCGCGCCGGAGCCGCGGCAGCAGCGGCCGAGGCCACCGTTGCCGGGGTCGGCGTTGCCGTCGGGCCATCCGTCGAGCCATCCGTCGGGGTGGGCGCACTCCCGCCACCGCCACTGTCATCCGGCACCTCGTAGGCGTGGATCTTCACGGTCTCCGACATCGCCTCACCCGAGAGGAAGCCCGTGCGTTCCGCGGTGACGCGGGCCGAGAGCGACGTCCCGGCGTCCGCCGACCCGAGTGCGTAGGCCGTGCCGGTGCGGGGCTGAGCCACACCGTCGCGCAGCCAGACCACGCGAAGTTCCGCATCGGCCGGGTCGACCGCGGCCGCGAGCCGCACCTCGCCGACCTCGACGATGAGCCGCGGTTCGTTCGTGAAGGTCGCACGACGGCTGACGATCAGCTCGTAGGTCCGGGTCGTCTTCCCGTCGGCGGCGGTGACCTCGATCGCCACCCGCCCCGTGGCCGGATCGACGGCGCCCACCGAGACGGTCGCCTCGGTGTCGGATGCCACAGCCGACACAGTCGGCCACCGGGAACCATCCACGGTGGTCTCGTAGTGCGTGGTCGCCGGGTCGAAGCCCGCGAGCGGCACCCCGTCCATGTTCAGACGTCCGAGGGAGGCGGATGATGCGCGGCTCGCCGTCCGAGACAGCGCCTCCACCTCCGAGATCGTCAGGTAGGAGTTCTCCTTCACGGTCAGCTCGACGTCGATGGACGAGGTCCAGGCCGGGTGCCCGTCGACCCTGAGGTCGACCGTGGCCTGCGGGAGGTCGCCACCCGTGTCCACGGGCACCGGCGTCGTCGTCACGCGCTCGCCCGACCGATCATCGGTGTACGACACGCTCACTTCGGCGGGCAGTGAGTGGTCGCCCCCGTCGCGGAAGCCCGTCACCACGACCGTGTCGAGTAGCTGGGACGACGACCACGTGTAGGTCAACGTGTCGGTCGGGTTCGAGCCGCCCCCGCGCCAGTCCGACCAGGCCTTGTCGCGCAGGTCGCCGTTCACCGTCCGGTCGATCGAGTAACCGGGCTCGGTGTACGAAGCCGTCCGGGTCTCGCTGTTCGGTGCGACGTTGACCGCGTCGCCCTCCGTCACGAACACCGTGAGCACCGCCGGGAGGCCCGGATTCCCGGCGATGGTCGAGTCGGCCGTTCCGTCGATGCGGATCGAGCCGGCGGCATCCAGATCCGCCTGCGTCACCGTGGTCGTGTCCCACGTCACCGCCGTGTCGAACCGCGCCTCGCCGTCGCCGATCTGGGCCGGCACGGTGGCGGGCAGCAGACCCGCGAGCGACGACACCGGCTGGCCCGTCGGCACCGTCGCCGAAACCGGATCGGTGCGGCTGAAGTCGCCGATCTCGACGGTGAGCACCGCGTCCGAGAACGCGTTGCCGTAGTCATCGACGCCGGTCCCGATCACGCGGTAGCTGCCGGCCTCCGCCCAGTCCACGCCGGAGGCGTCCCAGGTCACCGGGACCGGCGTGCGGGCTCCGTCGGAGTAGACCGGGACGACCGTCGTCGGAAGGTCGACCGGGGCGCCGGGGATGGTCCGCACCGCCTGCGGCTCGATCGACGTCATCACGGTGTCGACGATCGTGAAGTCGGCGCGGTTGACGGCGAAGAAGTAGTTGTCGACCGCCTCGATCTTGATGCGGGCGTTCTTGGTCGAGACGCTCGGGAACGTCACGCTCTCCGCGCCGTCGTTCGCGGTCCGCTCCGCCAGGACGCGGTCGAAGGACTTCCCGCCGTCGGTCGACAGCATGATGCGCACCTCGGGAGCGAGCTCCGGGGCGTCGGTGCCGTTGACCGCCCAGGTGATCTCGGTGCTCCGTCCGCCGATCACCGACTGCCCGGCATCCGCCTGGCTCGTGACCTCGAACGGACCGGCCTCCCGGTCGATGCCGAGGTGAACGGCGGCCATGGCCACACCGCCTCCGTCGACGCGCTGGTCCCGCGCGGTGACCCGGAAGTCGAACCCGCCATTGCCGTTGCCCTCGTACGCCGCGGTCGGCAGGAACTCGGAGTAGCAGTCCCGCACCTGCGCCGAGTCGGACATGTCGCACAGGCCCGTGTGCGCGTTCGTCGCCCCGCTCAGGATCTGGTCCATGTCGGGGAACACCCGCGTGGGCACGGGGCCGGCCGCGTTCTGCGCGCCCGAATAGTAGGAGTGGGCCTGCTCGTACGTGAGGTCCACCGCCTTCGAGAAGACACGGAACAGCGGTCCGTCGACCTTGTTCGGGTCGCGGAGTGCGCGCCCGAAGTCGCCGAGGTTCGCCTGCTCCCACACGTAGGTGAGCGCGTCGCCGTCGGCGTCGCTGCCCGAAGCGGTCAGGGCGAAGGGCGTGCGGATGGGAATCGTCCGGCTCTCGGGAGCGGTCACCACCGGAATGGTGTTCGTGGATGCCACGTGCTCACCGGCCAGCCCCGTCCAATAGTGCATCTGGTCGATGGTGAAGGCCGAGAAGTACGGGTCGGAGTTCGACTGCAGGTCGTTCTCTCCGCACAGCCCCGCGTAGCCCATGATCGTCGAGGACGAGCCGGGCTCCATGGCCGAGTCGCCCTGCGAGTTGTAGCAGGCGTTCATGGTGTGCGTGCCGCCGAACTGGTGCCCGATCTCGTGCGCCAGGTAGTCGGTCGCGAAGATGTCGCCGACCGGAGCCGAGAGGCCGGTGCAGCCGCCTCCCTTCCAGTAGTCCTTGCCCACGACGTTCCAGTAGGCCATGCCCCCGTCGCCCGATCCGAGGGAGATGTGACCGACGTCGTACGCGCCGTCGCCGAGGATGCGCTGCAGGACGCCGGCGTTCGCCGACAGCAGCCCATCACTGCACTCACGCATCGCGTCACGCCAGTAACAGGCGTCATCCCCGCAGGCACCGCCCGGATCGTATGCGGCCGCGTCGCTGTCGAAGTTCAGCTGCTCGGTGCCGTCGACGAGCTTCAGCTGCACACCCACGTCGTCGTTGTAGATCTGCGCGACACGGTTGACCATCACGACCTTGGCGGCCAGCACGTTCTCGGTCCCGTAGAACTGCGCGAATGCGGGGTCGCTCGCGAGCGCGAGACGGATGACCTGCCGCGTCGCCTTCGGAGCATCGCCGGGAGCCTCGTCGGGCACCGGCGCCTCCTCCCGCGGTTCGAGGAACTGCGCCTCGCCCTTGCCCTCGCGGGCGGCATCGCGTCCGTACGAGATGTGCTGCGGCTTGGCGCTGCCCGCGTCCGAGGGGATGGGGTCGATGTACCACGGCACCGAGCGGTTGTCGCCGCTGCGCACCGACGCGGAGACGCCGAGCGGAGTGATGCTCAGGCGGATCGACGTCGTGGGATCGGAGGTCGCGTGACCGGCGTAGGTCTTGAGCTCCGGATGCCGTGCCGCGAGGTCGTCCTCCATGACACTGATCGGCTGCACGTCGAAGTCCACGAATGCGCCGGTGGGGTCGGGAAGCTTCACATGTTGCGTCGCGGGCACGACCGATCGCGCCATGGTGCGGAGCCCGGTCGACCCGCTGAGCACGGAATCCAGGTCGACGTCGAAGGCGGCGACCGACGCGTCGGCCTTCAGGCCGAGTTCGGTCTGCGTCCCCGTCGTTTCGACGGGAGTCCAGACCGGTTCATCGGCACGCGCCGAAGCCGGTGTCGCGGACAGGAGCGCGGCTGCCAGGGCCGCGACCAGCGCGGCTGCGGTTGCCGCGACGAATCGCCGATGTGGGCGAGGGGCGGAAGGGGTCACAAGGGCTCCAATGCGAACGGACAGCGGGACGCCGAATGGCCCTCCGGACGCTAGAACGCGTTGGTTTCGGTCGCGTTTCGTTGGCTGAATCGTCCGCGCTGACGACAGATATTTGCGAAATGGCGCCGTGAATGCACCACATCTGTCACGTTAGCGCTCACAATCGGTCGCGTATAGAGCAATGTGTGAAATCGCTCCCACGTCCGAGGAAGCCCGTTTCGGCATTCCGATACGCCGTCGGCGACGGATCAGCCCCGCGCGGCCCACCACTCGCGCAAGCGCTTCTCGGCCTCGTCCTCGCCGAGCACGCCCTCGTCGAGACGCAGGTCGAGCAGGAAGCGATACGCCTCGCCGACCTCGCGGCCGGGCTTCAGCCCCAGCACCTCCTGGATGCGGTTGCCGTCGAGCTCGGGGCGGATCGCGTCGATCTCCTCCTGCTCGCGCAGGGTCGCGATGCGGGTCTCGATGTCGTCGTACGCGGATGCGAGGCGCTGGGCCTTGCGCTTGTTGCGCGTGGTCACGTCGGCCCGCGTGAGGATGTGCAGGCGTTCGAGCTCGTCGCCGGCGTCGCGCACGTAGCGGCGGACCGCGGCATCCGTCCACGCCCCCTCGGCGTAGCCGAAGAACCGCAGGTGCAGCTCGACGAGGCGCGACACCACCGTGGTCGTCGCGGCGTCGAAGCGCAGCGCCTGCAGGCGCTTGCGCGCCATGCGGGCGCCCTTGACGTCGTGGTGGTGGAACGTCACCCCGCCGCCCGGCTCGAGACGCCGGGTGGCGGGCTTGCCGATGTCGTGCAGCAGCGCCGCCAGCCGCAGGGGCACGTCGGGAGCGTCACCGGGATGCCGCTGGTGCTCGAGCTCGATCGCCTGGCGGAGCACGGTGAGCGAGTGCTCGTACACGTCTTTGTGGTGGTGGTGCTCGTCGACCTCGAGGCGCAGGGCGGGCACTTCGGGGAGGAACTGCTCGCACAGCCCCGTCTCGACGAGAACGCGGATGCCGCGGACGGGGTCGTCGGTCTGGAGCAGCCGCACGAGCTCGGCCTGGACCCGCTCGGGGCTGACGATCGCGAGCGACTCCCGCAGCTCGGTGATGGCGTCGAGCGTCGTCTGGTCGACGGTGAACTCGAGCTGGGAGGCGAAACGGGCCGCGCGCAGCATGCGCAGCGGGTCGTCGCCGAAGCTCACGGCCGGGTCGATGGGGGTGCGCAGGCGCCCGGCGATCAGGTCCTCCACGCCACCGGTGGGGTCGACGAGGGTGCGGGCGGGAACCCGGAGGGCCATCGCGTTGACGGTGAAGTCGCGGCGACTGAGGTCGGCCTCGAGGGTGTCGCCGAACTCGACGGTGGGCTTGCGCGTGACGCCGTCGTAGCTGTCGGCGCGGAACGTGGTGATCTCGACCTGCTCGCCCTTCACGCGGGCGCCGATCGTGCCGAAGGCGCGCCCCACGTCCCACTGCACCGACGAGATCGGCTTCACCAGCGCCAGGATCTCGTCGGGTCGCGCATCGGTGGTGAAGTCGAAGTCGTGGGTGACCCGGCCCAGCAGCGCGTCACGGACGGGACCGCCGACGATCGCGAGATCGCGACCCGCGTCGGCGAAGGCCCGCGCGACGGCGGCGACGACCGGATGCGCCGCGAGCTTCTCGAGGCGCGCGAGACCCTCGGCCATGTTCAGCATGTCTTCGAGCCTATCCGGGGCCGCTGACGTTCCCCCGGCATCCACACGTCCTGCCCCACCCCGAGGCGTGTCCAGGACACGCCGTCTCGCGCGCGCGGCATGCGTGTGTTCCGAGCACTCGACGCCGCGGAAAGCCCCGCCCCCTCACGCGTCGGCGAAGCGGAGGATTCCGGTCGCCAGCAGCTCGCGCACTCGTGGGAGGAGGTCGGCGCGGAGGTGCGCGGCATCCACTTCCATGAGCTGCGCGATCGCGTCGATGAGTCGGCCGGTCGCCAGGTCGCCGTCGCACGCGCCCACGAGGGCGGCGAGCGCGGGATCGACCTCGATCGTGCGGGCGAAGCCACCGCCCTGGCGCAGCTCGATGACGGAAGGGTCGCCCTCGCCGGGGCGGTGGTGCCGGGCCTCGGTGACGTCGCCGGACACAACCAGCACGCTGTCGGCGAGGTCGTCGTCGTCGAGCAGCGCGGCGCGGTCGTGGGCCGCGAGACACGCCGCCAGGTGCGGGCCGAACGCGGACTCCCCGCCGCCCGCGACGCGTTCGTAGCACGCGAGGGTGGGCCCGCCGGCCAGCGGCTTGCGCACGAGCACGTACCCGAACCCGACGCCGGTGACCCCGCGCCGGGCGAAATCGTCGAGCCACGCGTCGATGAGCCGTGCGTAGGCCGGGGTGCCCGGGAGCGTTCCGCCGTCGCGCACCCACAGCTCGGCGTAGGCGAGGGGATCGAGCACTTCCCGCTCGACGACCCAGGCATCGAGTCCGTTTCCGACCCAGGCGCGCACGCGGTCGAGCCCCGACTCGCCCTCGCGGTACTCCCAGTTGCCGAGCGACTGCGCGACGCCGCCGGGCGCGAGGTGCGCACCGACCCCGCCGATCACGGACGCGACGAGCGCGTCACCCTCCATCCCGCCGTCGCGGTATTCGTACGCCGGGACGCCCTCGACGCGCGGGGTGATGACGAACGGGGGATTGGATGCCACCCGATCGAACGTCTCGCCCTCGATGGGCTCGAACAGCGAACCGAGCCGGGTCTCGATGCCGTCCACACCGTTGAGCAGCGCGTTCAGGCGCGTGAACCGCAGCGCGCGTTCCGAAATGTCGGTCGCCACGACCCGGTCGACGAGCCGACGCAGTCGGAGAGCCTGGATGCCGCAGCCGGTCCCGAGATCGAGTGCCGTCGCGGCACGACGCGTCAGCTGCAGCCGGGCGAGCGTTTGGGACGCCCCGCCGACGCCCAGCACGTGGTCCTCGGGCAGCGGGCCTCCCAGGGCCGCCTCGTCGAGGTCGCTCGCGATCCACCACTCCACGTCGCCGCGATCGTCCGAGAACGCTTGGGGACGCACGAGCACCGCGGGGTGCACGAGCCCGTCGGCGGCGGTGGCGAGGCCGAGGGCGACGGCACCGTCGACCCCCGCACGGGGCAGGGCGGCGGCGGCAGCGGCATCCGGGACCGCCAGGCCCAGCACCCACAGGCGACCGAGGATCGCGAGGGCGTCGTCACGGCCCGCCAGGGCGCGTTCCGCGGGGCGGCGCAGCCCGCGCGCGACGGCGTCGTCGGCCTGCTCGCCCCACGCGTGCCGCAAGGCGGCGCTCGCGTAGCCGGCGGAGCGGAGGTCTTCGGCGAGCGCCTGGGCGAGAGCGGGATCGGGTTCGGGGAGCACCGGTCCATTCAACCGGTTGCGCGAGGCTATCGGGGGGCTCGAAGGGACGCGGGCCTAGACTCGTCGCGATGCGAGGCCCCCTCGTCCCACCCACGACCGTATGACCGTGACCTCCCCGCCTTCGGGCCCACCCGTGCCACGGCGCTCGCTGACGCGCCGGCTGCTGGCGACCCTCGCCGCGGGGGCCCTCGCCCTGGGCGTCGCGCTCCCCGCGTCCGCCGCCGTCGCCGCGACGACCCCCACGCCCTCACCCACCGCCTCTCCCGCGGTCCTCGCGGCCGCTCCTGCGGCGAACGGCGTCCTGCGTGCGGGCGAGCCTCTGTCGGTCGTGGTCTCGCTCACCGCGGGTTCCACCGCCCAGTCCTCCACCCCGGTGGCCCTGTCGATCGGAGCCTCCCCCCTGGGCGACGACGCGAGTCTCGAGCGCTGGCTGAGCGGCGATCCCACGGGCGTCACCGTGCAGCAGATCGCGACGGGAACAGTGGATGCCGCCGCCTCCGGCGCTCAGGCCACGACGACGCTGAGCGTCCCGCCCACCGACCCGGCGCTCTCGGGCCGCGGCGCGGGGGTCTACCCCGTGCTCGTGACCGCTCCCGAGGCGGGCCTGTCGACGCCGAGCGTCGTCGTCGTCCCGGCCGACGGCGGGTCGCAGACGCCGGTCGCCGTGGTCGTCCCGATCACCGCCGCGCCGATGACACGGGGCTTGCTCACGGCCAACGAGCTCGCCGAGCTGACGGCCGTCGACGGCGCCCTGTCGGCGCAGCTCGACTCGGTCGACGGCACAGCCGCCACCCTCGCCGTAGACCCGGCGATCCCCGCCGCGATCCGCGTGCTCGGCTCGGCCGCCCCGCCCACCGCCGTGGCGTGGCTGCAGCGCCTGCTCGCGCTGCCGAACGACCGTTTCGCCCTGCAGTTCGGCGACGCCGACATCGCCGCGCAGCTGCGGGCGGGCCTGTCCGTGCCGCTGGCCCCGACGTCGCTGCAGAACTACATGTCGGCCACCGACTTCACCCAGCCCGCACCGGCCGTCTCGGCCGTGTCGACGCCGGATCCCTCCGCGTCGTCGACCCCCGGCCAGCCGACCTACCCGTCGCTGACGACGCTGCTCGACATCGGCACCGCCGCGCCGAACGTGTACTGGCCCGTGACCGGCTCGGCCGGTGCCGAGACGGTCGCGGCCCTCGGAGCCCTCGGCACGGGCGACGACCCGACGCACGTCCTCGTCGCCTCGACGAGCGTCTCCGGGGGCGGCCGTCAAGCCGCTGCCGCTTCGGGCGGGGTCTCCACCCTGGTCTACGACGCGGAGGTCTCCCGCGCCCTCGCCACCGCCGCCGGACAGAACGACGCGACGCGACGGGGTGCCTCCCTCGCCGCCGCTCAGGGATACCTCGCAATCGCCCGATCCACCGCCGGCGACCAGCCCCTGCTGGCGGTCCTCGACCGCGGCACCGACCGTTCGCGCGTGAGCCTGCGGGCCACCCTGGGTCTTCTCGCCGGGGCCCCGGGCTTCACGAGCACCACCCTGCGCACGATCGCTGCACTTCCGGCATCCGAGGTCTCGCTCGATGCTCCGTCGGTCGACGACGCACGGGTGGCTGACGTCAACGACCTGCTGGGCGACGAGCAGACCATCGACAGCTTCGCCACGATCCTCGACCAGCCCGAGCTGCTCACCGGACGCGAGCGCGCGGAGGTGCTCCAGGTCATGAGCGCCTCGTGGACGGGGGATGCCGCCCGCCAGGCCGTCGCCGACCATCGCGCCGCGACGCGGACCACCCTGGACTCCGTCGGCATCCTGTCGTCCGACTTCCGGCTCGTCAGCTCCAGCGCACCCCTGCGCCCGTGGGTGCGCAACGACCTGCCGTGGCCGGTCACCGTGGTGCTGGCGGTCCGCACGAACGACGCGCGACTGCGCGTGCAGGAGCGCACGACCGTCGACGCCCAGGCCTCGGCGAACACGCGCATGGAGGTGCCGGTGGAAGCCCGCATCGCCAACGGCGAGGTGAGCGTCGACTTCCAGCTGTACAGCCCGACCGGCGTGCCGATCGGGTCCCCTCAATCCGTCGACGTCGAGGTGCGCGCGGAGTGGGAGAACATCGGTCTCGTCGTGATCATCGCCCTGGTCGTGGCGTTCCTCTCGCTCGGCGTCGTGCGCACGGTCGCCCGTCGCCGCCGGGTCCGCGCCGAGGAGGCCGCGGCTCCGGATCCGGATGCCGACACCCCCACCGACGGCATCGGGGTCAAGGACCCGGATGCCGACGGGCGCAGTACGTCGGAGGACGCCGACGACACGACCGAACCCGTGGACGACGAGCAGGAGACGCGCCCGTGAGCAGCATCGGACGGGCCAGCGTGCTCATCGGAGCGGGGACCATCGTGTCGCGCGTCAGCGGCCTCTTACGCATCGTCGTACTCGTCGCGATCGTCGGCTCGGTCGGCAGCGCCGCGGGCGACGCCTTCGGACTGGCCAACCAGCTGCCGAACAACATCTATACCGTCATCTCGACGGGTGTGCTGACGGCGGTCATCGTGCCGCAGATCGTCAAGGCTGCGGCCCACGCCGACGGCGGTCGGGCGTTCGTGTCGAAGCTCTTCACTCTCGGAACGGTAATCCTGCTCGCGGCGACCGCGATCGCCATGGTGGCGGCGCCCGTGATCGTCACGGTCTACATCGACCCGTCGAAGGTCGAGCCCGACCAGATCGCCCTCGCCACGGCCTTCGCGTACTGGTGCCTGCCGCAGATCTTCTTCTACGGCCTCTACGCCCTCCTCGGCGAGATTCTGAATGCGCGAAGGGTATTCGGCCCGTACACGTGGGCCCCTATCGTCAACAATCTCGTCTCGATCGCCGGGTTCGGCATCTTCCTCCTGCTCTTCGGGGGCCCCAGCCCCGACGTGGTGCAGTGGACGCCCACGATGATCGGACTGCTCGGCGGGGTCGCCACCGGCGGCATCGTGCTCCAGACAGTCGTACTGCTGGTGTTCTGGCGCCGTGCGGGACTGCAGCTGCGACCCGACTTCGGTTGGCGTGGCGTCGGTCTGCGCCACATCGGACGCCTCGCCGGCTGGACCTTCCTGATGGTCATCGTGGGTCAGCTCGCCGGCATCGTTCAGACGCGCGTCCTCTCGGGGGCCTCCGGCTCGGGCCCGGCCATTCTGGCGTCTCAGAATGCGTGGCTCGTCTTCATGCTTCCGTACTCGATCATCGTGCTTTCCATCGGTACGCCCTACTTCACCCAGCTCAGCGAACACGCCGCTGCCGGACGCGACAGCGACGTCAAGAGCGACATCGTCCGCAGCATCCGAGTGCTGGGCCTTTTCATCGTGGTTGCGACGGCCGCTCTGGCGACGGCCTCCGTTCCCGCCACGCGCATCTTCACCAACAGCTCCGCAGAGGCCCTCGCCGCTGCTCCCGTGCTGCTGTGCTTCCTCGTGTGCCTGCTGCCGTTGGCGGTGCTGTTCGTCATCCAGCGCACGTTCTACGCCTACAACGACACCCGCACACCGTTCGTGTTCACACTCGTTCAGGGCTGCCTGGTCGCTCTCAGCGCCGTCGCTGCCGGTTGGGCCGTGACCGCAGGGCTTGTGCCCCTGTCCCAGCTGGCGGCGACCGTCGCTCTCGGCCAAGCACTGTCGAGCGTCGTCCAGGTGATCCTCGCCACGATCATCCTGCACCGCCGACTCGGGGGGATCGGAGTCGGCGAATGGATGCCACCTCTCCTGCGCTTCATCGGTGCGGCGATTCCCGCCGCGGCCGCCGGCGGGGGAGTGCTGCTGCTGTGCGGGGGGCCTACCGGATGGGTGTCGGACACCATCTACACGGGAGCGCTGGGGGCGGGTCTCGTGGGACTCGTCGTCCTGGCCGTGTACATCGGCATCCTGGCCGTCTTCCGCACCCCCGAACTCGCCCCCGCGCTCGCGCTCGGTCGGCGGTTCCTCCCCAAGCGCTAGCCCCGGGGGCCGTGGAATACCCCGCGGCTACCATGGGTTTCATCCGACGGAATCAACGAGAGGAAGGCGCAACCGTGCGTCACGTCATCATCATCGGATCGGGCCCGGCCGGCTATACGGCCGCCATTTACGCCGCCCGGGCCAACCTCGAGCCCCTCGTCGTCGCGAGCTCCGTCGAAGCCGGCGGCGACCTCATGAACACGACCGAGGTCGAGAACTTCCCCGGGTTCCCCGACGGCATCCAGGGGCCCGACCTCATGGCCAAGATGCAGGCGCAGGCCGAGCGTTTCGGCGCCCAGGTGCTCTACGACGACGTCGTCTCGCTCGAGCTCGACGGTCCCGTCAAGAAGGTCACGCTCGGGAGCGGCAAGGTCGAGGAGGCCGTCTCGGTCATCTACGCGACCGGTTCCGCCTACCGCAAGCTCGGCCTCGAGGGCGAAGAGCGCCTGTCCGGCCGCGGTGTCTCATGGTGCGCGACGTGCGACGGCTTCTTCTTCCGCGACCGCACGATCGCCGTTGTCGGCGGCGGCGACTCCGCGATGGAAGAGGCGAACTTCCTCACCAAGTTCGCGTCGAAGGTCTACATCATCCACCGCAAGGACTCGCTCCGCGCGTCGAAGATCATGCAGGAGCGCGCGTTCGCGAACCCGAAGATCGAGTTCATCTGGAACAGCGCCGTCGACGAGATCCTCGGAGACGAGGCCGTCAACGGTGTGCGCCTGCGCTCCACGGTCGACGACTCGACGCGTGAGCTGCCGCTGGACGGTCTGTTCGTCGCGATCGGCAACGACCCTCGCACGCACCTCGTCCACGACAAGCTGCAGCTGACCGACCAGGGCACCATCTGGGTGGACGGCCGCTCGTCGCGCACCTCGGTGGAGGGTGTCTTCGCCGCCGGCGACGTCATCGACCCCACCTACCGCCAGGCCATCACGGCCGCGGGCAGTGGAACCGTCGCCGCCCTCGACGTGGAGCACTTCCTCGCCGCCCGCGGCGAGGCCGGCGAGCCCGCCGTCGCCGAGAGCCCCATCGAGGGACTCCCCGACGCCGCGGTCGTCTGAGGAACAAAACCGGGTTCACCGGCGTTTTCATCATCTGACGCTCTTATCTAAGGAGAAATAGCAATGACTGCCAAGGCGACGACCTCCGCAACGTTCGAGCAGGACGTCCTGCAGGCCGACGGACCCGTTCTCGTGGACTTCTGGGCCGAGTGGTGCGGACCGTGTCGCATGGTCGCGCCCGTCCTCGACGAGATCCAGAGCGAGAACGCCGACAAGATCACCGTTCTCAAGCTCAACGTCGACGAGAACCCCGACCTCGCGATGAAGTACCAGATCACCTCCATCCCCGCCATGAAGGTGTTCCAGGGCGGCGAGGTCAAGACGACCATCATCGGCGCGAAGCCCAAGTACGCGCTCGAGCAGGATCTCGCCGCGTTCCTCGGCTGACATCCGCTCCCACGAAGGCCCTGACGCTCCGGCGTCGGGGCCTTCGTGCGTTCACGGAAGTCCGTCGAATCCGGATGCCAGAGGACAGGCTGCCATGACCTCAGCGCTCACGCTGCGCCGCTCTCAGCGGCCTGCGGAGAGCCTGAAAGGGGCTCCGAGCGATCAGGAGGCGTCGAGGCGAACGGAGGCGTCCCAGCGGCGGTGCGGCTCTTCCTCGCCGAGGATGCGCCACACGGCCCGCGTCAGCGGGGGATAGTCGAGAGCGATCTGCCGGAGGACGCGGTAGTTACGGGAACGATTCGGGCGGACGCCGCCGTTCTCGGAGATGTTCTCGGCGCGCAGCGTGAGCACGACGAGCTCGTCGACGGAGGGGAGATCTTCCATGAAGTCCCACGGGTCTTCACCGCCTCGCAGGCGCTCGTGGATCAGCACGGCCAACTCATCGGACGCCTCGGCGCGCAGGAGCTCGAGGCTGGCGCGACGGCGCGGGCTGTCATCGTTCGCTGTCACCATTCCAGCGTACGTCGACCCACCGACACCGAGGGCGCTGAACGGTTCGCTGTCCGCGAGATGGACCCGGGGTCAGCCGGTGTAACCCTCTTCACCCAAGACGGCGAGGATGCGATTGAGGTCCTGCACAGTCGCGAAATCTATGCTGATCTGGCCTTTTCGTGCCGTGAGAGACACCCGCACCTTGGTGTCGAAGCGATCTCCGAGGCGCTCCGCGACCTCGTCGAGCCCGGAACGCTGACTGCCGGCGCGCGGTTTCTGCCGAACCGGCGCGACGCCGGGCATCTTGGCCGCCGCTTCGGCGGCGCGCACCGACAGATCTTCGTTGACGATCTTGTCAGCGAGCCTCTGCATCTCCTTCGGGTCGTCGAGCGACAGGATCGCCCGCGCGTGCCCCGCGCTCAACACGCCCGCGGCCACACGCTGCTGCACCGGTACCGGGAGCTTCAACAGTCGGATGGTGTTGCTGATCTGCGGCCGGGATCGCCCGATACGCGTTGCGAGCTCCTCCTGCGTGATCCCGAAGTCCTCGAGCAGCTGCTGGTAGGCCGAGGCCTCCTCGAGCGGATTCAGCTGAGAGCGGTGCAGGTTCTCGAGCAGTGCGTCACGCAGCAGGTACTCGTCTTCGGTCTCGCGAACGACCGCCGGGATGGAGTCGAGACCCGCCTCGCGCGAGGCGCGGGTGCGTCGTTCTCCCATGATGAGCTCGTACGTGCCGTCGCCCTTATCGCGGACGACGACAGGTTGCAGAACACCGAACTCGCGCACCGAGTGGACGAGCTCGGCGAGATCGTCGGCGTCGAAGTGCGTACGCGGCTGTCGCGGGTTGGGGACGATGGTCTTGGGGTCGATCTGGATCAACCGTGCTCCGGGCACCGACACGAGCTGGTCGTCGACGACGGCAGTGTCGACCTCGGGCGACGCCTCTGTCTTCTGCGCCGTCGAGCCGCCCGGGAAGAAGACGTCGACCGGCCGAGACTCCGACGGTTCTGCGGTGGGGATGAGGGCGCCGATCCCGCGGCCCAATCCAGTCCTTTTAGCCATCAGGAGCCCTTCTTCGTGGTGTCGCGTGCAACGATTTCGACCGCGGCTTCGCGGTAAGCGATGGCGCCCGCTGACTGGCCATCGTACGCGATGACCGTCTGGCCGAAGCTCGGCGCCTCGGAGACACGGACCGACCGCGGGATCACCGTGCGCAGCACCTCGTGCGTGAAGTGCGAGCGGACCTCGTCCGCGACCTGCTGCGCGAGCCGAGTACGGCCGTCGTACATGGTGAGGAGGATCGTCGACACATGCAGCCCGGGGTTCAGATGCTTCTGGATCATCTGCACACTGCCGAGCAGTTGGCTCAGACCCTCGAGGGCGTAGTACTCACACTGAATCGGGATCATCACCTCGTCGGCCGCGGTGAAGGCGTTGATGGTCAGCAGACCCAGAGAAGGTGGGCAGTCGATGATGACGAAGTCGAGATGCGTTGTGTCAGCAGCGGCCAGGTAGTCACGCAACGCGCCGCGCAAGCGGTGCTCACGAGCTACCTGAGAGACGAGCTCGATCTCCGCACCCGCAAGGTGGATCGTGCTGGGCGCGCACAGCAGATTCGGTGACTCCGGGCTCTCCTGGACGATGTCCGCGAGCGGGAACTCATCGATCAGCACGTCGTAGACGCTGGGCGTCTCGGCATTGTGCGCCACCCCGAGCGCGGTGGACGCGTTGCCCTGCGGATCGAGATCGATCACGAGGACGCGCGCGCCGACGGAGACGAGAGCGGCTGCGATGTTGACGGCGGTCGTCGTCTTGCCGACGCCGCCCTTCTGGTTCGACACCGTGAAGACGCGCGTGCGTCCCGACAGCTCGACCTTCGCAGCCTCGAGGGCACGCCGTCGCGCAGACAGATCCGCGATCTCTCGGGCGATGGGGGAGTCGTCGAAAGAAGACGACGCGGCCGCCTCACCAGACTGTTTCACGTGAAACACCTTCCACCGTCGCGAACGCCCCCAGTCTACCCGGGTGCTCCGACATCACTTGCGGGTTCGGAGCAGCGCACCGGTTGTGACTGCGGGCGCGTCGAGTGTGTAGTCAACCGTTTCACGTGAGACATGCAGCACCGATAGACCGATCTGACCTCCAGACGTCTCAACTCGACCTGGGAGGTCTCAGTACCATCACGGAGATCGAACGACAGCGATGGACATCCAGACACTCCCCGAGGCACGACATGTTTCACGTGAAACCACTGCTGGCCCGACGGTATCCAACCACGCAACGACGTGCACCTTCGAAACCGGATCTACGAACAGTGCGAGAACCGCTCCAATGAAGCGCGCGGCATGAGTGTTCGATCGGACGAGTTGCGCGAGGTTTCACGTGAAACCCTTCAGACGCGAGAGGTCGCGGACACATGCGACGGGAGTCTGACAATGCTGGGCGCCGAGGATGCGTCATAGATCGAATCCGGCGGTCAGTGCGCCATCCCTATCGAAGGGGAGTACCCGCGTTCTACGCCGTGCGCCTGAGCCGTGTGGACATGAGTCCACACCGCGCACAAGGTGTGATAACGCGGAGGTCTCGTGTCGATGCCTGCAATCCTGGATCGCCCGTTCTGTCTACGGATTTCTCGAACCTTCGTGTGCGTGCCACGCCCTCCACCGAGTCCTTACCGCCCGTCTTGGAGCAATGATGCGGTCTGAGCAGCCGCGCTGAGGTCAGGTCAGCGAGGTGGGAAGTCTCCTGCCAGACCGCACTCGTGTTGTCGCACATGAACAGGATCTGCCCTGTGTTGAGGGCATCGATGTTTCACGTGAAACCCCAGCGTGCCGCATGCTCTACATACGCGAACCCGTCTCGGAGGCTGCAGAGCCGTCGCCCCCGGCGCACTTCGTCGACTGCGGCTCTGCCCGTCCCACCTGCCCGCGGTCGACTGTCGGATTCTCGCTCATCGCTCGCACTCACGTCATGGAGCGTTAATCAGCACCAGGTCCAAACTTGTAGGACTGTATGCCATCCCGTTGAACTCTCACGTCCCAGAGGCCAGGGCAACAGAAAGATGGGTCCGAAACGACCGATCACTCTTAGGAGTAGCCCGGTGCGACGCGGCCCAGCCGTTCCCGCATTCACGACGTGTCCCGCGCCAGTGGCCGAGGCGGACGACCTCGTCGCAGCGAGGTGTCATGGCGCGTAGGCCATGGGGGGTTCTCGCGACACCCGGGGGAGTGGCTGGCATTGGGACCGGAAAGCTTCGGGAGGCCGTACTGAAGGGACGCAGCGCTCACGTCACCGGAGTGCTCACCCTCATCCTCCACCTTCCCGGTGATCGCGCGCGGAACCGCCCATCACGGCAGGCGTATCGACGGGTCTACGACCCGTCGATCAGCCAAAGACAGGAGGATCCGTAGCTTTGGCGTGGCGACCGATGGAGATGAAGCGGAAGGAGGCTCGCCTTCCTTGTCCGCAGGCATAGTCATCAAAGCTGGCGGGGAATCCGAAAGCCTTGCCGCCGCACGCCGCTCGTTTCTCATCACGTCGGCCGCAGATCATCGCAACCCCGTCTCGTGACCGACGCGCCAGCGACGGTACAGGGGACCCCCCGCCTCGGGCCCCTTCATCGCTTGGGCGGCGATGTTTCACGTGAAACAGCAAACGCAGCGCGCAGCGAGAGCGGCGCATCTGTTCCTGCTCCGCACCCCTGATGGCCGGGAACGGACGTATCCCCTCGCGCTCGCAAAGAAGCGCTCGACACACGTGGAGCTGCACACGCGCCGTCGCCGCGATCATCACGCCCCTCCAGCCCGTCCAGCCAGCGGGTGTTTCACGTGAAACAACTCCGCCGGTACGCACAATGCGGTCGGCAGCTCCCGGCTTGTGAAGCTCACTCCAGAGAGAGCTTGCACCACCCGTCACAGGGCGACTAGTCGAACCTGTCCGCCGCCGTGAAGCCCAGATCGAGCACACAGCAGTCTCCCCGCACGCGGGGTCGTGGGAATGTGTCCGAGGGGGCGATCGAACCACCGCGTCTCATACACGTCACGGACGTTCAGAGATGGGAAGGCGGATCGCGGAGGAATTCAAGAATCGACTTCCCGTCACAGTCGAGGATGACCCGCTCGACTTCCACCCGCATAAGGCAAGACAAGGGGGGAGCAGCGGATAGCGCGATAGGGCACGATGAGCCGCGGGCACCGAGCAGAGAACCAACCCCGCGGGACCAGCCGGGCGGGCGCGACGTCTTCCGCAGCAGGGCCGCACGTACGACGGGGCCATCCGGGGGTCCTGCACGCATGAGCACGAAACCAGTGCCGGCCTACCCAGCGCCTGCGGCGACCAGCCCGAGAAGGCCACAAAGCCGAGAATGGGGGATGCCCATTGGCCACAAACCCACGACAGGGACGCCGCGGTGCTGAGCTTCTCTTACGGGCACCGAGTTCAGAACCCCGAGCGACAGCTCGCGCTCACCACCGGCGCAAGCGCCACTCAATGAGAAGGTCCTGCGAACGATGAAACGCGCCCTCTTGAGGACCCGCGGGATCTTGGACCGCAACAAGAACCCCGTCGCTACAGAGTCGGGCTGCTCAGCATCGACGCCACACCGTGCCTCATGTCGAGCAGTCGGCATCCTCGCTACCGAGAAAACCCGTGCGGCACGGGATGTCGTGTGTCCACGCGCCGAGGTGCCGACCGTTCATTCTCGGCCGTCCCAGAGGTGAGCTACGCCACATTTATACATATGATAATCAGCGAGAGACCGTAGCGAGGAACACGCGCGTCGGTTCCTCCAGCAGTCCCTCGCCGACGACCTCCACCGACACGTCCTGCAGCCCGTACTTTCGCACCTGCTTCGATGCCGCGTCGATCTCGGCCGCCACGTTGGCTCCCTTGAGGAAAACCAGTTTCCCGCCCGGGCGGACCAGGGGAGCGGTGAACGGCAGCAGTGTGCGCAGAGCACTCACCGCGCGCGCCGTAGCCACGTCGAACACACGCCCGTGCGGCCACTCCTCCCCGCGCATACGAGCGACGGTGACGTTGTCGAGTTCGAGCTCTTCGACCTGCTCCGAGAGCCACTGCGTGCGTCGCTCCATCGGCTCGATCAGGGTCCAGTCGACGTCGGGACGAGCAATGGCGAGCACGAGTCCGGGAAGACCCGCTCCCGATCCCACGTCGACCGCACGCCCCGTGAAGAACGGCGCAGCGATCGCGCTGTTGAGGATATGCCTGGTCCACAGTCGCGGGAGCTCCAGCGGACCGATCAGTCCGCGCTCCTCGCCGTGCGCGGCCAGGTTCGCCGTAAAACGTCGTGCCAGCTCGAGACGATCACCGAAGAGATCGGCTGCGGCGAGCGGCTCCGCTTCGAGGTGCTGCGGCACGATGGGTCTCAGCCGCGTCGAAGGACCGTGTGACGGTCGGCGCCCTCGCCGAACGACTCGGAGGAGTACCCGCGATCAGCGGCGATGTCGTGCACGAGCTTGCGCTCGTAGCTCGACATCGCCGGGAGCGAGGCCTGCGACGCGCCCTCTTCGAGCCGGGAGATCGCCCGGTCGACGAGGGTCTCCAGCTGCCGCTGGCGAGCGTCGCGCGAGCCGCCGATGTCGAGGATGAGGCGCGAGAACCGTCCCGTCGAGTTCTGCACCGCCAGCCGCGTCAGCTCCTGGAGAGCCTGCACGGTGTCGGGGTGAGACAGGGCCGACAGAGAACCGGCGTCATCGGCTTCGACCGAGACGTACGCGCGGCCGGCGCGCACGTCGAGGGCGAGGTCGCCATCGATGTCGGCGATGTCGAGCAGACCCTCGAGGTAGTCGGCGGCGATGTCGCCTTCCTGCTCGAGCTGCTCGTCGGTCGCGGCGGTCGGTTCGGCGGCGATCTGATCGGACGTCGTCATCGTGATCTTCCCAGGGTCAGGAGGCGGGAGAGGACCCGGGGTTTCCCGCGGCTCCGCTGTTCTTCGTGGACTGCTTCTTGGCACGCTGCTTACCCACCGGCTGCTGACGCTTCGGGGCCGCGGCGCGGGCACGCTCCGCCTCTTCCAGGAGACGCTGCTGCTCGGCCTGGTACTTCTCGACCGGCACGACCTTGCCCGACGAGTCGATGGCCTTGCCCTTGCGCGCGAGGCGCTCCTCACGCGCCTTGGCGGCGTCGGAACCGGGCGTCGGCATCTCCCGGATGACGACGAACTGCTGCACCATCGTCCACAGGTTGCTGACGAACCAGTAGATGACGACACCGAGCGGGAAGAAGACTCCCGAGAAGATGAAGGCCAGCGGCAGGATGTAGAGCATGATCTTCTGCATCTGGTACGCCTGACCGGTCTTGGCCTCGGGCGACAGGTTCTTCGAGATGATCTGCAGCTGGGTGAAGAACTGCGAGCCGATCATCAGCACGACGAGCGTCAACAGGATCGCGACGGTCACCTGGCCGTCGGCCTGACCCCACGCGGTGACGAGGTTGACGTGCATGGATGCCACGTCGAACAGGCGCGCGTCGTAGAACTCGCGCGTGAGCTCGGGGGTGAGCAGGCCCACGCCACCCTGGTTGCTGTTGGCGTGCTTCGACACGTCGTTCAGCACGCTGAAGAGTGCGAAGAAGATGGGCATCTGAACCAGGAGAGGCAGGCAGCTCGACACCGGGGTGGTGCCGTGCTTCTTGTACAGCGCCATCGTCTCGCGGCTCATGGCCTCGCGGGACAGCTGGTCGCGCTTGCCCTTGTACTTCTCCTGGACCTTGCGCAGTTCCGGAGCGATCTCCATCATCTTGCGCTGGCTCTTGATCTGCTTCACGAAGAGCGGGATCAGCGCGGCGCGCACGATGAGCACGAGACCGACGATCGACAGCACCCAGGTCAGACCGGCTGCCGGGGCCATGCCCAGCGCGGTGAAGAGCGCGTGCCATCCCACCAGCACGAGCTCGACCATCCATTTCAGCGGCCAGAGGATGGTCCCAATGAGATCGAATTGCACGATCAGTCCTTTCGGGAGGGCACGACGAATCCGTGCCGAGTGAGTTCGTGGCGGAAGGCCCGATGAGGACGGACGTCGTCGATGCCACCCTGAGCCCAGGGATGGCAGCGTGCGAGACGGGCGGCGGTGAACGCGACGCCCTTCACGAGTCCATGCTGCTGCACGGCGCCCACCGAATAGGCGGAGCAGGACGGGTAGTACTTGCACACGTCGCCGTAGACGTGCGAGATCGTCGCCCGGTAGGCGTGCAACAGCGCGAGCCCGGCGTTGCGGGGGAGCAGGGGGACGGATGCCAAAACTCCGTCGACCGTGAGACGGGCGGTGCCCGTCGCCGACGCGGGAAGTGTGGAGGTGCTCATGCCGAGGCTTTTCGTTCGAGACACCGCACGACGTCGGCTCGGAGCGTCGCGTAGTCGACGGTCGCGGCCGAGGGAAGTGCGCGGATGACGATCGAGGCGCCCCCGCGGATGGACGGGAGCGCCTCGGCGCACACCGCCTTGAGGCGGCGGCGAATGGTGTTGCGGATGACCGCGGAGCCGACCTGGCGGCTCACGATGAAGCCGAAGCGCGGAGAATCGGTCTCGGCCGACGATCCGACGTAGGTCACGGTGTGCGCTCCGGCACAGCGAGAGCCCCGTCGGACTGTGGCTTTGTAGTCCGATCCGCGGGTGAGTCGGTTCGGCTTCGCGAGCACCTGGTGGGTCAGGCCGAGAGCTCGGTGCGGCCCTTGGCGCGACGCGCGGCGAGGATGCCGCGGCCGGCACGGGTGCGCATGCGGGCACGGAAGCCGTGCTTCTTGGCACGACGACGGTTGTTGGGCTGGAAGGTGCGCTTGCTCATGGGTCACTCCGGAGGTGGTGTCGCCCGATGCTCTTCTGCCGGGGACGGGGTCGGGACTGCCGTATAGGCATAAGTCAACCGACTAAGGCTACGTCGTGCGCGGCGTTAACTCAAACCGAGGACGCGACCGCCCATTATCCCCAGGTGTTGTCCACAAGCGTGGCAAAGACACGCGGCCGGGTCCTACAGTGGATTTTGCTCCGCGAGAGCCGCGAACTAGCGTGGCCCCGGAAGTTATCCACAGGTTCGACGCGACACGTCGATCACCCGTCGCGTCTAGGTCCCGGAGGGGATATGTCTCTGCACGAAGTACCGGATGTCCCCGTCTGGTCGAGTGTGCTGGACCATCTTCTCACCGACGACCGCGTCACTCCGCAGCTCCACGGCTTCCTCAACCTGGCTGTTCCTCAGGGCGTGATGGGCGGGACGCTCTATCTCGACGTGCCGAACGACCTCACCGCCGCGCAGTTCAACAAGCGCATGCGCGCGCCCATCCTCGAGGCCCTCTCCCAGGTGCAGGGCTCCGACCCCGAGGTCGCGACGTTCCGCGTCGTGGTCAACCCCGACGTGGTCGAATCGCACCGCCCCCCCGCTCCGCGAGTGGAGCGCACGCCGGCGGCCGGCGTCTCGGTCCCCTCGAGCACCGTCGAGGCCGAGCCCGAACCGATCGTCCCCGCTTCGCGCAACGACACACGACTCAACCCGAAGTACACCTTCGACAACTTCGTCATCGGCCAGTCCAACCGCTTCGCGCACGCGGCGGCCGTCGCGGTGGCCGAAGCACCCGCCAAGGCCTACAACCCGCTGTTCATCTACGGCGACTCGGGTCTCGGCAAGACGCACCTCCTCCACGCGATCGGCGACTACGCCGCGAGCATGTACGCCGGCATCCGGGTGCGGTACGTCTCGAGCGAGGAGTTCACGAACGACTTCATCAACTCGATCGCGAACAATCGGGGCTCCGCCTTCCAGGCGCGGTACCGCGACGTCGACATCCTGTTGATCGACGACATCCAGTTCCTCCAGGGCCGGGCCGAGACGCAGGAAGCGTTCTTCCACACCTTCAACACGCTGCACGACCACGACAAGCAGGTCGTGATCACGAGCGACCTGCCGCCGAAGCAGCTGACCGGTTTCGAAGACCGCATGCGCAGCCGGTTCGAGTGGGGACTCATCACCGACGTCCAGGCGCCCGACCTCGAGACGCGCATCGCGATCCTCCGCAAGAAGGCGCAGAGCGAACGCCTCCTCATCCCCGACGATGTGCTCGAGTACATCGCCACGGTGGTGTCGTCCAACATCCGTGAGCTCGAGGGCGCGCTCATCCGCGTCTCCGCGTTCGCGAGTCTCAACCGCTCGACGCTCGACATGTCGCTCGCCCAGACCGTTCTGCGCGACATCATCGATCAGGACGACGCGAACGTCATCTCACCGACCGACATCATCACGGCGACCGCCCAGTACTTCAAGCTGTCGGTCGACGACCTCTACGGCTCCAGTCGCTCGCAGGCTGTGGCCACTGCTCGACAGATCGCGATGTACCTCTGCCGGGAGCGCACCAGCCTGTCGCTGCCCAAGATCGGCCAGCTGTTCGGCAATCGCGACCACACCACCGTCATGTACGCGTACAAGAAGATCAGCGACCTCATGAAGGAGCGGCGCTCGATCTTCAACCAGGTGTCGGAGATCACCAGCCAGCTCGGACGCATGCGCTGAAAGCCGTTCTCCGAAGGGGGTTCGTTCACATCCGTGAGCGAACCCCCTTCGTGTTTTCGGGCGTCGAACAGCGCTCTGCGGCCGCTGACGACCACTTTTCGATGAGGTTCTTCACAGTGTGGAAAACCTGTGGATAACTCCACATTGCTGCGGATGACCTGTGCACGGACGCGTTAAGTCTGTGGAGGAGCGGTCACCGCGGCCACCGGTCGGCGCTGTTAACAACCCAGCTTGTCCGCAACGCGTCCACAGTTAACAGCGACCGCGATCCCTGTTGTTAACACGCATCCCGGCAGTTATCCACACTCTCCACAGCGGTTAACAAGATGAAGACCATTTCCCGTTGTTAAGAGAGATTCGATGACCTCGCCGTGCGGCCGGGGCTCGGCGGAGCCGCGGGGGAGTGGGCACTAGCATGGGTAAGCCATACCCGCCGTCAAGGGAGCGTCCGTGAAGTTCCACGTCAATCGCGATGTGTTCAGCGAAGCCGTCTCGTTCGTGGTCAAGCTCCTGCCTCAGCGCAACCCGCAGCCGATCCTGGCCGGTGTGCTCATCGAGGCCGGCGAACAGGGACTCACCCTCGCAGCCTTCGACTACGAGGCATCCGCCCGCACGACGATCGAGGCGACGGTCGACGAGCCCGGCACGATCCTCGTCCACGGCCGCCTCCTCAGCGACATCGCCAGCCGCCTGCCGAACGCTCCCATCCAGATCGCCGTCGATGACGACGGCGGCATCCTGCTCACTTGCGGTTCCGCGCGGTTCACGCTCGCGTCCATGCCGGTGCAGGAGTACCCGGCCATCCCCGAGGTCACCGGTGAGTCCGGCCTCGTCCCGGCCGACGAGTTCGCCACGGCGATCGCGCAAGTCGCCTTCGCCGCGTCCCGCGACGACGTCACCCCGGTCCTCACGGGCGTGCAGCTCGAGGTCACCGGCACGCAGCTGAGCCTGGTCGCCACCGACCGCTACCGCGTCGCGCTCCGCGAGATCCCCTGGGACGGCGGCGCGGCGGCATCCGATGAGCCCACCTCCGCTCTGGTTCCGGCGCGAACCCTGCAGGAGGTCGGCAAGACCTTCGCGCACGGCGGCGACATCTCGATCGCCTTCTCGGGCTCGGGCGATCGCGAGATCATCGCGTTCTCGTCGGGCAACAAGACCGTCACGTCGCTGCTGATCAAGGGCAACTTCCCGCCCGTGCGCCGACTGTTCCCCGCGCAGACCGAGCACCACAGCGTGGTCAACACCGCCGAGCTGGCCGAGGCCGTCCGTCGCGTCGCCCTGGTGCTCGACCGGTCGGCGCCGCTGCGCTTCAGCTTCGGTCCCGAGGGCGTGTCGATGGATGCGTCGGGTACCGAGCAGGCTCGCGCGACCGAGTCGGTCGATGCGACGCTGGTCGGCGACGAGGTCACCCTCGGGCTCAACCCGCAGTACCTGCTCGAGTCCCTCGGAGCGGTCCGCAGCGAGTTCACGCGCATCACGTTCACCTCGAGCGACAACGCGAACAAGCTCAGCCCCGTGCTGGTGACGCCGCAGACCTCGGTCGACAAGGGCGGCGAAGGCTCGTTCAAGTACCTCCTGCAGCCCAACCTGCTGCTGCGCTGAGCGGGCCCCACCGGCGGCGATGTCCGACCCGGCGGGTAGTCTGACTCGGTGATCGTGGAGCAGCTCGGACTGAAGGACTTCCGCAATTACGCGGGCGCCGACGTCACGCTCTCCGCCGGGGCCAACGTGTTCGTCGGCCGCAACGGCCAAGGCAAGACCAACCTCGTCGAGGCCGTCGCCTACCTCGCCACCCTCGGCTCGCACCGCGTCTCCAACGATGCACCGATGGTGCGCGACGGAATGGATGCCGCGATCGTGCGCGCTCGGCTCGCGCACGGTGAACGCAGCGTGCTGCTCGAGCTGCAGCTCAACCGGCAGGGCGCGAACAAGGCCCGCGTCAACGGCGTCAACGTCCGGACCTCGGAGCTCCCGCGCTACGCACAGGTGGTGCTGTTCGCACCGGAAGACCTGCAGATCGTGCGGGGCGACCCGTCGTCGCGGCGGCGCTTCGCCGATCAGCTGATCGTCCAGCGCACCCCGCGCATGGCGGCGGTCCTCGCCGACTACGACCGCGTGCTGCGCCAGCGCAGCGCTCTGCTCAAGTCGGCCCGCGCCCGCGGGGTCCGAGGCGATGCTCTCAGCACCCTCGACGTCTGGGACGACAAGCTCGTCACCCTCGGCACCGAGGTCATCGAGGCCCGGCTGGCCCTGGCATCCGATCTCTCCGAGCCCGTGGCACGCGCCTATGCCGCGATCGCGGGCGCCGACCACGAGCCCCGCCTGTCCTGGGCGCTGTCGCTCGGCGGCGGCGACCCCGAAGAGGGCGACGACGTGGACGACGGGGCCTCGGGGCCCCTTGCGGAGCAGTTCCGCACCGCCCTGGCCGCTCGTCGCTCGGCCGAGCTCGAGCGCGGGCTCACGCTCGTCGGTCCGCACCGCGACGACCTCGTGCTGCGCGTGCGCGGTCTGCCGGTGAAAGGCTACGCCTCGCACGGCGAATCGTGGTCGGTGGCACTCGCGCTCCGCCTCGCCTCGGCCGAGCTGTTGCGGGCCGAGTCGCGGCTGGGCGACCCCGTGCTCATCCTCGACGACGTGTTCGCCGAGCTCGACGCCGGTCGACGCGTGCGACTGGCCGAACTCGCCGCCGGTTACGAACAGGTCATCGTGACCTCCGCGGTCGAAGAAGACGTACCCGACGGGCTGCGGGCGCACGTCGTGCGCGTGGAGGCCGGCCAGATCAAGGACGCCGTCGATGGCTGACGACGCCGAGCTGCCCGAGACGATGGCGACGTATCTGCGGCTGCGCGGACTCGAGCCCTCGCCCTACCGCAAGAAGAAGCGCCGCCGACGCAGCGACGACGGCGAGAACGCGCCGTTCTCCCCGGGGCGCGATCCACGCGGCCTCGGCGACGTGCTGTCGTCGCTCACCCGTTCGGCGGGCTGGGAGCCGCAGCTCTCCCGCGAAGACCTGGTCCGCACCTGGGACGAGGTGGCCGGGGCGGACACCGCCGCGCACACCCGGCCGGTGGCTCTGGATGCCGGAACCCTCACGGTCCAGGCGGACTCGACGGCGTGGGCCAAGCAGCTGCAGCTGATGCGCGCGCACATCCTCTCGGAGATCGTCCGGCGCTTCCCCGAGGCGGGGGTCGAGGCGATCCGCTTCGTGGGCCCCGACGTCCCCTCATGGAAATGGGGGCCCAGAGCCGTTCCAGGCCGCGGTCCGCGCGATACCTACGGTTAGGCCATGGTCGATCCCGGCTCGACACGATTTATCCCCGTGTAGAGCCGCACACGGCATTTCGAGGAGCCTCGCGCGATAGGATGGCAGTTCCGACGAACCGATTCTGGAGCGCGCGTACCCATGACGTCCGAAAACCCCGACAGCGTTTCCGAGGAACCCGAAGCCACCGCCGCGAAGGTTCCCAACGAGTACGGGGCAGACGCCATCCAGGTGCTCGAAGGTCTCGAAGCCGTCCGCAAGCGCCCCGGCATGTACATCGGCTCGACCGGTGAGCGCGGTCTGCACCACCTCGTTCAAGAGATCGTCGACAACTCCGTCGACGAGGCCCTCGCGGGCTATTGCGACACGATCGACGTCACGATCCTCGGCGACGGCGCCGTCCGCGTCATCGACAACGGACGCGGCATCCCGGTCGACATGCACCGCACCGAGGGCAAGTCCACGGTCGAGGTCGTGCTGACCGTGCTGCACGCCGGTGGCAAGTTCGGTGGCGGCGGGTACGCGGTGTCGGGCGGTCTGCACGGGGTCGGCTCGTCCGTCGTGAACGCCCTGTCGACGCGCCTCGAGGTCGAGGTGCAGCGTCAGGGTCACGTGTGGCGGCAATCGTTCCGCAACGGCGGTGTGCCGCTGGCCCCTCTCGAGAAGGGCGAGGAGAGCGAGAAGACGGGTACGTCGATCACGTTCTGGCCGGATGCCACGATCTTCGACACCATCGACTTCGACTACGACACGTTGCGCACCCGCTTCCAGCAGATGGCGTTCCTCAACAAGGGACTGCGCATCAGCCTGCGCGACGAGCGTCCGCAGTCGGTCATCACCGAGGGCGAGCCGGGCGAAGAGGTCACCGAGGCGCGTCACGATTCCTTCCTCTACGAGCGCGGTCTCGTCGACTACGTCGAGCACCTCAACCGCGTGCGCAAGGCCGACGTCGTCAACGACGAGATCATCGAGGTCGAGTCCGAGGACACCGAGCGCAAGATCGCGCTCGAGCTGGCGATGCAGTGGACGACGGCATACACCGAGAACGTCTTCACCTACGCCAACACCATCAACACGCACGAGGGTGGAACGCACGAAGAGGGCTTCCGGGCCGCGCTGACGACGCTCGTCAACCGCTACGCCCGCGCGAACAACCTCCTCAAAGACAAAGACGACAACCTCACCGGCGACGACATCCGCGAGGGTCTCACCGCGGTGATTTCGGTGAAGCTGTCGGAGCCGCAGTTCGAGGGTCAGACCAAGACCAAGCTCGGCAACACCGAGGCCCGGGCCTACGTGCAGAAGGTCGTCGGCGACAAGCTGGGCGACTGGTTCGACCGCAACCCCGCGCAGGCCAAGAACATCATCCGCAAGGCGATCGATGCCGCGACGGCCCGCCTCGCGGCGCGCAAGGCGCGCGAGACCGCACGTCGAAAGAGCGTGTTCGAGTCGGCGGCGATGCCCGACAAGCTCAAGGACTGCACCTCGAAGGACCCGTCGATCAGCGAGATCTTCCTCGTCGAGGGAGACTCGGCCGGCGGTTCCGCGGTGCAGGGGCGCGACCCCCACACCCAGGCGATCCTGGCGCTGCGCGGCAAGATCCTCAACGTCGAGCGCGCGCGTCTCGACCGCGCCTTAGGCAACAAGGAAGTCCAGGCGATGATCCAGGCCTTCGGCACGGGTATCGGCGAAGACTTCGACATGGCCAAGGCGCGGTACCACAAGATCGTGCTCATGGCCGATGCCGACGTCGACGGCCAGCACATCACCACGCTGCTGCTGACGCTGCTGTTCCGCTACATGCGCGGACTCATCGAGGCGGGCTTCGTCTACCTCGCGCAGCCGCCCCTGTACCGCCTGAAGTGGTCGAACCACCCCCACGAGTACGCCTACAGCGACCGCGAGCGCGATGCGATGCTCGTCGACGGTCAGACCTCCGGTCGCCGCATCCCCAAAGACAACGGCATCCAGCGCTACAAGGGTCTGGGCGAGATGAACGACCACGAGCTGTGGGAGACCACGATGGACCCGCAGACGCGCACGCTCAAGCAGGTCACCATCGACGACGCCGCGGCGGCCGACGAGATCTTCTCGGTGCTCATGGGCGAAGACGTCGAGTCGCGTCGCAGCTTCATCCAGCGCAACGCCAAAGACGTCCGCTTCCTCGACATCTGATCTCGCACGACGCATTCACGGAACTGAGAAGACATGGCTGACGACATCACGCCCGAGCCCGAAGACGTCCGGGGCGAGCCCGAACACGACCACGGCAAGATCGACCAGGTCGACCTCCAGCTCGAGATGCAGCGGAGCTACCTCGACTACGCGATGAGCGTCATCGTCGGGCGCGCCCTGCCCGACGTGCGCGACGGTCTCAAGCCCGTGCACCGCCGGGTCATCTACGGCATGTACGACGGCGGGTTCCGTCCCGACAAGTCGTTCTCGAAGTGCGCCCGCGTCGTCGGCGAGGTGATGGGTCACTATCACCCGCATGGTGACGCGCCCATCTACGACGCCCTCGTGCGTCTCGTGCAGCCGTGGTCGCTGCGCTACCCCCTCGCCCTCGGCCAGGGGAACTTCGGCTCGCCCGGCAACCAGGGGGCCGCAGCTCCCCGGTACACCGAGACGAAGATGGCTCCGCTCGCGCTCGAGATGGTGCGCGACATCGAAGAAGAGACCGTCGACTTCCAGGACAACTACGACGGCCAGACGCAGGAGCCCACGGTCCTGCCCTCGCGCTTCCCCAACCTGCTGGTCAACGGCTCGGTCGGTATCGCCGTCGGCATGGCCACGAACATCCCGCCGCACAACCTCCGCGAGGTATCCGCCGGCGCGCTCTGGGCCCTCGAGAACCCGGATGCCACCCGCGAGGAGCTGCTCGAAGCGCTCATGGAGCGCATCCCCGGCCCCGACTTCCCCACGCGTGCCCAGATCCTCGGCACCCGCGGCATCAAGGACGCCTACCGCACCGGTCGCGGCTCGATCACGATGCGCGCCGTGGTCAACATCGAGGAGATCCAGGGCCGCACGTGCCTGGTGATCACCGAGCTGCCCTATCAGGTCAACCCCGACAACGTCGCGGTCAAGATCGGGGATCTCGCGCGCGAGGGGAAGATCACGGGCGTCGCCGACATCCGCGACGAAAGCTCCGGCCGTACCGGCCAGCGCCTCGTCGTCGTGCTCAAGCGCGACGCGGTCGCGAAGGTCGTTCTGAACAACCTGTACAAGCACACCCAGCTGCAGGAGAACTTCGGCGCCAACATGCTGGCGATCGTCGACGGCGTGCCCCGCACCCTGTCGCTCGACGGCTTCATCAGCCTGTGGATCGACCACCAGGTCGAGGTCATCGTCCGTCGCACGCGCTACCGCCTGCGCAAGGCCGAAGAGCGCATGCACATCCTGCGCGGATACCTCAAGGCGCTCGACGCGCTCGACGAGGTCATCGCTCTCATCCGTCGTTCGCCGACGGCCCAGGATGCCAACGAGGGCCTGCAGAAGCTCCTCGACATCGACGAGATCCAGGCGCAGGCGATCCTCGACATGCAGCTGCGTCGACTCGCGGCTCTGGAGCGTCAGAAGATCGTCGACGAGGCCACCGAGCTCGAGGCCCGCATCGCGGACTACAACGACATCCTCGCCACCCCCGCCCGCCAGCGCACCATCATCCGCGACGAGCTCACGGCGATCACCGACCGCTTCGGCGACGACCGCCGCACCGAGATCCTCCACGGCTTCGACGGCGACGTCTCGATCGAGGACCTGATCGCCGAGGAAGAGATGGTCGTCACCGTCACGCGCGACGGGTACATCAAGCGCACCCGCAGCGACAACTACCGCTCGCAGCACCGCGGCGGCAAGGGCGTCAAGGGCGCGCAGCTGCGCGCCGACGACGTGGTCGAGCACTTCTTCGTCACCACGACGCACCACTGGCTGCTGTTCTTCACGAACAAGGGCCGGGTCTACCGCTCCAAGGCCTACGAGGTTCCGGAGGCGGGCCGGGATGCCAAGGGCCAGCACGTCGCGAACCTCCTCGCGCTGCAGCCCGACGAGGAGATCGCGCAGATCCTCGACATCCGCGACTACAACGTCGCGACCTATCTCGTCCTCGCCACCCGCAACGGTCTCGTCAAGAAGACCCGCCTCGACGAGTACGACACCAACCGCCAGGGCGGTGTCATCGCCATCAAGCTCCGCGGCCAGGTCGTGGAAGAGGGTGAAGAGGCCGAGCAGGGCAGCGCGGACGAGCTGGTCAGTGCGATGCTCGTCGACGAGGGTGACGACATCCTCCTCATCAGCCGCCTGGGCATGTCGCTGCGCTTCTCCGCGACCGACAGCGCGCTGCGTCCGATGGGACGCTCGACGTCGGGCGTGAAGGGCATGGACTTCCGCGAGGGCGACAGCCTGCTGTCGGCATCCGTGGCCAAGGATGACGAATTCGTCTTCGTGGTGACCGAGGGCGGCTACGCCAAGCGCACCGCGGTGACCGAGTACCGCATGCAGAACCGCGGCGGTCTGGGCATCAAGGTGGCCCGTCTGACCGACGATCGCGGTGTCCTCGCGGGCGGAATGATGGTGTCCGAGACCGACGAGGTCCTTGTGGTTCTTGCCAGTGGCAAGGTGGTACGCTCTGCCGTGGCCGAGGTGCCCGCGAAGGGACGCGACACGATGGGTGTCGTCTTCGCCCGCGCAGGAGGCGACGACAAGATCATCGCGATCGCTCGTAACGCCGAGCGGAACCTGGCCGAGACGACGGAGACGACCACGGAGCCCGCCGCCATCCCCGCGGACGAGGCCGACGCCTCCGCTCCCGAGACCCCCGAGGAAAGTACTGACGCATGAGCACGGTAGCCGACAAGCTCGCCAAGAAGTCGACTCACAAGACCCCTGCCAAGCAGGTGCGGTTGCGCCTGGTCTACATCGACTTCTGGTCGGCCGTGAAGCTGTCGTTCCTGGCGGCGGTGGCCATGGCCATCGTCACCGTGGTGTCCTACTTCCTCATCTACCTCGTCGTCAGCGCCACGCTGATGACGAAGCTCGACGAGTTCTTCACCAGCTTCACCGACGGCGGGGCGACCCTGTCGCAGTACATCGGTCTCCCGCAGGTCATGGCGTTCGCGGCCATCGTGGCGATCCTCAACCTCGTCGTGGTGACGGTGCTCGGTGCGGTGATGGCCGGCATCTACAACCTCGCCGTGAAGGTGACCGGCGGTCTGCTCGTCGGTTTCACCTCCAACTGACGCCGATTCGTCAAAACCTCGCGAGTCCGGTAAAGTCTTCGAGGTTGACATCACGTCAGCGAGACGGGGCTATAGCTCAGGCGGTTAGAGCGCTTCACTGATAATGAAGAGGTCCCAGGTTCAAGTCCTGGTAGCCCCACCCCTTCCCTCGCGGGGCCTTAGCTCAGCTGGTAGAGCGCCTGCTTTGCAAGCAGGATGTCAGGAGTTCGAATCTCCTAGGCTCCACATCACGAAGACGAAAAGCCGGCCCACGGGCCGGCTTTTCGCGTTCATCGGGCGGTCGATCTCCGTCCCCGCCGCAGGAGCACGACGCACGCGCCCAGAAGCACCGCGCCGCTGACGGCGAGGACCGTGTCGAGGCCGGCGATGGTCACGGCGAAGGTGGGCGCGAAGACGCAGATCCAGGCGACGGCGATGACCGCCCTCGAGGGGACCGAGCCGAGGCCGCCGAGCCGCTCGAATCTGACGAGCAGGAGGGAAACGAGCCACAGCACCGCCAGGACCGCGACGAGCAGCACCGGGCGGGTTGCCCACCACGCGGGACTCGCGGGTGCCGGTGCCCCGCCGGGGATGAGCAGAGCGACACCCGACAGCAGCAGGATCACCGGCAGGTGCCACAGGTAGACCGTCATGAGGCGCGAGCCGATGACGAAGACGATCCCCTGGGCGATGCGCGTGCGCATCAACGCGGTCAGAACGGGCTTGGCCAGCCGCAGCAGACTGGCCTGGGCGACACCCAGGAGCACCAGGGGGAGGGTCGGCGGGTTCAGGTTCGCGAGCATGTTCGGCGAGTACGGGCCCCACGTCACGATGCCCCACAGGGCGAGATAGCTCAGCGCCGAGATCAGTGCGAGAACCGCGGCCGGCCGGCGATCGAACCACCCGTCGCGGTACCAGAACCCCAGCTGCTGGACGAGTGGCCAGACGAACAGCAGGTTCAGGTACCCGAGCTGATCGACCCCCGTCGAGAACCGGAGTGCGTCCACGACGACGACCGCACCCAGGAGGACGACGAGCGTCCGACGCGGAGCCGTGGCATGAGCGCGAGCGGCGAGCGGGACGACCGCCTGGCAGAGCACGTATGCGGCGAGGAACCACAGCGGCATCCCCACCCCCACCGCGGCCGCGTCGACGAGCGACGCCGGCAGGCCGAGAGCCGAGGCGGCCAGGAGGAGGACGGCGACGAAGACGAAGAGCGCCAGGGCGGGCTGGGCCAGACGGAGGATGCGCGACCGCACGAATCCGCCGGCGTCACCGCCGCGAGCCGTCCACGATGCCCACCCCGCGGCCGATGCGAACCCTCCCACGACGAAGAACAACGGCATGATCTGGCCCACCCACGTGGCCGCGTCGAACCACGGCTGCTCCTCGGCGGGCCGGCTGGTCACGATCGCGCCGTCGGGTCCGTAGCCGACGCCGACCTGCAGCAGATGGACGATGACGACGAACACCACCGCCGTCACGCGGGCGAGATCGAGCGTGAGGTCGCGCTGCGACAGGGCAGCGGGCGAGACGGTGTCGCGGTGACTCATTCCCCCATCGTCGCAACATCGACGCGTCATCGCGGGGTCGACGCGGGTGAATCTGTCGCTAGAGTCTGGTCATGGACATGCGGGTCGCCGCGTACGCCGTCATCACCGACGCCGACGACCGCGTGCTGCTCGCGCACTGGATCGACGGTCGCCGTGCGGCGTGGACGCTACCCGGCGGCGGACTCGAGCCGGGCGAGGATCCCGCCGACGCCGTGCGGCGCGAGGTCCGGGAGGAGACCGGGTTCCGGGTCACGGTGGGCGAGCTGCTCGGCATCCATTCGCGCGTCATCCCGGCGCAGGCTCGGTTGGCCGACGACTCCTCGGGTCCGCTGCACGCTCTGCGCATCGTGTACCGCGCGAAGGTGGTCGGCGGACGACTGCGCAACGAGATCGACGGGTCGACCGACCGGGCGGAGTGGTTCGCCCTGGCCGCCACCCGCCGGATACGGCGGGTTCAGCTGGTCGACATCGCGTTCCGGATGGCGGGTCTGCGCAGCGGGTGAGGGCGTCAGGCGCGGTCGGTGGTGATGTCGGCCACGGTCGCGCCGTAGACGCGGATGAGGTCATCGGCCTCGACGAAGAGGCTGTAGTCGTGCGCGCCGGCTCCCATCGCGATACGGGTGCCGACGATGCGTTCGTCGGCGTAGACCGGCCAGTCCGTGGTGCTTCCGATGGGGACGATCGTGCCGCGCTCGTAGCCGGTCGCGGCCAAGGCGAGCTCGGGCTCGGGCAGTCGCAGCTTGTTCACCCCGACCACGGCCCGCAGCTTCGGCCACGAGATCGCGCGATCGCCCGGCACCAGCGCGAAGAGGTAGGTGTCATCGGATCGCTTCACCACGAGTGTCTTGACGATGGATGCCGGGGGGATGCCGAGCAGCTCGGCTGCTTCGTCGAGGCTCGACGCCGCCGGTCTTTCCCGCACATCGACGGAGAGGCCGCGCTCGCGCGCGGCCTCTCGAACTCTGCTGGTGGGATCGCTCACGCGTCGGGCGCGCGCAGCGGGTCGTCGGCCACCCACAGCTCGTCGTCGGCACGCAGCGTCTGCCACGCGGCGTAGGCGACTCCGGCCGCGGCCACGACGCCCAGGATGATAGCGATGACGCCACCGGCGCCGATGCCGTCGTGCTGCGAGGGGAGCTTCTTGCCGAGGCGCTTGGTGGCCTGCTTGCCGTACTTCTCGGCGCGCTTCGCGTACTTGTGCGTGTCGAGCTCGAAACCCTTGCCCTTCGCGAGGCGGTCACGGGTGTCGCCCGCGGCATCCCACACCGACAACGCTCCGCCGACCACGGCCCCGGCTGCGGGGACGACCTTGTGGCTGAGGAAGCGGTTGCTGGCCTTCACGCTCTTGTCGACGTACGGCGCGGCGTACTTGCTGTAGCCGTCCTGCACGGCGGGGACGAGGTCTTCGCGGCTGAAGCGACCGAGCTGGTGGCCGGCTTCGCGAGCGACCTTCCCGCTCTCGCCCAGCAGCACCTGCTGCGACTCCCACACCTTGGCGGCGTGCTTCTGGAGCTTGCGCAGTTCCTTCTTGCTCTTGCGGCTGAGGCCCACGGCTCATCCTC
>CAJYJO010000003.1 GCA_913774845.1 uncultured Microbacterium sp. | reverse complement strand
CCCGCGGGTCATCATCGCCGACGAGCCCACTACGGCGCTCGACGTGACGATCCAGGCGCAGATCCTCGAGGTGCTGCAGAAGGCCCGCGAGGTCACCGGCGCCGCCGTCGTCCTCATCACCCACGATCTCGGCGTGGTTGCCGGCCATGCCGACCGCGTCGCCGTGATGTACGCGGGCAAGCTCGTCGAGCGCGGCAGCGTCGACGAGATCTTCCACGATCCGCACATGCCCTACACGGTGGGCCTGCTGCGCTCGGTGCCGAACATGCGCACGGCCGGTTCCCACCGTCTCGTGCCGCTCGAGGGGCGACCGCCGTCCCTCGCCGCGCTCCCGAAGGGATGCCCGTTCGCGGCTCGCTGCCCGATCGCGATCGATGCGTGCCATGACGTCGAGCCGGAGCTGGTCGGCCACGGCCCCGCCCCCGACCACGTCGCCGCGTGCATCCGCGCCGACGAGATCGCCTCCGGCAGCCTCGCACGGCCCGACATCTTCCCGCGTCCGGAGGCGCTCGGCGAGGTGCCCCCGCCCCGCCCCGACGTGACGCCCGCTGTCGAGGTCACCGACCTCGTCAAGCACTTCCCGTTGATGAAGGGCGCCGTCTTCCCGCGGCGGATCGGCACGGTCCGCGCCGTCGACGGCATCTCGTTCTCCATCCAGCCCGGACGCACGATGGGTCTGGTGGGGGAGTCGGGATGCGGCAAGACCACCACCATCCTCGAGATCATGGAGATGGTCGCCCCGCAGTCCGGAGCCATCCGCATCAACGGAACGGATGTGGCCACCGCGGGTCGTAAGGACAAGGCGACCCTGCGCAAGGGCATCCAGATCGTGTTCCAGGACCCGATGGGCGCGATCGACCCGCGCCTGCCGGTCGGCGAAGTTATCACCGAACCCCTGCTCGTCCAGGGCGTGCCCCGCGCCGAACGCGACCGCAAGATGACCGAGCTGCTCGAGCTCGTGGGTCTGGACCCGAACATGTCGGACCGCTACCCGCACGAGTTCTCGGGCGGTCAGCGCCAGCGCATCGGCATCGCCCGGGCGCTCGCGACCGACCCCGCGGTCGTGGTCCTCGACGAGCCGGTGTCGGCGCTCGACGTGTCGATCCAGGCCGGCGTCATCAACCTCCTCGAAGACCTCAAGGAGCGGCTCGCTCTGTCGTTCCTCTTCGTCGCGCACGACCTCGCCGTGGTCCGTCAGATCGCCGACGACGTCTCGGTGATGTACCTCGGTCGCATCGTCGAGCAGGGCCCGGTCGACGCGGTGTTCGACGATCCGCGGCATCCGTACACCAAAGCCCTCATCTCCGCCGCGCCCATCCCCGACCCGCGCATCGAGCGCGGGCGCACCCGCATCCTGCTCGACGGCGACCTCCCGAGCCCGACGCAGGAGATCTCGGGATGCCGCTTCCGCACGCGGTGCCCGCTGTACCGCCTGCTGCCCGACGCCGACCGGCGCCGGTGCGACTCCGACGACCCGGGTCTGCGCCCCCAGGCGCACTGCCGGGTGGCGTGTCACCACGCCGAGCGGTCCGACCTCGTCTTCGAGCGGACGTCGGCCGCATCCCCCCGAACGTCCCCGACCGACGGCACCACGTCGCCGGGGGCCCTCACCGATCACCAACGAGAGGAATGATCACATGATCCGCAAAGCGAAGGGCCTCGGCGCGCTCGCGCTGCTGGGTGCCGCCGCCCTGGCGATCGCCGGTTGCGCGCCGGGCAACACCGCACCTCCCTCGGCCAATCCCGAGGACCAGAACTCGCTGCCCTCGACCGCGTGGGTGCGTGCCGACGCAGCCGACGTGCAGGACGGCGGCGACCTGACGCTCGCCGTCGACTCGCTGCCCGTCAACTGGAACAACTTCCACATCGACGGCAACGAAGCCAACACGAACGACATCGTCGCTGCGATGCAGGGCGGGCCCATCAAGATTGACGAGTCGGGCAAGCCCGTCGTCGACGAGAACTACGCCTCCTCGGTCGAGCTGACCAACGAGAGCCCCCAGACCGTCGAGATCAAGCTGAACCCGGATGCCAAGTGGGAGGACGGCACGCCGATCACGGTCGCCGACTACCAGGCGACCTGGAAGGCGAACAACGGCACGAACCCCGACTACGTCGTGATCTCCACCACCGGATGGGACCAGATCTCCTCCGTCGAGCAGGGTGAGAACGAGTTCGACGTCATCATGACCTTCTCGTCGGTCTACGCCGACTGGCAGGGCCTGCTGAGCCAGGTGCTGCCGGCGAGCGTGGGCAACGACCCCACGGCCTTCAACACCGGCTACCTGACCACGGCGCTGCCGTCGTCGGGACCGTTCAAGCTCGCGTCGCTCGACACCACCGCGGGCATCGCGACGCTCGACCGCAACCCGAACTGGTGGGGCCAGACCCCCAAGCTCGACACCGTCGTGTTCCGCGCCGTGAGCCAGGATCAGCAGGGCACGTCGTTCAGCAACGGCGAGATCGACGCCCTGAACATCTCGGCCAACGCCGACCTGTACCAGACCGCCCAGAACGTGCAGGGCGCTCAGATCCAGGCATCCAACGGTCTGACCTGGACCCACATCACGATGCGCGCCTCGGACGGCCCGCTCGCCGACGTCAACGTGCGCAAGGCCGTGGCATCCATCGTCAACCGCGAGCAGATCGCGAACACGGCGAACTCGCCCGTCGGCGTCCCCGCCATCACGCAGGGCAGCTACGTGTTCATGCCCGGTCAGGACGGCTACACCGATGAGGCGCTGCCCTACGACACCGACGCCGGTGCCAAGTACCTCGAGGACGCCGGGTACACCAAGGACGGCGACTCCTGGGTCAAGGACGGCACGCCCCTGAGCTTCTCGGTCACGGTGCCGGCCGACACCGCCACCAACATCCAGCGCGCCGAGCAGATCCAGGCCGACCTCGGCGAGTTCGGAATCCCCGTCGAGCTGAACGCCGTGCCCGTCGGCGGCTACTTCAGCGAGTACATCATCCCCGGTGACTTCCAGATGGTGACGTTCTCGTGGCGCGGCACCGCGTACCCGATCTCATCGAGCGAGTCGCTCTTCTCGCCGGTCGACTCGGCCCAGAACTACACCGGCATCACCGATGACCGCCTCGCGGGCCTGTGGGAAGAGGCCAACACCGAGCTCGACCCCGACGCCCGTCTGCAGACGGCCGAGGAGATCGACAAGGTGCTGTGGGAGTACGTGCCGATCATCCCGATCGCGCCGCTGCCCGAGGTCTACGCCGTCTCCGAGGGCCTCGTGAACTGGGGCGCTCGTCAGTTCGAGACGATCGACTGGACGATCGTGGGCTTCGCGAACGCGTAAGCCCCGTACGAGAAGGGCGGGATCCTGCGGGATCCCGCCCTTTTCCCGTTCCTGAACGCCGCCTGCCGGGAGTGTCGTGGGCGCCCGGTAGACTGTGACGGCCCGATTCCGGGCGCAACCCCGAATTTTCCTGGAGACCCTCCATGGCGCACGCCCTCCGTCCTGACCTCCGCAACGTCGCGATCGTCGCGCACGTCGACCACGGCAAGACGACCCTCGTCGACGCCATGCTCCGCCAGACCGGCTCGTTCGGTGACCACGCGCACGTCGAAGAGCGCGCGATGGACTCGAACGACCTCGAGCGCGAGAAGGGCATCACGATCCTCGCCAAGAACACGGCGATCGAGTACAACGGCGTCCACACCGACGTCCCGGTGACCATCAACGTCATCGACACCCCGGGCCACGCCGACTTCGGCGGCGAGGTCGAGCGCGGCCTGTCGATGGTCGACGGCGTCGTCCTGCTCGTCGACGCGTCCGAGGGTCCGCTGCCCCAGACCCGCTTCGTGCTCCGCAAGGCGCTGGAGGCGAAGCTCCCCGTCATCCTGCTGGTCAACAAGACCGACCGCCCCGACGCGCGCATCGACGAGGTCGAAGAAGAGGCGCACGACCTGCTGCTGGGGCTCGCATCCGACCTCGTCGACGACGTGCCCGACCTCGACGTCGACGCCCTGCTCGACGTGCCGGTGGTCTACGCCTCCGGCCGTGCGGGCGCGGCATCCCTGAACCGTCCCGACAACGGTGCGCTGCCCGACAACGACGACCTCGAGCCGCTGTTCGGTGCGATCCTCGAGCACGTCCCGGCTCCCGCCTACGACGACGAGGCTCCGCTGCAGGCGTGGGTCACCAACCTCGACTCCTCGCCGTTCCTCGGTCGTCTCGCCCTCCTGCGCGTGTTCAACGGCACGCTGAAGAAGGGGCAGACCGTGGCCTGGGTGCGCGCCGACGGCACGACGAGCAACGCCCGTGTCACCGAGCTGCTCAAGACCCGCGCCCTCGAGCGTTTCCCTGCCGAGTCGGCCGGCCCCGGCGACATCGTCGCGATCGCCGGTTTCCCCGACATCACGATCGGTGAGACCATCGCCGACCCCGAAGACGTGCGTCCGCTCAAGGCCATCACGGTCGACGACCCGGCCATCTCGATGACCATCGGCACCAACACCTCGCCCCTCATGGGCAAGGTCAAGGGTCACAAGCTCACCGCGCGCATGGTCAAGGACCGCCTCGACCGCGAGCTCATCGGCAACGTCTCGCTCAAGGTCGTCGACATCGGACGCCCCGACGCGTGGGAGGTCCAGGGGCGCGGCGAGCTCGCCCTGGCGATCCTCGTCGAGAACATGCGTCGCGAGGGCTTCGAGCTCACCGTCGGCAAGCCCCAGGTCGTCACCAAGCGCGGCGACGACGGCAAGCTCAAGGAGCCCTTCGAGCACCTCACGATCGACGCCCCCGAGGAGCACCTGGGCGCGATCACGCAGCTCATGGCCGCCCGCAAGGGCCGCATGGACAACATGACCAACCACGGCACCGGCTGGGTGCGCATGGAGTTCGTCGTGCCCTCGCGCGGCCTGATCGGCTTCCGCAGCGAGTTCCTCACGATCACGCGCGGTACCGGCATCGCCAACGCGATCTCGCACGGCTACGACGACTGGGCCGGTTCGATCACCACGCGTCAGAACGGCTCGATCGTCGCCGACCGCATGGGTGTCGTCACCCCGTTCGCGATGATCGCCCTGCAGGAGCGCATGAGCTTCTTCGTGCAGCCGACCGAAGAGGTCTACGAGGGCATGGTCATCGGCGAGAACTCGCGCGCCGACGACATGGACGTCAACATCACCAAGGAGAAGAAGCTCACGAACATGCGTTCGTCGACCTCCGACTCCTTCGAGTCGATGACGCCGCCGCGCGTGCTCACGCTCGAGGAGTCGCTCGAGTTCGCCCGCGACGACGAATGCGTCGAGGTCACGCCCGAGAAGGTGCGCATCCGCAAGGTCGTGCTCGACGCGACCGAGCGCGGCCGCGCCGCCTCGCGTCTGAAGCGTCAGGATGCCAACGCGTAAGCGTTCCCGCCCGCGAACGGCCCCGCCCAGCCTCGTGCTGAGCGGGGCCGTTCGCCGTCTGCGCCCGGCGGTCCCGCCTGGTCGAGCGTCCGGGACACCCGGGCGTTCGTGAGATCGCCCCGGGTGTCTCGGGCACTCAGCGCGCGCGTCGGCGCGGGGGAGTCCTCGCGACGCACTTTCGACTGGGGGCGTCCCTTCGCGAGCTCGTCGACGAGCTTGTCGAGCAGACGGATGCGGTACATCAGCGGGTCGTCGATCTCCTCGACCCGCACCCCGCAGACCACTCCCGTGATGCGATCGGCCCGCCGGCCCGACGCGAGGCTCGTCAGCGCGATTCGACGACGCAGACGGCGCTCATGCCCGGCGTCAACGCCTCGAACACGTGCGGGGCGTCGCCCGCGTAGGAGAGGTAGTCGCCGGGAGAGAGCTCGTAGGGGTCGTCGGCCGGTCCCGCGAGCCCGCGTCCCGACACCATCACGAGGTGCTCGATCGTCCCGCGGGGATGGGGGTCGGATCGACGGGGCGCACCGGGCTCGGCGGACAGCAGGTAGATGTCGCGACGCGCGTGCGGAGGACTGGCCGAGAGCAGGACGGCGATGTAGTCGGATGCCGAGGATGCCACGGCCGTGCCGGCTTCACCCGCGCGGATGAGCGTGGGGGAGTGGGCGCCCTCGTCGACGAAGTCCGCGAAGGGGATCTCGAGCGTCGTCGCCAGCGCCCACAGCGTCTCGACGCTCGGGTTGCCGCCGCCGTTCTCCAGCTGCGAGACCGTGGCCTTGGCCACGCCCGCACGTCGGGCCAGTTCCGAGACGCTCAGGTCGCGGCGTTCTCGCTCGCGGCGCAGAGTCGAGGCGATGCGGTCACCGAGATCCGTCATGCGTTCATTATGCTCGTCGATCGTTCGACTTGACGAACGGCCGCGCGTCGTTCACGATGATGTCCATGCGTTCGTTCTACCGAACACCTGGGGGTGTCGCGACGCGGCAGGGACTCGCCGTCGCTCTCGCGACGAGCGCCTACGGCATCTCCTTCGGCGCCCTCTCCGTGTCGTCCGGGCTCGACATCTGGCAGACCTGCGTGTTGAGCCTGCTCATGTTCACCGGCGGCTCGCAGTTCGCCTTCGTCGGCGTCATCGCCGCCGGAGGGGTGGCGGCGGCGCCGGCAGCGATTGCCTCCTCGGTGCTCCTCGGTGTCCGCAACGCCGCCTATGCGATGCGCATGGCCCCGGTCGTCGCCGGCGGATTCTGGCGGAAAGCGCTGGCCACGCATTTCACGATCGACGAGTCCGTCGCGGTCGCCCTCGCGCAGGGGGAGTCCCGCGCGCGCCAGACGGGGTTCTGGGTCACCGGCGTCGCCATCTGGCTCGGGTGGAACCTGTCCACCCTGCTCGGGGCGCTCCTCGGCGACGTCCTCGGCGATCCCCGCGCGTACGGTCTCGACGCCGCTGCGGCGGCGGCGTTCCTCGCCCTCCTCTGGCCGCGCCTGCGCGGTCGTCAGCCGCTCGCGGTCGCCGCCGGGGCCGCCGTCGTGGCCGCACTGCTCACCCCCGTGCTCATGCCCGGGATCCCCGTCATCGCCGCCGCCGGCGTCGCCGTCGCGGCGGGACTGTTCGACCCGCGCTCCCGCGCGTCCACGAGAGAGAAGAGCATGCCATGACCCTCTGGACCGCGGTGCTCGTGGCATCCCTTCTCTGCGTCGCCCTCAAAGCGGTGGGCTACCTGGTGCCGGCCCGCTGGATCGAGGCGCCTCGACCGGCCCGCATCGCCGACCTGTTGACCGTGGCGTTGTTGTCGGCGCTCGTCGTGGTGCAGACGCTCGCGGTGGGCTCGTTGATCGTCGTCGATGCTCGCGTCCCGGCGGTCGGGGTCGCGGCCGTGCTGCTGTGGGCGCGGGCGCCTTTCCTCCTGGTGGTCGCGGCGGCCGCAGCCACCGCGGCTCTGCTGCGGCTGTGGGGATGGGCGGCCTGACGGGCGCTCCCAGCCGGGCCATCGGCGACGCTTCTAGACTCGGCGGGTGAGTTCCACGATTCTGCGCCTGGTCGGTTGGGTCGTCGCCTTCCTCGTCGGCGCCTTCTACGGCACCGCCGGCACGGTCGGTCAGGCCTTCCTCGTCGGTCCGCTCCCGGTCGGGCTCCTGCTCGCGACCATCGGCAGCGCGGCGCTCCTCGTGGCGCTGCGCACCCTCACCGGCGATCGGGTGAACGCCCTCGCCGGCGGTCTCGGCCTCACCGCCGCGACGTACCTGTTCTCGCAGGTGGGTCCGGGAGGTTCGGCGATCGTGGCCGCCCCCACCGCGGGAACGGAGTGGCTCCCGCTCGTGTGGACCGTCGTCGGACCGGCGCTGATGGTCCTCGTCGCGCTCTGGCCCGACTTCTCGAAGCTGAGCGATTCCTCGCGTCCGGCCGAATCTTAAGCTCCGCGTCACGCGGCGGGGCTCCCGCCTCGCGCGCGGCTAGACTGGGCCCGTGACTTACGTGATCGCCCTCCCGTGCGTCGATGTCAAAGACCGCGCCTGCATCGACGAGTGTCCGGTCGACTGCATCTACGAAGGCGAGCGGTCGCTCTACATCCACCCCGACGAATGCGTCGACTGCGGTGCGTGCGAGCCGGTCTGCCCCGTCGAGGCGATCTACTACGAAGACGACCTGCCCGAAGAGTGGTCCGACTACTACAAGGCCAACGTCGAGTTCTTCGACGACATCGGTTCCCCCGGTGGTGCGGCCAAGGTCGGCGTGATCGCCAAGGACCATCCCGTCATCACCGCGCTGCCCCCGCAGAGCCACTGACCCGTGGGCGTCGCCGACCTCGCCGACTACCCGTGGGACGCGGTCGCTCCGTATGCGGAACGCGCGCGGCGCCACCCCGACGGGATCGTCGACCTCTCGATCGGCTCGCCCGTCGATCCGACCCCCGCGGTGATCGCCGAGGCTCTGGCCGACGCCACCGATGCGCACGCCTATCCGCAGACCGCGGGCACCCCGGCTCTGCGTGAGGCGATCGCCGAGTGGTACCACCGCCGTCGCGGCGTGCCCGACCTGAGCGCGGAGAACGTCCTCCCCACGGTCGGCTCGAAGGAGCTCGTGGCCCTGCTGCCGCTGCTCCTGGGTCTCGGCCCCGGCGACGCCGTCGTGCACCCGCGCGCCGCGTACCCCACCTACGAGGTCGGTGCGCGTCTCGTGGGCGCCGAGGCCGTGGCATCCGATGATCCCGCGGACTGGCCCGCGCACACCCGGCTGGTCTGGATCAACTCCCCGGGCAACCCCGACGGCCGCGTGCTCTCGACGGACGAGCTTCGGGATGCCGTGACCCGAGCGCGCGAGATCGGAGCCGTCCTGGCATCCGACGAGTGCTACGCCGAGTTGGGCTGGGACGCCCCGTGGGACGCGCAGCCCGTCCCGAGCGTGCTCGACCCGGCCGTCGTCGACGGCGACCTCACCGACGTGCTCTCGGTGTACTCGCTGAGCAAGCAGTCGAACCTGGCCGGCTATCGCGCGGCGTTCCTCGCCGGCGACCCGCGTCTCGTCACGCGTCTGCTCACCGGTCGCAAGCATCTGGGGCTCATGCCTCCCGCGCCCGTGCAGCGGGCGATGACCGTCGCCCTCGGCGACGACGCGCACGTCGTCGAGCAGCGCGAGCGCTACGCCCACCGCCGCGCCCTGCTTAAGCCCGCGGTCGAGGCGGCCGGGTTCACCGTCGACCGCAGCGAGGGAGGCCTGTACCTCTGGGCGACCGAGGGTCGCGACGCGTGGGAGAGTGTGGGACGCCTCGCCGACCTCGGCATCCTGGTGGGTCCGGGACACTTCTACGGCACGCATTTCCCCGACCACGTGCGCTTCTCGCTGACGGCCACCGATGAGCGCATCGCCGCCGCCGCGGACCGCCTGAGGGGCTGACCAGGAGGATCCCTCCATTCGATGGAGGTGTCCTTTGGCGGTGTCATCTGTACGTCGGAGTGACTACTAGGCTGTAAAGGCAGGTCGCGCGGGGTCATCCTCCGTGCGCCCCGCCGACCCGGATGCCATTCCCGTGGCATCCATCGGTCGAGAAGATCGCGGGGCTCCGCAACCCCCCGCGTTCGACCACACGGGCGACCAGAAATCGCAAGGAGGCGCGGTGAGCGACGCGGGCACGCAGCAGGACAAGGCCACTCTCACGGTAGGGGGCACCACCGCCGAATTCCCGGTCCTGCGCGGCACCGACGGCGTCCCGAGCATCGACATCGCGTCGCTGACCAAGCAGACCGGGCACACCACGCTCGATTACGGCTTCGTCAACACCGCGTCGACGAAGTCCGACATCACCTTCATCGACGGCGACCAGGGCATCCTCCGCTACCGCGGCTATCCGATCGAGCAGCTGGCCAAGAACAGCACCTACCTCGAGGTCGCGTGGCTGCTCATCTACGGCGAGCTGCCCTCGGCATCCGAGCTCGCCTCGTTCGACGAGCGCATCCGCCGTCACACGCTCCTGCACGAAGACCTCAAGCGCTTCTTCTCGTCGCTGCCGCCGACCGCGCACCCCATGTCGGTGCTGTCCGCCGCGACCGCAGCGCTGTCGACCTACTACGAGGCCGAGTCCGACCCGCACAACCCCGAGCACGTCGAGCTCAACACGGTCCGCATGCTGGCGAAGCTGCCCGTCATCGCGGCGTACGCGCACAAGAAGAGCATCGGCCAGGCGTTCCTGTACCCCGACAACTCGCTGTCGTTCGTCGACAACTTCCTCAAGCTCAACTTCGGTGTGCTCAGCGAGATCTACCAGGTCAACCCGGTCATGACGAAGGCCCTCGACCTGCTGCTCATGCTGCACGCCGACCACGAGCAGAACGCCTCCACCTCGACGGTGCGCCTCGTCGGCTCGACCGGCGCCAACCAGTTCGCGTCGATCTCCGCCGGCATCCAGGCCCTTTCCGGCCCCCTGCACGGCGGTGCCAACGAGGCCGTGCTGCAGATGCTCGGCCGCATCCGCGACTCCGGCGAGAGCGTCGAGCGTTTCGTGGAGCGCGTCAAGAACAAGGAAGACGGCGTGAAGCTCATGGGCTTCGGTCACCGCGTCTACAAGAACTACGACCCGCGCGCGAAGCTCGTGAAAGAGGCGGCCGACGAGGTGCTCGAGGCACTCGGCGTCAGCGACCCGCTGCTCGACCTCGCCAAGGAGCTCGAGCAGATCGCCCTCGAAGACGACTACTTCAAGGAGCGCCGCCTCTACCCGAACGTCGACTTCTACACCGGCGTCATCTACAAGGCGATGGGCTTCCCCACCCGCATGTTCACGGTGCTCTTCGCGATCGGCCGCCTGCCCGGCTGGCTGGCGCAGTGGCGCGAGGCGATCACCGACCCGCAGACCAAGATCGGCCGCCCGCAGCAGCTGTACACGGGGGCCGCCGAGCGCCACTATCCCGGGGTCTGACCCGGCCTGAAGCGCCCCGTCCCTCTCTTGAGGGGCGGGGCGCTTTGCTGTGCGTGCGGGGTGGGACCATGTCCCACTTGTGGCCGGGGGTGGGACCTCGTCCCACTTATGGCCGGTTGGGGGCCTGTGGAGTAGCCATAAGTGGGACGAGCACCGTCGTAAGTGGGACGAGGGGGGCGATGGTGCGGCGGGGAGGCCGGAGGGATGAGCTCCGTGCCCAGGGTCGCTGGGGCTGTGCTGAGGACCGGAACCTTGTCCCACTTATGGCGGGTTGGAGGCGCCTGGACCAGCCATAAGTGGGACGAGCACCGTCATAAGTGGGACGAGGGGGGGGCAATGGTGCGGCAGGGGGCCCCAGGGCCGCAGCGTTCGCGCCCCACCCGCTAGGGTCGGGGCATGCCGCGTCTGTTCGTCCGCCGTCCGTCGTCGCGACTCGCCGAGGGCGAGCTCACCCATCTCGACCGCGTTCCCGTCGACGCGGCCCTCGCCCTCGCCCAGTGGCGCGCCTACGTCGAGGTGTTCGCCTCGCGCGGGTGGGAGGTCATCGAGATCGATCCGGCCGACGACCAGCCCGACGGGGTGTTCGTCGAGGATGCCGTGGTGATGTTCGACCGTCTCGCGGTGCTGTGCCGCGCGGGTGCCGTCTCGCGCCGCGGCGAGACCGAGAGCGTCCGGGCCGCGGTGGCGGCATCCGGGATCGAGATCGCCGAGATCGACGAGCCGGGCACCCTCGACGGGGGCGACGTGCTGAAGGTCGGGCGCACCGTCTACGTGGGCGCCTCGTCGCGGACGAACGCCGCGGGCATCGGCCAGCTACGCGAACTGCTGACCCCGCGCGGCTGGGAGGTGCGCGAGATCCCGGTCACGAAGGTCCTCCACCTGAAGTCGGGGGTGACGGCTCTTCCCGACGGGACGGTCGTGGGATTCGAGCCGTTGGTCGACGACGCCTCGCTGTTCCCGGTGTTCGCGGGCGTCCCCGAGGAGCACGGTACGGCCGTGGTGGTCCTCGACGACGAGACGGTGCTGATGTCGGCGGACGCCCCCGCCACCGCGGCGGAGCATCGATCGCGCGGCCTCGAGGTCGTCACCGTCGACGTGAGCGAGTTCGAGAAGCTCGAGGGGTGCGTCACGTGCCTGTCGGTGCGCGTCCGCGACTGAGATGGATGCCGACGAGATCCCCGGCGGTCCCGGCTGGGTGATCGGCGCCGACCTGCGGCCGCGGATCACGGAGGCCGCGGCCTTCCGGCACGGCCTGCGCGCGGATCCGCTCGTCGACGCCGTGGAGGCCCTGTGGAGCGGCAATGCGGAACGGGCGCTCCGGATGCTGGAACCGGCGACCACCGCTCGGCGCCGCGCTCTGCGCGCGGACTGCCTCTGCACGCTCGGCGACATCGCCGCGGCCCTTGACGAGTACGACGATCTCGTGCGCGAGGCCGAGGGCACGGCCCGTGAGGCGGTGATGCGGCAGCACCGGGGCAAGGTGTTGATCGCGGCGGGGGAGCTCGGCGATGCGATCGACGACTTCGGTCGAGCCCTCGAGCTGCGTCGAGAGGGCGACTCCGCGTCCGACCTCGTCGCCTCGTCCGCGCACGCGCTGCGCATCGCGAGGCGGCGGCTCGATGAGCAGCGCGAGGGGCCGGCCCGACGCGTCGACGCGGAGCGATGAACGCCGCTCCTCCCGAAGCGTGCCGCGGTGCAGCGCGGCCGGGCGGAACGGCGTCGTCGATCGTGCGGGTGGGACCTCAGGCGTGCAGCGCCTCGTTCAGCGTCACGCCCACGCCCGCCCGGGCCGAGGCCTCGACCGCGCCGGTGAGGGAGTTGCGACGGAACAGGATGCCGTCGCGGCCCGACAGGTCGCCGGCCTTCACCGTCTCGTCGCCGACGCGTACCTTGGTTCCGGCCGTGACGTACAGGCCCGCCTCGACCACGCAGTCGTCGCCGAGCGAGATCCCGATGCCGGCATTGGCGCCGAGGAGGGTGCGCGCACCGATCGAGACGCGGTGCGTGCCGCCGCCCGAGAGGGTGCCCATGATCGACGCGCCGCCGCCGATGTCGGTGCCGTCGCCGATGACCACGCCCTGCGAGACCCGGCCCTCGATCATGGAGGCACCGAGGGTGCCGGCGTTGAAGTTGACGAAGCCCTCGTGCATCACGGTGGTTCCGGGGGAGAGGTGGGCGCCGAGGCGCACGCGCGAGGCGTCGGCGATGCGCACGCCCGCGGGGAGCACGTAGTCGGTGAGACGCGGGAACTTGTCGAGGCCCTGCAGCTGGATGCCGTGGCGCTTGAGCTGCGGTAGCAGACGTGCGGCGTTGTCGGGGTGCACCGGACCGGCGTTGGTCCACGCGACATTGGGGAGGTGGCCGAAGATCCCGTCGAGGTTGATCTCGTTGGGGCGGACGAGCAGGTGCGACAGCGCGTGCAGACGCAGGTACGCGTCGACGGTGGAGGCGGGCGGCTCGTCGGCGTCGATCGTGAGCGAGACCGTCTCGACGACGACGCCCCGGCGCTCGTCGGGGCCGGCCGACGATTCGAGGGCCGCGCGGGCGGCATCCAGGTCGTCCGGAGCACCCAGGACGGGCTCCGGGAACCAGGCGTCGAGCACCGTTCCCTCGGTGGTCCGCGTGGACAGGCCGGCAGCGCTGATGCGTCGTTCGTCACTCACGGTTCCAGGCTACCGGCGGGAGCCCGTGTGGAATGATCGGACGCATGGCCGCGCTCGACCTCACCTCCTCCTCCGTCGCCCTCACACGGGCGATCTGCGACATCCACAGCGAGTCCGACGACGAGACGGCGCTGGCGGATGCCATCGAGGCCGCCGTCTCGGCCTACGCCCATCTCGAGGTCATCCGCGACGGCGACACGGTCGTCGCGCGCACCGATGTCGGTCGTGACCGCCGGGTCGTGATCGCCGGGCACATCGACACCGTTCCGATCAACCGCAACCTGCCCGTCGAGGACCGCGAGATCGACGGCGAGGCGTTCCTGTGGGGCCGGGGCACGGTAGACATGAAGGCGGGCGTCGCCGTGCAGCTCAAGCTCGCGGCCGAGCTCACCGATCCCCCGGTCGACATCACCTGGATGTGGTACGACCACGAAGAGGTCGACTCCGCCCTGAACGGACTGGGTCGTCTCGCCCGCAACCGGCCCGACCTGTTCACCGGCGACTTCGCCATCCTCGGCGAACCGAGCAACGGCGAGGTCGAGGGCGGCTGCAACGGCACCCTGCGCGCCCTCATCCGCACCGACGGCGTGCGCGCGCACAGCGCCCGGTCGTGGATCGGAGAGAACGCGATCCACAAGGCGGCGCCGATCCTCGCGCGCCTGGCCGAGTACCGCGCCCGCGAGATCGAGGTCGAGGGCCTCGTCTACCGCGAGGGGCTGAACGCCGTGCGCATCTCGGGCGGAGTCGCCGGCAACGTGATCCCCGACGCGTGCGAGGTCGAGGTCAACTATCGCTTCGCCCCCAGCCGCGATGCGGCGGCCGCGTCGCGCGTCGTGCACGACGTCTTCACGGGCTTCGAGATCGAGATCGTCGACGTCGCCGAGGGCGCGCGTCCGGGGCTCGACGCCGAGGTGGCGAAGGACTTCGTGGATGCCGTCGGCGCGACGCCCAAGCCCAAGTACGGCTGGACCGACGTGGCGCGGTTCTCGGCGCTCGGCATCCCGGCGGTCAACTACGGTCCCGGCGACCCGCACCTCGCGCACCACGACGAGGAGCGGGTGCCCGTGGCGCAGATCGATGCCGTCGAGCGCGGGCTGCGCTCCTGGCTGAGCCGGTCGTGACCGCCGCGGCCACGGCATCCGCCCCCGTCCGCGGGTGGACCCGTCTCCCCGTCGCGGCCCGCATCGCGCTCGTCTACGTGGCCGCCCGACTGGTGACGACGGGGTTCTTCCTCCTCGCCGCGGCGATGTCGGGACCGGGGTCGCGCTTCGGAGTGGCGCCGTCGCTGGCCGAGCTGTCGATCGGATGGGACGCGCAGTGGTACTGGCTGGTGGCGGTGTCGGGCTATCCGACCGAGCTCCCGCTGGCCGCCGGCGGTCACGTCGCCGAGAATGCCTGGGCCTTCATGCCGCTGTACCCGTTCCTCGCCAACGCCCTCGGATTCGTCATGGGCTCGTGGGGTGCGGGCGCCGTCACGATCTCGCTGGCGGCGGGCTACGGCGCGTGCCTCGTGCTGCACGCGATGCTGCGCGAGCGCATCGGGGCGTCGGCGGCGATGTGGAGCGTCGTGTTCTTCGCCTGCGGCCCCCTCGCGGCGCTGTTCCAGGTGGGGTACGCGGAGTCCCTGTTCCTGTTCGTGCTCTTCCTCGCGCTGTGGTGCGTGCAGCGTCGACGGTTCGCCTGGCTCTACCTGCTCGTTCCCGTCATGGGCTTCACCCGCCCCGGCATCCTGGCGTTCGCCCTGTTCCTCGGTCTGTACGGCATCCACCGCTTCCTCCGCCGTCGCAGCGATCCGCTGCCGCTCCGTGTCGTCGTGCACATCCTCGCGCTCGGCGGCGTCTCGGTGGTCGTCGGTTTCGCGTGGCAGACGATCGCCGCGATCGTCACCGGCGACTCGGGGGCGTACCTGGCGACCGAGCTCGCGTGGCGACGCAACTGGACCGGAGAGAGCGACGGCGGCTTCGTGCCCGTCGACGGATGGGTGCGGGCGGTCGGGTTCTGGTTCACCCAGTGGGGGCTGGGCGCGGTCGCCGGCTACGTGTTCCTCGTGCTCCTGATCGGCGGGGTCACCGCGGCGCTGCTGTGGCTGCCCGCCGTGAAGAAGCTCGGCGTGGAGGTGCGGCTGTGGTCGGCGAGCTACCTCGTGTACCTGCTGCTGGTGTTCTTCCCGCAGTCGAGCGTCTTCCGTCTGCTCGTCCCGATCTCGCCGCTGTGGGGGGCGTTCGCGGTGCCGCAGAACCGGGTGTGGCGGGTGGGCGTGCTCGTCGCGGCGCTGCTCGGGCAGTGGTGGTGGATCTACAACATGTACGCCCTGGGCAACCAGTACTGGCAGATTCCGTGACGCCCGCGGGCGGCCTTTTTCACGGGTCCATGCGGTGACCGACTAAACTACCTCTCAGACCAACGACGAAAAGGGGGCCGCGATGGCAGCCATGAAGCCGCGTACCGGCGACGGACCGATGGAGGCCGTGAAGGAGGGCCGGTTGATCATCGTGCGCGTGCCGCTCGAGGGTGGCGGGCGACTCGTCGTCTCGGTGAACGACGCCGAGGCGAAAGAGCTCTACGACGTGCTCGGTGGCGTCGTCTCCGCCTGACGACAGCGCTGAATCGCGAAGGCCGGCCCCCTCGGGGGCCGGCCTTCATCGTTGCGGGGTCAGGCGTCGACCGCGCGCGTGGTCAGCTGCAGCAGACCCTCACCGGTGGTGGAGAGGGCGCCGATGACGGCCGGGGACGACTGCACCTCCTGGATCAGCGAGCGGTAGGCGGTGGTCACGGGGTCGCGACGGACCGGGTCGGCGACCGCGCCGCCCGCCAGCACCCGCGGGATCAGGACGGTTCCGCCGGCGCGCACCAGGCGCAGGCCGTACTCGACGTACTCGATGACGCCCTCGGGGTCGGCGTCGATGAAGACGATGTCGTACGAGGCCTCGTTCATGCGCGGCAGCACGTTCGACGCGCGGCCGGTGATGAAGCGCGCGCGGGCCGCGGGGATGCGCGCGTCGGCGAAGGCCGCACGCGCCGCGCCGAGGTGCTCGGGTTCGCTGTCGATCGTGGTGATCGTGGCGCGCGGGGATCCGTGCAGCAGCCAGAGCCCGGAGACACCGCCGCCGGTGCCGACCTCGACGATGTTGAGGGCACGGGATGCCGCGGCGATCACGGCGGTCTGCGCGCCGACGGCCGCGCTGATGGGGGCGGCACCGAGTTCGAGAGCGTGCGCCCGGGCGCGAGCGATGTGCTCGGGCTCGACCGTCGACTCCTGCACGAACCGTTCGTTCGCCTGTTGACCGCTCACGTGGACCTCCTCGACTCAGGCTAGACGGCCGCGCCGGTCTGACGCCCCAGGCGCGGCCGGTAATCTGGACGCATGTTCTTCGGCCTCACGTTCGAGAAGCTGCTGCTGATCGGCGTGATCGCGGCGGTGCTCATCGGTCCCGAGCGGCTGCCGCGGTATGCCGAGGCGCTGGCGAAGTTCACCAAGCGGGCGAAAGAGACCCTGCAGGGGGCCCGCACGCGCATGCGCGACGAGATGGGCCCCGAGTTCGACGACGTCGACTGGAAGAAGCTCGACCCCCGTCAATACGACCCGCGGCGCATCATCCGCGAGGCCCTGCTCGACGACACGCCCACGGCCACCATGCGCGCCGCGGGAGCGGCCGCTCTCGCCGCGCGGGAGAAGCCCGTCACGACGCCGTTCGTCGCCGGGGAGCGTCCTCCGTTCGACGACGAGGCCACCTGACCCGTCGTTCCGCGTCGCCGGGATCGGGCTGCTCCGCTCAGAACGCGCCCGTTCTCGTGACCGTCGGGTCGCGGCGCCGGCTCAGACGCCGAGGCGCAGCGGCTTGCCCGCCAGGCCGCGGGGGCGCGTCGCCAGAGCCGTGGCGGCCTCGACGATCGCCCGGGCTGCCGGGTCGTCGGGGGCCGAGAGCACGACCGGCCGGCCGTCGTCGCCACCCGTGCGCAGCGCCGGGCTGAGGGGGACGGATGCCAACAGCGGCACCGCCGCGTCGTCGCTCGAGAGGGCGCGGGCCACCTCGGCCCCGCCCCCGGCGCCGAACAGGTCGAGCACCGTCCCGTCGGGGAGGGTCATCGCCGCCATGTTCTCGATCACGCCGATCGGGCGTTGACCCGTCTGCCGCGCGACGAGACCCGAGCGCACCGCGACCTCGGCGGCGGCGGCCTGCGGAGTGGTGACGACCAGCACGTCCGCGTGGGGGAGCAGCTGCCCCACCGAGATCGCGACGTCGCCCGTGCCGGGCGGCATGTCGAGCAGCAGCACGTCGAGGTCGCCGAAGAACACGTCGGTGAGGAACTGCTGCACGGTGCGGTGCAGCATCGGACCGCGCCAGGCGACGGCGCCGGCGGCCTCTTCTCCCGGACGACGCAGGAACATGCCGATCGAGATGACCTTCACGCCGTAGGCGACGGGCGGGAGGATGAGGTCGTCGATCCTGGTCGGCGCCGGGGGCAGTCCGTCGGCGTCGACGAGGCCGAGAAGCCCCGGGATCGAGAAGCCGTGCACGTCGGCGTCGATCAGACCGACGCGCAGCCCCTGGGCGGCGAGGGCCACGGCGAGGTTCGCGGTGACGGTCGACTTGCCGACGCCGCCCTTGCCGCTGGTCACGGCGATCACACGCGTCAGCGAGTCGGGCCCGAAGGGCATCTCTCGCTTCGCGCGTCCGCCGCGCAGCTTCTCGGTCAACGCTGTGCGCTCAGCGGGCGACATGACGCCGACCCGCACGTCGACCGCGTCGATCCCGGCGACCGCGGCCGCGGCATCCCGGACGTCGCGCTCGATGCGGTCGGCGGCGGGGCATCCCACGATCGTGAGGGCGATCCCGACCTCGGCGACGCCGTCGCGCACGGCGATGTCGCGCACCATGTCGAGCTCACCGAGGGGACGACGCAGCTCGGGGTCGGTGACCGCGGCCACGGCGTCGCGCACCCTCGCGACGACGTCGACGCTCACGAGCCGGACCGCGGCGGGTCGTCGTGCTCGTCGAGGCGTTCGAGGACGGCCTTCAGCTCGGTGCGCAGCGTGTCCTTCGTGATGACCTCGTCGGTCAGGTCGCGCACGGCCATGCGCAGGGCCACGATCTCGCGCGCGAGGTACTCGGTGTCGGCGAGGTTGCGCTCCGCGCGCTGGCGGTCCTGCTCGATCTGCACGCGGTCGCGGTCGTCCTGCCGGTTCTGCGCGAGCAGGATCAGCGGGGCCGCGTACGAGGCCTGCAGGGAGAGCACGAGCGTCAGGGCCGTGAAGCCGATGTCGGCCGAGTCGAAGCGCAGCTCGTCGGGCATGAGCGAGTTCCACCCCATCCACACCACGCAGAACAGCGTGAGCGAGAGCAGGAACGTGGGCGTGCCCATCGCGCGCGCGACCCACTCGGTGAAGCGCCCGAAGCGGTCGCGTGAGGGCTGCGGGGTGCGCGGGGCGAGCACGCCGGTGCGCCCGCGGGGCGCATCGAGGGCCGGCTGCTTGTTGTTGCGTGCCATCAGCGCCTCCTCGGGGTCTGCGGGATCTGGGGGATGCTCTGGGTCGTCAGCGGTCTGACGCTCGTCTTCGGTCTCGGATCGTCGGTGTCGTGCGTGCGCCAGTCGTCGGGCAGCAGATAGTCGAGGACGTCGTCGACGCTCACGCAGCCGACGAGACGGTGGGCTTGGTCGACGACGGGCAGCGACACGAGGTTGTAGCTGGCGAGCAGACGCGCGACCTCGGCGGCTGTCGCGTCGGAGGGCACCGGCTCGAGCGTGTCGTCGATGATCGCGCCGAGGCGCTCGTGCGGCGGATAGCGCAGCATGCGCTGGAAATGGACCGTGCCGAGCAGCCGCCCCGTGGGCGTCTCGTAGGGCGGCAGGGTGATGAACACGGATGCCGCGAGGGCGGGGTGCAGCTCGTGACGGCGGATGAGGGCCAGGGCCTCGGCGACCGTCGCGTCGGCCGAGAGCACGATGGGCTCGGGCGTCATGAGACCGCCGGCGGTGTCGGGGCCGTACTGCAGGAGCGCGCGGACGTCGTCGGCCTCCTCCGGCTCCATCAGGTCGAGCAGCTGCTCGGAGCGCGACTCGGGGAGCTGACCCAGCAGGTCGGCCGCGTCGTCGGGCTCCATGGCATCCAGGATGTCGGCGGCGCGCTCGTCGCCCAGCTGCTCGAGGATGTGCACCTGCTCGTCCTCGGGCATCTCCTCGAGGGCGTCGGCCAGGCGGTCGTCGCTCAGCTCTTCGGCGACCTCGATGAGACGCTCCTCCGGGAGGTCGAGCAGGGTGTTCGCGAGGTCGGCGGGCTTGAGCTCGGAGTAGGTCGCGACCAGCTGCTCGGCGGACTGCGCCTCGCCGGGGACCTGGTTCTCGCGCACCTCGCCCCAGGCGGCGAAGGTCGTCGCGCCCTTGGCGAAGGGGGAGGCGCTCGTGCGCGGACGCCGCAGGAACAGCTGACCGACGTCCCACTCGCCGAGACGGTTGCGCTCGATCGCGACGTCTTCGATGACGGCGGTTCCCGAGCCGTCGACGAGGCTCACGCGCCGACCCAGCATCTCGGCCATGACGCGCACCTCGCCGCCGCGCTGCTGGAACCGGCGCACATTGATGAGGCCGGTGGTGATGACCTGGCCGGACTGGATGGAGGTGACGCGTCCGATGGACACGAACACATGTCGTCGTCCGGGGATCTCGACGACGAGCCCCACGACGCGCGGTGCGGCCGACGCGCGGTAGATCACCACGACGTCGCGCACCTTGCCCAGACGGTCTCCCGCCGGGTCGAACACCGTGCAGCCCGCCAAGCGGGCGACGAAAACCCTTTGCGTGCTCACCGGTCCAGCGTAGTCCGCACCTCATGCGCAACACCTCGGAACGCCCCAGGCGCGCGTGACAGGATGGTGAAATGAGTATGTTCGCGCAGCGTCCGGGAGCGGGACGCGACGAGGTCGGCGAGAAGATCGCCTCCTTCCCGACCTACGAGCAGGCGCAGAAGGCCGTGTCCTCGTTGATCGCCGGCGAGGTCCCGGCGCGCGACATCGCGATCGTGGGGTCGGGATTGCGTTCGATCGAGCGCATCACCGGCAAGCTCGGCTACGCCACCGCCGCCCGCTCGGGTGCGCTGAACGGCCTCATGCTCGGTCTGCTCTTCGCCTTCATCTTCGTGCTCGGGATGCCGACCGTGCAGATCTCCGCCTTCATCGGCGTGCTGCTGGTCGGTATGGCGCTCGGCATGATCCTGAGCCTCGGCACGTACTCGATCGTCCGCCGTCGCCGCGACTTCGCCTCCGTCATGCAGGTCGCCGCCGATCACTACGACGTGTGCGTCGCGGCCACCAGCGTCCACAAGGCCCGCGGCATCGTGGGCCCGAGCGGCACGGCCGCGCGCACGGTCGTCTCGCGCCCGGCCACCTCCGACACCGCCCCGCCGCAGTACGGCGAGCGTCGCACGCCGGGGGCCCCGGGGCCCCAGGGTGAGCGCCCCGCGACGGAGAGCCAGCGGCCGGCGCCGTCCGCGCCGCAGTACGGCGAGCGCGTGACACCGGGTACCCCCGCGCCCGTCGCGCCCCCGCGCCCGCCGGCGCCCACTCCCGAGCCGGCGAACAACGACGACGATCGGCCCCGATACGGCGAGCGGGTTCCGCCGCCCAGCGATGACTCGTCGAACAAGGCCGACCGCGGTCAGTGAGCGCGCGTCCCGTCCGCATCCCGGTCGTGCTGCCGACCGGGTCGACGGAGGTCTCGGGGCTCTGGTCGCCCGCCGGTGATACGACCGTCGCCCTCGCGCACGGCGCCGGTGCGGCAATGGAGCACCCGTTCCTCGCGGGGTTGGCCGACGCTCTCGCGGCGGACGGCGTCTCGGTGCTGCGCTTCGTCTTCCCCTACGTGGAGGCGGGGCGGCGCATGCCCGGAGCCGCGGCGCACGCCGTGGCGACCTGGGCGGGCGTCGAAGCGTGGCTCGCCGATACCGCCCCCGGTCCGTTCACGGCGGTGGGCAAGTCGTACGGCGGGCGCATGGCATCCGTCGCCACCGCCGAGGGGGCGATCGCCCCGGCGCGGTTGGTCTACCTCGGGTATCCGCTGCACCCGCCCGGCCGGCCCGACAAGGCGCGCCGCGAGCACCTGCCCGCCATCGCGGTGCCGCAGCTGTTCGTCGAGGGTGAGAACGACCCTTTCATCGACCCGCGGGAGCAGTTCGACGAGGTGCTCGCCTCGTGTCAGGACGCGCGCGTGCACGGGATCGCGGGCGGCAACCACTCGTTCGAGGTGAAGGGCGCCCGGCGCCCGGCCGACGAGATCGGCGCGGGGCTCGCTCCCGTGGTCGCGGCGTTCGCGCGCGGGCGGTAGGCGCGTCAGCGTCCCGCGGCGTAGCCCTGCGCCCCGCGCGGGTTGGCCGCCGCCCACAGCACGCCGTCGGCGCCGCGCCCGACCGCGGTGACCCGCCCCAGCGCCCAGTCGCCCGCGCGGCGCACCCGGTGGCCGCGCGCTTCGAGCGCCGCGACGACGTCGTCGCCCAGGCGATCCTCGACGACGACCCCGGCGGGCGACCACGTCCGTGGCCAGAACGAGTCGATCAGCGCCGTGGTGTGCAGGCTCGGGGCGTCGATCGCCTGCTGCGGCGAGTAGCCGCCGACGAGCATCCGCAGCAGCACGGGCAGCTGCCACATGTCCTGCTGATCGCCGCCGGGGGAACCGATCGCGATGACCTCGTGCCCCCGTGTGAGCAGAGTCGGAGTGAGGGTCGTGCGCGGACGTCGCCCCGGAGTGAGGGATGCCGGGTGCCCCGGCATCAGCCAGGTCGCCTGCAGGCGCGTGCCCAGGCAGAATCCCAGCGACGGCACCGTCGGGGAGGACTGCAGCCACCCGCCCGACGGCGTCGCCGACACGGCGTTGCCCCAGCGGTCGATGACGTCGACGTGGCACGTGTCGCCGCGGGTCTGCCCCGAGCGGTCGACCGTCGGCTCGCCTGTCGAGCCGTCGGCGACGACGGCCTCCGTGCGCAGCGGCGGCAGCACGGGCGTGCGTCCGTCGGGGGAGCCGGGGCGCAGTTCGTTCGACGCGGTCGGCCCGATCAGTGCCCGCCGCGCGGCGACGTAGTCGTCGGCGAGGAGCGCCGCGACCTCGACCGCGCCGTCGGCGTCGCCGAACCACGCGTCGCGGTCGGCGTAGGCGAGTTTCTGCGCCTCGAGCAGTCGGTGGGCGCCGTCCGGCGACGCGGGGTCGAGGTCGGCGGCATCCTCGAGCAGGCGCAGGGTGTGCAGGAGAGCGGGTCCCTGCGACCACGCGCCCGCCTTGAACACGTCCCACCCGCGGAACGACGTCGACACCGCGGGTTCGAAGCACGCGCGCCACGACGCCAGGTCGGCGGCATCCAGGATGCCGGGATGATCGGCACCGTCCGCGTGCCGGTGCGGCTGCTCGAGGAAGCGCGCGGCCTCCGGCAGGATCTCCGTCATCCACCGCTCGCGCGCCGCGTCGATCCGCGCGACCCGGTCCGCGCCGCCCGTCGCCGACAGGTCGTCGAGCACGGCGGCCCACGCGGGGTTTCGCAGCACCGTGTCGGGTGCGGGCGGCGTGCCGGTCGGCATCCACCGCTCTGCCGACGACGGCCAGTGCTCGCGGAACAGCTCCGCCACGCGCGCGATCGTGGCGGCGGCGCCCGCGACGAGCGGATGGCCGTCGCGGGCGTAGCCGATCGCGTAGGCCAGCACGTCGGCCAGCTCCCACGTGCCGTGGTCGCGCACGAGGAGCAGCCAGGCGTCGACCGCGCCGGGGACGGCGGCGGCCATCCCTCCCGCGCCGGGGACGAGGTCGAGCCCGCGCGCACGGAAGCGCTCGATGCTCGCGCCCGCCGGGGTGGGACCCTGGCCCATGAGCACGACCGGGGCCTCGGCGTCGGCGGGCCGGATGAGCGCGACGAGGTCGCCCCCGGGGCCGTTCAGGTGCGGCTCGACGACGTGCAGCACGAAGGCGGCGGCCGCGGCCGCGTCGAAGGCGTTGCCGCCCCGCTCCAGCACCGACTGCGCGGTCGCCGTGGCGGTCCAGTGCGTCGACGCGGCCATGCCGAACGTGCCCCGCAGGGTGGGGCGGGTGGTGAACGGCTCCGGGGGAGTGAACGTCATCGCGAGAGGCGCGCGATCCACTCCTCGACCTCGTCGGCGGTACGCGGGATACCGGCCGAGAGGTTGACCGGGCCGTCCGCCGTCATGACGATGTCGTCCTCGATGCGTGCGCCGATGCCGCGGTACTCCTCGGGGACGGTGAGGTCGTCGATCTGGAAGTAGAGCCCGGGCTCGATCGTGAAGGCCATGCCGGGCTCGAGCAGACCGTCGTAGTACATGTCGCGACGCGCCTGCGCGCAGTCGTGCACGTCGATGCCGAGGTGGTGGCTCGTGCCGTGCACCATGTAGCGGCGGTGCTGACCGCCGTCGTCGGCGTGGAGCGCCTCTTCGGCGGTCACCGGGAGCAGACCCCACTCGGCGACGCGTGCGGCGATGACCTCCATCGCGGCCTCGTGCAGGCGGCGGAACGGCACGCCGACCTTCGCCGCCGCGAACGAGGCGTCGGCGGCCTCGCGGACCGTCTCGTAGATGCGGCGCTGGATGTCGGTGAAGGTGCCCGAGACCGGCAGCGTGCGCGTGATGTCGGCGGTGTAGAGGCTGTCGACCTCGACGCCGGCGTCGACGAGGATGAGATCGCCCGGCTTCACGGCCCCGTCGTTGCGGGTCCAGTGCAGGTAGCAGGCATGGGCACCGGATGCCGCGATCGTGTCGTAGCCGACGCTGTTGCCGTCGGAGCGGGCGCGCTGATGGAACACGCCCTCGACGACGCGCTCACCGCGCGGGTGCTCGATGATGCGGGGCAGCTCGGCGACGATGTCGTCGAAGCCGCGGCCGGTGACCTCGACGGCGAGGGCGAGCTGCGCGAGCTCGTAGTCATCCTTGACGAGACGCAGCTCGGAGACGAAACGCGTGACCTCGTCGTCAGCGCCCACCGTACGGTCGTGCGCACCGGGCTGGAAGTCCTCGAGGTGGGCGGTGGCCAGGGCCAGGTCGGCGGCCACGCCGTCGAGGGCGGGGCGGGGGCCGATCCAGAACTCGCCGACGGTGGCATCCGAGTAGAACTCCGCCGTCGTGCGGTCGGCCCGCTCGCGGAAGTAGAGCACGGCTTCGTGCCCCTCGTCGCGCGGCTCGAGCACGAGGACGGCGTCGGGCTCGGCGTCGCTGCCCCAGCCGGTCAGGTGCGCGAACGCGGAGTGTGCGCGGAAGGGGTAGTCGGTGTCGTTGCTGCGCTGCTTCAGGCCGCCGGCGGGCACGACGACGCGCTGGCCGGGGAAGGCCTGCGACAGGCGCTCGCGTCGCTTCGCGGCCCACGCCGCCTGCTCACGCGCCTCGGGCAGTGTCGCCGGATGCTCGGCCCAGCCGGTCGAGATCGTGTCGAGGAAGCCGCGCGGGAACGGCGCCTTACGGTTGCTGGGGGCGTCGAGCTTCGCCTCGTCGGCCTGGGGCTCGGCGGTCTGTGCGGTCGTGTCGCTGGTGGAGGGGGCGTCCATCGTTCCAGTCTCGCACCGGATCGTGTGCGGCGCACGGATGCCGGACGCGCCGGCATCGGCGAGCCCGCCCGGCTGCCGCCCGGGCTGTGCCGGGCTCCGGGCCTTCCCTGCGCCGTCGACGGGTTTCGGCGCGCAGCCGGCGGTATCCCGGCCCCTCTTCCGGAGGCCGGCACGAGCGAATGCGGCTCAGCCGCCGGTGCGCTCGAGCCGGCGGCATCCCGGCCCCTCTTCCGGAGACCGGCACGAGCGGATGCGGCTCAGCCGCCGGTGCGCTCGAGCTGCACGACGATGGGGCGGTGGTCGCTGCCCGAACCGTCGAGCGAACGCATGACCACCGAGCCGGACACCGTCCAGTCCGGCGTCGCCATGACGTGGTCGATGGGCGCGCCGAGCAGAGCCGGCGCATTCGTCGGCCAGGTGCCGACTCCGCCGTTGCCGCTCGACGACGCGGCATCGCGACAACGACCGAGGGTGCCCCCGTCGACGCCCATACCGGTCATGTGGTCGAGGGTGGCGTTGAAGTCGCCCGCGAGGATGACGTTGTCGCTCGCGCACTGGTCGGCGAGCCACTGCAGGTCGCTGCGCCACTGCGTCATGTACTCCTGACGCGGGGCGACGGCGTGCGCGGCGACGATGATCGGTCCGTCGCCCGAGACGGGCATGGCCACGGCGCTGGGAACGGTCGAGGTGTTGCTGGAACCGTCGAGCGAGGACTGGATGACGGAGTAGTCGCCCAGCTCGGGCCGGATCAGGACGGTGGTGGAGGTGGCATCCCATCCGGTGATGCCGTACTCGCCGTACTCGGCGTGGTGCGCCCACATCGGACGACCCATCTCGCGCATCATCTCGGCGACGTCGGCGCCCGTCTCGATCGTCGTCTCGGGGAGGGTGACCACGTCGGCCTGCATGCCGACCGCGAAGCGCGCGATCTCCGCCGACGAGGTCGCCTCGCCGGCCGTGTTCCAGGTCATGACGCGCAAGCTCGTGTCGGTCTTGTCGGGCAGACCCTCGGTGCCGAGGCCGCGCTGCGACAGCAGGGCCACGTTGACGCCGCCGGAGACTCCGAAGATCAGGGCCAGCACGAGGGCGAGCGCACGGATCGGTCGCAGCAGCGCGAACAGCAGCATCAGCACGGCCGCGGCCAGGAACGCCGCCGCCACGGGGGCGCGGAACGAGATGACCTGCGCCAGCGGGAACGACCGCTCAAGCCCGAACGCCGACGGCCACGTGAGCACGGCGGCACCCGCCGCGAAGACGAGCGCGACGAGGAAACCCAGCAGTCGACGCACGAACCCGACCCTAGGCGAGCCGACTGGGAGAACCACGGATGCCGCCTCGGCATGCCCTCCGCATCGGCACCGCCGTCGGCGACCGGCATGGAGCGCTACGCTCGACGGGTGCCGCAGGATCGTCGTTTCACCGGACCGAGCGATCTGCACCTGCACTCGTCGCACTCCGACGGCACGGAGACGCCCGCCGCCGTCATGGCCGCGGCGCACCGGCACGGACTGCACACCGCGGCTCTGACCGACCACGACACGACGTCGGGATGGGCGGAGGCGGCCGAGGCGGCGACCTCCCTCGGCATGACGTTCGTGCCCGGCATGGAGCTCTCCGCCCGGCACCGGTGGCGCAGCGTCCACCTGCTGGCGTACCTCGTCGACCCCGACGATGCGGCGCTTCGTGCCATGACCGACCGGATCCGCTCGTCGCGGCTCGACCGGGCGCAGATCATGGCCGAGCGCATCTCGCACGACTACGACATCGCGTGGGACGACATCGTCGCCCAGACCACCGACGGCGCGACCGTCGGCCGCCCGCACATCGCCGACGCCCTCGTCGCCCGCGGCATCGTCGCGGATCGGACCGAGGCCTTCGCCGGCATCCTGCACCCCTCGGGCGACTACTACGTGGCGCTGTTCGCCCCCGACCCGGTCACCGCCGTGGAGCTGGTCGTGGGCGCCGGAGGCGTGCCGATCGTGGCGCACCCGGCCGGTCGTGCCCTGCTCCCCGACGGGGTGCTCAGTGCGATGCTCTCCGCGGGCCTCGCCGGCTTCGAGCTCGCCCACCGCGAGAACCTCCCCGAACCCACGGCTGTGCTGGCCGCCCTCGCCGCGGAGCGCGACCTCATCGTGACCGGCTCCAGCGACTATCACGGGCTCGGCAAGCCGAACGTCCCCGGCGAGAACACGACGGCCGACGACATGGTGGCGCGCATCTTCGCGCAGGGTCGCGGGACGGCGCCGGTCTTCCCCTGACGGCGGCTCGGCGCGGGCGGTGGCGTCGGTGGCGGCTGCCGGGCGGGGGGTGTTGCGGGTTGGCGTGGGGTGCTGCGGGCCGGCGCCAGGTGGGGCGGCTTCGTTTCGGGTGCTGCGGCTTGGTCTCTGCTGCGATAAACGCTCGGCGCAGTGAGAAACGCCGTCCGACGGCGTGTTTCACTCGGGGGAGCGTTTCTCGCGGGGGAGGTGCGGCGCCTGCGCTCTTGGCGTGAACCTCGGATGCCGGCGCCCCCGGGGCCGCGCGGGACGGCGTCGGTGTCGCGATAAACGCTCGGGGTAGTGAGAAACGCCGTCCGACGGCGTGTTTCACTCGGGGGAGCGTTTATCGCGGGGGAGGTGCGGCGCCTGGTGCCGCCGGCGCTGCGGTCCAGCACGGGGGTGCCGGGTTGCGCGAGCGCGGGGTACCGGTCCGGCCGTGACGGCGCCGACCCGGTGATAAACGCTCGGGGCAGTGAGGAACGCCGTCCGACGGCGTGTCTCACTCGGGGGAGCGTTTATCGCGGGGGAGGTGCGGCGCCTGCGCTCTTGGCGTGAACCCCGGATGCCGGCATCCCCGGGGCCGCGCGGGACGGCGTCGGTGTCGCGATAAACGCTCCGGGCAGTGAGAAACGCCCTCCGACGGCGTGTCTCACTCCGGGCAGCGTTTATCGCGGGGGAGACCCGGCGCCCGCGCTCCCGACGCGAGCTCCGGATGCCGGCACCCCGGCGCCACGCGAGACGGCGCCGACCCCGCAGGATCGGCGCCGTCTCGCGTGGAGGCGTCAGGCGACGGGAGCCGTCGGCGTGCCGGAGCTGCCGCTGCCGCGACGACGGCGGCGACGACGCGGCGCCGCGTTGCCGTCGTGGTGTTCCTTGCCGGCGCCGTCGTGCGTGCCGGCGCCGCCCTCTTCGCGCGGGGCCGCGTCACCGGCGGGGGCGCCACCCTCGGCCGACGACGATCCGCCGCGGCGGCGACGGCGCGGCGGGCGGGTGCCTTCGGCATCCTGGCCCTCGCTCTTCTTCTCGGCGCGGGGCGCGACGGCCTTCGGGGCCGTCACCAGGCGACCCTTGGTGCCCTCGGGGATGTCGAGGTCGGTGTAGAGGTGCGGGCTCGACGAGTAGGTCTCGGTGGGCTCGGGCTGGCCGAACTCGAGGGCGCGGTTGATGAGCGCCCACTTGTGCACGTCGTCCCAGTCGACGAACGTGACCGCGATGCCGGTGCGGCCGGCGCGACCGGTGCGACCGGCGCGGTGGAGGTACGTCTTCTCGTCGTCGGGGATGGTGTGGTTGATGACGTGGGTGACGTCGTTGACGTCGATACCGCGCGCGGCGACGTCGGTGGCGATCAGCACGTCTTTCTTGCCGGCCTTGAACGCGGCCATCGAACGCTCGCGCGCTTCCTGGCTCATGTCGCCGTGCACGGCTGCGGCGTTGAAGCCGCGGTCGCCGAGCTCGTCGACCAGCTTCTGGGCGGCGCGCTTGGTGCGTGTGAAGATGACGGCCTTCTCGCGACCCTCCGCCTGCAGGATGCGGGCGATGACCTCGTCCTTGTCGAGCGAGTGCGCGCGGTAGACGAGGTGCTTGATGTTGGCCTGCGTGAGACCCTCGTCGGGGTCGTTTGCGCGCATGTGGATGGGGTTCGACATGAAGCGGCGGGCCAGCGCGACGATCGGACCCGGCATGGTCGCCGAGAACAGCTGCGTGTGACGCACGGCCGGCACCTTGGAGAAGATCTTCTCGATGTCGGCGAGGAAGCCGAGGTCGAGCATCTTGTCGGCCTCGTCGAGGACGACCTCGGTCGCGTGCGACAGGTCGAGCAGGCGCTGGTTGGCGAGGTCGATGAGGCGACCGGGCGTGCCGACGACGATCTGCGCGCCGGCCTTGAGCTGGTCGATCTGACCCTCGTACGCCTTGCCGCCGTAGATGGCGACGACGCTGGTGGGGCGGTTCGACGTCAGCATGTCCATGTCTTCGTAGACCTGGACGGCGAGCTCGCGCGTCGGGACGACGATCAGCGCCTTGACGCCCGGCTCGGGGTTGAGCCCCAGACGCTGGACCACGGGGATGCCGAAGCCGAAGGTCTTGCCGGTACCGGTCTTGGCCTGGCCGATGATGTCCTGGCCGGGGAGGCCGAGGGGGATCGTCTGCTCCTGGATGGGGAAGGCATCGTGAATGCCTTTGGATGCCAGGGCATCGACGATGTCCTGGTCGATGCCGAGCTCGGCGAATGTCGTCATGAGCGTGCCTGTTCCGGCGGCGAGAGACCGCCTGGGGAGTCGTATCCACGCCTCACTCGTCCACAGGCGCGGGGCCCCGATCCGACGCCGGGGCGGTCCCACTCTACCCGGCGTGTCTCCGGAGCCCCCGACGCCTAGGCTGTCGTACGTGTTCGAGTGGTTCCGTCGTCGCCAGCGCCCGGTGGGTCGCACGCTCCAGCTGCGCTCGCGCGGAGACCTCGGCGAGGCCATGCGGGTCGACTTCGCCGAGCTCGCCCCCGAGGTCGAGACGTTCCTCGGTCAGGCGGCCTATCTGCAGCTGGGCTTCTTCGAGACGCTCAGCGAACTGATCGCCCTCACGCCCGAGCTCGCGGAGAAAGAATCGCTGTCGCGCGCGGCCGGGGCGGCGCTCATCAAGCACCAGGAACTGGTGGCGCTCATCCGCGAGCGGGGGGCCGACCCGACGCAGCTCATGCTGCCGTTCCGCGAGTCGCTCGACGCCTTCCGGCGCAACACCCACGGCGTGCGTCCCCAGGAGACCATGCTGACGGTGCACATCACCGCGGGTCTCCTCGACGATTTCTACCTCGCCCTCTCGTCGAGCTACGGCGACACCGGACGCCGGGTCGCGCGCATCCTGCAGGCCGACGACGACCGTCAGGCGATCGTCGACATCCTCACAGCGACCATCGAAAGCGATGAGGAGTGGCGGTGGCTGCTCGCGCTGTGGGGACGGCGGCTCGTCGGCGACACGCTGCTGGTGGCCCGTGCCGCCCTGCGCCACGGACACCTCGACCGCGCCGAGGAGGCGAAGGTCGAGCCGGTCTTCAGCGAGCTGATGGGCGCACACGCCCGTCGAATGGATGCCATGGGGCTGGCGGCCTAAGGAATTCGCGCCGAGGCCGGGCCGCCCCGCGACCTCGACCCGGCGTGAGCGCCCGTCGGTCGTTCCGCGATGCGACGCCCGTTGCCGGAGCCACCGTCAGCCGCTGCGCGACGCGACGCCCGTTGCCGAAGCGATCGTCAGACGCCGAGCCGGGAGCGATCCGCCTCGTCGCGCGCAAGGCGCGTGCGCGTGAGGAACGGTACGAGCGCGAATGTCGTGACGACCGGGGCGAGGATCGCGACGATCCACAGGATGGGGGAGTCGACGCCGAGACCCATCCAGGTCATCGCCGTCCACACGACGGCCGCGGCGGCCGCCCCGGCGAGCGGAGCCAGGGCGGCGCCGCGGAGCTGTCGGTGCGGCAGCGCGAAGTGCGCGGCGAGCCCGACGACGGCCCCGATGATCAGTCCGAGCAGGATCTGCACGGCGGTCGGGATCAGGCGACGAAGCCGACGCGACGCGCCTCTTCGGTACCGAGTTCGATGAACGCGAGGTTGGCGGTCGGGACGATGTAGGAGTTGCCCTTCACGTCGGTGAACGTGACGTGGCTGGCCGAGCTGTCGAGCGCGCCGGCGACGGCGGACTTGACGGCGTCGGAGCTGTCGTTGGTCTCGAAGTTGAGTTCCCGGCCGGTGTTGGTGATGCCGATGCGGATCTCCACGATGCGTCCTTTCCCCGCGGGCCGCGGTCGGCCCGGCGCGTATTCCGACTCTAGGGCAGGCCTCGGACACGACGACCCGGCGAGGGCGCCGCTTCGCGGACGGCGAACGCCGCCCCTCGACCTTCTCCGCGCACACCGCCCGTGTGCCCGCGAGGGCGATGTCGGAGGTCCGGTTTAGCGTGGAGACATGCAGATCCCGGATGCCGCCGCCCCCGGTGCGCCGACGCGCTCGGGCGCCGCCCTCGATGCCGAGCAGAGCGCGGTGGTCGGCTGGGGTCCGGAGGTCAGCGGGGTCGTGGTGGGCGCACCCGGATCCGGGAAGACCACGACGCTGCTCGCCCGGGTGCGCGAGCTCGTGGCATCCGGGGTCGACCCCGACCACCTTCTGGTGCTGACCCCCACGCGTCCGGCGGCGACGGCGCTGCGCGATCCGCTCGCCCTGGCGGTGGGGCGGGCCACGTCGGGTGCTCTCGCGCGCTCCGTCGCGTCGTTCGCGTTCCAGCTGGTCCGCGGCGCCGAGGTGCGCCGAGGCGCCGAGCCGCCGCAGCTGCTCACGGGCGGCGACGAAGACCAGATCATCCGCGATCTCCTCGACGGAGACGCGCTCGACGAGCTCGAGGGGGCGTCGCGATGGCCCGAGTGGCTCGGTTCCGCCATCCGCGCGACGCGGGGTTTCCGCGGTGATCTGCGCGCCTTCCTCGCCGAGTGCACCGATCTCGGCATCGATTTCGCCGACCTCCTCGCCCTGGCCGAGCGGCACGAGGTGCCGGTGTGGGCGGCCCTGGCCTCGTTCTCCGACGAGTACCGCGCCGTCCGCGCGTCGATGCGCGGGGCTCACCGCGACGCGGCCGATCTCGCGCGCGAGGCGGTCGCGGTGCTCGACGAGGCGCTCGTCGACCGCGGTCTGCTCGGACGCTTCGAGACGCTGAGGTGCGTCCTCGTCGACGACGCTCAAGAACTCACGGCGGGCGGTGTCGATCTGCTGCGCGCCTGCCGCGTTCTCGGGATCGGTGTCGTCGCGTACGGCGACCCCGACGTGGGGTCCGGGGCGTTCCGCGGGGCGACGCCCGAGAACTTCGCCCGTCTGGCGCGCGAGCTCGGCGCGACGGCTTCGCTCGGCACGCCGCACCGCGGAACGCCCGAGCAGATCGATCTGGTCCGGCAGGTGGCCTCGCGCATCGGGGCCGCCGGCGTCGTCGCCCACCGCCGGGCGCCGGTCGGCGCCGCGCCGCAGGGGTCGGTGCGCACGTACCTGCTGCGCTCGCCCGCCGAAGAGGCCGACGCGATCGCGCGGCTCCTGCGCGAACGCCATGTGCTCGAGGGCGTCCCGTGGGCGCAGTGCGCGGTGATCGCGCACGACTCCCGCCAGGTGGCCACGCTCGAGGCCGAGCTCGCGGCGCGCGAGGTGCCGGCGCGCGCCAGCGGCCCCGGTCTCGCGCTCGGCGTGCAGCGCCCGGTGCGCGATCTGGTCCGCCTCGTCGAGCTCGGCATGACCGCACCCGACGACTGGGCGCACGACGACGTCGTCGATGCTCTGCTCGGCACGTTCGGCGGGCTCGATCCGATCGAACTGCGGCGTCTGCGCACGGCCCTGCGGCACGACGAGGTCGCCGCCGGCGGTTCGCGCTCGGCGACCGAGCTGCTGGTGTCGGGCGTCCGGTTTCCCCTCGAGTTCGAGATCATCGACTCCCGCGAGGCCCGGCGCGCCGCCCGCCTCGGCGAGACCCTCGCGGCGCTGCGCGCGCAGACGCTCGCTCGCGCGACCGCCCACGAACTGCTGTGGACCGCGTGGGAGCGCAGCGCCCTCGCGCGCACCTGGCGCGAGGCCTCGCGCGGGCACGGACCGCTCGCCGAACAGGCCGATCGCGACCTCGACGCCGTCGTCGCACTGTTCCAGGCGGCGAAGCGGTACACAGAGCGCGAGCCCGACGGCGAGGCGTCGACGTTCCTGCGCGCGGTGCTCGACAGCGACGTCGCCGAAGACCGCATCGAGCAGCCCGCCGTGGTCGACACCGTGCGCGTCCTCACCCCGGCGGCGGCCGCGGGCACGTCGTTCGACACGGTGGTCCTCGCGGGCGTGCAAGAGGGCGTGTGGCCCAACACGAGGCTGCGCGGTGGTCTGCTCGAGACCTGGCGTCTCGCCGATGCCGTGCACACCCCCGACCTCCCCGCCGCCGGCATGCTCGACCGTCGCCGCGCCGCGATGCACGACGAACTGCGCCTGTTCGTCCGGGCGATCAGCCGCGCCGGCGCCCTGCTCGTCGTCACGGCGGTCGACGACGACGACACCGGACCGAGCGTGCTGTTCGAGATGCTCCCCGCGCCGGAGCCGGCGGCATCCATTCCCGAGCACCCGCTGTCGCTGCGGGGTCTCGTGGCCCGGCATCGGCGGTCGCTCACCGCTCCGCGCGTGACGGGGGCCGATCGGGCCCACGCGGCCGGTCAGCTCGCGGTGCTCGCCGCCGCAGAGGTCGCGGGCGCCGCGCCCGAGGAGTGGTACGGAATCGCCGCGCCCAGCTCATCGGCCCCGCTGCGCGACCTCGCCAGAGAAGACGTGCGCGTCTCGCCGTCGCGCCTGCACGCCCTCGAGGAGTGCGAGCTCGACTGGGTGATCGCCGATCTCGGCGGCGACCGCGGGGGCACGACGGCGGGGATCGGCACGATCATCCACGCCGCTCTCGAGACCGCGGGGTCGTCGTCCGAAGAAGACCTCTGGGCCGTCGTCGACGACCGCTGGGGCGAGCTGGTCTTCGACGCGGCGTGGCGCGAACGCGCCGAGCGCACGCGCGCGCGTGATCTCGTGCGCCGTCTCGCCGCGTACCTGCGCCGTTTCGACGACGCCGGCGGGCGTCTGATCGGCGCCGAACGGCACTTCGAGGTGCCGATTCCGCTCGCCGATGCGGGCGAGCACGGGGCGGTGCTCAGCGGTGACATCGACCGCGTCGAGGTCACCCCGGCCGGAGAGGTCGTCATCGTCGATCTCAAGACGGGCAAGAACGAGCCGCAGACGGATGCCAAGGTCGCCGACAACCCGCAGCTCGCGGCCTACCAGCTCGCCTTCTCGTCGGGCGCCATCGAGCAGGTCGCCGGGATGCCGGCGGGCGGAGCGAAACTGCTCGTGCTGCGCCCGACCGCGGCGACGAAAGACTACGCCGAGCCGACGCAGCAGCCCTTCGACGACGCGCAGCGCGGGGAGTTCGTCGCGCGGGTGCAGCGGGCGGTCGGCGTCATGCGGGGAAGCAGCTTCGCCGCACCGTACGAGGTCCACTGCCGTGACGAGTTCTCCTACGGACTGTGCCGGATCCACACGGTCTCGGCGGTGAGCGCGTCGTGAGGGTCGTCCTGTCGGCCGCGACGATCGCCGCGGCGCTCGGGCAGTTCCCGCCCACAGCCGAGCAGACCGCCGTCATTGAAGCACCGCTGGAGCCCGCCCTCGTCGTGGCCGGCGCGGGCAGCGGCAAGACCGAGACCATGGCCGGTCGCGTCGTGTGGCTCGTCGCCAACGGCCTCGTCCGCCGTGACGAGGTGCTCGGTCTCACCTTCACCCGCAAGGCGGCGGGCGAGCTGGCCGAGCGGGTCCAGCGCCGGTTGCAGCGGTTGTCCGAGTTCGAGGCCCGCGGCCTGCTGCCGGCTCTGCCGTCCTTGCACGCCGAGGGGCGCCTCGCCGTCTTCGCCGAGCTCGCCGCGGTCGAGGGGGCGCGAGGCGATGCGGCGCGACGCGAGGCTCTCGAAGCCCTCGCGGCCGAGGTCGGAGCGACCGACGCGGAGGCTCTCGACGCGGACCACCTGCTCCACCGCCCGACGGTGTCGACGTACAACAGCTTCGCCGACTCGATCGTGCGCGAGCACGGACTGCGCATCGGTCGCGATTCCGAGTCGGCGGTGCTGTCTGAGTCCGCGGCCTGGCTGCTGATGCGACGCGTCGTGTTCGCCTCCGACGATCCGCGCCTGGAGGAGCGGCAGGAGTCGCCGCGCACGATCATCGACGCCGCCCTGCGCATCGCGCGGGACGGCGTCGACAATCTCGTCGACCTCGACCGTCTCGCCGCCTTCCCCGAGGACTTCGGGCGCATCGTCGAGCGCCCGTCGACCTCGTCGCGCGTGAGCGTGTACAAGGAGGTGGGCGACGCGGCGACGAAGGTCTCCGCTCTGTCGCTGTTGGCCTCGCTCGCCGCCGCGTACGACCGCGAGAAGGCGCGTCTGGGTGTGATGGACTTCGCCGATCAGGTGGCCGGCGCCCTTCGCATCGCGACCGAGCATCCCGCCGTCGTCGAAGAGCTGCGCGCCCGGTACCGTGTCGTGCTGCTCGACGAATACCAAGACACGTCAGTCGTGCAGACCGATCTGCTCGCCACGCTCTTCGGTGGCACCGGGGTCATGGCCGTCGGCGATCCCCACCAGGCCATCTACGCCTGGCGAGGAGCCAGCGCGGGCAACCTCGGCGGCTTTCCCGACGCGTTCGCCCCCGGAGGTGGGTGCCAGCGTTTCGCCCTGCTGACGAGCTGGCGCAACAGCGCACGCGTGCTCGACGCCGCCAACGCGGTGCTCGCCCCGCTCGCGGGTCGTTCCGCCGTCGCCGTCGAAGAGCTGCGATCCCGCCCCGGCGCACCCACGGGCCTCGTCGAGACGGTCTTCGAGAACGATCTCGACGCCGAGGCCGACCGCGTGGCCGCATGGTTCGTCGGCGTTCGCGCGGCGCGCGCGGCCGAGGGGCGCGCCACGACCGGCGCCGTCCTGTTCCGCAGCAAGAAGCACATGGTGCGGTTCGGCGACGCGCTCGGACGCCGCGGCATCCCTCACCGCATCCTGGGCCTGGGCGGACTCCTCACGACCCCCGAGGTCGTCGACGTCGTGTCGGTGCTGCGCGTCATCAGCGACCCCGAAGCGGGGTCGGCCCTCATCCGTCTGCTCGCGGGCCCCCGCTGGGCGGTCGGACTCGCCGACCTGCGCGCCCTCGCTCAGCTCGCGCGTCGCCTCGCCACCCACGACGTCGCCCTGCAGCCGCTCGCGCCCGAGGTGGTCGATCGCCTGCGCTCGACGCCCGGGGCCGACCGTGCCTCGCTGGTCGACGCCCTCGATTTCCTGACGCGTCAGACCGACGGCCACGGCTGGCTCGCCGACATCACGCCCGAAGGACGCGCTCGCCTGCGCGAAGCGGGCGCCGTGTTCGCGGGTCTGCGCCGCAGCGTCGGCGCACCGATCCCCGAGCTGATCCGGCTGATCGAGGCCGAGCTGCGTCTCGACATCGAACTCGCGGCGAACGAATCGCGCGGTCCCGCCCGCATCGCCTCCGCTCAGCTGCGGGCTTTCGTCGATGAGATCCGCGGGTTCCTGGCGGCCGACGAATCCGGCTCGGTGGCGAGCCTGCTCGCCTGGCTCGACCATGCCGAGCAGGCTGACGAGTTCGCGCCGCGCACCGAGCCCCCCGAAGACGACGTCGTGCAGCTGCTCACCATCCACGGTTCCAAGGGACTCGAATGGGATGCCGTGGCCGTCGTCCGCCTGGTCACCGATGAGCTGCCCTCCCTGCCCCGCGACACGAAGGGGTGGCTCGGTTTCGGCATCCTCCCCTCGGAGTTCCGGGGCGATTCGGCGTGGCTGCCGGTCTTCGGCTGGCGCGGAGCCGAGACGCAGCAGGACCTGAAGGCGGCGATCGAGGACTTCGTGGCCGCCAACCGCGCGCGCCAGCTCGATGAGGACCGCCGGTTGGCCTATGTCGCGTTCACCCGAGCGCGCGATCACCTGCTGCTGTCGGGTTCGAGCTGGTCGGGAACGAAGAAGCCGCGCCGGCCGAGCGTCTTCCTCGAAGAGGCTGCCGAGGCGCTCGAGGTCGAACTCGCGGTCGACGACCCCGGCGATGACCCGTACGACGGAGAGCGGCGGCTGCTGCACTGGCCGCTCGACCCGCTGGGGTCGCGTCGCACCGCCGTCTCCGCCGCGGCCGCGGCCGCCCGCACGGCGCGCGATGCATCGCCGGCGGCACCCGACGCCGATCTCGAACTGCTGCTCGCCGAGCGCGCCGACCGGTTGCGACCCACGCACACCCCGGCGCCGACGCGGATCCCCGCGTCGCGCTTCAAGGACTTCGTCGCCGACTACGGCCGAGCCGTCGACGATCTGCGGCGTCCCATGCCGGAGCGTCCGTATCGTCAGACACGCCTCGGAACGCTCTTTCACGCTTGGGTCGAGCAGCGTTCCGGTCACGTGGGCGCCGGTATCGGTCTCGACGACGACGGGTTGTGGGACGACGACGAGGTCGGCGCCTCGGCGGCCGACGCGGCCGAACTGCAGCGTCTGCGTGAGTGCTTCGAGCGTTCGGAGTGGGCCGACCTGCGCCCGCTCGAGGTCGAGACCGAGATCGACTTCGTCACGACGCGCCTCGACGGTCGCGAGCACGTCGTGATCTGCAAATTGGATGCCGTGTACCGGCGCGGCGACCGGTACGAGATCGTCGACTGGAAGACGGGTCGTCCGCCGACCACCGAGGCGGACCGCCGCGCCCGGATGCTGCAGCTGGAGTTGTATCGCGAGGCGTACCACGCCAAGCACGGGATCGACGTGGACCAGATCGACGTCGCCCTGTTCTACGTGGGCGACGAGTTGGTGCTGCGCGGCTGATCCGGGTGCGCCGAAGGTGCCGGACGTGGGGCCGGCGCGGCATCCCGGTCGGCGCGCTCGCCGCGGCTGACGGCAGCTTCGCGCGGGGTCGTGAGACCGAGGAGCGCGGTGGGGGTACCGGCCGTCTCGGGAGCGAACATCGTGGCGATCCCGGAGACGACCACGATGGCGATGGTGAACCACGCCACGGCGGGCCAGTCGCGGTCGTTCCCGGGCCCGGTCACGAAGGCCTGTGAGATTGCGGGCGTGAGACCGGCCAGGACCAGGCCGAGCATGAGGCTCACGGCCATGCCGGTGAAGCGCACCCGTGCCGGGAACTGCTCGGGGAAGTACGCGGGGTAGACGGCATTCGACAGCGTGTAGGCCACGCCGATGAGGAGGATGCTCAGGGCCCAGACCAACGGCATGACCGCCGCGTCGACCGCGGCGAGAAGTGCGTAGATCAGGGCGCACTGCAGCACGAGGCCCGCGAGGAAGACGGGCTTGCGGCCGACGCGGTCGGAGAGCGCCCCCGCGACGGGTCCGACGACGACGGCGGTGAGGTTGGCCACGGTGATCACCGTCAGCATCTCCCCGCGAGGGATGCCGGCGACCGTGGTGCCGTAGGCCAGGGCGAAGACGTTCACCATGGTGTTCACGGCGGTGTACAGCGACATCAGCGTCACGCGCACGACCGTTCCGCCGTGATGGCGGAGCAGCGCGAGCAGCGGCAGTCCGTCGGCCGTCTCGTCGTGAGGCGCCGCCGTGAGAACGGCCGGTTCGTCGAGGAGACGGCGCAGGGCGATCGCGACGACGGTCACGAGCAGCGAGGCCCAGAACGGCACGCGCCAGCCCCAGGCCAGCAGGGCGTCTTCGGGCATGCTCGCGACGGGGATGAAGACGAGACTCGAGATGACGATGCCGAACATGATCCCGCTCATCGTCCAGCTGGTGAAGAATGCCCGACGGTGGTCGGGAGCGTGCTCGAGGGTCAGTGCGCTCGATCCCGGTGACTCCCCGCCTGCGGAGACGCCCTGGATGAGCCGCAGCGCGACCACGGCGATCGGCGCGGTGATACCGACCGCGTCCCAGGTGGGCAGGCATCCGACGAGGAACGTCGCGACGCCCATGATCCCGAGGCACGCGAGCAGTGCCTTCTTGCGGCCGAACCGGTCGCCGATGTGCCCCCACAGGATGGCGCCGAACGGGCGGGCGACGTAGGCGACGCCGACCGTCGCGAACGAGAGCAGCGTCGCCACCCCCGGTTCGCCCGCGGGGAAGAACAGACGGGGGAAGATGAGCGCGGCCGCCGAGGCGAAGATGAAGAAGTCGTAGTACTCGAGGGCGCTGCCCACGAATCCCGAGATCGCGGCGATCCGGGCGTTGTCTTTGCGGGGGTGCGCGGTCGTCGTCGACATGCTGCTCGCCTTCGTGTGGTCGTCGGGGAACCACGGCCCCGTGGGGGCCGGGTTCGGGACGAGCCTGCCAGAACGCATGCGAACATGTCGTCGATCACGAGCGATTTCACCCGTGGAGAGCGAAAGTTCACCCGCAGCCCACGGCGACGCTCACGGCGGAGCGCCGGGTCGCGTGTCCGATCTAGGCCGAGTCGCCGGCGACACCCCACCGGCGCAGGGCAGCCCGGCTGGCGCGCGCGGCGTCTTCTTCATCGTCGACGGCGGGGTCGCCGCCGAGCGGCGCGTCGGCGCGATCGCGCGTCATCGGGCCCGGGGCGTCCGACGCGTCACGGATCGCCGGTTCGGGGGCTCCGGCGTCCTGCTCCGGCCGCGCCCACAGCGACGTCGCGTCGGTGTCTCCGCTCAACGCGGGACCGTGACCGTGCACGGGTCGCTCGGTCCAGCCGTCGAGGTCGACGGGGGCGGTGGCCTCGGGGTCGACGCTGTCGGGTTCGGGCAGCCGGTCGACGTGGATGGCGCCGGTCTCGGCATCCGGATTCTCCTCGTCGAGAGCCGCGGCGAGCGCGTCGGCGGATGTGGCGCGGTCGCGCTCGGCCGACAGGTACAGCGACAGCGCTTCGGGGTCGTAGGCGTCGGTCTGCATCGACGTGTCGACCTCGACCGCCAGGGCAACCGGTGGCACGCTCTCGACGAGCGCCATCGCGTCGTCGATGTCGCTACGGCTGTCGGGCACGATGTGGTCGCCGCGCACACCCTCCGCGAGGGCGTCGAGGAGGGCCACGGCGTCGGCGACGACATCGGTCTCGCCGGCGTCGTGCCCGTGGACGAGCCACCGGGCGAACTCGAGTTCGGCGTACAGGCGGGCCCGCTCGCGCAGGAGGGGGTCGGGGGAGCGGTCGCCCGCTGCGGCGTATCCCTCGTGCACGTCGTCGGCGGCGAGCGGAGCGGATGCCAGCCACCGCAGATCGACCGCCGGGTCGCCGACGCTCAATCCCGCCCAGTCCAGGATGCCGACGACGTGGGGGATCTCGTTCTCGTCGTCGGCGAGCAGGATCGACGCGCTCGTGGCACCGCCGAGGATGACGGCCGCTTCGAAACGCCACAGCTCGTCGACCTCGAGGGCTCGTCGCCAGCGCAGCATGAGGTCGTCGCTGACGCGTCCGGTCGCGTCGGCCCGATCGAGGAGACGTTCGACGTCGTCGCGCACCTGCTCGGGGGAACGGACGGGGAGTCCATCGGTGCGGACGAACGACACGGGCAGGGCGTGCACCGCGGCGAGGGCGCCGCCGATGGCCGGTGCGTAGCCCGGCCCCTTCGGAAGGTGCGCGGGGTCGATCCGGTATCCGTCGATGTGATCGACGACGAGGACGCGCTGGGTGCCGGAGCCCGCTTCGCCCAGGACCTCGGGCACCGCGAACGGCAGGAGCGCGCGGACGCCGGCCGTGAGGGCGTGCAGGGCGCGCGACTCGGCGGCGAGGTCGTGGGCGCCGTCTTCGCCCGCCGGCATCCGGATGACGACCTCCCGGCCGTCGTCGGTGCGCGCGAGGGCGGCGTCGAAGCGTCCACCCGCGTTCTCGGTCAGCGCGCGAGCACTCGTGAAGGCGGTGCCGGGCAGGGCCGTTGTCGCCGACGCGGCTAAAATGAGGGGCGAGCGTGCCATGTCCCCCAGGGTAGGTCGGGCCCTCGCTCACCCGCCCGCGCCACGCCCTTGACGGGGCAGGTCGCCGCGTTCCCGCCCGTCAGAGAGGTGCTCGATGCCGCTTCCCGCCTCGTCGTCGTCGGCCGGGCGACCGTCTCTCCACGTCGACCGATCGGGCATCGAGCGCGACGACGCCGATCTGCTCGCCCGCGTCTTCGCCGAGCCCACGACGCGCGTGCTCGCGATCCGACGCGACGCGGCGCCGCTGATCGACGGTCGTCTGGCCCTGCTGCCGGTCTCTCGCTTCCTTCCCGACGCGATCATCCCCGGCGCGGCGGCTGTCCGCGGCGCCGAGCCGGCGCCCGACGCAACCACCCCCGGCGTCTCCGTCGCCCCGGCACCAGACGCAACGACCCCCGCCGCCCCGACCGTCCGCGAAGACGACCCGATTCCCGCCGTCCGGGAATGGGCCTTCCTCGGACGCGCCGACGACGGCGCCGCGATCCTGCTCGCCGTGCTCGCCGACGACGCCGGCGGTGAAGCCTCGTCCTCACCTCGCGCCCTCGCACCGGATGCCACCTGGACCGGTCTGCGCGCGACGGGCGGAGACCTCCCCGAGGGTGAGGCGGAGCTGCTCACCACCGCGGTCGCTCTCGCCGGATGGCTGCGCGACGCGCCGTTCTGCCCGGCCTGCGGCGCGCGCACGCGGGTGGAGCACGCCGGCTGGTCGCGGCGTTGCCCGGTGTGCGGGCGAGAGCACTTCCCTCGCACCGACCCGGCGGTCATCGTGCTCGTCACCTCGGCCGACGGCGACCGCGTGCTCCTCGGGGTCAACGCCGCCTGGGGCGGAGCGCGGTACTCGTGCTTCGCCGGTTTCGCCGAGGCGGGGGAGTCCCTCGAAGACGCGGTCGAGCGCGAGGTTAACGAGGAGTCGAACGTGCACCTGCGCCGCGTGGAGTACCGGGGGTCGCAGGCGTGGCCGTATCCGCGGTCGCTCATGCTCGGTTTCCGGGCCGAGGTGGTCGACGAAGAAGCGGCGCGAGCCGACGGCGAAGAGATCGTCGAGGTCCGGTGGTTCACCCGCGACGAGGTGGGCGCGGCCCTGCGCGGCGAAGCGGCGGTGCAGCTGCCCGGCGCGGCATCCATCGCCCACCGCCTCATCGACGAGTGGTACCGGAGGATCGCGTGACCGGCCCTCTCGACGGCCTCGACGAGCACCAGCTCGAGGCGGCGCGCGCGCTGCGCGGGCCCGTCTGCGTGCTCGCGGGCGCGGGCACCGGTAAGACCCGCGTGATCACCCGCCGCATCGCGCACGGGGTCGACACGGGGGCGTACTCGCCGCAGCGCGTGATGGCCGTCACCTTCACGGCGAAAGCGGCCGGGGAGATGCGCGGGCGCCTGCGCGCGCTCGGTGTCGCGGGGGTGTCGGCGCGCACGTTCCACGCCGCGGCCCTCGCGCAGGTCAACTTCTTCTGGCCGACGCTCGCCGGCGACCAGGCTCCCTCGATCATCGACAACAAGGTGCGCATGCTCGCGCACGCCGCCGACGGGGTCGGTCTCGCGCCTGACACGGCGACGCTGCGCGACGTGGCCGCGGCGATCGAGTGGCGCAAGGTCACCCTGCGTTCGATCGAGCAGTACGCCGCCGATCGACCCGAGGGCGTCGGTCGCCTCGGCGTCGACCAGGTCGTGGCGCTGCAGCGCTCCTACGAGAAGCTCAAGGACGAGCGTCGGCAGATGGACTTCGAAGACGTCCTGCTCACCTGCGCGGGCATGATCGAGGCCGAGCCGCGGGTGGCCGCGGCGGTGCGCGAGCAATATCGCCATTTCACCGTCGACGAGTTCCAAGACGTCTCGCCCCTGCAGAACCGCGTGCTCGAGCTGTGGCTCGGCGACCGGCGCGATCTCTGCGTGGTGGGCGACGCCAGTCAGACGGTCTACTCGTTCACCGGAGCCGACTCGCGCTACCTGCTCGAGTTCGAGCGAACGTACGAGGACGCGCGCGTCGTGCGCCTCGAACGCAACTACCGCTCCACGGCGCCCGTACTGGCGGTGGCGAACGACCTCATGCGGGGTCGCGCCGGCGCGCTCGAGCTCGTGGCCGCGCGCGGCGACGACACGCCCACTCCGACGGTGCACGGCTTCGACGACGACGAGAGCGAGGCCGCGTCCGTGGCCCGCGCGATCGCCGATTCGTTCACGCGCGGCGTGGATCCGCACGACATCGCCGTGCTGTACCGCTCGCACGCCCAGTCGGCGCTCCTGTTGTCGGCCCTGTCGTCGGTGGGTGTCGCCGCTTCGGTGCTCGGCGGGCGCAAGTTCTTCGACCTGCCCGAGGTGCGGCAGGCGCTCATGGCGCTGCGCGCCGCCTCGGTCGCTCCGATCAACACCGGCTTCCTCGCCACCGTGCGCGACGTGCTGCGCGGCGTCGGACTGACCGACGACCCGCCCGAGGCGGGCGGGGCCCTCCGCGAGGCCTGGGAGGCGCGCGCCGCGCTGCTGCGCCTGGCCGAGGAGGCGCCGGAGGGCACCGACCTCCGGTCGTTCACCGACGACCTGCAGGCCCGCGCGAAGGATCAGCACGAGCCGACAACGCGCACGGTGACGCTCGCGACGCTGCACGCGGCGAAGGGTCTGGAGTGGGATCACGTGTACCTCGTGGGGGTCAGTGAGGGTCTGCTGCCGATCTCGTACGCGAAGACGTTCGAGGCGGTCGACGAGGAACGACGACTCGCCTACGTGGGCGTCACGCGGGCGGCCCGGACCCTCTGGGTGAGCTGGGCGAGAGGACGAGGTCGGATGGAGCGTGCTCCGTCTCGTTTCCTCCGAGAGATCGGCAGCGGCAGTCTTCGCTCGGCCGATGCAGCGCCCAGGCCCGCCGGAACGAATCGGCGCGCAGGCGCAGCGAGCGCGTCGACTCCCCGATCGGGGCGCTGACGAGGAACCGCGCGGCCCGCCCGGCCTCCGCGGCGAGCGCGACGTCGACCGCCGGTCGGGGTCGAGCGAGGAGCTGCGAGACCACGGTCGTCCACTCCGGATCGTCTCCGCGGTGCACGGCGTCGAGACACGCGAGACAGGCGGTGCGGCCCGGGACCACGACAGGGCCGATCGTGGCGCTGGCGCCGTCGAGCACGAGCGGGACGTGCGTGATGTCGTCGCGCATGAGCCCGGAGACGCGCCGCGGATCCACCCGGTGCGCGGCGAGCACCACGACGCGGGTTGCCACCGGCACCGCCTCGGTCGCGTCGCCCGCCCAGTGCCGCACCGGCGTGCGTGCGGCGAACGCCGCGAGCACGGCGCGCACCACCCGAGCGGGCAGGTCGTCGGCCGTCTGCACGGCGATCGGCGCGTGACGGTGGCGCCGGGCCAACGCGGGGACGACGGCGGTGAGGAACGCCTCGATGTCTCCCTCTCCTGCGCCGTGCAGCCGAGCGAGCGCCCGCACCTCGGCGCGCGAGGTCCCACCGACGAGTGAGGCGACGACCACGTCGACCCAGGGAGCAGCGATCGGTGCGAGCGCCACGGCCGGTGCGCCGAACTGCACACGGCCGTCTTCGCGCCAGAGCGGGGGGTGAGCGGAATCGAGTCGGATCATCGCCCGATCATGTCGCCCCCGCCGGTTCCGGATGCCGCTGTCCCCAGCGCCGCACCGCCTACCCGCCGTGGGGAGGAGCCGCCATGTCGCCCCCGCCGGTTCCGGATGCCGCTGTCCCCAGCGCCGCATCGCCTCACGGCCATGGGGAGGAACCCCCCGAACACGCAGAACGCCCGCGGGACATCGTCCCGCGGGCGTTCTCACACGATCACACCGGCCGCTGGTCGCCCGGCGCACCCTGGTCGTCGTCGCCGGAGTCCCGCGAGTCCCGCGGGGCATCCGAATCCGTCGAGCCGTCGCCCTGCGCCGCGGATCCGGCGCCGCCTGCGGCATCCCGAGACTCAGAGGGCTCGGACGCGGCGGCCTCCTCCGCCAGCAGCTGGGCGAGCGCGTCGTCCATCGCGTCGGAGGGAGCGGCCTCGCCGCGCGACTCGGCGGTCAGGCGGGCGATGAGCGCGGCCGGGTCGTCGATGTCCTCCGAGGTCGGCATGAGGTCGGGGTAGTCCCACAGCGCGTCGCGGCCGGAGGCGCCGACGGCCTCGGTGACGGCGCGCCACATGGCCGAGGCCTCGCGCATGCGGCGCGGGCGCAGTTCGAGGCCGACGAGCGAGCCGAGGGCCTGCTCGGCGGGACCGCCCACCGCGCGGCGTCGACGCACCGCTTCGGCGATGCGGGCCGCCGCGGGAAGGCGCGAGGTGGCGTCCTCGGTCACGACGTCGACCCATCCCTCGATCGTGGCGAGCAGGTTCTCGAGGCGGGTGAGGGCCGCGGTCTGCTCCTCCGAGCGCTCCGGCAGCAGGGCGCCGCTCTCGAGCGCGCCGCGCAGCTCGTCGGGCTGCGTCGGATCGAAGCGCGTCGCGAGCTCCTCGAGGGCGTCGGTGTCGACGCGGATGCCGTGGGCGAAGTCGCGCACCTGCGAGATCACGTGCAGGCGCAGCCACCGCGCGTGGCGGAAGAGCCGGGCGTGCGCGAGCTCGCGGGTGGCGAGGTACAGCGCCAGCTGGTCGTCGGGGATCTCGAGGTCGCGGCCGAAGTCGGCGAAGTTCTGCGGCAGGATCGCGGCGTCGCCGTCGGGCATGAGGGGGATGCCGACGTCTCCGCCGCCCACGACCTCGGTGGAGAGGCGGCCGACGACCTGGCCGAGCTGCGTGGCGAAGAGCGAACCGCCGACGGTACGCATGAGGCGGCCGGCACCGGCGATCATCTCCTGCATGTCGTCGGGAGCCTGCTGGCCGAGGGCCGCGGTGAGCGCGTCGGCGATGCTGGTGGCGACGGGCTCGGCGAGTTCCTGCCACACCGGCAGCGTCGCGCTCACCCAGGCGCCGCGGGTGACGGCGCGAGCCGGGCGGGGGAGGTCGGAGATGGTGGTGGCCTCGCTGAGCCACAGGCCCGCGAGGGTGAACGCCTGGTCGAGGTCGGTGCGCTGACCGCTGGTGACGCCCAGGCCGTCCTGGTTGGCGATGTGCAGCGCCTGGCGCTCGGTGACGCTCCAGTCGATGCCGTCGCTCGTCCCGTTGAAGGCCCCCTGCAACTGCGCCATGACGGCCTGCAGCATGGCGGGGTCGATCTGCATGCCCGACAGCCGCGAGAGCTGCTCCGGGTCGATGCCGCTGACGTCTCCCGAGAGGAGGCGACGCATGAGCTCCTGGAACTCCTCCTCGGGGTTCCGGTCGTCGTCTGCCACTTCAGCCGCCTTTCAGCCAGGTCTGGGGGAACGGGTTCTACGCTAGTCGCACGCTTCCCCGCATCAGTCGGCCCGGCCTCTCGCCGCTTACGCCGCGCGCGAACGACCCGGCAAAGGATTGAGCCCGTGACCCTGTTCGATGAGAACGTCTCCGTCGCGCCCGCACCCCGACAGAAGTGGCGCCGTGGCACGGTCATCGGCGTCTGGTCGCTGACGCTCGCGGTCCTCATGCTCTTCGTGCTGACGTTCGTGCCCTCCGCGTACGTCATCCAGCAGCCCGGCCCCGTGTACGACACCCTCGGCAGTACGACGAACGCCGACGGGCAGGAGGTGCCGCTCATCTCGGTGCCGAACGAAGACGACGACACGACCACGGGCCGGCTCGACCTGCTGACGGTGCAGGTCAGCGGTAACCGCGAGCGCACGCCGTCGTGGATCGAGCTGGCCATGGCGTGGTTCGACCGGTCGCGCGCGGTCGTGCCGATCGACCGCATCTTCCCCGCCGGTCAGAGCACCGAGCAGCGCAACACCGAGAACGCCGCCCTCATGACCGACTCCCAGCGCGAGGCCAGCGCCGCCGCCCTGCGCGAGCTCGGGTACGACGTCCCCCAGCAGATCGGCGTCATGTCGGTCGACGACTCCGGCGCCTCGGCCGGCGTCCTGCAGCAGAACGACGTGATCACCTCGATCGACGGTGTTGCCGCGACGAGTGTCGACGCCGTTCGCTCCGCGGTCCAGGATGCCGCCGGGGCCCCCGTCACGGTCGGCTTCGAGCGCGACGGGAAGGCGTCCACCGCGCAGGTCACCCCGCGGGCCAGCGCCGCCGGCGACGGGACGCAGCAGTACCTGCTCGGCGTGGGGCTGGTGGTCTCGTTCGATCTGCCCGTCGACGTCACGATCCAGCTGAACGATGTGGGCGGCCCCAGCGCCGGCATGATGTTCGCGCTCGGCATCATCGACAAGATGAGCCCCGGCGACCTCACCGGCGGTCAGCACATCGCCGGCACCGGCACGATCGACGCCGACGGCAATGTGGGCCCGATCGGTGGCATCCGTCAGAAGCTCTACGGAGCTCGGGATGCCGGTGCCACCTGGTTCCTGGCACCCGAGGCGAACTGCAACGAGGTCGTGGGCCATGTGCCCGACGGCATCCGGGTGTTCTCCACCGCCACGCTCGAGCAGTCGCTCACCGTGCTCGAGACCATCCGCGACGGGGGCGACCTCGACGCCCTGCCGACGTGTGGTTCGGGATCGTAGCATTCACGGCGTTCCCCGAGAGGGCCGCGCCTAGGATGGTCGAGTGACCACGACCTCAGCGCCGAACCAGGCCACGCCGCCGAACAGATCCCGTCGGATCATCTCGATCACGTTGGCGGTGATCGCCGCTCTCGTCGTGGCGTTCTTCGTCTTCGCGAACCTGTACTCCGATTGGTTGTGGTTCTCGCAGCTGGGCTTCACCGGCGTGCTGACCACCCAGTGGATCGCCCGCACGATCATGTTCGTCGTCGGCTTCCTCGCGATGGCCGTGCCGGTGTGGGGCGTCATCCAGCTGGCCTACCGCCTGCGTCCGGTCTACGCGCGGCTGAGCTCGCAGCTCGACCGCTACCAGGAGGTCGTCGAGCCGCTTCGTCGCCTGGCGATGTGGGGCATCCCGATCTTCTTCGGCTTCTTCGCCGGTTTCGCCGCCTCCGCCCAGTGGGAGACCACGTGGCTGTGGATCAACGGCGTCGCCACGAGCGTGACCGACCCGCAGTTCGGTCTCGACACCGGCTTCTACCTGTTCGGGATGCCGTTCTACGCCGCCGCCCTCGGCTTCGCCTCCGCGGTGGTGCTGGTGTGCCTGCTGCTCACCGGCGTGGTGTCGTACCTGTACGGCTCGGTCCGCATCGGCCAGCGCGAGCTGCGCATCTCGAAGGCGGCACGCATCCAGCTCGCCATCCTCGCCGGCCTCTACCTGCTGCTGCAGGGTGCGAGCCTGTGGCTCGACCGCTTCCGCACGCTCGTCGAGCCGGGTGAGCGCATCACCGGTCCCGGCTACGTCGGCGCGAACGCCGTCATCCCCGGTCAGACCATCCTCGCCATTGCCGCGATCATCGTCGCTCTCGCGTTCTTCGTCACCGCTTTCGTGGGCCGGTGGCGCTACCCGCTCATCGGTACCGCGCTGCTCGTCGTCTCGGCGATCGTGGTGGGTGCGGCCATCCCGTGGGCGGTGACCACGTTCCAGGTGCGTCCGAACGAGCTCAACCTCGAGAGCCAGTACTACCAGCGCAACCTCGACGGCACGAAGGCCGCCTACGGCATCGACCGGGTCGAGAAGGAGAACTTCCAGGCGACCACCCAGGCCGAGGCCGGTCAGCTGCGCAACGACGCCGAGTCCACCGCACAGCTGCGCATCATGGACCCGGCGATCATCGGCCCGACCGTCCGCCAGCTCGAGCAGTACCGCGCCTACTACCAGTTCACCAACCCGCTCGACGTCGACCGCTACACGATCAACGGTCAGACGCAGGACACCGTGGTGTCGCTGCGCGAGCTGAACATCGGTCAGCTCGGCGACGCCGCGTCGTGGCAGAACACCACCCTCGTCTACACGCACGGCTACGGCATGGTCGCGGCCGCGGGCAACGAGCGCACCGCCGACGGCGACCCGGTGTTCCTGGAGCAGGCCATCCCCGGCACGGGCTTCCTCACCGACCTCAAGTACGAGCCCCGCGTCTACTTCGGCGAGAGCTCGCCGCAGTACTCGATCGTCGGCGCGCCCGAGGGCACCGATCCGATCGAGCTCGACTACCCGCTCGGCGCCGACGGCGGCACCGAGACGCGCACGACCTTCTCCGGCAACGGCGGCCCGAGCGTCGGCAACGTCTTCAACCGCCTCATCTACGCGCTGAAGTTCCAGTCGGAGCAGATCCTCTTCTCCGACAGCGTGAACGACGACTCGCAGATCCTGTACGAGCGCGACCCCAAGCAGCGCGTGCAGAAGGTCGCCCCGTACCTCACGCTCGACAGCGACCCGTACCCCACGGTCGTCGACGGACGCATCAAGTGGGTCATCGACGGCTACACCACGAGCGCGAACTACCCGTACTCGTCGAGCGTCTCGCTCTCGCGGGCGATCGCCGACTCGAACAACCCCGCCCCGACCTACGCGCTGGATGACATCAACTACATCCGCAACTCGGTCAAGGCCACCGTCGACGCCTACGACGGTTCCGTCAACCTCTACGCGTGGGACGACCAGGACCCGCTGCTCCAGGCCTGGCAGAACATCTACCCGTCGTCGCTCAAGCCGTGGAGCGACATGTCGGCCGACCTCATGAGTCACGTGCGCTACCCGACCGACCTCATGAAGGTGCAGCGCTCGATGCTCGGCGTCTACCACGTCGACGACGCGGTGTCGTTCTACCGCCAGGACAACCGCTGGACCACGCCGAACGACCCGCAGGACCCGCAGGCGTTCCAGCCGCCGTACTACCTGACGATGAAGATGCCCGGTCAGGACGACCCGAGCTACTCGATGTTCACGAGCTTCATCCCGGCATCCCAGGGCGGCCAGGCGCGCAACGTGCTCACCGGCTACCTCGCGGTCGACTCCAACGCCGGCGCCCAGCAGGGCACCAAGCGCGACGACTATGGCCGATTGCGCATGCTCGTGATCGACTCCGCGACCACGGTCCCCGGACCCGGTCAGGTGCAGAACACGTTCGACTCCGACACCAACGTCTCGTCGCAGATCAACATCCTGCAGCAGGGTCAGTCGCAGGTGCTCAACGGCAACCTGCTGACGCTCCCGGTCGGTGGCGGTCTGCTGTACGTGCAGCCGGTGTTCGTCCAGTCGTCGGGTGACACGAAGCTCCCGCAGCTGCGCCGTGTGCTCGTGGCCTTCGGCAACGAGATCGCGTTCGAGAACACCCTCAGCGAGGCCCTCGACACGCTGTTCGGCGGAGATTCGGGCGCCAACACCGGAGACGAGACCGTCACCCCGTCCGACCAGGGCCAGGGCGGTTCGACCGGCGGCACGGCCACCGTCCCCGCCGACTATGCGGCAGCCCTGCAAGAGGCCAGCTCGGCGCTCCAGGCGCGTCAGGCGGCGCTGACGAGCGGCGACCTGACCGCGTTCGCCGCCCAGGATGCCCGCCTCACCGCGGCCGTCCAGCGCCTGCTCGACCTCGAGGCCCAGGGTCAGGGCGCGACGAACTCCGGTTCGACGTCCGAGACGACCCCCGGCACCGACGCGACGCCCGCGGGCTGACACCCTCCACCGACGCCGGCGCTCCGCTTCCGCGGGGCGCCGGCGTCGTCTTTCCTCCACCCGCCCGCCTCGGCGTCGAAGTTCCTCCGCCCGCTCCCGCGCCGGCGCCGCGGTCTCGCGCGCACCGCCGCATCGGGCGCGCGCGGCGCGCACCCCCGAACGCGTCCACGCAACGCCCGGGTGCTCTGGACACTCAACCCACGACGAACCTCGGATGCCGAGGCCCCGACACCCGGAAGAACACAGCGCGCCGCGCCCGACGCCTCACGCGCTGAGGAACCACCACCAGATCAGCAGCATCGTCGTGCCGAACCCGGCGATCTGGTTCAACCACAGGAAGCGGTTCCACCCGGCGGTGGCGCGGTCGCTCTCGGCATCCGTGACGTTCCGGTACGGCCAGCACACGACGAGGTACGGCACGACGAGCACGGCGGCCAACGGCCCGGGCCACGCGGTGAACAGCATGGCCACACCGGCCAGGAGGTACGCGACGAGAGCGAAGCGCACGGTCCACCGGGCTCCGCGGGCGGTGGCGATCGACGAGATGTCGGCGGCGCGGTCGGCCTCGACGTCTTGCACGGCACCGAAGGCGTGCGAGGCGATGCCCCACAGCGCGAACGCCACGAGCACGAACACCAGCTGCGGCGTCCAGACGGCCCCGGCCAGCACGAGCCCGTACACGGCGGGCGAGAAGAAGTGGATGCTGCTGGTCATCGAGTCGGCGAACGGCCGCTCCTTGAGTCGCAGCGGCGGCGCCGAGTAAAAGACGACGAAGAACAGACTCAGTGCCAGCACGAGCCACGACAGCGGCGAGCCGATGATGACGAGGTACACCACGAACGGCAGGCACGTCAGCGCCGACGCCCACAGCGTGATGGGGTGCATGCGCTTGTCGAGCACGGCGCCGTGCGTGCCGCCCTTGCGGGGGTTGCGCAGGTCGGACTCGTAGTCGAAGACGTCGTTGACCCCGTACATCGCGAGGTTGTACGGCACGAGGAAGAACAGGATGCCGACGATGAGCGGCGCATCGACCTGCCGCGTGGTCAGCAGGTATGCGGCGGCGAAGGGGAACGCCGTGTTGATCCAGCTCACCGGACGCGACGAGACGAACAGCTCCCGGACGATGCGCCCGGGCGTGAGGGCGGGGAGGGTCATGCGGCATCCTTCGGGGACGGGGGAGCGGAGAGCAACGTGTACACGGCCGGCACGAGGAATGCCGCGCACAGGGGATAGGCGAAATCCTCGATCGGGGCGAGCCCCAGCTTCAGGCCGCTGAGATGCTCCTGAGGATACGAGAACAGGTCGACGGCGATCATGAGGTTGTCGAACACGAGAGTGAGGCCCACGAGCACGAGGGCGGTGAGTCCCGAGGATGCCATGCGCTCCCGGAATCGCGGACGCCCCAGCGTCGCGAGGGTCACGAGCACCGTCACGACGACGAACGGCAGCACGATCAGCGGGTAGGTCATGAGCGCCGCCGCCCCTCGGCATCCGACGCCCCGGCCTCGACACCCCGTGACCCCCGACGCCCCCGCGCCGCCGCCCGCCGCTCGAACACGGCGAACATGACCACCGCGAGGTAGCTCAGGAACAGCAGGAAGAAGACCTCTTCGAGGGGCAGGTGCGGGGCGAGCACCACGCCGACGAACAGCGGGCTCTCGCCCTTCACGAACACGCCCGTGACGATGCCGACGAGATCCCACGCGAGGAAGAACGCCGTGCCCACGAGCACCGCGACGATGGTGCGCACCGGAGCGACCCGCAGCGCGAGCGAGTACTTCCAGTCGATCAGCATCATGCCGGTCAACGAGAACAGGATCGCGCCGAGGTAGATCCCCGGCATGTCAGACCGCCGCGCGCGCGGGTTCCGCCAGGGGGCCGGGGGTCTTGTCGCCGGTCATGCGCTTGACGACGAGCTCGGCCGAGATGAGGCACATGGGCAGGCCGATTCCGGGCAGCACCGACGTTCCCGCGTAGTACAGGTTGTCGACCTTGCGCGAGCGGTTCTTGGGGCGGAAGATCGCGCTCTGGTTGAGCGTGTGCGCGAGTCCCAGGGAGTTGCCGTGCCAGGCGTGGAGGTCTTCCGCGAAGTCCTCCGGTGCGATCGTGCGGCGCACGACGATGCGCTCGGCGAAGTCCGGGATGCCGGTCCACTCGCCGATCTGCGCGATGACGCGGTCCGCGGCTTTCTCGATGCGGTCGTCGCCGGCGCCCGAGACACCGCCGCGACCGCTGTCGGGGTCGGCGGGCACGGGGACGAGCACGAACAGGTTCTCGTGACCCTCGGGCGCGACGGAGTCGTCGGTGGCGCTGGGGCGGCAGATGTAGATCGACGCCGGGTCGGGGATGCGCTTGTTCTCGCCGAAGATGTTGTCGAAGTTGGTGTGCCAGTCGTCGGTGAACAGCAGCGTGTGGTGGGTGAGCTGGGGGAGCTCGCCCTTGACACCGAGGAGCAGCAGGAGGGCGCCGGGGCTCGGCACCTTGTCGTCCCACCACTTCTCGGGATACTGACGGTCCTTCTCTTCGAGCAGGTGGTTCTCGGTGTGGTGCAGGTCGGCGCCCGAGACCACGGCATCCGCCGCGATGACCCGGCCGTCGGCGAGACGCACTCCGCGCGCGGTGCCCGCTTCGGTGATGATCGCCTCGACGGGCGAGGAGGTCTCGATCTGCACGCCGCGCTCGCGCGCGAGCCGCTCGATGGCCTTGATGATCTCGGTCATGCCGCCGCGGGGGTAGAGCACGCCGTCGCCCAGGTCGAGGTGGCTCATGAGGTGGTAGAGGCTCGGCACCTCGAAGGGGGAGCCGCCGAGGAACACCGCCGGGTAGGCGAGGATCTGCTGCAGCCGCGGGTTGTGGAAGTCGCTGGTGATGCGCTTCCACAGCGAGCGGGTGAGGAGCGGGATGAGCGTGGGCAGGCGCTTGACCAGCGAGGGGTCGCGCAGTCCCTTGGTCGACGAGTACGGGTCGTAGAGGAACTTCGACGTCGACAGCTCGTAGGCGTCTTTCGCGGAGTCCAGGTAGGCGAGCAGCTTGTCACCCGAGCCGGGCTCGTGCTTCTCCCACAGCGCGCGGGCAGCTTCGCGGCCCGAGACGATGTCGATCGGCTCGCCCTTCCCGGGAGGGCCGAAGACGCGGTAGGCCGGGTCGAGGCGCACGAGGTCGAGCTGCTCGTCGGCGCTGGTGCCGAGCAGGCGGAAGAAGTGGTCGAACACCTCCGGCATGAGGTACCAGCTGGGGCCGGTGTCGAAGCGGAAGCCGTCGGCCTCCCACGACCCGGCGCGTCCGCCGAGGGCGTCGCGCGCTTCGAAGAGCTGGACGTCGTGGCCGCGGTCGGCCAACAGGGCGGCGGTGCCGAGACCGGCGATTCCGCCTCCGACGACGACGATGCGCTGGGCGCTCATGAGCGGGGACCTTTCGGTGGACGCCCGAGGAGGGCACGGGCGGCGAGGGTGGCTTTGACGCCGTCGGGGACGCGCACGCGGGGCGCTCCCGCGGGCGAGAGGCGCAGGCGGCGCGACAGTTCGGCGAACAGGTCGTGCGCGGTGGTCACGGCGGCGCGACAGTCGGGCGGCAGGTGGGGGATGACGGATGCCGCGGCGGCGAGGTCGGCGTCGATCCGGTCGAGCACGGCGACGCGGCGGTCGTCGTCGGCGGCGCCGTCGAGGTAGTCGCGGCCGAGGCGGTCGGCGTCGTCGTCGAGGTCGCGCAGGAAGTTCACGTCCTGGAAGGCCGCGCCCAGGCGGCGGGCACCGTCGACGAGGTCGGCGGCCGGGCGGGCGGGGGCCGACATCCCGGCGTTGAGGAACACCTGGAGGCACATGAGCCCGACGACCTCGGCCGAGCCGTAGACATACGCGTCGTGCGACAGGTCGTCGTGGGCGGCGGTGTCGATGTCGGTGCGCATCGACGCGAAGAACGGGGCGATCAGCTCGTCGGTGATGCCGCACTCGCGCGCCGTCCGTGCGAAGGCATGCACGACGAGGTTGGCGCTGAAGCCGGTGGCGATGGCATCCCGGACCTCGGCCTCGAGACCGTCGAGCACCTCGCGTTCCCGCTCGGGGGTGAGCCCTGCGTCGTGGGCGGGCCCGTCGACGATCTCGTCGGCGACGCGCACGAGGGCGTAGATGTTGCGCACGTGCGGGCGGGGACGCGGACCGAGCAGGCGCGCGGCGATGCCGAACGAGGTGGAGTAGCGGTTGATGACGGCGGCCGCGGCGTCGTCGGCCGTCTGCGAATAGAGTTCGAGGCCCGTGGGAGCCGTGCTCACGGAACGCGCTCCGTGACGGAGTCGACGAGGTCGAGCAGCATCATCTGGCACGACGAGGGCAGGGTCGATCCGGTGACGATGAGGGTCGCCTCATCGAGCGTGTCGTAGACGAGGCGTTCGAGGGCGAGACGGGCTCCGGATGCCGAGAGCGCTGCCTGCGCGGCACGGATGGCCACGGGGCCGGTGTGCGCCTGCGCGAGCGCTTCGCTGACCTCGGGCCAGTTCTCGGTCTCGCGGGCGAGCGAGATGAGGTGCGTCTTCTTGGCCTCGCGGAGGTCGCAGCCCTCGTCTTTGCCCGAGACGGCGGTGGAGCCGAAGGCGCCGATGAGGTCGTCGATGAGCTGGTAGGCGAGGCCGAGGCGTTCGCCGAAGCGCTCGAGCGCGTGCTGCGCGGCGTCGTCGGCGTCGGCCATGACGGCTCCGGCCTGCAGCGGCGCCGAGAACGAGTAGACGGCGGTCTTGTCGCGCGTGGCCTTGAGCACCGTCATGGGGTCGATGTCGCCGGCCGAGACGGCGTTCTCGACGTCGGCGAGCTCGCCCGCGGCCGAGACGAGCACGGCGTCTTCGACGAGGGTCATGAGCGTGGCGCGCATCTTCGCGGGGATGTCGGCGAGGGCGACGAGGCGTCCGGCCTCGTGCAGCAGCAGATCGCCGGCGAGGATGCCCGCGGCGTCGCCGAGCAGAGCGGCGCCCTGGTCGTCGGCGCCCTTGTCGATCCCGCGCTGGCGGAACTCGCCGCTGATGTTGGGGATGCCACGGCGCTCGAGGTCGTGGTCGATCACGTCGTCGTGCACGACGAACGCGGTGTGCAGCAGCTCGAAGGCCGCGGCCACCTGGTACAGGCCCGACAGGGGCACGGCGTCGCCGTCGAGGGTGTCGTACGCGGCGGCGACGAGCAGCGGGCGGAAGCGCTTGCCGCCGGTGGTGGCGCGGCGGATCGCGGATGCCAGGGCCCGGGCGCCCTCGCCCTGGGGGATCATGCGGTGCTCGAGGCGTTCGAGGGCCGTCTCGATCGCGTCTTCGATCTCTTCGCGGGCGGTGGGGGCGGCGGGCAGGATGATCACGAGGCTCTCCTCACGACGGGCGGGGTCTCGAAGAGGTGGAGCTGCTGGGCCTGGAGCACGAGCCAGGGGCTGAACGCCCAGGGGGTGGCCTCGAGCGACGCGGCCAAGTCGAGGGGGTCGACCCAGCGGTACTCGGCGACCTCGTCGGGGTTGGGCTGCGGCTCGTCGTCGGTGCGGGCGACGTAGACGGGGCAGATCTCGTGCTCGACGATGCCGGAGGCGTCGACGGCGCGGTAGCGGAAGAGCGGGAGGGCGAGCTCGAGGTCGCGGACGGTCAGCCCCACCTCGAACTCGGCGCGGCGGTGCACGGCGGAGAGCACGGGCTCGGCGGGGCCGGGGTGGCCGCAGAACGAGTTGGTCCAGACGCCGGGCCAGGTCTTCTTGTGCAGGGCGCGGCGGGTGACGAGAACCTGGCCCGCGCTGTTCATCACGTGACACGAGAAGGCGAGATGCAGCTGGGTGTCGGTACCGTGGACGTCGGCCTTGAGCGCCGTGCCGACCTCGTTCCCGAAATCGTCCAGGAGGACGACATACTCGGTCTCGCTCATCGTGCCTCCTGTTTGCTAGTTTAGCTAGCGATGTGAGCCCGACTATACCGACGCGGAAAGGGGGTGTCCACTGTGGCAGAAGTGGTGTCGACCTCTGATAAAAGAACGGCCGTGACCGACACTCTGCGGTCGGTTCAGACCCTCGGCGACGCCCTCGACCGCATGAACAGCGGCATGAAGGGCGACATGGACATGAACGCCAGCGACCTCGCGACGCTGCGCATGTTGACCATCCGCGAGCACCGCGGGCAGATGGTCAGTCCGCACGATGTCGCGACGCATCTGCGCATCTCGACCGCGTCGACCACGAAGCTCATCGATCGGCTCGAGAAGTCCGGTCATCTCGAGCGCCGCCCGCACCCTTCCGACGGGCGTGCGCGCGTCGTGGTGCTGACCGACAAGTCGCGTCGTGAGTTCTTCCGGCATTTCGGCGTGCACCTCGCCGCGATGCGTCAGGTCGCCGCCGGTTTCGACGACGCGCAGCTCGAGACGATCGTCGACTTCCTCGACCAGCTCACCGAGTCGATCACCACCACCGACTGACCCCGCCCCCGGTGGCCGAGCCCCCACCCAAGGCGGCGGAGCCTCCAACCGAGCTGGCGGAGCCCCCAACCGAGGTGGCTGAGCCTGTCGACGCCACCGGCCCCACAGCCCTCGAGCCCCCGCCCCAAGGCGGCTGAGCCCCCACCCCAAGGCGGCTGAGCCCCCACCCCCGGTGGCCGAGCCCCCACCCAAGGCGGCTGAGCCCCCAACCCAGGTGGCTGAGCCTGTCGAAGCCACCGCAACAACCCCCGTGCCTCACCCCCGCGCCACGCGCACCCCGACATCGTCGAACGCGTCCCGCGGCCGCCCACCGCGTCGCGCCGCCGCGCGCACCTGGGCCGGCGCGTCCGACCACCCGCCGCCGCGGAACACCCGCGCGTCGCTCTCGCCTTCGGGGTCATAAGGGTCGAAGCACCATTCCCACACGTTGCCGAGCGTGTCGAAGAGCCCGTGCAGGTTCGGCATCCGGGCCCCCACGTCGGAGGGGTGACCGACGCCGTCGGCCGCGGTCCACGCGACCTCCCGCACGGGGCCGTAGGCGGCGTTCACCGAGCCGGCGCGGCAGGCGTACTCCCATTCGTCCTCGGTGGGGAGGCGGAACCCGTCGGCGTCGGCATCCCCGTCGACGACCTCTCCGTCGAAGGAGTAGACCGGGTCGAGGCCCTCCCATTCACTCAGCGCGTTGCACAGGCGGATGGCGCGGAGCCAGCTCAGGTGCGTCGCCGGGCGTCGCGGGTGCGTTCCCGGGATGCCGAGCAGCTCGGCGAGCTGCTCCTGCGTGATGGGGTACACGGCGATCTGAAACGCGTCGACGACGATCTCGCGGCGCTCGGTGCCGCGCTGGTCGCCGCGCAGCACGCGTCCCGCGGGGATGCGCGCCATCTCGACGTCGCTCACGCGAGCTCCACCATCCACAGGTCGCTGTCGCCGGTGATGAAGAGGCGCTTCTCGTCGGTGTCGAAGGTGCAGTTGCTCACCACGTGCGGGGTGGGGATGACGCCGAGGCGCGCCCCGGTCTCGTCGACGATGACGACGCCGGCTTCGCTCGAGATCCAGAGCCACCCGCGGCTGTCGACGGCGAAGCCGTCGGGGATGCCGGCATCCACTCCCGTGAAGAAGGTGGGGGCGCCGAGGTTCTCGCCGTCCCAGGTGCACGCGACGACGCGGGGGAGCCCATCCGCGTTCGATTCGGCGACGTAAAGGATGCCTTCGTCGCGGCTGAAGGCGAGGCCGTTGGGCTGGTCGAGGTCGATCATGCGCCGCAGGCCCTCGTCCTCGCGCCAGCGGTAGACGCTGTGGTGGGGGAGGGCGGGGTCGGCGGGGTAGCCCTCGCGCGGGTCGGAGATGCCGTAGGTGGGGTCGGTGAACCAGATGGCCCCGTCGGAGGCCACGACGAGGTCGTTGGGGGAGTTGAGGGGTTCGCCCTCGAACCTGTCGACGAGCAGCTCGGTGCCGTTCTCGTCGGTGCGGCTGATGCCGCGGCGGCCGTGCTCGCACTGCACGAGGCGGCCCTCGGCATCCATCGCGTTGCCGTTGGCGAAGTCGGAGCGGTCGCGCACGGTGACGATGCTGCCGTCCTCGCGCCAGGCGAGGGTGCGCCGGCCGATGACGTCGCTGAAGACGAGGGAGCTCGCGGCGGGCCACCACACGGGACCCTCGGCCCACGTGGCGTCGGCGTAGAGCGACAGCAGGCGCGACGACGCGGGCAGCACCTGGCCGAGGCGGTCGTCCCACCGGCGTGGCGGAGCGACGTCGACCGGCTCGGGGGAGTGGGGTCCCTGCAGGATCTGTCCGTCGAGGGGAATGCGCGCGGGGTCGTGGGGCATGCGTCCAGTCAATCGGCTGCGCGAGGAACGCCGAGCCGGGTTGACGCGCTCACCCGAAGGGGTGAGGTGTGGGTGCGGCGGGCGAGTCCGCGAACTGGATGAGCACTTGCAGGCAAGGTTCGCCGCCGATGGTTCCGGAGAGGTGGCCCTCGCGGCCGTCGATCTCGGCGGTCTCGGTGTCTTGCCCGAAGTGGATGTCGCCCGGCCCCATCTCGACGCGCGATCCGTCCTGCGTCTCGAGGAACCACCGCCCGCGCAGCGGAATCACCCACTGCGGGTGGGGAGAGGGATGCCACTGTCCCACCCACCCGACCGGCAACGCCGCGAACATCACCGCGGTGACCTCACCTGGAAATGGTCGCATCCACTGCGGGTCGGCGCCCCCGCCGACGCTCTGCAGCCCGAAGCCGCGCATCACGGATTCGTCGAGCCGGCTCTTTCCGTCGAGCCCGGTCCACATGTGCGTGAAAGGAAGGACGGGCGGGTTCTCGCCGTCGCGTCCGTCATTGTCGAGCGGCGCGGTGGTGGTCGTGTGCATTCTTCGAGTGAACCGGCGAGGAATGCAGCGCGGGGGAGGGTTGACGAGTGGATGCCGGCACCCGCCGCCGCGAAACGGAAAGAGGCGCCGTCGACCGGAGTCGACGGCGCCTCTTTCGAGACGCGGGTGCGTCAGGCCTTGGTGCTCTGGCGGTTGCGGCGAACCGTGGTGGCCACGGCGACCGTCGCGCCGGCGAGCACGAGAGCGCCACCGCCGACCCAGAAGCCGAGGAGCGAGTTGGCGTCCATACCCGTGGCGGGGAGGGCGTTGCTGCCACTGGCGTTGGTGCTGCCGCTCGAGCCGCTGCCGCTGCCGCTGCCGCTGCCGACGACCGTGGTGTCGGTGCCGACGCTGCCGTCGGCGCGGGTGCCGGTCGCCGCGAGCAGGTAGGTACCCACCTGGGGCTCGGGGAGCGTGATGTTCACGGTGGCGCTCCCGGAGGCGTCGGCGGTCTTGGTGACCGAGGCCGAGGTGACGCGCGCGCCGGCCGTAGCGATGTTGGCGCCGGTCACACCGACACCCGAGAGGGTGAATACGACCGAGGTGCCGGCGGCGAAACCGCCGGTAGCGGCCGGACCGTCTTCGGTGATCTCCTGGACGACCGTGTTGGGGCCGGGAGTGGCGTACTGGGCGTGGGCGGCGACGGGCGCGGCGAGGAGCAGCGCGCCGGCGAGGGCCGTGGCAGCCGCCGTCTTCTTGAGGGTGAGCTTCATGATTGCCTGCTTTCGAATCCGGGCTACCGGTGTGTTGGTGGTCCGCTCGTGCCTGCTATCCGGTGGTAACGCAAGGGGGTGGACAACAATGAAGCGGCGAGTCGTGGTAAAAGACTTTCCCGAGTATTACCTAGGCGGATGCCGGAAGCAAACTGAGACGGTTTCCTTTACGTAAATTTCGTGCGTCGCGTAAACGACCGCCGAAAAGACGTAGAAAATCAGCTACTCCAGGGTCGCGACGCCGGTGGGTTTGCAGGTGGCGGCGACGACGGGGGAGATGCTGGAGTCTGCCGTCGGGGTGACCCACGCCTCGGCCTCATCCGCAGATGAGGTGGCGCGCACAGTGAGGTTCGCCGTGAACGAGGTCTGCGGGGCGAGGTTTGAATCAAAGCTCAGCACCTGCCGTCCGAAGGCGTTTGTTTCGGCGAAACTGCCCCCGGTCGATTGGGTTGCGCTGACGAGCTCCCAGCCTTCCGGGAGGAACACATGGCCGGTGGTCGCCGCGTTGCCGGGGGCGACGCCGAAGGCACCGTTGGCCGTCAGATAGGTCGGCAGAGTCGTCGCGGCGTCCAAGGGCGCATCGCTCGTGAGCGAAACCGAAAGGGTGATCTCACGAGACGAGGTCGCACCGTCCGTTTGGCACCTGCCCCAATCGAGTACGACGGTGGGTTTGACGTAGAAGGTCATTTTCGATCCACCGGATTCGCTGAGATAGACGCCGAAGCGAGCGGTGTGGCTGTCCGTAATCGGCAGAGCACCTGCGAAGGTGGTTCCGGCCAGAGTCGCTTCTTCGTCCTCATCGGCACTCCACACGAGGATGCGCCGTTCTTCTGCCGCCCGCGACAGGGCGGACACGATTGCCGGGGTCGACCCCCCACCATTCAAAAAGGTGCTGAAGATGGTGGATGCCGCTTGCGCGAAGAACGCGTCCTGCACGTCGGGCTTCGGGTACTTCTTGTACACGCCGTTCAGAAGCACGGAAGCCGCATCGTCTGTGGTCAGAACGGTCCCGTCCTGAAGGGTGACAGGGCCGGTCGCCTTCAGGAGATATGACAGAACAACGGGGTCGATGGTGATCACGCCGTCAACGGCTACGCCCGTGACTTCCTGCCACATTTGTCGCGCGAATGGTGCGCCGACGGAGAAGTCGGGAACCTGGGTGACGTTCTGGAAGAAGCGCGCAGGTCCATTGCCGTACAGCGCGCTGACGTCGGAGCCGACGTCTGCGACGGGTGAGCGCAGAGCCTGGGAGATCGACGTTCCCGAACGCGTCTCGTCCAGCGAGATCCTGCCGCCGTCCGTGCGGATGACTACTGCTGTACCCGCAATTCCGCCGAGCGATCGCGCTTCAGCATTGTTCTGTACGAGCAGGAGGTAGCTGCGCGGACCGTCGCTTCCCAGCATGCCCGGCAGGAGTTGCGTCGCTCGGGACAAGGCATCGAGACCGTCCGCCGTTTGGGAGAAGACTTTGTCGACGCGCTCGACACCCCTTTGCGCGGCGCCGACCAGCGGGGTCGGGTTGATGCCGTCGATCGCGGTGACTGCTTGCCGGGCATTCTCGGCGGCGGTTGCAGCCGGGGCAGCGAGCGATGCAATCGCCGCTGTGTCGAGTCGACCGTCGACGGGTTTGAGCGCGTCGAGCGATGTGCCTTGCGCTGCAGCCGCCAGCGGGAGCACGCTCCCCGTCAGCAATTCATTTGCCGACGCTGAGATGGTCGACAAGGCATTCAGTTGAGGTCCGAGCCAGGGCGACAATTCCGCAAGCTTCCAGACCGGGTCACTCGTGAGATCGTGGGCCGCGCGTGCATCTTCAGAAAGCTCAGTGATGGCGGCTACCGCGGTTGCAGGATCGGAGACCAGCTGCGGTGTCTGCGTCGACGCAACCTCTTGCAGGGCGGAAAGGTGCTTGTAGGCGAGCGCGCCTCTGACGCCCACCCACGCCGCTATTGCGACAACGAGGATGAGAAATGTTGCCATCGCCCAGAGCGCGACCCGACCGATTCTCGGGTCGATCGGGAAAGGGGATGTCTTGGACAAACAGAGACCTTCCGACGACGGGGGGCCAAAACGAGCGTGGCGCAGCCGGAGCTGATTACTCCTCGCGCCCGGTCTCTCGGCCGTCGCGTCGGGGGTCGAAGCCTAGATCGTCGAGGGACAGGTCGGGCTCAGCCGCCTCGTCTATACGCCCGCTTCGCTTCTGAGCTTTCCGCTGCTCCTTCGGGGACAGCTGATATCCGTACCCATATCCGTACCCGTAGCCGGCGTAGTACGAGTCCGGTCCGCGAGTCGGGACCATCGACATGACAAAACCCGCGAGCTTCGCGCCCACGGTATTCAGCGCTTCGGTCGCCCCGGAGAGCTGGTGCCGGGTGGTCTTGGCCACCGACACGACCATCAGCGCACCACTTGTCGCTCGCGACAGGACCGCCGCGTCGGTGACTGGAAGAAGCGGCGGTGCGTCGCACAGAACGACGTCGAACTCCCGTTCCAGCATCTCGAGGAGCGCGCTCATCTGACGCGATCCGAGGAGCTCGCTCGGGTTCGGCGGAACCTTGCCCGCAGGAAGGACATACAGGCTTCGGCCTCCCCAGGGCAGCATCACGTCGTTGACGCTCGCACGGCTGATGAGCACGTCGGTGAGTCCTGCACCGCCCTCGATACCAAGGTATTCAGCGACCTTCGGCTTCCGGAGGTCGGTGTCGAGGAGGGCCACGCGCTTCCCTGCATCGGCGAGAGCAATAGCGAGGTTGATGGTTGTTGTCGACTTGCCCTCGCTCGGGATCGAACTGGTGACGACGAAGCTTGATCGTCCCCCCATGTCGAGGAACTGCAGGTTCGTTCGCAATGCACGGAAGGACTCGGCGCGAGGACTTAAAGGATCGGCGTGAACAATTAGCGGCCGCTCCCTAGCCTTGGCGTCATACGCAATGGCGCCTATAGCGGGGGCGTTCGTGATCTGCTCAGCGTCGCGGGGAGTCCGGACACGGGTGTCAAGGCTTGTTCGAAGTGCGGCGGCACCGATGCCCATAGCCAGACCGACGAGCCCGCCGACCAGGATGTTGAGCGGGATGTTCGGACTGGAAGGCTGCGCCGCCGGTTGAGCGTCTCGCACACGACTGAGTCGAACCGGGCTGGCGCCCCCATCAACAGCTGGCTCGAGCTCGGGGACGACTGTCGCCAAACTGGACGCGATAGCGTTCGCGACGTCAGCTGCGCGCCGCGCACTCGTGTCGGTCACGGAGAGCTGTATGAGTGTGGAATTCAAGCCAGCTGAGGCCTTGACCTTGTTCGCCAGTGCGTCTGATGTGGTGGAGAGGCCCAGGCTCGCAATGACGGGATCGAGCACAGCTGGCGTGGTGACCAGGCCCACGTATGTATTGATCCTCGCTTGCGTAAAGGTGGAGCCCTGTTGCAGTTCGGCCGTGGTCGTGCCGCCTTGCGTTGAAACGAAAACCGTACTCGACGACTCGTAGGTTGGTGTGCGTGTCAACGTGAAGATCGTCGCTATGACGAGGCCGACGAGAGTCAGCCCCAAAACGGTGAGCCAGTTCTTCCGAAGAAGACGGATGTAGTCGCTGAGCTCCATGGGGCCTCTCGAGGAGTCGCTGCCGACCGTTGGCGCAGCGTGCGGGAAATCGCACTCAGTCTGACACACAGAATGCAGGACGCTGATCTTTGGGCGGAGCAACGACCCGACGGTCAGGATCAGCGAGACGTTGTCTTCTGCTCGCGTGCGCAGCGCCGTGCTGCTTATTCGAACGCGAGTCGCACAATGCGCTCAACGGCCTCCAGGCCAGGTTCCGATTCACGTGCTGACTGTTCGTAGATCTCCGCCGGCCGGCCATAGGGGTCAACAACATCGTCACTCATTCCAGCAACGGTGCCGGAATGGAGTCCCCGCCGCGCGACGATGAAACTCAGCATGAGCTGCAAGCGGAGCGCAGGATCAGGCGGCCCCTCACTCGAGCTGCCCGCCGCCCGGATGTCGTCGTCCGTGAGGGCTGCGCAAAGACGCGCAAATTCCCGCAGGGTGAAAGTCCGTCGTGTCGCTGAGGGTGCGAGCTCGACGATCGCCCTGCGGTGTTCGCGACTCATGCCAAGCAGAAGGTCCGCGTCACGCAGATGTGACTCTGTCAGAAGCTGAGCGCGGTGAGCAGCGGCGATCGGCGGCGCGACGCCCCGACGCGTTGCTAGTGCGACCGCGTCGGAGGTCATAGGCATCCCGTTTCGGGCCCATGTTCCAGCGCTACTGACCCGAACCTGCAGACCGGCGAGTCGTGTCGCCAAGATCTGCGCTGCCATCGGTGAACGGCATACATTGCCGGTGCAGACGGTGAGAATGTTCAACATAGCTTTCCACGAGGCAGAATGGTGAGGCGGGGTGGGACGTGCGTCCATTGGGACGCTATGTTGACCACGTGCATGAGCAGCCTAGCGATTACAGCGCGACGCGTCCCGCGGCGCCCGTGTCGCCGGGGCTTCCTGAGTTCTCGGCGGGTCACGAAGAGACACGTGCTGGTCATCAACGCCGGGTTGACTGGCGGTTCGGCGGTCGCGCAGTTCGAAGGTGGGACCGCCGGGTCCTGTTTTATGCGGCTTCCGGGCTTGCGTGTGGAGTAATTGCGTCGCTTCTTCTAGCTCGCCAAGCGTTCTGGTGGGCGCCAGAGGCTTCGTTGTCTGCTCTGTGGGTGGGGATGCTCGCGGCTGTGGGTGCCGCGATCACTCGCGCTCGACCCGCTGCCCTCTTCAGATTCAAAGCGATTGACATCCTTTGGGGCATCGGAATAGGCCTCATGCTCCGTGTAGGAGCAGGCGCCCTTGAGGGAGTCAACGCCCTGCCCTTTCCTACCCTAGGCTCGCCGGATCCAGCTCATTCCGTTGTCCGGTGGTCCAGGGAAGTGGTGCCGACAGTGTTGGTAGCCCCCGTCATTGAGGAGCTATTCTTCCGAGCAGTGCTCCTTGTCGCGATCTATCAGCTACTGCGCAGAAGCGTCGGTGCCTTGGCGGCTGGGCTCACTGCAGCGCTCGTCTCGGCAGGTGCCTTTGTGATGCTGCACGCGGTTTTCACGGCGGTCGGGTTTGTGAGTGCCCTGGAGCTGTTCGCCCTCGGTATAGCGTGCTCCGCTACGGTGCTGTCGACAGGTCGTATCTGGGGCGCAGTCCTGATGCACGCCTCTTACAATGGATGTTTTCTCGTCATAGCGCTGATCGGATCTTTTTTATCTTGACGAACACGATTAGGGCGTTCGAGAGAATTGCTCGCGTGCGAAGGCAGCGGCAAATGAAGTATAGGACCAACTGTCACATCTCTAAGGGGATTAAGGTACGTGGGTTCGACAGCAGCCGCCGGACGACAAGCAGTATGGGCCCACAGGAAAGTCTCTCTCCTAATTTCTTGAATGCCGGGTTTCGGCAGTGGAGCCCTCGACGAAATCCGCCGTTCACTCGATCGTGATGGAACAGCGCGTCGGCACTGCTAACCTTTGCCTCTGACACGTCAGAAGGAACTTGCAAACACTGCTACGCGACTCCGTGGGGGTTCGATGAAGGTTATCTCGACTTGGTTTTACACGCACGGCGAGGGGGAGCCGGGCTCCTACGCGCAGATGCGAGGAGACGTGGCGAGCGAGATATTCCGCGACGTGTATCGCCGGTGTATCGCGGTCTTTTTCTCGACCGCACGTTTAGTCGAGCCGACTGCGCGATTAATTCTCTTCTCGAACGTCCCATGGGATGCGAGCGCATCGCGCGTCTCCCGGGAGGTGCAAACGCTGCTCGATCGTTTGAACGTAGAGGTTATACAGCTACCATACTCGCACGAGCCGCCCGCTTCCTGGCCGGCGGCCTGGCGTAATCAGTTCTTCGTAATCGATGTTTTGAAGTGGGCGGCCGAGTCGCTCGCCTCCGATGACCAGCTCCTGATTCTTGATAGTGACATCGTGTGGACAGGGTCACCTCGGACGCCAGACATGTGGCGACACCTCCAAGAGCGAGGCGGACTCGCATTACGAATAGACTACTCGGCTGACGAGGAAGTAAATTCAATGTCTCGACGAGAGATGACTCGGAGGATGGCCGATCTCCCGGATGCCACCCAGCCGCTACCTTACTGTGGAGGGGAGTTTGTGGCACTGAGTGGGGCGATCATTCCGCAGTACTACCGCGAGGCGGCTTCGGTTATGTCTACGAATGTTGTCCGCTCCGCGGGTGGCGCTGAATATTCTTTTGAAGAGGCTCACGTTTTAAGCGTAGCTAACAGTCGATTGGGAATTGAGGCGGGATCTGCCAACTCTTTTGTAAGGCGCATGTGGACACAGCCGTTGAAGTTCAAGAATGTCAATAAGGGTGATCTGGCACTGGTGCTATGGCACCTGCCCGCTGAGAAGAGGTATGGAATTCGGCGACTTTATAGAAAAATAGTGGCTGATAATCTCTCCTCGGCGACGCTGTCGACGATCGGTATTATGCAACCCATGACTATCCGCACTCTCGGGTCGTTTCTTGGTGTCCCAAGGAACAGTCCGGCGAAGTGGGTGCGCGATGTGGCTCGAGCGTCGCTAGGGAAGCTGAGGGCCAAATTGTGAGCGATGTTGACGACTTTCAGCGAGACCTGGATGATCGCGCCGGATTCGATTTGGTCGAGGTTGGGGGAATTCCTTTTGCGGTTGCGAATCTGCGGCAGACCGTCCATTGGATTGCGCGTCGTGCCATATCAAGGAGTGGTGGTGTGAACGTACGTTTCGCCAACGCTTGGAATGTAGCCCTCGCAAATGACGATTCCGATTACATGCGCTTACTATTGCAGTCCAATTCTATAAATTTTCCCGATGGAACACCGGTTGTATGGTTTATGCGCGCGACACGACGGGATTCTAATCGGCTCAGGGGGCCGTCGATATTCCGAGAGGTCCTGAACGACAGCTCCCGGGAGCCATTGCGTCATTTTCTGCTTGGGGGTTCTCCTCGCGTGCTCGAGGTGCTGCAGCAGCGAATAGCGGTGGACTATCCGGATGCTCGTATATCCGGTGTCTTTTCGCCGCCCTTCGCCCCTGTAGACGGGTCTTATGTGAAGGCATGTCTAGATGAAGTGAACCGTGTCGAATCGGATGTCATCTGGGTGGGGCTGGGGACGCCCAAACAGGACTTCGTCGGCACACAGCTCGCCGAGCGGGTCGATATCCCCGTACTCAACGTCGGAGCAGCCTTCGATTTCGTGGCGCAGACGACCCCTGAAGCTCCTCGTTTCATACAGAATTCCGGCTTCGAGTGGCTATATCGCCTGGTCTCTGAGCCTCGGCGACTCGGACGTCGGTATCTCTATGGGAATTTTCGATTCATGATGGTGTCGACGAAGCATCTCCTCGGACGCGTGTTGCGGAGGAATGCGTGACCGCGCGCATGCCTGAAGCGAGCCTCGAGAGGGTTCTCGTAATCAGTCAGCTTCCACCGCCTCTTCACGGGTCGACGTTGATGACGCGTACTCTTATGCAGGTGCTTCGCGACCGAGGGTTCGACGTGGACATTGTTGAACGCCGCTTCAGCAAGGCGATTTCTGAAGTCGGAAAGTTCTCTGTCCGTAAACTCTTTTCGGCGACGATAATTCCGGTGCGCCTCGCTCTCCGCATCTTGCGGTATAAGCCAGGCACCGTCGTTTTCTTCGCGACAAATCGGACTTTTTCGTTCTGGGTCGATGTCGTATTGAGTGGGGTGCTTAGGGCTTTTCGAGTTAGAACAATTCTCTATCTGCACACGCGTGGATTCGCAGATCTGGCGGCGCGGTCGCGGCTTTACAACATATTCGTGAAGGCGCTCCTTCGTAGCGGTGATGAAATTGTCTGTCTAGGGGAGGCGCTTGGCGGGGACGTGCGGCCCTTTGTCTCGGCTCCTGTCCTCTCAATACCTAATGCGGTGAGCCCACCGTCCGGAGTGCGCACTGCCGTTACCGGTCCCGTGTTGTACCTCTCCAATCTCATTCCTGAGAAAGGGGCCGGCACTTTCCTGAATGTGGCAGGCTCAGTTGCGCAGAGCGATCCCGGGGCGCGATTCGTAATCGCGGGTGCACCTGTCGACGATATTTTTCAGGCATCGCTCGTGGCTCAGGTGGAGAATGAAGGACTGACTTCGCAAGCCCTTTTCCTGGGTGCGATCTCCGATCAGCAAAGGAAGTGGGAACTGTTGGCGGGCGCATCCGTGTTGGTATTCCCGAGCACGTACGCCTTCGAGGCGCAACCGCTGACGATCCTCGAAGCAATGGCGGTCGGTACGCCCGTCGTAGCATTCGACGTGGGCGGCGTCAGAGACATTGTCAGCGACGGCATCACGGGCCTCGTCTATGCGACGGATGATGTCGAGGGGATGAAGGAAGGCGTGCTACGGCTCCTCGGAGACCACGAACTGCGAGGCCGCATGTCGCGAGAAGCTGCAGAGCGCTTCAGTCGCGACTTCTCGCTCAGCGTCTTTGGCGAGCGCTGGGCAACCCTCTTGCGAGGGGGGGACAGTAAGTGACGAGAGTCGTCATCGTCCAGGAGTACGTTCCTCACTACCGCGCGCCGCTCTTCGAGCAGATGGTGGAGAGGGGACGCGCTCGCGGGATCGAGATCGTCATCGCGGCGGGGAAACCGTCCGGCACCCTCGCCGCCCGGTCGGATGGCGTTGACCTATCTAGTCAACGTTCCATTCCGCAACTTGAGTTGAATCTCGCCGGCCGACGACTGACGGTGCGCAAGCTGACCCGCGTGCTGGCTGACGCCGATTTCGTCGTGCTGGAGCAGGCTCGTCGCAACCTCGATGCGTATGTGCTGCTCGGTCGCCGGCGACGGCGGTTTCCGATTGCACTTTGGGGACATGGTCGTGATTACACCCAAGATGTCGGTGCGCTGAGCGAGCGGCTCCGATCGTGGCTGACTTCCCGCGCCGATTGGTTCTTCGCATACACGGAGGGCGGGAAGAAGGCTGTGACCGCCGAAGGGTATCCGCGGGAACGGGTTTCCGTGCTGAACAACGCAGTCGATACCTCCGAGCTCCTCGAGGGTGTCAGAAACCTCACCGAGCACGAGAAGGCGGAGTTCGGCGCACAACACGATCTGACCGATGCGACGGCCCTTTACCTCGGAGGCCTCGACGAGTCGAAGCGGCTGGACTTCCTGTTTGAAAGCGCGGCCGCCGTCCATGCGAAGGTGCCGGAGTTCCGTCTTCTGATCGCAGGTTCCGGGGAGCGAGAGTCCGACGTCGCGGCGTTTGCCGCGCATCATTCGTGGTGCGTCTACCTCGGGCCGATTCAGGGGAAGAAGAAGTGGACCGCTCTCGCGCGTTCTCAGGCCCTCCTAATTCCGGGCCGAGTCGGTCTCGTCGCCGTCGACAGCTTCGCTGCCGGAGTGCCGATTGTAACGACGGACTGGCCGTGGCACGCGCCGGAGTTCGAGTACCTCGTTCCGGGTGTCAACGCGATCGTCACGGGGGACTCGATCGACATGTACGCGGACGGGGTGCTGAGGATTTTCACGGACCATCCGATGAGGGAACGATTGAAACAGGAAGCGCTCGGTTTAGCGCGGACGTACTCGATCGAGAAGATGGCAGAGCGATACATCGACGGGATCGAGGAGTGGATACGCGGGACACGCGCTCCGTCCGGCATGCAGGACGACAAGGACCGAGAATGACACAACATCCCGCAACAGATTCACAACGGACACCTGCCGTGCACGCGATTCTCGCCTGCCACAACCGTCGACCGCTCACGGTTCGGTCTTTGCGCTCCCTGGTACAAGCGGCATTGGAGGCAGAAGTGGCCTTGTCCGTCACTATTTACGACGACGGGTCGACCGACGGCACCGCGGAGGCGGTACGAGAAATCTTTCCTGCCGCAACGATCCTTACCGGAGATGGAACAGCGTTTTGGGCCAAGAGCATGGCGATGGCCGAGAGCGTCGTGTTGGATCGCGTGGACGTCTCGCCGTACGACCTCATCGTGTGGCTGAACGACGACGTGAATCTCGACCCGGGTGCTCTCACTGCAAGTTTGCGGATACATGCGGAACGACCTCGCGCTGTATTGGTCGGTGCCATGCGTGATCCGCTCAGCGGCAAGATGACATATTCGGGGATGACGCGCGCGGGCCGTCACCCGCTCAGGTACCAGGCGCTCACCCCTCGTGACGTCGTCGTAGACGTCGACACATTCAACGGCAACTTCGTCGTCGTTCCCGTCGCGGTCGCGAGAGAGGTTGGCGGGATCGACGGGGAGTATTCGCACGCCCTTGCCGACATCGACTACGGTCTCCGCTGCCGGAAAAGTGGGATCGACGTCCTGCTGATGCCGAGGACCCTTGGCACTTGTCCTAGGAACGAGTCGCCGCGGGGCCTGCCGATCGCCTCCGAGTGGAAGCAATTCGTCGGGCTGAAAGGTGGCGGCAATCCTGCGTCGCTTTTCCGTTACCTCCGCAAGGCTTCGCCGGCGTCATGGTTCGTCTGGCTGCCTGTGACGTACGCGACGTGGTGGGCGAAGAGTGCTCGGCGGAGGGTCAGTCACGATGGGGCTGATGCGAAATGAAGAGAGAATCGACGTCCGAAAGGCGAACAGTTGTTGACTGACGGGCGGCTGCGTTGTGTGCTTCGTCCACTCTGGAGAGGCCTGCGAGAGGCTCGACGAGAGCTCGCCCGTGCTCTCGCGAGGCGAGCCGGTGCGGCAGTCTCGAAGAGCGTCGTCATCACGGGCCGCTTAGTCCTCAACATCGACAGGCGAAGCACTGTCTCCATCGGCGATTACGTCGTTCTAAATTCGGTCGTCGCCAAGAATTCGCTCGAAGCGCGCGGTCCCGTGATCATCAAGAGCCTCTCGCCATCGGCGCGAATCGCGATAGGTCCCGAATCGGGGATCACGAGTTCCACAATCAGCGCGGTGGTCGATGTGTCCATCGGTGCACGAGTTCTCATCGGATCCGGGTGCATCATTACGGATTCGGACCATCATGTCGTTCGCACGCAAGGGGGCAACTCTCGACGCCATCTCGGTTTGCCTGCGGCCGAGCCGCACCACGCCGTGAGGATCGAGGACGACGTGTTCATCGGGGCGCGGTCCATCGTGCTGAAGGGGGTGACGATCGGTCGTGGTTCGGTCATCGGCGCGGGCAGCGTCGTGAGCCGAGATATCGCGCCCAACACCATCGCGGCCGGTAACCCGTGCGTGCCGGTAGGGAAAGTGGACGAATGAGCTTACACATTGCTCTCTGCGGACCGGCTTCCCTCGACATGCTCGAGGGTCGCCTCGAAGGCAAGGCTCGGGGGGCTTTGCGGCACGTCGGCTACCCCTTCCCTCTCTTGCCCACCTTGGCGGAAGCGTTCCTGAACCGCGGGCACCAGGTGTCCCTCGTCACGACGTCGTCCGACATCGATCGAGTGACCCGTTATGAGGGTCGAGACGTCTCGATACTTCTCGCGCCGTCTCGGCCGAGAGCTCGCGATCGTGCGCTCGACATGTTTGCCGTGGAACGGGCAGGGGTGGCACGTGCTCTGTCGGAGATACGCGCTGACGTGGTCCACGCTCATTGGACGTATGAGTTCGCTCTCGGTGCGCTGAAGACCAGAGATCGCCCGACGGTGGTTACCGCGCACGACGCGCCCTTCACGGTGCTCAGCCACATGCCCGATGCCTATCGTCTCGTTCGGGCGTTGATGGCGTCCCTGACGCGGCTCAAACGGCCGACTCTGACGGCCGTTTCGCCGTACCTTGCTGAGCGGTGGCGGCGCGAGATGTTCTTTCGAGACCCCATCGACGTGATTCCCAATCCCGTGCCCTCTTCAAACCACCACTCGCGGGGAGGTGCCGCTTCGGTCGCGGGCCCTGTCATCTTGAGCGTCTCGGACAGTTCCCGGCGAAAGAACGTCATGACTCTTCTGCGGGCATTTCGCATTGTCCGGTCGCGCTACCCGAACGCCGAATTGCGACTGATTGGCAACGGATTGGGGCCAAATGACGAAATGGCTCGTTCGTGGACGAGGGATTCGCCTGCGTCAGGGGTCGTGTTCGTGGGTCGCCGGCGGCGCGACGAGGTTGCGAGCGAATATGCACGGGCAACTGTCTTCTGTCATACGTCGCTCGAGGAGTCCCAAGGTCTCGTACTCTTAGAGGCCGTGCGGGAGGGGCTCCCGGTGATCGCCGGCCGCGACTCGGGCGCCGTCCGATGGACTCTGTTCGACGGGGCAGCGGGGATTCTCACGGATGTTCGCTCCCCCCAGGCCGTGGCGGACGCGCTGATTCTTGCGATCTCCACGCCGGAGCGGGCCTCGGCAGAGGGGTTCGATGGGGCGCGGATGGTCGAGGAGAGGTTCGGCGCCGACGTGATCGCGGACATGTACCTCAAGCAATATCAACGCACTATTGCGGCGACAGCCGCCTGATACGCACCGGCGGTGCTGTCGTGGAAGGAAAGATGGCCGCGCGAATTCTGTATGTTCCGAACGAGCATGGTTCGGCGCGTCAATCGGGTATACGAACGACTTTCTCGAGATTGCGATCAGGGGGCTGTGTATCCGATGTCAAAATATTCAGCCTTTTGTGGCGGATCCGTGAAGGAATGGACGGTGCGCTGCAGCGAAGAAAGCTCGTTCAGCTGGCGGCGGACTACCGGCCCGACATCATTCTCATGCAGCATCTCGGTGGAACCGGTATTGTCCGTGACGAGTTGAAGGAGTTGAAGGACAGCTGTGACGCTCTCATCTATCACGAGGCGGATCCTTACTCTCGGTTAGTGCACGGGCTGCCCCGAGAGGCGCGCGAAGCGGGTGCGGTAGCCGATGTGGTCTTCACCGTCGGAACCGGGACGTTCGCGAGGAACTTCGAACGAGCGGGCGCGTCTGATGTCCAATGGGAGCCGAGCATCTTCGACTCGGAGCGATTCGGTCGCGAGAGGCCCCTCGCGAACCACCATCGTGACTTCGACATCGTCATGGTGGCGAACAGGAACCGCCCGCGGCTACGGGGCCTTCCGAACTGGCGTGATCGCATCCGATTCGTGAACTACATGGAGACGCGGTTCGGCTCTCGTTTCGCCATCTTCGGCCGCGGGTGGACGGGGCCGAGCGCCCAAGGCACCGTCGCATACTCCGATCAATCTTCCGCGATACGTTCCGGCTGGGTGTCGGCCAATTGGGATCACTTCGCTCTTGAGCCGAAGTATTTCTCTGATCGCTTGCCCACCTCGCTGGCGACGGGCAGCGTGCACGCGACCACGGCTCACCCCGGTTTCGACCAGATCTTCCCCGGTGCCGAACCGTTCCTGCTGATGTCCAAAAGCATGGTTGCCCTCGGCGATAGGATCGAGCAGTACCTGACGAACGTCGACGCCGACGAGCGGATCGAACGGGAAGCTGCCGCGTGGGAGTTCGCACACCGACACTTCCGGCAGGACGACCAACTCGTGCGAATGCTCAATCGTGGCGGTGCCGGGATCGACCAGAGCTCATACGAGCCCTTGCGGGAGCTTCGCGTCGATGCTCTTGACGAGATGTGACTCGCGCGTAGGGTCGAGGCAGGAACCTGTGAGCGTCTCACGGGCACACCCCGGAGGAGACGAATGATTTTTTTCATCGCTGTGGGCGCGCTCGCCTTTGGCGGAGTGTGTGTCTGGGCGCTCGTGGCATTGATACAGCGCTGGCAGATGATCGGGTTGTATTTCATCGCGGCATTCGCGGTCATTGCGTGGGAGCTTCCTGACAGCCCGTCCTTGGTCAGTATCGCCGGAGTGCAAATCAAGCCGGAAGATTTCATTTCGATCACGCTTCTCGCCTCCGCCCTGACGTCCATTCGTCAGATGTCGAGAAACCTTGTGCGAGTGGGGCCCTTCCTCGGGCTGTTTGTGCTCTGCCTGGCGATCTCGTTGGCGAGCGGCCTAATGCATTACGGTACTCAGGCGTTCAACGAGGCTCGGTCGACTATCTGGCTAGTTGCGGCAGTTGCCTGGGTGCTTTCAAGAGACTGGTCGCAGTCGTCGGCATCCCTGCCAAGACTCTTCTTGCACTGTGGCTCTTTACTCTGCGCTGTCGCGGTGATTCACGTCGTCGTGTACGGGTGGGGTGGCGCTGACAGTTTCGTGACCGCGGCGACCGGAGTCCTCCAGACGGGGCGCCCTCTTGTCTCCGGACAGGCGCTCGTTCTCCTGTGTTGCGGGCTCTCGCTCATCCTCACAAGCGGAGCTATACGCGTGCCGGACTTGCTTGTTGGTTACGTTTTCGTCGCCGTGTCGATTCTGTGCATGCACCGATCGATCTGGGTGGCGGCGGCTCTTGGTCTCCTGGTGGTCGCGGTGTCGTTGCGAGGTCGTGCCCTGGCCTCGACGGTCCTTCTCGCGTTCTATTCCGGCGTCGTCCTGATGTGTCTCTTAGCGTCCGGTGCCCTGGCCGCCTTCGGCGTCACCGTGAGTCACGCTCTCAGCAGTGATGGGACTCTAAATGCCCGAGAAGGTTCATGGACGGAACTGATCGACCAATCCATTCAGCAAGGCCCGCAAACCGTTATTTTTGGGGCGAGCTTCGGAGCCGGGTGGGGAAGAGTCGTGAACGGCCTCTTCATCGACTTCAATCCGCATAATTGGTACGTCGTACTGTACTTACGAATCGGTTTGGTCGGTCTGTTGCTGGCTGCAGGGATCATCGGTTACGCGTTCATTCGTGTTCTGCGGGTCTCGAGAGTGTCACTCGCCGTGCTCACGGCGATATGTGCCTACGCGTGGTTTTATCACCTGCCGTGGTACATCGCCCCGTGGTTGGGCCTGGTTCTCTACTCGGCGCACCGACAAATCGTTCCAGACGGGAGATCGCCCGTTCGTCGAGGTCAGCGCGCGCCGCTGGGGGTCGCGATGGAGTAACCCGGCTCCTCGCCCCTCAACCGCGGAGCAGTCCGTACTTTCGTGCAATCTTTACCGGCGTGAGCTTCCATCGGAGGGCCCACAGGACGAGGATGAGCGCCGCGACGGGAATCAGCGTCAGTAGCGAAGCGGCCGGCGCAAGCGCGAACAGCGACGTTGCCATCCAGAGAAGGCTCTGCGCCACGAGGTAGGCGGCTACGGAGGCAAAGGTCACGACGCCGTATGTGGTGAGGAGACGACGCCCGTCGAGATAGTCGTCCTTAACACAGAGGCAGATATACACGAGGTGCTGCGCCAGCATCGTCACGACGAGCGCGATCATGGCTGGCACGATCGACTGAAACACGGATATAGCCAGAACTGCCAGAAGCTGGATAAGGAGGAGAAGACCCTGCGTCCACCAGATCCATCTGAACTTTCCGAGAGCTTCGACCGCGCTTGCGAGCAGGGTACTCACGACCTGAATTGCGGCAGCGACGCAGATGACAGGAGAGATCGCGATCGCGATCCCCCATCCGGACCCGAAGAGCACGGGAAGTATGGTTGGGATGATGACCGCGGCGATTCCGGAGGTCGGCAAGACCACCCAAGCGACGAGAGATAACATGTCCGTCCACACCGTCCGTGTGCGCTCACTGCCGCTGAGGTCGTGTCGGAACTCCGGGTAGATCACGGGGATGAGTGCGGCTTGCACCTGCTGGAACGGAATGGCAGAGAGCACATCGGCGCGATTCCACTGCCCCAGATATCCCGGGCCGAGCACTCTCGATGTCCCAATCTTTACAATGTTCCCAATTCCGTAGGAAAGAAGTGAGGCGACAGTCACGCGCCAGCTGAATGCCACATCTCCGCGAGCGGAGGCAATACTTCCAAAGCCAAGGTGGCGCGGGTCGCTCAGCGTGAGCGCGCCTATGAGGGTTACGAGTTGCGCCACAAGGGGAAAGACAAGAAGTGTTTCGGCGTCGTTCCACGTGAGGACTGCTGCCACTCCGATCGCCATACCTACCACGTTGGCGACGAGCGTAAAGATCGCAAGTTGCCGGAATTTACCTATTCTGCGCACGTAGCCAGCTGCGAAGCCGAGGAGTGGAGCGAATCCTGCGCTGATCGAGAACCATTGAATCGGGCCGAGTGCTCCTGGTGCGTCCCAAATGACGGTCCACAAGGGGGCTGTAAACCACACGACCGCGGCAGCTATCGCGCCGAGTCCGGTGGCATACGTCATTAAGCCGTGCAAGCGTCTCGCATCCAGCTCCGTCATCCTCCCGATCGTTTGACCGATACCTCCGGTCGATAGAAGGGCCGCGAAGCCTGTAACCGAGAGTGCCACGGCGTATGCGCCGAAGGCGTCATCATTCAGCACTCGTGTGGTAACACTCGCGTAACCAAATTGGAGGGCGACGGTAACAAGTTGCGCCCCGTAGGTCCATGCAGCGCCCTGAGCCAGCGTCCGTCCTACGCTCAACGTTACTTCCCCCTTATACTAACGAACGCCCAGAAATCGCGCTGGGTGTTGAAACTTAATGACAGGAGCCGAATTGGCCCTCCGCCCTTTCCGAACCATCCCACTGCGGTTTCGACTGCGGGCGCGTCGATTTCAGAACAAGATCCAGAAGCGGCTGCAACCACGTTACTGGGCCCGCGCCTCGGCGCGCGGCATCGGCCCAGCACCCGTGCGGCACCCAGGGGACATTCTCACGGTGCCACTTCACCCTTACGCGTTCGTGGGGCATCAGGTATCGGGGTGGATGGCTGGGTACTTATGGGCGCGTGACCTGGAGGTTGAGTATGTCGGTTCGAAAATCCCCGGGGACCCTGATGGCTTGTTCGCCTTTTCGGCGGGCGCGGGGTCGGTCGAGGCCCGCAAGCGGGTGATCGTCCGTCTTCCTGCGACAGAGGATGAGCGGACCGCGACATCTTTGGACATTCTTCGATCGCACGTGAATCGTGCGCGAAAGAAGCGGCCCGGGAAGGCAATCGAGTTCCGCCTCCCTCTAGATCACCCGCGTTTCGACCAAGTACCCGCCTCCGACGCGCTGCGGTCTGCAGTGATGGCTGGGTCGCTCGGGCGCGAGCTACAACGCCTCGAGGCCAGCCCGGACTACGTCGCTGTCCACGTTCGTCGTTCCGCCCGAGAGAACGACATCGGCCCGGACACTCACCCGGACCGGTGGCTCGACATCGACTGGTATGCAGAGCTCATCGGTCGGATTCGGGCCGTGGATGACCTGGGTCAGGTACCCATACGGGTCTACTCGCTCGGCCCCCCCGAGTCCTTCGCCGCGCTGTCCGCCTTGGCTGGTGTGGAGCTCCATTTGAACGGTGACCGCGACCAAGATTTCGTTGAGTTGTCGGCTGCTCGGCTGCTCGTGGCGGCTCCGAGCTCGTTCAGCTTCAACGCGGCTTTGGTCTCTCGTGGCGCCGTCCTCGCCCGCGCTCCATGGTGGCATCACATTCCGGATGAGGGCCGATGGGTCCGGATGAACGCAGCCGGATTGTTTTCCGAAACGTCCGTGAAACGAGCGATAGACGTGAGTCTTGAGTTACGTCCGCGCGATGCCGAAGAACGGTGACGCGCAGCTTTCCACTACTCTCATAATGCAGACGCGGCAGTGAGTGTTGCTCGGTCGGCATCATTCAATAGTTCGCTCTTTGTACAACGAATCGAGGCTCACACAGTGACTAAACGCGCACTCATCACCGGCATCACCGGCCAGGACGGTTCCTACCTCGCCGAGATGCTTCTCGCCAAGGGCTACGAGGTGCACGGGCTCATCCGCCGCGCCTCGACCTTCAACACCCACCGCATCGACCACCTGTACGTCGACCCGCACGACCCGAACGCGAAGCTGTTCCTTCACTACGGTGACCTGTCGGACGGCGCGCGACTGGTCACGCTCATGTCGGAGATCAACCCTGACGAGGTCTACAACCTCGCCGCGCAGTCGCACGTGCGCGTCTCGTTCGACGAGCCCGAGCACACCGCCGACACGACGGGCACGGGAACGATTCGTCTGCTCGAAGCCGTTCGGCTGTCCGGCATCCAGACGAAGTTCTACCAGGCCTCCACGTCGGAGCTGTACGGTGCGACGCCGCCGCCTCAGAACGAGGAGACCCCGTTCTACCCGCGGTCGCCCTACGCGGCCGCGAAGCTCTACAGCTACTGGATCACCAAGAACTACCGCGAGGCGTATGACATGTACGCGGTGAACGGCATCCTGTTCAACCACGAGTCTCCGCGTCGCGGTGAGACTTTCGTGACGCGCAAGATCACGCGCGCTGTCGCCCGCATCAAGGCGGGCGTTCAGAAGAACCTCTACCTCGGAAACCTCGACTCGATCCGCGACTGGGGTTACGCCGCCGAGTACGTCGAAGGCATGTGGCGCATGCTGCAGGCCGACACCCCCGAGGACTTCGTCCTTGCGACCGGCGTCGGGTACACGATCAAGGACTTCCTCGAGACCTCCTTCGGGCACGTCGGCCTGGACTGGCAGGAGTTCGTCAAGTTCGACGAGCGCTACCTGCGCCCCACCGAGGTCGACGCGCTCATCGGCGACCCGTCCAAGGCCGCGGACAAGCTCGGTTGGGTGCCGTCGGTGCACGGCGACCAGTTGGCGAAGATCATGGTCGACGCCGACGTCACCGCTCTCGAAAGGGGCCCCGAGTGGATCGACACCGTGTCGCTCCCGACCTGGGGTAACGCCGAGCTTCTGGGCTCGCGGGCGTGACGACCGCCGTCGACGGGGTGCAGTACACCCCGAAGGAACTCGATCGTGACGCGACGTTCTACGTCGCCGGACACCGGGGACTCGTCGGATCCGCGATCGTCCGCCGGCTCGAGTCAGCGGGGTTCGACAACATCGTCGGCAAGACCTCGGCCGAGCTTGACCTGAAAGATCGCGACGCGGTATTCGCCTACATGGGTGAGACCAAGCCGAAGTACGTCGTGCTCGCTGCGGCCAAGGTCGGCGGCATCCTGGCCAATTCGACGTACCCGGTCGACTTCCTCAGCGACAACATGCGCATCCAGGTCAACGTGCTCGACGCGGCGCTCGCGAACGACGTCGAGCGGGTGCTGTTCCTCGGCTCGTCGTGCATATACCCGAAGTTCGCCGAGCAGCCCATTCGCGAGGACTCGTTGCTCACGGGCCATCTCGAGCCCACGAACGACGCGTACGCAATCGCGAAGATCGCCGGCATCCTGCAGACGCAGGCGGTGCGCCGCCAGTACGGACTTCCGTGGATCAGTGCCATGCCGACGAACCTCTACGGCCCGAACGACAACTTCTCGCCGAAGGGGTCGCACGTGCTGCCCGCTCTGATCCGCCGCTATGACGACGCTGCCACCTCGGGTGCAGGAAGCGTGACGAACTGGGGGACCGGTACGCCGCGCCGCGAATTCCTCCACGCCGACGACATGGCCGATGCGTGTCTGCACCTCATGGAGCACTACGACGGCCCCGACCAGGTCAACGTGGGCACCGGCTCCGACGTGACCATCCGCGAAATCGCCGAGACGATCGCCCGGGTCACCGGTTATACCGGCGAGACCGAGTGGGACACGACGAAGCCCGACGGCACCCCGCAGAAGCTGCTCGACGTGTCGAAGCTCGCCGAGGCCGGGTGGACGGCATCCATCTCGCTTGAAGAGGGCATGGAGCGCACCGTCGCGTGGTACCGCGACCACGTGGACACTATCCGCGAGTAGATGTTCCGCCACATCGTGCTGTTCCGGGTCCGTGACGAAGTCACGGACCCGGACGTCCTTTCCGCCATCGACGCGCTGCGCGGACTCGGGAATGAGCCCGGCGTGGCAAGTTGGACGATCCAGCTCTCGCTGGACACCCGCAAGGGGCGCATCATCGTCGAGGACGGGACCTTCGTCGATGCGGATGCGTTCGCCGCGTGGCGCGCAGGACAAGCTCACGGGGCTGTGGCCGAGCAGATGTCGACGATCGCCGACTGGTGGGTCGGGGAGTGGGAGCAGTGACCGTCACCGCCGGTGGCGGAGGTCTGTCCGAGACGCGGCTCGCGTATCCGTAGGCTTGTCCTCGACGATGGAGGGGGCGCCATGGCCGATCAGCACGCACCTGCGGGGTGGTACGACGACGGAACGGGCACCAGGACGCTGCGGTACTGGGACGGTTCGACATGGACGGCGCACGTCCACTCAGCCACCCCCCGGGATGTCGCGTCAGGCGGAGTGACCCAGCCGGCGGTCACCGCGACGCGCCAGAAGAAGCGTGCTGCCCCGTTCGTGTGGATCGGAGCGACGGTCACCGTCGTGGCCGCCCTGGTCGTGGGCGGAATGTTCGCGTGGGGGCCGGTGTCGGCTGCGCTGTTTCCGAAAGGACGGCTTGCCGACGCGGCATACTACGACATGGCGATCAGGAATCTCGAAGAGCTGCGCTCGCCGGACATCCCCGCCATCGCTTACCCGGGGACGTTCGACAATTTCCGGGTCTCGCCGGGATATCGGGACGCGATCAACGAATACATCGACGCGGAGCTCGCGAAGATCGACGGCGACATGACGTTCGACTCGCCCGAAGCCGCTGACGAGTACTCCTATTCGACGCTCTATGCGCACGTCGTCGACATCAAGGATCAGCTCATTCGAGGCGGCCTCGACACCCCGCTGGCGACGCAGTCCTTCCCCCAGGATGCCGACATCCTCGCGCTCGAGCAGGAGATCACCGCGATCCCCGTCGTGCCCGGCGCCGACGGTACCTATTGGGAGACGGCGAATCGGATCGCGGCCGTGGTCGGATCGACGACGACGCAGGATCTTTCTCTCAGCGGTTGCGTGAGCGGCATCAACGAGATCACGGAGGCGGCAGCCTCGTTCTGCGCTCAGGAGGAGTCGTGGGACTACATCTTCTTCTACCCGCCGGGCGTCGAAAGTCAATACACCGAGAAGCTCGTCAACACCACGAAGCACGAAGTGGCGCACAAGCTGATTCACGTGCAGTGTTTGAACGCCTTCTCGCCGCTCACCTCGCAATGGAACGAGCGGATCGGCGAGGGCGTCACAAACTCGTACGCGGTGCTCTACCTCGGAGCGGACGCCGCCGACATGTCCGTGGAGGACGACTACGCGATGACCCCCGAGACCGATGCCCTGGCGCGCGCGGTGCATGACGGCGACCTCGCCTGCTATGACAACGCCGTGCTTCCGGGCCGGTGACCCGGCCCGACCAGATTTCTCATCGAGCTCTCATGCGGCCCGCACGACGAGCCCGGTTGCGTCTTTACCGGAACAGTCGCTCCGGGGTCAACGTCCCCCAAACGGGGGACAAACGCCGTATCATGGGCGAACTCGGCACCCAATCCACATGGGGGAGGGTTCCGAAGACAAAGCAGGACATCTCCGACTCGAAGGTGAGCGATCATGCGAAGCGAGTATCTGGATCACAACCACGGTCGCCCGCTCTGGGCGACACCGGTCGCCACGGCGATTCTGTGGACGGCCGTCATCGCCCTCGCGGTTGCGGGTGCGTTCATGTTGACCGTGCATGGCGACACCGGGGTTCTTCTCCTAATCGCCGCCATGATCGTCGCGGCTCCCGCTGCCGCAGGGAGTCGGTACCGCAATACCGTGTGACGACCACCGCTCACGGCGCGGGGTGGGGCCCGGAAGCCGAGCGGTGGTGTCCGTCCGCGTGGGGACGCGGACGACAGTGATGGGGGGAGCAGAAGGCTCCGGATCTGAGGATCCGGGGCTTTCTGTCGTTCAGCGGGGCGCCTCTTCGTGCGCGATGCGGAGCAGCAGCAGCTCGTCGTGCCGCCAGCCGTAGTTCCGATTGAGGCGGCTACCGATCTCACGGACGGCTCCGCTGCGCCGCGTGGCGATCCCGTGCGGAACATCGACAGCCGACGGGTCCAGCTCGCGCGCCGCGAGCCGGAGCTCGTGCACCAGATCGTGGGTGCGAGCCACGCCGAAAGCCGATGCGACCAGCGTGAAGTCCCCGATCACGACTTTGCTGTGCTGCTCGGTGCATTCACGCGCGGTGCGCCTGTTCGCCAGGGCGACCAGCAGCACGGCCACGCCGGTGAACAGGTTCGCCGCGACGGCGAGCAGCGCCGCGGGGGCCACCGAGAACGGCCCCAGGTCGGTGTTGGCTGTCGCCCCGGTGGCGAGGATCGCCACGGCACGGCCAGCCGAATACGTCGCGTATCCGCCCATCGCGACCGCCATAAGCCGCATCGACTGGCGGGGGAGAGAGTCGTTCCGCATCGCGAGAACTGCGCACGCCGCGCACACGATGACAAGCGCCAGCGCCCGCAAAGCGAACGCCCCCGACACAGATAGTGTGATTCCACCGAGCGCCGTGACGAGCGAGGCCGTCACCGCGAAGACCGTCGCTCCGCGGGCGCGTCGCCGCGAGCTCGTCGACACCGCCACGCACATCAATCCCGGTGTGAGCACGAGCGCGGTGTTCGCAGCGATGGATGCCACCCTCCCCGCGCCGTGCTCACCCATCACCACGAGACTCGCGGCGCCGAGCGATACCACCCCCGCAGCGACCGCGGTCCGGAGGAACGCGCTGCGGGTCGCCGAGCGCTCGCCCCGGGGGAAAGCTGCAGCGACAACGCCGGCGATCACGCCGAGACACACCAGGACGAGTCCGATCGACAGAAGCACGCGCTACCCCCTCGTCACAGAATGGCGTAAGGATCCCACCGCCGCATCGCGCGCGGGCGCGCTGCCACGGTAAGGGTGCGTTGGGCTATCGTCTTCGCCTCCGGTCGTGACCATCCGAGTGCCCCGCATTCTAGGCGCGGGGCACACGGCATCCACTGTTCGACTACCTAGCGCCGAGGCCCAAGACACCTGCGACGAGGGCACGGGGGTGGGCTGCGCAGCGCCGGCACGAAGGGCTCACGCGGGCATCAACCACTTCGGTAGAGAGGGAAGGAACTGAGCGGTCTCGAGAGCTCTTTCTCGCCAGCGTCGGTCAACTTCCCCAAGGGCACGATGGTGGAAGCTGTCCACTCGATGAAGTCGCGCCACTGGGGGTTCAGGGCTGATGGCGGCAGTTGGAGAAGCACGTTCGTGAGGAAGCGCGCTCGGAAAGCCGCTTGCTGTCGTCGCCGCCGCAATCCGGGTCGTGTCGCGCTCAGGCGATCGTAGAACGTAGCGAGATGGCTGTAGACGTGAGCGGCGACGATCGATCTGTCGACGTCCCACGCCCACGTTTGACCGGTCGACCGCCACCAGGGCACGTCGATGAAGTCGGGGGACTCCGGAGCTCTCACCTGCTCAAACGCGCGAAAGATTCGGTAGGACTTGCTGTGCGCGGCCTCGTGCAGGAGGCATGCGGCGAGATGTATCCGGTCTGCCTCGCTCCCGGCATCCCCAGAGACGGAGCTCACGAAGATGGCGCCGCCCGTGTGGTCGAGAGACGCACTGCTCATGCCGTCCGAGGGAATGTCGAAGACCCGTGTCACGAACGGGGCGGTGTGCTGCCATAGCTCGGGAACGGTCGCGGCGAGCAAGCGACATGCACCCGTCAGCCGGCGTGCGAAGGTCTCGTCCGGGGTGCATGGTTCATCCGCGAGTTCCAGATCGGAGCACGCTGCGGCGCGAAGATGCGCAGCCAGCGCAGAATCCGCGGGATGGTCGCGGCGAAACCAACGGGCGGGTGAGTCGAGATCGCCCGCGACAGGGACGCGAAGGTGGTCGGCGGCTGGTTCCGTCCATCCCGACGTCAACGCCTCCCATACGAAGTTGTCGAGCAGCGGATGTACAGCGAGGGCTGAGGCCCGCTGCGAGAAGCCGGCCGTCGCGTAGGCGGCGCGGCTTCGTCGACAGATCTCATCCATCGCTCCGTAGATGCCTGTCCAGAGAACGTCTCTCATAACCACTTGCCCTTCTTCCGGAGCAGCTGCGCGGTGAGGTTGGCTGTTGCCAGTCGGCCGGTCGGGATGATCGGCCGCCCGAGATCGATATCTGCGAAACGTTCAGCGCCGGGAATGAGCACCTGGACGACTGAGAGTGTCGGTGAGCTCCAGACCTCCCGGCTGAGATAGAAGAAGCCCGCGGCGGCAAGCTGAGACCCGGGGTGTGGATCGATTTCGGGATCTTCTCGCGCTCGGACCGCGTCGATCGTGACACTGAATCGAGGCGTAGGTCTCGGGGGAACCGCCAAGGAATGCAGGACGGGATACTCCGCGAGATTGTCGCGATGCTCCCCGCCCTCCGACACCCAGGAGGCACCGAGCCGCTCGGCGACGAGTTCTTGATGCGTTTCCGTGAGCGCCCGCATGACGGCACCAGTCACAAATGAGCTGCACCCGATACCGGTGACGACAGCGCCATCAGCAGACATGCACCATGCGAAAACGACGGTCGAGACGAGGGACGGCAATCTGACGATCACTAGCTCCCGCGCGCCCAGATTCTGCAGTGTCCTGATGACGCCGATCGCGGGTGGCCATGACATGACATCCAGCTCGACTGGCGCATCCGCCTGGGTGAAGTGTGAGAGGAGGTAAGCAGAGAGGGCGTCATGCTCGATCAGCTCGTTCAACGCGTGAATCTCGGCCTCTCGCCTATCCGACCCCGACGCGTACCCCTTCGTCGTAGAGACGCGGTCGAGGTAGCCCAGGTCGCGGTCATCAGCAGTGATGGCGAAGCCGAAGTCCGCAGCGATAGCCGGGTACAGCACCGGCCTGTGTGTCAGCGGATCCTCGAAATCGACGACAGGCTGCGCTGAGTCTCCGCGAATACGTCGCGCAAACCTATACACCAAATCGCGATCTTCTAAGGCTGATTTCGGGAGCGCTCGCGACGAGTATAACGGCTGTTGCCCAGGAAGCTTGTACTCCGAGGCGGCATGTTCCAGGGCCTCGTAAAGGCCGCTCGCCCACGCCTGCCAATCTATGCCTTTTCCGCATGCCTCACTGATGCAGCGATCTCCGAGGAAAATCTTCGTGGGGACGACATAGCTGGTCGCGGATGAGGATAGGACCGGATCGGGCTGTTGAAGAGTGAGTCCGAGATCGCTGAGTAACGTCAATCCGCTTCGCCAAGCCGTGAATGGCGGTAGCGTTCTATCGTGATCGAACATGTGTCGAACCAGGGTGCCGCGTCAACTGCCGCGGCACCCCGAATTTTCAGTTCTCTTCCTGTTTAGCCTGCTCTTCCTCGGCCGTGGCGAAGAATTCGTCTTCGGCTGAGCGTGTCTCCTGAGGGTTTCGGAAGTTCGTCTTGCCGCTCTTGGTCTTCGTCTTGCCCATAGGGTCCTCCGTACTGTTCGTGTACAAGTGCTGGCGTTAGTCAGCACGGTTAAGGTAAGTGACTCGGCACCGCGGATGCAAGAACTCAACGATAAGATCCAACGGTGACGGTAAGCAGTGTCCCTCTTCGTACTCTTCAGCGCGCTCGACGCTGGATGACCATCGGCCTTGTCATATCCGTCATCGGAACGAGGACCATCGAGGGTGGGTCGGATGGTGCGGTTGCCGGTGGGCTGCTACCGGTCTTCTGGGTTGCCGCGCTGGTCACCGTCGGGGAGCTGATCTCCTTCTCCTCCCCGCTGATAGCGGCCTCCGCCGCGCGGTTTAGTCCGGCGAAAGTCCTGGTGAGCGCTGACTTCGCCGAGGCTGCTCTCAGTACGGTGGCGGTCCTTCTGCTGGTGTTATGGCCAGGCGGCACCGTGCCGATCCTCGTCACCTATTTGCTTGTTGCCGCGATATTCCCCGCCGTGGGAGACGTCGTGGAGGAGTTTTATGGACAGCAACTCGCTCAAGTAGACGTGCATGAAGCACTGACGTTCAATGCGTCCATATACTCGGCACTAGCATTTGTGGGGATCGTGGTCGCCATGCCGTTCGGCAGCATTCTCTCCGGCGTTTCCATCGTGATGCTTATTGGTGCGAATGCTGTGTTCTCTTGGCTTGGTGCGTCGTTCAGGATTGTCAGCGCGCGAACCGTGATAACGCCTCCACTCCTGAGTCAGGATCCGGAAGAATTCGACGCGCTCGGCAGTCGAATGCCAGTGCGTGAATTCCTGCATGATCTCTGGCGGAGCGGCTTTGCTTCCCCGCTATACAGTCTCATCGAGCAGATGGGCGCTACTCTTTCGGGGGTATTCGTCTATTTGGCAATCGCGAGACAGTCGGGCTTCGATCCCTCGGTCGCGCTGGCAGTTGTGATCGCGACTTTCGGAGCCGGTGCGACGATCGGTCCATGGATCGGCAAAGCAATGGCCGCGCGCCTCAACCCCCGGGCCCTCCTCATCGGGGTGACCGCTTCGACGGTCGTGATGCTGACCCTTTTCGCCCTCGCCATGACGCTGATCGGTGGGCAGTGGTTCTGGTGGATAGGGCTCGCGTACGCGCTTCTTCTGGGCGTTGCCTCGCGAGTTCGAGAGGTCGTCATAACGACTCTGAGGCAACGAGAATATCGAGGTAAGAGATTCTCGAGAATCATGAGTTGGTCATTCTCGGCTACGGCCCTCGGCGCGATCGTGGGAAGCTGGATCGCCGTAGCGATCCGGGCGGTTGAATCCCCGTCAGCCGCAATCCTCTCCGCTGCGGCCCTCTTGTTGATCGCGGCGCTGATCGCGTCCATGAATCGGCCGAAGACCATCACGAGACGGGACACGACAGCGGCAGGATGATCAGACCACCCGTCCAGGTGGCTACGTCGAAATGCGCTGCACAACGGTCTCACCCGGCCCTGGCGGCCCAGTCGAGGCGCACTCTGGATGAATGAGCGTCACAAACCCGGCTGACGAGTACGAAGCGCTCGTTCATGTCCTCGTGCGGGTTTCACGTCGATTTCCGTCCGTGCCGGAGGACAGGCTTGTCGAGCTGATCGCTGGCGAGGTCAGCCGGTTCGGCCGCGTGCGACTGCGTAATTATGTGCCGGTCCTCGTAGAAGCCAACGTCGTGAGGACATTGCGCGGAACAACTCGCTCAGGAGGGTAGTCAACGGCGCACAGACAAACGACGTCGAGCTCGGTGAGGACGGACTCGACAGCGGCGGCGCGGTTCCCCATGACGTGAAGATGCTTCGTCGAAGCGTGATTGGTCGAAGCTGATGGTCATGGCGGCTCTTCTCATGAGGGGTCATGTAGGGAGGCGCGAGCGTCGGTCGACTTTCCAGGTCTGCCGCGTCGCCCTCGAAGCAGAGCGAGGTGGCCGTGAGGTAGTAGCGGCCCGGTCCGGTGCTGAAGGTCATTCCCTGGAAGCCGCCCCCGGTCGCGAACACGACGGGGTGCGGCCTCTCGACGAGACGCAGGGTCGTCCCGAGTTGCTGCCACCTTTCGGAAATTCGTTGAGCGTCGCCAAGGAGGATGACGACGCTGACGATGAGTCGCTTGCCGTGGACACCTCGTCTCATCGAAGGTCCTCCGGAATCGAACCGCGGGCAGGGGCGACAGCATCACCCTGGCCGATCGGGGCCATCGCGATGTCCCGCAATGGTCCGGTGAAATGGTGCAGGTAGCCGTCGCCGCGCGGCGTACTGCTGCTGTGGCTCCCGATAGCCGCCGGCTCCCCTCTCCCCGAATCCGTTCCGCACGTACGCGCTCCGAAAGTCGGATTCATCGGGGCTGCGGGATGCTCGGGGGCGTAGGTGACGCTCCAGGGAGGGGCGCACGAGGTGGCACCGTCGGTCGGTCTTCCAGGTCCGCGGAGTCGCCCTCGGCGCACAACGACGTGCCGTGCACCGCGTAAAGAGATGGTCCGGTGACGAAGGACGCGCCCTGCACGCCGCCGCCCGTTGCGAAAACGGAGGGAATGGGGGCCTCCACGAGGCGCGTACGCATGCCGAGTCCTGACCAATAGGACGCGATGCGCTTAGCGTCCGCTAGTGGGTCGTCGCCACGAGGTGCCGAGATCGACCAGGAAAACCTGGCCCGATAGTCCCCGGGGCATGGACCTGGTGCTGGGCGGCCGCCCACCGGCTCCCACTTACCAACCGGCAACTGCGCCGCCGCATCCGTCATGAGGGAAATGAGCGCTTCCTCTACTTCGGAGGCGCTACTCGGTGCCACGTCCGGCTCTGCGCAGCTTCCGAGGAGGAACGACAGCATGGCGAGGGCGCTGATCGATAGCCGGCGCCGTGCTCTCATTCGATGGCTCTCACTCTCTCCTAGCGCCACTTGCGCGCGGCGACATGTCGTTTCGTTGCCGGTCAGTTGGGTGCCCCCCCCCCCCCGGCGACTTGAAATCTCGGTCGAGATGACGCCGCGCGAGTAGGGAGCACGGGGTGGTCCGACGTCCCGCCGACCCGCACCCCGACGTCGCGTGACGCCCGCGACGCGACAAGGTCGGTCTGCGGCTTCGCTTGAGCGGGAAGGTGAATCAGCCCTACGAGAGGCTTTCCCATTTCTTGGTCACCTCGGTGTTCGCGCGTATCAGGATTTCCGCGGCGGATCTCGCTGCGGACGCCGCGTTCTCGAGCAGCGCGCGACGATCGAACATGGTCCAGGACCACTGGGCGTGCTTGCTCTCGTAGGCGCGCTTGGCCTGGCCGTCCCACTGGGCGCGCAGCAGCTCTGACTGCTTGTCGAGCTCGGCGAGGACGGACTCGACAGCGGCGGCGTGATTCGACATGAGCTGGAGATGCTCGTCCAAACGGGATTGGTCGAAGCTGATCGTCATGGGGGCTCCGTTCTATAGGACTCATTCAGTGCGCGGAGGTCGGCCGACGCTCCACGGCGTGCGGGTCTTCTGCGGCACAAAGCGAAGTGCCTGCGATGACGTAAAGCCCCGGACCTGTGCTGAAGTACATGCGCTCGAGTTCCGCCCCCGTTGCGTAGACGACGGGATTTGGCTCCTCCACAAGTCGGACATCCATCCCCAGGTCATCCCACTTCTGGCGCACCCGTTGCGCATCTCGAAGGTGCTCAGTTCCCGGATCTGCCACGATGCTCCAGGTGAAGCGGACACGGTCGTTCTCGCCGCAAAGCTCCTCGTCAGGTTCCCCGGCAGAGCGCCGCCATTCCTGATCAGGAAGGAGGTCGGCAGTCCTCTCGACAATGCCTCTGAGGCGGTCCTCCGTCTCGGTAGAAGACAGATCATTGTTCTGATTGAGGCAGCCACCGATTGTGAGCAGCACTCCGAGAAGAGCGCCGCATGCGAGCAGCCGCGCTGGGAGAGGGCGAGTTCTCATCGCAGGTCTTCCGGTATCCAACTGCGGGCTTGCGACGTTGCGTCGCCCTCCCCGCAGTTCGGGCTCGGACACATCATTCGGGCGTCGGCGCGGGTGCGATGCTCGGGCGGTCGTCGAGATCCGCGGGGTTGCCGTCCGCGCAGAGAGAACTACCGGAAATGGTGTATGAATGCGCGTCGGTGTTGAAGGCGATGGCGGTCACGTCGCCTCCGCTCGCGTAGACCGCGGGGCGCGACCCCGTTACGAGGCGGGCCTGCATCCCGAGGCCTTCCCAATACGCCTTCATTTTCTCGGCATCAGATAGCGGTTCGTCCCCGGGCGCTGCCTTGATCGTCCACGTGAAGTGCGAAGTGTGCGGCTGTGAACACGGGGAGGGGCGCGGCCTGCCGCCGCGCTGCTCCCACTCGCTGACGTCCAGCTGGTCCGCCGAAGTGCTCACGACGGAGACGAGGAGCTCCTCGACTTGCGGCGCGGTTCGGTCAATGCGTTGTGGGGCATTACACCCCGAAATGGACAGCAGAGTGACGATGAACGCGCATGTCACGACCGTCAGCCTCCGCCCGAGCCTCGTTGTCACTTCCGTGCTCCTCCTCTCAGAACAGCCAAAACCCGGCGGCCGAAACTTCTGTACCGCGTCTCACCGTTGCGAGCGCGACGTTCTCGAGTGACTGGGTGGTGGGATCGAGATATCCCGTTCCGTCAGGGGTGGTCGTCACGTGCTCCGTCACCGCCACCCCGTCTTGACCGCCGTCGACGTCGAAGGTCGTGGCGCCAAAGAGCGGGTGCGTTGGATCGACGGGGTGGTCAGATGTGCGGCCTATCCACGCCCAGGCGTCGCCTTTCGCACCGGTGAACGGGATGACCGCCCGTGCTTCACCGGCGAACACGTTGTCTGCATTGAGGTCGCGTGCCTCGTTAATCTCGGTGGGAAAGCCCGCACTCCCGATGGCGACGAAGCTGTCGACGCGCACATTGCTTTCGGTCAACGCAATGGAGGCAGTAGTAGACCCATAGCTGTGGGCCACGACGTTGATGACTGCGTCATCGGCAGCAGAGACGATTCCGTCGAGAGCGCGATTCAGATTTTCCGCGCCCGCGCGGGCGAGTGAATTTGTGAACACGGAGACGTCTCCCTCCGAGGGTGATGCCGGGGCCTTGTATCCGATCCACGCCACCACCGCGTGCTGACGATCGGAGTCCAGATCGCCTTGCCGCAACTGAAGGTTCTCGCAGGAATCCGCCCACTCCCGCATCCCCGCCGCCTCCGACGTCATACCCGGGACGGCGACGGTGATGTTGTCAGCCGTGTCGAGATCACCGATGGAGACAGCGGCGAGCGGGGGATGGTCGTCCGTCAGGCTGACCAGAAAACGCGGGGGACGGTCGGGGTCTGTCTTCAGCCCGTCTCGCACGCCTTGGAGCGCGGCGAGGTCTTCGCGAGCAGACTCCACTCGCAGGTGCCGATCGTGCATCTCCTCGGCGGTCGGGGGTGGCGACTCCGGGAAGGGCTTGAGTGCGTCGGAGAGCTCTTTCTCAACCTCCGCCAACCGCGACGCCAGCGCCCGCCGATTCGCCTTGTCGCGGGCGCCGTACGGCACGCCCTCGAGGTTGCCGATCACGCCCGGCAGGGTGCGGATGAGTGCGCTCTGCGCGGCCGGCGTCAGCGCTCTCCACCAGTTCTTCGCGGCGTCGGCATCGAGGTTCTTCACGAGGTCGATGAGCTCAGGACGGGCCGAGAGAACGTCGTCGAGGTCAGCGGGGGAGAGTGTGGAAAGCAGCGCTGCCGCCTGCGCAGACGTGGTGACGGCTTCCCCCATCCGCCGCCACGTCTCGGCGCTCAGGGTGGGCTGTGCGGCCGCCGTGCGGATGATGCCGGCCGCGCGGTCGCCCGCCTCGGCGACGCGGGACTGTGCGTGGCGGAGGATCTCCCACGCCTTGGTCCGCAGCGCGCTCGCGTCGAACGCGCTTTGCGAGGGGGCCGGCAGCATCGACACCTGGCTCTCGGCTCGCTCGGCCTGGATCCAGGTGTCGATGGCGACGCCGGCTTGATCGCGCGCCCAGTCGAGCGTCGAGCTGTACTCCTGCAGGGCCCCGGACGCGACGGTCAAGGAGTTCTGTAGAAGCGTCCAGGATGCGGCGACCTTCTCGACGTGCCTCCGGAAGGCCCGGGGCGCCGAACCCTCCCATCCCTCGGGTGCGGTGAAGGCTCGAAGCGACAGCGCGTTCTGGTCGGCCCTGTTCGCTCGTCCCTTCCACCCGGCGATCGCTTGCTGAATCGAGACGGGGGAGCCGGGGATCAGCACCGACGGATCGGTCGACATCGTCAGCATGATCAGATGTGCCCGTCCGCCTGACGGAGGACGGCGGCCGCCTCGGCGTCGGCGTTCTCGTAGGTCGATGCGCTGTCAGCGAGTGTCGTGGGGATGGCGTGCAGGTCGTCGATCCGGGCTTTCCACGCATGGTCGACCTCGGTGGCGAAGTGACGGATGGCATCGGCGAGACCGTCGTGGCCCACGTCGGAAGGATGCTCGACACCCGTGGTGGGTGTGGCGGCATCCGCCATCTTGCGTGCGGCGGCCGCCGCTGCTTCGAGGGATTCGGGATCGACGGAGAACGCGGACATGCGATCCAGTGAACATCGCGAACCGCGTTCGGGGAAGCTTTTCCACAGGTGAAAAATACGGCCTGAACGGGTGAAAAAGCGGGTGAGGGGGCGGCATCCGGGAAAGGCAGAAGGGCCCCGGATCTTGCGATCCGGGGCCTTCTTCTTGTTGCGGGGACAGGATTTGAACCTGCGACCTCTGGGTTATGAGCCCAGCGAGCTACCGAGCTGCTCCACCCCGCGGCACAAGAGAAAACATTACGCGGAGATGAACGCGATGGCAAATCCGGACGTGCCGCCCGGGAGTGTCGCGGGAGAATCACCTGGTGAGCACCTCTCTCGACGATTTCGACGACGGCCGCCCCGAGAGCCCCGCGCAGCGTGCGGACCGCAACTGGAACGAGATCCTGCAGGAACTTCGCGTGCTGCAGACAGGCACCCAGATCCTCACCGGGTTCCTTCTCGCGCTGGCCTTCCAGCCGTCGTTCGCCGAGCTCGGCGGTGGGCAGCGGATCCTCTACCTGACCCTTATCGCGTTGTCGGCGCTCAGCGCCGTCCTCGCCCTCGCACCGGTGGCCCTGCACCGCGCGGTGTTCCACCTGCAGGTGAAGCCGGCTCTCGTGCGGTTCGGACACCGATCGCTGCGCGGAGCGCTCGCGCTGGTGTCGTTGCTGCTGGTCGGCGTGGTCGTGTTCGTCTTCGATGTGGTCGTGACCCTCGAGGCGTCGATCGCGGCGGGTGTCGTGCTCGGCGCCGTCATCCTCGTACTGTGGATCGTGGCGCCGCTCATCATTCGGCGCCGCGGGAGGGAGACCGCGCAATGACCCACGACACCGTCGGCATCGCCGTCGCGCAGTTCGCCCCCGCGGCCTCGCGGGAGGGCAACCTCACCGACATCGACGCGGCCACCCGTGCGGCCGCCGCACGCGGCGCGCGCATCGTCGTCTTCCCCGAGTACTCCAGCTACTTCGTCGACCCCTTCGACGCCTCCCTCGCCGAGAACGCCGAAGACCTCGACGGTCCCTTCGTCGCCGCGCTCACCGCGCTCGCCGGCGAGCTCGACGTCGTCGTGGTCGCGGGCCTGCTCGAGAAGGCCGACGACGGCCGGCGGGTGCGCAACGCGGTCGTGGCGGTGGCGGGGGATGGCATCCGGTCGGTGTACCGCAAACTGCACCTGTACGACGCGTTCGGCCAGCGCGAGTCCGACTGGGTCGAGCCGGGCGAGATCGTCCCCCCGCAGACGTTCGAGGCGCACGGGCTGCGCTTCGGGCTGATGACCTGTTACGACCTGCGTTTCCCGGAGGTGGCGCGCACGCTCGCCGACGCCGGAGTCGACGTCGCGCTCGTGCCCGCGGAGTGGGTGCGCGGTCCGCTCAAAGAGCACCACTGGCGCACGCTGTTGCAGGCCCGGGCGATCGAGAATACGTTCTTCGTCGCGGCGGCCGACCACCCGCCGCCCCTCGGCGTGGGTCACTCGATGATCGTCGACCCGCAGGGCGTGGCCCTGGCTCAGGTGGGCACGGCCACCGACATCGCCGTCGCCCACGTTGATCCCGAGGCGATCGCTCGGGTGCGCCGGGTGAATCCCGCCCTCGAGCTGCGCCGGTTCCGCGTCACTCCGCGCTGATCCCGTCGACGGGAGGCTGCCGGCGGGTGAGTCGGATCTTCCCCGACGCTTCGGTGCCCGCCTCGGCGATGAACAGCAATTGCGTCAGCGAGCCATGCCGGCCAGCCGCTCCGCGGCGTCGGCGAGCACCTCCACGCGCTTGCACGCGGCGAAACGGACGAGCGTCGCGTACCGGTCGCGGTGCGCGGGAGTGACGAAAGCGGTGAGCGGGATGCCGACCACCCCGGCGCGAGCGGGCAGTTCGCGGCAGAACGCGTCGGCGTCGGTCGCGCCGAGCGGGGCGGCATCCACCACCGTGAAATACGACCCGGCGGGAGAGGAGACGTCGAAACCCGCGGCGCGGAGACCGGTACCCAGCAGACGCGCCTTCGCGGCCATCTCCGACGCGACCGAGGCGAAGAACGCGTCGGACAAACGCAGCCCCACCGCGACCGCGGGCTGGAAGGGCGACCCGCCCACGTACGTGAGGAATTGCTTCACCGCCATCACGGCCGACACCAGCTCCGCCGGTCCGCTCACCCACCCCGTCTTCCATCCCGTGAGGGAGAAGGTCTTGCCCGCCGACGAGATGATGAGCGTGCGGTCGGCGGCATCCGGGAGCGTCGCGATCGGCACGTGCGGTCCGTCGAACACCAGGTGCTCGTACACCTCGTCGGTGACGATGATCGCGTCGTGGCGGTGCGCCAGACGCACGATCTCGTCGCGCACCTCGCTCGAGAACACCGAGCCGGTGGGATTGTGCGGGTCGTTCACGAGGATCACACGGGTGCGATCGGTGACAGCGGATGCCAACTGGTCCAGGTCGGGTTGGAAGTCGGGCCAGCGCAGGGGGACCGGGACGAGTTTGGCACCCGACAGGGCGATGCACGCGGCGTAGGAGTCGTAGTAGGGCTCGAAGACCACGACCTCGTCGTCGGGACCGTCGATCAGCGCCAGCAGGGTCGCGGCGAGCGCCTCGGTCGCGCCGACCGTCACGAGCACCTCGCGACCCGGGTCGAGGTCGATGCCGTAGAAGCGCTTCTGATGCTGGGCGACCGCGGCGAGCAGATCGGGGAAGCCGCGGCCGGGGGCGTACTGGTTGATACCGGCGGCGATCGCCTCGCGAGCCGCGTCGAGCACCGCCTGAGGGCCGTCCTCGTCGGGGAACCCCTGCCCGAGGTTCAACGCGCCGGTGGAGGCGGCGAGGGCGCTCATCTCGGCGAAGATGGTCGGGATCGCGGAACCGTCCGGCGCGAGGAGTCCCGCCCCGCGAGCCGTTCGCTGCCAGGCGCCGGGAATCTGCTGCATGGATCCAGGATGCCGCACGGGCGTCTGTGCAAGGGGGGAATGCCTCGCGGGGTTCTGCTGCTAGACCCATAGAGGCGGCTCACTTCTGCCATAGGTGACCCACAGGATCCGTGGTCATCGTAGAAGCGCCTGGAAGAAGGAGCATCCCATGAGCGACACCACGGACAACCGTCCCGAGGGTAACGACCACAGCCACAACACCGAGTCGGCCGCGCACGGCGCCATCCCCACGTCGCCGCAGCAGCCGGACTCCTCGACCCCCACCGTCCCCGCGCCGCACGAGGGCGCCGCGACGTCGACGCCGCGCACCGACGTGCCGCCCATGCCGACGCGCTCGCCCGCCGCGGCCGCCGCCGCGTGGCCCGCCCCCGTCGCCGGCACGCACGTGCCGCAGCAGGGAGCCGCACAGCCCGCCCACCCCGGCTACGCCTCGGCGCCCTCCGGCGCCACCTCGCCGACCGGCCACGCCTTCGGCCCCGCCGCCACGAGCGCGCACCCCACGCTGACGCTGCCGGACTCGGCATCCTCCACCAAGCCCCGCAAGAAGAGCTCGACGCCGCGCATCGCGGCCCTGCTCGTCGCGGCGGCCCTCGTCGGCGGCGGCGCCGGCCTCGGCGGCACCTATGCGGGCCTCAGCCTGTGGGGCGGATCGAACGCCTCCAGCATCGCCGGTCCGTCCACGGTCACGGTGAACAACCCGCAGGACGTCAACGCCACCGCCGCCGTCGCGAGCAAGGTCGTGCCGAGCGTCGTCACCATCAGCGCCACCGGCACCAACGCCGGCGGCACCGGCTCGGGCGTCGTGCTGAGCAGCGACGGCTACGTGCTCACCAACACGCACGTGGTGACCCTCGACGGTCAGACCGGCAACGCCAAGATCTCCGTTACCACCAGCAACGGCAAGGTCTACGGCGCCACGGTCGTCGGTACCGACCCCACCTACGACCTCGCCGTCATCAAGCTCGACAACGCCTCGGGCCTGACGCCGATCGAGTGGGCGGACTCGTCGAAGCTCAACGTCGGCGACACCACCGTCGCGGTCGGAGCACCTCTCGACCTGCCCAACACGGTGACCACCGGTATCGTCAGCGCGCTCAACCGCTCGATCCAGGTCGCCTCGTCGGCCGCCCCCTCGGACGGCTCCGACCAGCAGCAGACCGAGCCCGGGCAGGAGAGCCCCTTCCGCTTCGACTTCGGTCAGGGCCAGCAGTCGCAGTCGTCCAATCAGACCATCAAGATCGCCGTCATCCAGACCGACGCGGCGATCAACCCGGGCAACTCCGGCGGTGCGCTCGTCGACGACGAAGGCAAGCTCATCGGCATCAACGTCGCCATCGCGAGCGCCGGCGGATCGTCGTCGGGCGGACAGTCGGGCAACATCGGCGTCGGCTTCTCGATCCCGTCCGACGTCGCCAAGCGCATCTCGACGGAGATCATCGACAACGGCGCCGCCACCCACGGTCTGCTCGGTGCCTCGGTTCAGGATGCCGCCTCCCAGCAGGGCGCGACCACGACCGGCGCGTACGTCGCCGAGGCCGTCAGCGGCGGCGCCGCCCAGGCCGCGGGTCTGCAGAAGGGCGATGTCATCACGCAGTTCAACGGCATCCCCGTGACGAACTCGATCGACCTCACCGCCCAGGTGCGCGCGCTCGCCGCGGGCGCCAAGGCCGAGGTCACCTTCCTCCGCAACGGTCAGTCCAAGACCGCCGAGGTCACGCTCGGGTCGATGCCCACGAACTGACCCGGTCACCGACGACGAAGCGCCATCCCGCTGCCCGCGGGGTGGCGCTTCGTCGTGCCCCGCGGACCCCTCGCGTTCATCCGGAGCGGAGGTCCCTGAGCCTGTCGAAGGGCCCGGGCCTCGCTTCCGCTCGTGCGGAGCGGAGGTCCCTGAGCCTGTCGAAGGGACCGGGGCCTGCTCCGCCGACTACGAGAGCGGCGCCAGCCGTCCGATCGCGGCGAGCGGGATCCCGATCCAGTCGGGACGGTTGCGGGTCTCGTAGATCGTCTCGTAGACGGCCTTGTCGAGCTCGAACGCCTGCAGCAGCAGATCATCGCCGGTGCGGGGGATGCCGGCGGTCTCGGCGTAGCCGTCGAGGAACGCCTGTTGCGCGGCGATGACCCACCGGCGCACGGTGTCGCTGTCGTCGTTGGCGATCGCGCCCGAGACGTAATCGAACGAGCGGAGCATGCCGGCGACGTCGCGCACGGCGACGTCGCGCTGCCGGCGCTCGGTGATCGGTCGCAGGGGTTCGCCCTCGAAGTCGAGCAGCACCCAGCCGTTGTTCGGTGTGTAGAGCACCTGACCCAGGTGCAGGTCGCCGTGCACGCGCTGCAGCGGCGGCCACACGGCATCCACCGCGTCGGCGTACACCTGCCGGATGCGCTCGGCGTAGGGCGCGAGAGCGGGCACCTCCGACAGGGCGATGTCGAGGCGGCGCTGCCAGGCGCCCGCGACGGCGGAGCGGTCGGCCGACGCGGCCTCGGCCGTGTCGAACGCCTCGGCGAGTGCGACGTGCATGCCGGCGACGCTCGCCCCGAGCGCGCGGGCCTGCTCGGCGAAGTCCTCGCCGGTCGCCGCGGCGTCGAGGGCGACGCGCCACGCGTCTTCGACGCCCTCGAAGAACTCCTGCGCGAAAGCGAGCGACCCGCTGACCGGCTCGCCGTCGGCCGCGTTCCAACGTCCGCGGATCTCGCCGATCGCCACGGGGACGAACGCCGCACCGCCCGCCGCCAGCGCGGACTGCAGCTCGACATCAGGGTTGATCCCGGTGTTCACCTGCCGGAAGAGCTTGCAGATGATCGGGATGCCGTCGCCCTCGGGCCGGAAGATGAGCGAGGTGTTCGACTGCTCGCCGCTCAGGACACGCGCGGTCGCGCGCGGCGCGATCTCGCGCTCGCGGGGGGCCGCGAGGGCGATACCGAGGAACCCGCCCTCTTCACCCCCTACTTCGCCCCCGACGGTCACCCACCCGTACAGCGCATCGGTGAAGGCGGGGTCGGTGGTGGCATCCGCCCACACGTCGTTCTCGTCGGCGGCGCCGATGAGGCTGCCCGGTGGGACCGAGCCTTCCGGACGCCGCACGACCGGCACCTGGTAGACGACCGGCGGTTGAGCGGCGTCGTCGTGCACGAGCAGCACGCGCGCGTCGGCCGCCTCGACGGCCCAGTCGGCCACGATGCGGAGTCGGGGGTCACGGCCCTTGGTGCCGTACCAGCGCTGACGCGGCATCCACACCGCGAGGAGATCGAGGAGGTCGCCCATGCCGCGAGGCTAACGCGCTCATCTCGGCGTCGCGCGGGACTTGCGCGCGGGGGTGTACGGGTGAGAAAGGGTCAGGATGCCGAGCCGGCGCCGTCCGCGTCACCGTCGGCGTGATCGCCGTCTTCGCGGCGGCGGCGGGGGAGCGCCTTGCGCGCAGCCGATCCGGTGCGTCGACCCGCCGAACCCACGGCGTCGGCGATCGCGGTGCCGGCGCGGCGGACCCCGTCGAGAGCCGTGTGCTCGAGGCGTCCGGTGCCGGGACGCGGCTCGAGATCGGGCGGGAGGGCGGCGGGCGGCGCTCCGAAGGCCCGACGCGCGTTGACCAGCACGCGGCGTCCCAGGATGTGGTTCCCCGTGCCGCCCACGACCGCGCCCACGCCGAACGGGAGCGCCTTGCCGATCCACGACGCCCCGCCGCGCGTGGCGAACTGACGGACGAACGTGGTCTTGAGCCGATCGAGCAGCGGGCCGACGGCTGCGCGGGGGAGGGTCTTCGTGACCATCTCGCCCCAGTAGCCCTGCCGCGAGACGCCGCGACCGGCCGCCTGCGCGGCGAGCTGCGAGACGAGATCCACGCCCTCCTTGCCGAGCATGAGCGCGAGCACGAGGGCGCGGGCACGGTCGGGGTCGTCGACGACGACGCCGTGCACCTCCGCGACCGACTGCGCGTAGAGCGCGGTCGCCTCGAGGAAGCCGAGCGTCTCGGCCCCGCTCAGCGCGAGCGTCACGCCCGTGCCGATGCCCGGCACCACGGCGGTGGCCCCGACAGCCGCGCCTCCCGTGGTGACAGCCGCGAGGTAGCGCCGCTCGAGGATCTTCAGGATGTCGGGGACCGTGGCATCCGGATGCCGCAGGCGGACGCTGCGAAGGTGGGCGAGCACGACCGGCCGCTGCACCGAGAGCACCCGGTCGAGCATGCGGATCGCGCGGGGGTGCTCGTCGGAGCCGACGGGCGGCAATCCGCCCTTCCACGGGGCGTCGTCGGACAGGGAATGGATGCGATGCACCTTCTCAGCCATGTGCACATCTTTTCGCGCGTGCCTGGGCGTGAGCGGAGTCTTGACGGCACGGCGGATCGGGGACGCCGGAGCACGTGACGCACGTGCGACTCGGCGTCCACCCCGTCGGGGAGTGTCGGAGGGGATTGGTAGTTTGGAGCGATGACTGCTTCGCTGCCCGAACCCCGGGACACGCCCTCCGAAACCGAGGGTGTCGCGGCGAGCGTCGAACCCTCGGCCGCTTCCGCCCCGACGAAGCCGCAGGCCCCGCGGCGCCCCGCCGCACCGCGCGCATCGTCGCCCGCAAAGGGGCGCACCACCGCGGCGTCGAAGGCCGCGGCCGCATCCTCGGCGGGCGATGCCGGCGCCGAGGCGAGCGAGAATTCTGACGTCGCGCCCACGACCGCCGCGGCGAAAGCGAGCGCCGGTACGTCCTCGGGAACCGGAGCGGCCAAGCCCCGGGCCCCGCGCACAACCGCCGCGCGGTCGACCTCGAGCAGCGGCACCCGCACCCCCGCGGCGAAGAAGCCGGCGACCCCGCGCGCTACCGCGACGAAGAAGCCTGCGACTCCGCGCACTGCCGCGGCGAAGAAGCCTGCGACCCCGCGCGGTGCTACGACGAAGAAGACCGCGACCGACGCGGAGCGGGTGACCCCGGTCACGCCCGACGTGGTGGTGGCCCCGGCCGACGCCCAGGGTGCGAAGCCGTCGACGCCGCCGGTTCCCCCGCTCGTGCTCGATGACATCGTGGTGCCGCCGCGTCCGCCGCTGCCCAGTGCGGTTCCGGCGGTTGAGTCCGATGATGCTGACGATGCGGTTCCCGAGGGCGCGGTCGTGGCGGACGAGGTAGCTCCCGTCGCGGTCGACGGTGTCGGCGACGATGCGACTCCCGCCGATGTGGCGGTGGAGGAGCCGGTCGATGGCGGCGCTGACGTCGCCGTGGACCCGACCCCCGCCGATGTGGCCGTGGAGGAACCCGTCGCAGAGGCGGTCGACGCGGCGACGCTGGTCGACGTGCCCGCCGACGACCGTGAGTCCGGAGCGGCGGCCGTGGCGTCCGATGCCGAGCTCGTGATCGAGCGGCCCCTCGAGGAGGGCGCCGTCGAGCAGCCGGCGCCCGCGGCGGAGTCAGCAGAGGCGAACGAAGATCCCACGCCGGCCGATGTGCGCGTCGATGAGCCGGCGGTCGAGGAGCAGGCCCCGGCGTCGGCGGATGCCGGATCTCCGGACGGCGATTCCGTCGAGGCGGAGCGCGCCGCAGTCGACGTGCCGGTCGAAGACGCGCCCGTGGCGCCGACACCCGCCGATGCGGATGTGCCGGTGGACGACGCGCCTGTCGAGGCGGAGCCCGCCGACGTCGATCTGCCGGTCGAGGACGCGCCCGTCGAGAGTGTGTCCGCCGGCGACGAGCCGGCCGACGACGACATGATCGCTCGCGCCGACGGCGAGCCGGTCGCTGACGTCCCCGCGGGATCGACCGAGATCGCTCCGCCCCTCACCGAGACCGCGACTGACGGCGAGGAAGCGCCCGCGGGCCCGGCCCTCACGGCCGCTCCTGCCGTCGACGACGCCACCGCCCTGATCGCTTCCGACGACGCCGTACCCGCGCTGAGCCTGCGGGGCGTCTCCAAAACGTTCGGAGACCTGCGCGCCGTTGACGCCATCGATCTGACCGTGCCGGCCGGGTCGTTCTACGGTCTGGTCGGCCCCAACGGCGCCGGCAAGACCACGACCCTGTCGATCATCGCGGGTCTGCTGCGCGCCGACGCGGGTTCGGTGACGATCAACGGCGTCGACGCCCGCAAGCGCGCGCGAGAGGCCAAGAAGCTGATCGGTGTGCTGCCCGACCGACTGCGCACCTTCGACCGACTCACCGGCCGCCAGCTGCTGTCGTACTACGGAGCACTGCGCGGACTCCCCGGCGCCCTCGTCGAGAGCCGAATGGCCGACCTCGCCCGTGCGTTCGATCTGGTCGACGCGCTCGCGCGGCCCGTGTCCGACTACTCGGCCGGTATGACCAAGAAGGTCATGCTCGCCGGTGCGATGATCCACTCGCCGCGCATGCTGGTGCTCGACGAACCGTTCGAGGCGGTCGACCCCGTCTCGAGCGCCGTGATCCTCGACATCCTGGGCACCTACGTCGCGCACGGCGGAACGGTGATCCTCTCGAGCCACGGCATGGAGCTCGTCGAGCGGGTGTGCTCCCGCGTCGCGGTGATCGTGTCGGGCCAGGTGCTGGCCGAAGGCACCGTCGACGAGGTGCGCGGCGAAGGAACCCTCGAGCAGCGCTTCCGCGAGCTCTCAGGTGGACTCGGTGACGTGGAGGGCCTCGAGTGGTTGCACACGTTCTCCGCCTGAGACTGGCCATGATGGTCGGCGCCTTGCGGGGCGACCGACGCGACGTGATCCGCCGCGCGATCGGCGTCGTGGTGCTCGTCGCCGCGACCGTCGTCGCCGTGATCAGCGCGGCCGGCCTCGCGGATGCCGATCGCCTCACCACGGCTGTCGTCACCGTTCTCGCCGGATCCGCGGTCACCCTCGGCTTCGTCGTCGCTCCGCCCGTCACCGGGTCCGTCGACCCGCTCGACCCGCGCCGTTTCGCCGTCGTCGGGTCCGAGCCCCGGCCCCTCGCCGGGGCCCTGATCCTCGCGGGCTTCCTCAGCGTTCCGGTGCTGGTCGTGCTCGCGCTCGCCATCAGTCTCGCCGTCGCGTGGGGCGCCCACGGAGCCTCGATCCTCGGGAGCGTGGCATCCATCGTCCTGGGGCTGGCCACGTGCGTGCTGTTCGCGCGCGTGAGCATGGCGCTCGGCGCGCTCGTGCAGCGCCCGCCCCGGCAATCGCGCGAACTCATGGGCGTGTACCTGGTCACGGTGCTCGTCGTCGTCGTTCCCGTCGGGGTGTTCCTCGGCTCGCTCGAATGGCGCGGCGCCGTGCCGTCGCAGCTCGCATCTGCGGCCGAGATCCTCGCGTGGACGCCCATCGGTGCGGCGTGGGGCATCGCCCTCGCGCCGAGCGCCGGGGCAGCCGTGGGAAGCGTCGTGGTGGCGGTCGCGACCGTCGCGGCGCTCGCTTTCGCCTGGTTCGCGCTCGTCGAGATCCTGCTCACCACCACCCGCCGCCCCGTCGCGGTGCGCGAGCGCGGCGGACTCGGCTGGTTCGCGCTGCTACCGGGTACGCCCGGGGGAGCGGTCGCCGCCCGCAGCCTGTCGTACTGGCTGCGCGACCGGCGCTACATCGTCAACGTCGTGATCGTGCCGATCGCCGCGGTCGTGTCGATCGTGCCGCTGCTCGTGGCCGGCGTGCCGCTCGAACTCGCCATCCTGCTGCCGGTGCCGATCATGGCCCTGTTCTTCGGCTGGCTGCCGCACAACGACCTGGCCTACGACTCCACCGCTCTGTGGATGCACATCGCCAGCGGCATGCGCGGTGCTCCCGACCGCATCGGTCGTCTCATCCCCGTGCTGCTCATCGGCATCCCGATCCTCGCCGTGAGCCTGCCGCTCGCGATCGTCACCCACGGGCGATGGGCGATCTTCCCGGCGATGATCGGCGTGTGCGCGGCGCTGTTCCTCGCGGGGCTGGGGCTCTCGAGCATCTCGTCGGTCGTCGCGCCCTATGCGGTCTCGCGCCCAGGAGACAGCCCGTTCCAGCAGCCTCAGCGCACCGGCTCCGGCGGGGTCGTCGCGCAGGCTCTGGTGATGGCCGGCGCGATCCTCGCGGCGCTGCCCTCGATCCTGCTGACCTGGCAGGCGATCGACGGCACCGCCATCGACTCGATGTTCGCGATGTGGGTGGGAATCGGGGCCGGACTGTTCGTGCTCGTGGTCGGTGTGGCGATCGGCGCGCTGCTGTTCGAGAGGCGCGGAACCCGCCTCATGGAGTTCGCGGAAGCGACCTGATCGTCGGCCTCCCCGAGCCGTGGGCGCGGTCCGCGGCTACACTGGCTCTCCATGAGCACGCCTCTCGACAGTCCTGACAGCGGGGGTCTCGCGACCCTGGATCGTGAGCTCGAAGAGCTCATCCGCGAAGAGAACATCGAGCCCGGTGATCATGAGCGCTTCTCCCATTACGTGAAGAAGGACAAGATCCTCGAGTCCGCCCTCAGCGGCAAGCCGGTGCGCGCCCTGTGCGGCAAGAAGTGGACCCCGGGGCGCGACCCCGAGAAGTTCCCCGTCTGCCCCCAGTGCAAAGAGATCTACGAGTCCCTCGTCAACTGACCTTCCCGTCGCGGCCCCGGCCGCGGCCCCGGCCGCGGCGACTCACGCGGTGGATTCGCGGTAGTCCGTCGGCAGAGCCGGGTCGGCCTTGCTCAGCGCGAGGGCGCGCACGGGCAGCTCCTCGCGCACACGCTCGTGGTGGGCCCGAGCGGCCTGCACGCCGTCCGAGCCGAGGGCACCGGCATCCGCTTCTCCGCCCTGCATGAGGGTCGTCTGCAGGGCGCGGGCATCGGGGTGCTCGGCCGCGGTCGACAACTCCTCGAAGCCGTCGCTGACGATGATCAGCTCGCTCGTGGCCGTCCCGGCGTCGAGGGTGCGGAACGCCGCCTTTCGACCACCGTGCGAGGCCTTCTGCGCCGACGCTTTGGCGACCCCGACCCACGAACCGTCGGCCGCCTCGCGTGCGACGAGCTTGAAGACGAGCCCGGCGGTCGGTACGCCCGAACCGGTGGCCACCGACGTGCCGACGCCGTAGCTGTCGACGGGTGAGGCCGCGAGCGCCGCGAGGGCGTACTCGTCGAGGTCGCTCGTGACCGTGATGCGGGTGCCCGTGGCGCCGAGCTCGTCGAGGAGCGCGCGCACCTCGCCCGCGACGATCGGCAGATCGCCCGAGTCGATGCGCACACCGCCCAGCTCGGTGCCGGCGACGCGGACCGCCGTGCGGACCCCCTCGGTGATGTCGTACGTGTCGATGAGCAGCGTCGTGCCGCTGCCGAGGGCGTCGATCTGCGAGCGGAAAGCGTCCTCCTCGGTGTCGTGCAGCAGCGTCCAGGCGTGGGCGGCCGTGCCCATCGTCGGCACGCCCCACCGGCGGCCGGCCTCGAGGTTGCTCGTCGCCGAGAACCCGGCGATGTACGCCGCGCGCGCGGCGGCGACGGCCGCGTCCTCGCTCGCCCGACGAGAGCCCATCTCGGCCAGGGGACGTTCGCCCGCGGCGACGCTCATACGCGCGGCGGCGGTCGCGACGGCCGAGTCGTAGTTCAGGATGCTGAGCGCGAGCGTCTCGAGCAGGACGGCCTCGGCGAACGTGCCCTCGATGGTCAGCAGAGGCGAGCCGGGGAAGTAGATCTCCCCTTCCCGGTACCCGGTCACCGAGCCCGTGAAGCGGTAATCGGCGAGGAAGTCGAGGGTCGTGGCATCCACCACCCGGTTGTCGCGGAGATAGCGCAGCTCGTCGTCGCCGAAGCGGAAGTCGCGGATCGCCTCGAGCAGCCGCCCCGTGCCGGCGACCACGCCGAACCGACGCCCACCCGACAACCGACGCCCGAACACCTCGAACACGCAGCGGCGGTTCGCCGTGCCGTCGCGGAGCGCCGCGTCGAGCATGGTGAGTTCGTAACGGTCGGTGTGCAGGGCGGTGCTGCGGCTCATGGCGCCAGCCTATTGCGGGGGCGCGGGTCGTCCCGTGCGCCCTCGCGCTCTTGACACCCACCGAACTCCTGAGTTCTCGGGCCGCCAGTCGGGCATGGATGCCGAGGGACGGCCGACCGTCGTGTTTCTCAGGAGTTCGGCGCGGGCCACTCGGGTTCCGGGTCAACGCGCGCCGCGCCCTGCCCGCGCCGCCGCCCCGCCCGCCGCGCCCGCACCTCCGCCCTGGCCCGCGGAACTCCTGAGTTTTGAGCCGAGCGGCCCCCAGACGGCCCGAAAGGCAACGCTGTGCGTCATTTCTCCGGAGTCCGGCAACCCCTCCACCGGGGACCCGACCGTCCCGGCGCCGCCCGTTAGGCTGGACCCCTATGGACGACGCGCCGATCGGGATCTTCGACTCAGGGGTCGGCGGACTCACCGTCGCACGGGCCGTCTCCCGGCAGCTCCCGCGCGAATCGATCCTCTACATCGGCGACACCGCTCGCTCGCCCTACGGCCCGAAGCCCATCGCCGACGTCCGCAAGTACTCGCTCGAGGTGCTCGACACCCTCGTCGAGCAGGGCGTCAAGATGCTCGTGATCGCGTGCAACACCGCCTCCGCGGCGATGCTGCGCGATGCGCGCGAGCGCTACGACGTGCCCGTCGTCGAGGTCATCGGCCCCGCCGTGCGCACCGCCATGTCGACCACCCGCAACGGCCGCATCGGCGTGATCGGCACGGTCGGCACGATCGGCTCGCGCGCCTATCAGGACATGCTCGAGGTCAACGAGCGCCTCACGGTCTTCGCCGAGGCGTGCCCGCGCTTCGTCGAGTTCGTCGAGGCCGGCGTCACCGACTCGCCCGAGGTACTCGCCACCGCGGAGCAGTACCTCGCACCGCTGCGGCACGCCGGCGTCGACACGCTCGTGCTCGGCTGCACGCACTACCCGTTCCTCGAGGGCGCGATCAGCTATGTGATGGGCCCCGACGTCAGCCTCGTCTCGAGCGACAGCGAGACCGCGAAAGACGTCTACCGTCAGCTCGTCTCGCGTGACCTGCTGGCGGGACCGGATGCCACACCCCGGCACCGCTACGAAGCCACGGGCTCGTCGGCCGACGACTTTCTCCACCTGGCGCACCGGCTCATGGGCCGCGAGGTGCGCGACGTGCAGCTGGTGCAGACCGGCGCCATCGACCTGCCGCGCTGAGTCGCGGCATCCATTCGTCCGAGGAGGACACATGACCCGCAAAGACGGTCGCACCAACGACCAGCTCCGTCCCGTGACCATCGAACGCGGATGGTCGGCGCACGCCGAAGGCTCGGCGCTCATCACGTTCGGCGGCACGAAGGTGCTGTGCACCGCGTCGTTCACCAACGGCGTTCCGCGCTGGCTGACCGGCAAGGGCAAGGGCTGGGTCACGGCGGAGTACGCGATGCTGCCGCGCGCGACGAACAGCCGCAACGACCGCGAGAGCATCAAGGGCAAGGTCGGCGGCCGCACGCACGAGATCTCCCGGCTCATCGGCCGCGCATTGCGCGCCGTCGTCGACACCAAGGCGCTGGGCGAGAACACGATCGTCATCGACTGCGACGTGCTGCAGGCCGACGGCGGCACCCGCACCGCGGCGATCACCGGTGCGTACGTCGCTCTCGCGGATGCCATCGCCTGGGGCCGCGAGAAGAAGTTCATCGGTCAGCGGGCCGAGGTGCTGCGCGACTCCGTCGCCGCGGTGTCGGTGGGCATCATCGACGGCGAGGCGATGCTCGACCTCGCCTACGTCGAGGACGTGCGCGCCGAGACCGACATGAACGTCGTCGTCACCGGCCGCGGCCTGTTCGTCGAGGTGCAGGGCACCGCCGAGGGCGCTCCGTTCGACAAGAGCGAGCTCGACCGTCTGCTCGAGCTGGGCGTGAACGGCTGCGCCGAGCTGCGCGGCATCCAGACGACGGCGCTTGAGGGCTGAGATGGCGCGCGTCGTCTTGGCCACGCACAACCCGCACAAGGTCGATGAGTTCCAAGCGATCGTCGCCGCGGTGCGCCCCGACCTCGAGGTCGTCGGCTACGACGGACCCGAGCCGGTCGAGGACGGGGTGACATTCGCCGCGAACGCGCTCATCAAGGCGCGTGCGGCCGCGGCGCACACCGGCCTGCCGGCGCTCGCCGACGATTCGGGCGTGGCCGTCGACGTGCTCGGCGGCTCGCCCGGAGTGTTCTCGGCGTATTGGGCCGGACACAAGAAGGACGCCACAGCGAACCTCGAGCTGCTGCTCGACCAGCTCTCCGACGTCGCCGACCCGCACCGCACGGCGCAGTTCGTCTCGGTGATCGCGCTCGTGCGTCCCGACGGAACCGAGGACACCGTCGAGGGACGATGGCCCGGACGCCTCGCGACCGCCCCCGCCGGCCCCGGCGGCTTCGGCTACGACCCGATCTTCGTCCCCGATGGACAGGTCGCGGGCAAGGAGCGCACGGTGGGGGAGTGGACGGCCGCAGAGAAGAACGCCGAGTCCCACCGGGCGCGGGCGTTTCAGTTGCTCGCGCCGCTGCTGTCCGCGCTCTGAGCTCGCGCGGCCTGTCGGCTCGTTCCTGTCGGAAGTTCCGACGAGCGCACCGAGACCGACACCCGTTCTCATTCCCGACTGCGCCCAACACCCGCACCTGACCCTGTGCCCGGCCTAGCCTGGAGCTATGCACGATCACGCGCCGGCGGGCGGCATTCGGGATGCCAGCAACAGGCGTCTGCTTGCGACCGCTCTCACGCTGACCGCGACCGTGATGGTCGTGCAGATCGTCGGCGCGGTGTTGTCGGGATCGCTCGCCCTGCTGGCCGATGCGGCCCACATGTTCACCGACACCGCCGCTCTCGTCGTCGCGCTCGTCGCGACAGCGATCGCGGCGCGCCCCGCCGACGATCGCCGGACGTTCGGATACCAGCGCGCCGAAGTCCTCGGGGCGCTCGCGAACGGCGTCATCCTGATCGTGCTGTGCGCGTGGGTGGGGATCGAAGCCGTTCAGCGTCTGCTCGCGCCGGCGGAGGCCGAGGTGCAGGGCGGGTTGATGCTGACGGTCGCGATCGTCGGAATGGTCGCGAACGCGATCTCGATGTGGCTGCTCGGACGCGCTCAGAAGCGCAGCATCAACGTCCGCGGCGCGTACCTGGAGGTTCTGGGCGATCTCGTCGGATCGGTCGCGGTCATCGTCGCGGCGATCGTGATCGTCACGACCGGGTTCGCGCAGGCGGATGCCATCGCCTCGCTGTTCATCGCCGTACTCATCGTGCCGCGGGCGATCGGTCTGCTGCGCGAGGTGGTCGTGGTGCTGACGGAGTCCGCGCCGGTCGGGGTGCACGTCTCCGAGATCCGGGACCACATCCGCCGGGCCGACGGCGTGGTCGACGTGCACGACGTGCACGTCTGGCAGCTCACGCGCGGCGCCCCGGTGTTCAGCGCGCACGTCATCGTCGACGACGCGGCCTTCGCTGACGGCCGGGCCGCCGGCATCCTGTCGTCACTTCAGGAGTGCTTGAGCGATCACTTCGACGTCGAGCACTCGACCTTCCAGCTCGAACCGGCGGGCCACGTGGAGCACGACTCGCGTCACGCGTGAGCTGCGTCGCGGTCCGACCATCTTCGGAAGACCTCTGCGCCCGGTAGCCGGGTGAAGACACGCGCGCCTTCGCCGCTCCGGAGGTGAATCTCCGGGTGGTCTTGTCGTCTCGAACCCCTGGATTTCCGCGTCCAACGCATTTTGCACCGCGTGGCGAACGCAATCCTGTCGTGTGCCTTCACCTCAATTTTCCGCGTCCGTCGCGGTCCTCCTCGGCCTCGTCGGAGCGCTGACGCTGTCACCGGTCGCCGCCCTCGCTTCGGATCGAGTCACCTCCGTAAGCCCCGGCGACGTCGACGCAGACACCATCCCCGATTCGATCGAGCGCGTGGTGTGCGGGAATGCGACCTGCGCCACGGGCACGGAGGACGTGGACGGTGACGGCATTGCCGACGCCATAGAGGTCGCTTCGTGCGGAACGACGCGCTGCGCAGACCCCCGCGCTGATGCCGACGGCGACGGCATCCCGGACTTCGTGGAGCGCCTGGTGTGCGGTTCCGACACGTGCACTTCCGGTCGCGAAGACACGGATGGAGACGGTGTGCCCGACTGGGTGGAGTTCGTCATCTGCGGGAGCGCGACATGCGCGACGGGCTCGGAGGATCTGGACGGTGACGGTGTGGCTGACGCGGCGAGCCTGCAGGCGTACGCGCTCTACCGGCAGAAGCTCGCGACGACGGGTCAGGGTCGGGATGGGGTTCCCTGGGCGGTCGGTGTCGGCGCGGCCTTGATCTTGTGTGGCGCGGGCGCGCTGGTGGTGCGCATGCGCCGCCGCGCGAGACATGACGCAAACGAGGGCGCGGAGGTCCTCCCGTGAGCACGATGGTGAGAAGCGGTTGCGCTGCCCTCCTCGTCGCGGCTCTGGTCGTGACGGGTGGATCCGTCCATGCAGCCGAACGTCCCGGGAACCGTCCGGTCGACGTACAGCAGCAGATTCTCGATCGCGTGCGCGCTGCCGCAGCCCCGGCCGCCCGCGCGACAGAGTCGACGGGCGATGGCGATGCGTTGGCGGAGGCCATGCTCGAACCGGGTGAAGCTGCGGTGCTGGACGCGGACGCTGCCGGTGTCCGGGCGGAGTTCTCCGGCCACGAGGTCGACGAGAAGTTGGCGGTGCGGGCCGCGGCGTTGGACGACGGCGCCGCAGTCTCGGCAGCGTCCGAGACAGGGGGTGTGGTAGCCGCCCCTCCCGTGGAGATCCGTGCGCACACGGAGGCTGGTGATGACGTCACCCAGTTCCCGGCCTCGTACACGATCGAGAAGGACGAATCGTCTGGCATCGATGTGGTGACGAACGTGCAGCCCGGTGTCCGTCTGCAGCTGGACGTCGACGCGGTCGCGTTGGAACGGTCAGGTCTGGACCTTGACAGCCTTCGCGTGGTGACGCGCGAAAACCCGGGCGACCCCTGGAAACAACTCCCGTCTTACTACGACGCAGACTCGCGTGTCGTGCGAGCCGAGTCGGAGCACCTGTCGCAGTTCGTCGTCATCGGCACTCCGGTGCAGACGACCCCGGTTCCCAGGATCGTTCTGGATCCAGACGACGACGCGGGGTGGGCGGATTCTCCCGGCCCGCGGATCACGGAACTGCCGTTGAACGTGAGGCTGGCCGATCAGATGGCGGGGATGTTCCGTGAGCGTTGCGCCGCCGACGTGACGCTGACGCGTGGCGCGGACCAGCGATTCGTTTCCGCGCAGACGCGGCGCGCGATCGCTGCATCCCACGACCCGGACGTGACGCTGACCGTCGCGTTCGGAACCAACCAGGGCACGGCCTGGGGTAATGCCCGTGACGGCGGAACGCAGCTGTTCTCGCGCGGCGGAGACAGTGACGCCCTGCGGGCTTCGTTGCTTTCGGAGATGCGCGGGTACACCGGACGGCCGGGACGCGTGAAATCTCCGACGGCGGACTTTCCGCGGGAGGAGTATCAGGGACTGCCGGGGGCGGTGGTTCACATGGAAGCCCTGTACATGGACCACAACTTCGACCGTCCCGTGATCGACAACGGGTGGGCCTCGATCGTGAACGGTGCCTTCACCGGCGTCGGGAAGTACCTCGAGTCGAAGGGCTTCACTTGCACCAACCCGATCACGGGCGGTTGGCCCGCTCGCCCGTCCGCCGCGGAGTTGTCACGCTGGTACCAGCTCGGCTACCGCAACTGGCAGCACTATGGCGCCGACCCTGTGTCCTATTCGACGGGCAATCTCGTCGAGACCGAACACCTCTTCTCCCTCCAGGGCTCGGGCGGGTCAGCGACGGATGTCTCTCTGGTCTACAACGCGCAGGACGGTCGACTCGGCCGTGTCGGTGCGGGCTGGAATTTTGCGCTCGGTGGTCACGCGCAGCGTTTCGACGACCATTCCGTCATGGTCGTGCGCGGCGACGGGGCGTCGGTGATGTTCGAACCCGACGGGACCGGGGGGTACGTCGACCCCCGCGGCGAAGGCCTACACCTGGTCGAAGCCGGGGGTGGCATCCTGCGGATGTCGTCCCGCGCCGGAGAGACGTGGGACTTCGACGCCGCTGACCAGGACGGTATCGGCGAGATGATCCGCGCCGTCGACGCCGTCGGTCGCGCCACCACGCTCGCCTATGGCACCCCCTCGAAAACGCAGCAGTTCGTGCCGCTGACCGAGATCGTCGACGCGACTGGCCAACGCGTGCGGGTCGATTCGGACGAGGCCGGACGGATTACGGCCATGGCGCTGCCAGATGGTCGCACGTGGGCGCTCGGGTACGGCGGCAACGGCGACCTCATCCGCATCGCCTCGCCCGACGGTGGTGCGAGGACCATGACGTACGACGGATCCCATCGAATCGTCACGATGACCGACGCGCTGGGGGCGACGTATCTGCGTAATGCCTACGACGACGCCGGGCGCGTCGTGCAGCAGTGGGACGCCACCGGTAACGAACGTCACTTCGCCTACCAGGAGGGGGAGACGGCTTACACCGACCAGGAAGGCCGAACCCACACCTACGCGTTCGACTCCCGGTCGCGCATCACGAAGATCACCGACCCCGCCGGTGGTGTGCAGTCGTGGGCCTACGACGACGACAACAACGTCACCGCCTACACCGACGCAGCCGGACGCAGCACCTCTTACGAGTACGACGCCGCCGGCAACGTGACCGGGGTGACGGATGCCGCCGGGAACGCCACCGCGTACACCTACACCGCGAGAGGGACTGTCGCCTCCCGCACCGATGCCCTCGGTCGGGTCACCAGCTACGGGTACGACGACCGTGGAGCGCTGACGAAGACAGTGCAGGCCGACGGATCCGTCATTACCTATGACGTCGACGGGTCCGGCAACGTCGTCCGAACGACCCTGCCTTCGGGGGCCGCGTACGCGTTCGAGGTGGACGGGCGCGGAAACCGCGTGGCGAGCACCGATCCCCTCGGTCGGACCACCCGCTTCGCGTACGACGACGGGAACCGCCTGACCGCCTCGACAGACCCACTGGGTCGGGTGACCCGGTACGAGTGGGATGCGCGCGACAAGCTCACCGCCGTCACCGACGCGTTGGGGCGGGTCTCACGATTCGGGTACGACCTGAACGGAAACCTGACCTCCGCCACCGACCCCGCCGGAAACACCATTACCTACACCTGGGACGCGCTGTTCCGCATCGTCAACGCAACGGACGCGACGGGTGGCACAACCTCGTACACGTACGACAGGGAGGATGGACTCACCGGCACCACCGACGCGGCCGGCCGTCAGACCCGCTTCGCGCTCGACGTCCTGGCGCGCCCCGTGGAGACCATCGACCCCGCGGGGCGCTCGTGGAAGCAGACTTTCGACGCGTCAGGTGTGCCCGTTGCGCAGACGGACCCGCGAGGAGCGGAGGCGAAGAACGAGGTCGACATCCTCGGCCGCGTCACTGCCACCACAGGCCCGACCGGTGTCGCGCAGCACATCTCATACGACGCCACGGGGCGGGTGAGCTCCGTCATCGACGGTGCGGGGAACACGACGTCCTACGAGTACGACGCCTTGGACCAGGTCAGTGCGGTCGTCGATCCCGCGGGACAGCGCACCGTCTTCGCCCACAACGCCGACGGTCAGGTTGTCGGGGTGACGGATCGTCTCGGTCACGCCACCCTGTACGAGCGAGATGCGGCGGGCCAACTCGTCGGCTTCACCGATGCGGACGGCACCACCTCCTACGCATACGACGCTGCAGGTCAACTCGTCTCGGTGACCGACCCGACCGGCCGGGCGAGGACCTCGACATACGACGAGGCCGGTCAGATCACCGAGTCCACGGACGCCGCCGGCAATAGGACGCGTTACGAGCACGATGCGCTCGGCAACGTCGTCGCGGTGACCGATCCGAACGGCGATGTCACCCGCACGACATGGGATGCCGCGGGGCACCGCACCAGTGTGACCAACGCCCTGGGGGAGTCGACGACGTTCGCCCACGACGCGGCCGGGCAGCTGACCTCGACGACGGATGCCCTGGGCCACGTCACCACGTACACCTACGAGGAGCACGGTCAGCTCGCGACCGTCTCGGACTCTATGGGCGGGACGACGCGATACGCCTACGACGAGATCGGAGTCCTCGCCTCCGTCACCGACGCGCGGGGAAACCGGTCGGTGTTCGAGAACAACGCGCTCGGGCAGCCCGTGACCCGGACCGACCCGGCCGGCGGACACACTCGATACGAATACGACCCGCGCGGGCTCCTCTCGCGGATCGTCGCGCCCTCCGGTGCGGCCGTGTCCTACGGATACGACGCACGAGGCGACCGCACCGAGCAGTCCTCCCCGTCGGACGTCCTCCGGTTCGAGTACGACGCGGAACAGCGCCTCATCGCCGCATCCGGTGCCCGCGGCACCACAGGGTGGACATACACCCCCACAGGGCGGATGGCATCCCAGATCGATGCGCAAGGGCGGGAACTGTCCTACGCATACGACCCGGCCGGTGCCCTGTCGCGGCTCACCGTCGCCGGGGGTCAGAGCATCGACTATCAGCGCGACGCGGTGGGCCGCGTGTCGCGGATGTCGAGTCCCTGGGGGAGCGCCGGCTTCGGCTACGACAAGACCGGCAACCTCACCAGCATCGACCGATCCAACGGCGTCACCACCAGCTACAGCTACGACGCCGCCCGACAGATCAGCGGGATCACCTCGACCACCCCACCGCCGGCGACACCGGTAGCGGCACCTCCTGTTGCAGGTGCGGTCCGCACCCAGGGGCTGTGCCCGGTGGTGACGAAAGAGAACGCCTCCGAATTACGCGCGTCTTCTGTCGACAAACCGGACTGCAGCACCGTCTCCTCCTACCTCGGGCACCGTTCCTTCCCCTCGGATACCGGGTCGCTCCCACAGGGCGCCACGTTGTCGCTCCGATACGAGTACGACGCCATCGGTAACGTGGCCGAGGCCACCCGCACTGCCACCGCACCGATATCGGCTTTGCCCGGCGGCGTCGCACCGGCGGGTGCCGTCCTCGGGGCGTCGGACGCGACGATGACCGTCCTCGACACGGTGACCACGAAGTATGCGTACGACGCCGGCAACCGGCTGACCACGTCGACGCAGAGCACCGGCGCAGCCGACGACTACGCCTACGATCAGGTCGGCAACCGCACGGCGTGGTCGCACACCGCGGCTACCTCCTCATCGGGTGTTTTGGATCCGGTTCTGATGGTGGACGCGTCGGGAGCGAGTGTCCCCCGCCCGCCCGCTTCGCTCGCAACCGGGACTGTCAAAGCAAGCGATGTCTCGTTCGATCAGACGCAAGCGTTCAACAGCCTGAACCAGCTCGTCTCCTCCACCGGCGGCCCTGCTGGCGCACACACGTACGGATATGACGTCGATGGGCACCGCACGTCCGTGACGGGCGGCGGTTTTGAGGCGACGTACCGCTGGAACGAGCTCGGACAACTCACCGGGTACACCGACCCCTCCGGCTCGACGCGATTCGAGTACGACGCTCTCGGCCGCCGCGTCGCCAGCACCACAGATAGTGCGTATGGTTCCGTGAACACCTCGACGGTGTGGAACGGCATGCAGCCCCTCCAAGACTCCAGCGATATCGCAGGGACAACCACCCTGGTGCGCGACGTCGCCGGGGAGTTGCTGCTCGAGGGCCGCACCTCCGGTGCCGCGACCTGGGATCTGCTCGACCGGTTGGGGAGCGCCATCGCGCAGGTGGGGGATTCCCGGCTCGGGTCGTCACTGAACCACCCGCTGCAGAGCGCTCGCGACTCGGCGACGGACCGCACCTCGCGGATCACACAGGTAATGGGTGGATCGGATTGGGGCGTCCCCAGTTTCTCCACCTCGGGATGGAACGCCTCGGTCGGGCACTCGGGCGAGCGTGTTGACCCCGTCGCCGGCCTCGATTTGTTCTACTCGCGGGGATACGATCCCCGATCGGGGTCGTGGCTGTCGGAGGACTCCTGGGAGGGGGTACTCGGGTCACCCGCGTCTTTGAACGGGTATGCGTACGTCGAGAGCAATCCGACGACCTCGCGGGATCTGCTCGGGTTCAGGCCATTGGGTCGCTACGACTGGGCCGACGGGAACTCTGTGCGGCCGCGGTTCACTGCGCCAGGCCTGTGGCCGACGAGAAACGTGCGGGCGCAGCCGTCGTCGTACAGTCCATCCAAGACGTTCACCGGTTACCCGCTGAAGCCGCGGGTGGGAACACCGAAAAGCAAATCGCAACCGACCGTACGCCACTCTGCGGGATCAGTCGGTGTGTTGTGGCCCGGCTTGCCTCTGTTCGGCGCAGGGGCTGCGGCGACCGCGGAAACGGCGGCCGCCGCAGCTCTCGCGGCCGGGCTCGTCGCCGCAGGAGCGGCAACCGGCTTGCTGCTTCTTTCGCTGAGTGGTGATTCGTCGGGCATCGGGATACGAAACAACGAGGCGGCGGGGTCGCCGTCAGATGCATCTGTGGCGGCGGACGCTCGCTCCGGTAGCGGCTCACCCAACTGTGACCCCAAAGCCTTCTTCGAGTTCTCGTGCCCCCAAAGCAACGGGTTCAAGGACGCGAACTCGAATCGAGCCCCCCAGGAGAAGATCGAAGGAGAGGCGGCCAACTACGATGTGGACGAGCTAGCCCAGTTTGTACGAGGTCACAGCGGGGACGGATGGGCAAATGGTCAAGCGCGACCTTCGCTCGCGGAGATCGAAGCTGCCCTAAAAAACGGGGCGCCGTTCCGCAGACCCGGTCAGGACGGTCTTGTCTTCGATTACAAAAACGTTCGTGTCATTATCAACGAGAACAATCCCTTCAAATCGACGGGTTTCTTCAAGGAGTGAGGGGTTTAGTGATGAAGTTCGGGGAGGTTGTTTCCTGGCGAGATCAGCCGACAACGCTGGCCGACGTGATGGGGTCTTGGACCGCTTACGTTCTTGAGATGGCGGCGGACATGCGGAAATATCAGTCCGAGGTCGTCGGCGACTTCGGGTACGATGATTACATCGGTGCTCTCTTCGCTCGGAATCATCTGCGTCGCGCAATGGACGAGTTGTCCGTGACACGACTCGACGTTGAATGGCACTTCGCTCAAACGGCTGATGAGTACTTTCGGTCCCTGACCCGTGATGACCCGGGTGGTGTTGTCATCGAGTCTGAGCCATTGTTTGCTGAGCATCAGCACGACGAATCCTTTTGGTGGCTTCGACGCATTCCCCATACTGGGGCTCTCGGATACGAGGTTGCGAGAGTGGCTCGCGCGAGGGCTGGTCTCGTGTACTGAGTGGGGATCGAATCCATTTTCAGGCGAGCGCTCGTGACCCACGCGCCAGCGCCTCGCTCACTTGAGCGCCTCCGGGGCTTGCTCCCTGCCGGGAAAGGTCCGTTCAGATTCACGGCGTTCTCAGATAACCGGAGGTGCAGAACATGTCGAAGTTCGACCAATTTGTCGACTGGCACGATGAGAGGGTCACACTCGGATCTGTGATCGGTCTGTGGTCCGCGCAAGTTGTGAAGATGTCCGCGGACATGAGGAACTTCCCTGCCGAGATGGTGGGCAATTTCGGTTATGACGACTTTATCGACGCGTTATTCACACGCACCTTTCTCGAAAAGGCGGCGCTGGAAACAAAGATTACGGAAAGCGACCATGAGCACTACGTCATCAAGGCTTCTGACGAGCTGTTTAGTAGCCTGACGCGTGATGATCCGGGTTTCGCCGTGATCGACTCCGAGCCCCTGTTGGAGAAGTACCGAGCGGATCCTCAATACTGGTGGACACGTCGAATCCCGGCCGGCGGTGCGCTCGGGTTCGAGGTCTGTCGGATGGCTCGGGCGGTCCGCGGCTTGAAGTACTAGGTGTGAAGAACCGAGCGTCTGGTCCGTCCTGGGATGAGGCTCGAATGGACCGTGAACGACGACTCACGCCGTGCGCGCGCTCACTGGGCGACAACTGACAAGCTGGTCGGAGCTCGAGACGCTCAGCGGTCAGTCCTCCCGAACCACCTCGCCCGGATGCTTGTCGGGCCGCAGGCCGCGCCACCGTGCCTGGCGCAGGATGCCGCCCGGGGTGAACTCCGCGAACTCGACCTCGCCGACGAGTTCGGGGCGCACCCAGAGGGCGTCGCGGGCGTCCTCGCGCGGCACGCCGACGAACGGGTCGGCGTCGGCGCGAAGCGGCTCGAGCAACGCGGTGAGCCGCGCAAGGGTCTGCTCGCCGAACCCGGAACCGACCCGACCGGCATACTGCAGCCCCTCGGCGGTGGGCAGGCCCACGAGCAGTGAACCGATCGTCCCCGAGCGGTTGCCCTTGCCCGGCCGGATGCCGCCGATCACCACCTCCTGGGTGCGGGAGTGCTTCACCTTCAGCCATTGCTCCGATCGCACGCCACGACGGTAGGTCGAGGTCGGGTCTTTCACCACGACCCCTTCGAGGCCGAACCGGCCGCTCGTGGCGACCGCGGCATCCACGTCGTCGAAGACCGGCGGGACGACGACAGGGGCGCCGGCGTCCGCGGCGAGTCGCTCGAGGATCTCGCGACGTTCCTGGAGGGGGAGGGATGCCACATCTCGCCCCTCCGCACTGAGCACGTCGAACAGGTAGAGCTGCACCGGGGTGCGCTTCGTCTCCCGCTCGATCTCGCGAGGCTGCGCCAGGTTCATGCGCTTCTGCAGCAGGGGGAAGCTCGGGCGGCCCTGGTCGTCGAGGGCGACGATCTCACCGTCGACGACCGCCGGGGCGGGGCCGAGCCCGAGGTCGGCGGCGGTCAGCTCGGGGTAGGCGGCGGTGAGGTCGTTGCCGTTGCGGGAGCGCAGGCGTAGTCGCTCCCCGTCCCACAGGCCGATGCCGCGGATGCCGTCCCACTTCATCTCCACCCACGCCCGGCCCCAGCGCTCCGCGGCGGCGCGCGCCAGCCCCGGGGTCGCGGAGGTGGCGAGCATGGGCCGCAACTCCGCCGCGGTCGGCGAGGCGGGGGAGGCGGTCCCAGGTGTCGCGCCGGTGTCGCTGGGCGTCGCCGCGCCATCGGCCGCCGGCGCTGCGGCGCCGCCCGGCTGCTGCGCCACCGCGGCGCCGTCCGCCCGCGGCACCACGGCGGCGCCGTCGTGCTGCGGTGCGCCGGTGGCATCCGTCTTCATCCGGTGCAGCAGCCACTGCGACTTCTCGCCCGATCCCTGCGTGCGGATGAGGGCGAGGCGCACGCGTCCGAGCGGGCCGTCGGGGCGCCCCTCGAGGGTGGCGATCACCTCGTCGTCGCGCCACTTCTCGAGCTCGTAGGTGCCCGTGTCCCAGACCGTCATCGACCCCGCACCGTACTCGCCGCGGGGAATCTCTCCGGCGAAGTCCAGGTACTGCATCGGATGATCCTCGGTCTGTACGGCGAGGCTGTTCTTCGCGGTCGTCGAGGGCACGCCCTTCGGCACGGCCCAGCTGGCGAGCACGCCGTGGTGTTCGAGCCGCAGATCCCAGTGCAGGCGCGTCGCGTGATGCTCCTGGATGACGAAACGCGGCAGCCCGTCGGGGGCGGGGTCGCCGTGCGGGGCGTCGGGTACGGGCTCGGGTGTCTTCCCGGCGGTGCGCTTGGCGATGTAGGAGCGCAGGGGTCCGCTGTCGCGCTCCACCGGCGCGAGGGGGTCGTCGTGGCGCTCCAGGACCTCGCTGAACAGCAGATGGCGCAGGTCGGGATCGTCGAGCTCGGCCCAGGTGCGCGGCGCGGCGACGGTGGGGTGCGCGCGCCCCCGGAGCGAATACGGCGCAATGGTCGTCTTGGAGCCGTTGTTCTGGCTCCAGTCGATGAACACCTTGCCGGGGCGGGCGGCCTTGGCCATCTGACTGAGGACAAGGTCAGGATGGTCGGCCTCGATGGCGCGGGCGAGTTCCTTCGCGACGGCGCTGACCGCGTCGCTGGACTGCGAGCCGTCGAGGTGCGCGTAGAGGTGGATCCCCTTGCTGCCGCTGGTGACCGGCAGCGGCTCGAGGCCGATGTCGGTGAGGATGGCGCGCGCCCACCGGGCGACCTCGGCGCACTCGGCGAGACCCACTCCCGGGCCCGGGTCGAGGTCGAGCACGATCCGGTCGGGGTTCCGCCTGGTCCCTGCGGCATCGAACCGCCACTGCGGCACGTGCAATTCGAGGCTCGCGACCTGCGCGAGGTAGACGAGCGTGGGCAGGTCGTCGACCAGCGGGTAGTCCTTCGCCCCGGAGGAGTGGTCGATGGGGAATCGCCGCACCCACGCGGGGGCGCCGGGCTCGAGGGCCTTCGCGAAGAACGCGTCGACGGGATCGGCCTCGGTGCCGACGCCGTCGGGCCAGCGCTTGCGGGTGACGGGACGATCGCGCACGTGGGGGAGCAGCAGCGGAGCGATACGCGAGTAGTAGTCGATGATCTCGCCCTTGGTGGTCCCCGTCTCGGGGTACAGCACCTTGTCGAGGTTCGACAGGCGCAGCCGGCGGCCGTCGATGCGCACCGTCTGCTCCGCCATCGCCCCAGCGTAGGGCGGGTGAGGTCCCGGATGCCGAGGGGGTTGCGGTGCGGCGCGGGTGCCGGTGGCTTCGACAGGCTCAGCCATCTGGGTTGGGAGGGCCTTCAGCTTGTCGAAGGCTCCGGTCAGCTGCGGGTGCCGGTGGCTTCGACAGGCTCAGCCACCTGGGTCGGGGGCCCGACGGCTTCGACGGGCTCAGCCACCTGGGTCGGGGGGATGCGCCGGTCTAGGGTGTGGCGCAAGGGTCTCGGCATCCGGCCCTCTTTCGGTGTTCACTGATCCCATGCGATCGATCTGGAAGGGCGCCCTGACGTTCGGCCTCGTCAACGTGCCCGTGAAGGTGTACTCGGCCACCGAAGACCACGACGTCTCGCTGCACCAGGTGCACAACAAGGACGGCGGCCGCATCCGGTATCAGCGCATCTGCGAGATCGACGGCGAGGTCGTTCCCTACCCCGACATCGACAAGGCCTACGACGACGGCGAGCAGACGGTCGTGCTGACCAAGGACGACCTCGCGTCGCTGCCCAGCGAGCGCAGCCGCGAGATCGAGGTGGTCGAGTTCGTGCCGAGCGACCAGGTCGACCTGCTGACGCTCGACAAGGCGTACTACCTCGAGCCGGATTCGTCGTCACCGAAGGCGTACGTGCTGCTGCGCAAGACGCTCGAGCAGACCGACCGCACCGCGATCGTCCGGTTCTCGCTGCGGCAGAAGACCCGCCTCGCCGCCCTCCGTGTGCGCGGCGACGTGCTCGTGCTGCAGACACTGCTCTGGGCCGACGAGGTCCGGGACGCGGTGTTCCCGTCGCTCGACGAGAGCGTGCGCATCTCCGCGAAGGAGCTGGAGATGTCGGCATCCCTCGTCGACAGCTTCTCGAAGGACTTCGACCCGGAGGAGTTCACCGACGAGTACCAGGCCGAACTGCGCACCCTCATCGACGCGAAGCTCGAGCAGGGCGACGCGCTCGACACCGACGCCACCTTCGGGACGCAGGAGGACGAAGACGGCGGCGAGGTCATCGACCTGATGGAGGCCCTCCGCGCGAGCGTCGAACGTAGCCGAGCGGCGCGCGCGGAGACGGCGGAGGACGCCCCGAAGAAGAAGGCCCCCGCGAAGAAGAAGACGTCGAAGGCGTCTTAGCGGGTCGGCTGGTCGCCGTCTTCGAGGGTCTTCGGGTCGAGGGTCAGCGCCTCGGCCTCGGCGGGACCGACGGCGCCCTCGCGCCTGGCGGCCGCGCGCTCGCGGAAGTAGTGGATCGCGATGAACAGGGCGGTGCCGGCGACCGCGGCCAGCAGGATCACGTCGATGTACTCGGTGACGATGTCGCGGATGAAGGGGATGTACCCGACCGCATAGCCGAGCATCGTCAGGCCGATGCCCCAGATGATCGCGCCGATGAGGTTGTAGAGCGAGTACTTCTTCCACGGCATGTGGCCGACACCGGCGGCTATGGGGGCGAAGGTGCGCACGACCGGCACGAAGCGGGCGAGGATCACGGTCAGACCACCGAAACGCTCGAAGAAGGCATTGGTGCGCTCGACGTTCTTCTTGCTGAAGAGCCCCGATTCTTTGCGCTCGAAGATCGAGGGGCCGGCCTTGTGGCCGATGAAGTACCCGACCTCACCGCCGATGAAGGCCGCGACGCCGATCGCGAGGGCGACCCACCAGGCGTTGAGGCCGAAGACGCCGTTCGGGGCTGCGGGCGTGGAGTGCGAGAGCAGACCCGCCATGATGAGCAGGGTGTCGCCCGGCAGGAGGAAGCCGATCAGCAGGCCCGTCTCGGCGAAGATGATGAAGCAGACGACCAGCAGGGCCCACGGCTGCGAGTTGGTGATGATGCTCGCCGGGTCGAGCCACGGAAGCAGTGCGGCAGTGGTGTGGATCACATCGGTCCCGTCGGGTCGGAGAAACGGTGCTGGGTACAGCGGCTGACGTGCGGAAGGGGGGACTTGAACCCCCACGCCCGAAGGCACAGGAACCTAAATCCTGCGTGTCTGCCGATTTCACCACTCCCGCGAGTGGCAACAGTCTAAACGGGAGGGCCGGGCCGTTCGATGTGAAGCCTCCGTCAACCGGCGACGACGTGCGTCCGACACGCCGTCGGGAATGTCACCCCGCCGCCGCGCCTTGTCCTCCGTATGAAGGCGATCACGTACTCCCAGCCCGGCGACTCCTCCGTCCTCTCGCTCGAGGAGCGGCCGCTGCCCGAACCGGCAGCCGGAGAGGTGCGTGTGCGCCTCACCGTCTCGGGGGTGAATCCCACGGATTGGAAGGCCCGCGCGACGACCGGCCGGCCCCTGCCCTTCGACGAGGTCACGCCCAACCAGGACGGAGCGGGAGTGGTGGATGCCGTCGGCGACGGCGTCGACACGCTGTCGGTGGGTCAGCGGGTGTGGGTGTACCTGGCCGCCCACCAGCGCCCGACCGGCACCGCCGCCGAGTACACCGTGCTCCCGGCCTCGCGTGCCGTGCCGCTTCCCGATGACGCATCGTTCGAGCTCGGGGCGAGCCTCGGCGTTCCCGCGATGACCGCGCACCGCGCGCTCACCGTGCACGAGGACGGTCCCTCCCGCCTCGCTCCCGGCGCGCTCGCCGGCCGCACCGTTCTCGTGCAGGGCGGCGCCGGAGCCGTCGGTCACGCCGCGATCCAGCTCGCCGTCTGGGCGGGGGCCACGGTCATCGCCACGGTGAGCAGCGACGAGAAGGAAACGCTGGCCCGCGCGGCCGGCGCGCACCACGTTCTGAAGTACCCGAGCGAGACGCTGGCGGATGGCATCCGCGAGCTCGCCCCGAGCGGCGTCGAGCACATCGTCGAGGTCGCGATCGCCGACAACGCCGGTCTCGACGTCGAGGTCGTCGCCAACCACGGAACCATCGGCTACTACGCCGACAACGGTGGCGCCGAGTTCACCGCGCGCGTGCGCGAGAGCTTCGCGAAGAACGTGCGCTGGCAGGGCCTGCTGCTGTACACGGTGGGGGAGCGGGCGCTCCTCGCCGCTGCGGAGGACGTCGCCGCCGCGGTCGCCGACGGAGCGCTCCCCGTGGGCGTGGACAAGGGTCTCCCGCTGACCTTCTTCGACCTGGACGACACGGCCGGGGCGCACGACGCCGTCGAACAGGGAGCGCTCGGAAAGGTCCTGATCCGCGTCGCCGACTGACCGGTCCTCGCGCGTGAGTCGCCAGAATTCGTCGCCTACGAGCGCCCTCGAGCGACGACATCTGGCGACTCACGCGGGGTCAGCGGGTGCGGGGGACGTAGCGGGGGACCCAGCGGATGAAGCCGGCCGCACCCAGGACGGCGATCAGGCCCATCGCGCCCACGCCGATCGACAACGACGTCGCCGCCGTCAGAGCCGACACGATGAGCGGGGCGATGGCGCCGCCGGCATCCGTCAACGTGCGCCAGGAGCCCAGGAATGCCGCGGGATCGGTCGGCGGGGCGATGTCGGCACCGAGGGTGAGCAGGATGCCGCTCGACAAGCCGTTACCGACCCCCAGGACCGCGGCGAACATCGCGTACCACATGGCCGCTGACGCGAGATCGTGCGTGAACGACAGCGCGAGGAATCCGGATCCCATCAGCACCATCGCGGGAAGGGCCGCCCAGAGGCGTCCGAACCGGTCCATCACCTGACCGCTCGCGTAGAAGAGCGCGAAGTCGATCGCCCCGGAGACGCCGACCACGACGGCGATCGTGCCGGCATCTAGCCCCAGCGACACCCCCCACAGGGGCAGCACCACCTGGCGAGCGGAACGCACCGCCGACAGGGAGGCCGCCGCGAGCCCGAGACGCGCGAGCACGCCGCGGAACCGCCACATCGTGCGGAAGACGCCTTCGCGCTCGACCGTGGGAATCGACCCGGTGACGGGCTCTCCGGTGTCTTCCGCGTCGCGCGAGTCGCCGCGGTGGCGCGGAGCGGGCGCCCCCACCGGCACGGCCTTCTCGGGATCGGGACCGAAGAACACCAGCAGGATCGTGGCGACCTGGCAGACGGCGAAGAAGACGATGGATGCCGTCTCGGTCCCGAAGACCGCCAGCAGCGCCGCCGAGATGAACGGGCCCACGAACATGCCCAGGCGGAACGTGCCGCCCAGCAGCGACAGGGCGCGCGCCCGGAAGGTCAGCGGGACGCGCGTGGTCATGAACGAGTGGCGGGCCAGGGCGAACGAGGCCGCGCAGAAACCGATCAGGAACACCGCCGCGGTGAAGAACGCGAGCGACTGCGCGAACACGATCCCGAGCAACCCCGCCAGCACGATGATCCCGGCGACGCCCATCGTGAGGCGCTCGCCGAAGCGGGCGACGGCCCAGCCCGCGGGGATGTTCCCGCACAACTGACCGACGACGAGGGCCGCGGCCACGAGAGCCGCGAGGGCGACGTCGGCGCCCAGGCGGTCGGCGATCACGGGAATGAGGGGGATCACGGCGCCCTCGCCCAGCGCGAAGAGCAGGGTGGGGCCGTAGATCATCGGTGCGAAGCGCACCAGCACGTTCCGGGGAGAGTCGGCTGTCACCGTCTCCACGATAGGCTTGTCCGCAAATGCTCGAACTCGATTTGACCGCCGACATCCAGGCGCTGCGCTCGACCTTCGCCGATATCCAGGCCGTGGTCGACGTCGACGCACTCAAAGCCGACATCGAACGCCTCAGCGAAGAGGCCGGTGCCCCCGACCTCTGGGACGACGTCGAGAACGCTCAGAAGGTCACCAGCCGTCTCAGCCACCGCCAGGCGGAGCTGAAGCGCGTCTCGGAGATCGAGCAGCGCCTCGACGACCTCGAGGTGCTGGTGGGGCTCGCGATCGAGATGGACGACGAGGAGTCCGCCGACGAGGCGCGCCGTGAACTCGCGTCGCTGAAAGACGTGATCGGCCAGCTCGAGGTGCAGACGCTCCTCGACGGCGAGTACGACCCGCGCTCCGCGGTCGTGACGATCCGCTCCGGCGCCGGCGGCGACGACGCCACCGACTTCGCCGAGATGCTGCTGCGCATGTACCTGCGCTGGGCCGAGCGCCACAAGTACCCCGTGAAGGTCATGGACACCTCCTACGCCGAGGGCGCCGGCATCAAGTCGGCCACCTTCGAGGTCGACGTGCCCTACGCCTACGGCACGCTGTCGGTCGAGGCCGGCACGCACCGTCTCGCGCGCATCAGCCCCTTCGGCGGCGCCGACAAGCGGCAGACGAGCTTCGCCGCGGTCGAGGTCATCCCCGTCATGGAAGAGGCCGTCGAGGTCGACGTCCCCGAGGGCGACATCCGTGTCGACGTGTTCCGCTCGTCGGGCCCCGGCGGGCAGTCCGTCAACACGACCGACTCGGCCGTGCGCATCACGCACCTCCCCACGGGCCTCGTCGTCTCGATGCAGAACGAGAAGTCGCAGATCCAGAACCGCGCCGCCGCCATGCGTGTGCTCCAGACGCGTCTGCTCCTGCTCAAGCGCGAAGAAGAGGCCGCGAAGAAGAAGGAGCTCGCCGGCACGATCACGGCGAGCTGGGGCGACCAGATGCGCTCCTACTTCCTCTACGGCCAGCAGCTCGTGAAAGACCTGCGCACGGGCTACGAGGTCGGCAACCCCGCGGTCGTCTTCGACGGCGACCTCGACGGCCTGATCGCGGCCGGCATCCGTTGGCGCAAGCGCAAGGACGACGACGACTGACACGTCTCCCGATCCGACGGAAAGCCCTGTGGATGCCGGCACCTCGGCATCCATAGGGCTTTCTCCGTTTCGCGACACGGCGCGTCCTGTCGGTCTGCCCCGGACCCGCGCTTAGGCTCATCGAGCCATGATCCGGTTCGAGAACGTCACCAAGCGGTATCGCGGCACCGCGAAGCCCGCGCTGAACGCCGTCGACTTCGAAGTGCAGCGCGGGGAGTTCGTCTTCCTCGTCGGCGCTTCGGGCTCCGGCAAATCGTCGTGCCTGCAGCTCATCCTGCGCGCCGAGACGCCCAGCGACGGTCGCGTCGTGGTGCTCGGTCGTGACCTGCGCACGCTGTCGAACCGCAAGGTGCCCTACTTCCGCCGCCATATCGGTTCGGTCTTCCAGGACTTCCGTCTGCTGCCGAACAAGACGGTGCACCAGAACGTCGCCTTCACCCTCCAGGTGACCGGCGCCTCGCGCGGCTTCATCCAGCAGGCCGTTCCCGAGGTGCTCGCGCTCGTCGGTCTCGACGGCAAGGAGAAGCGCCTTCCGCACGAGCTGTCGGGCGGCGAGCAGCAGCGCGTCGCGATCGCGCGCGCGCTCGTCAACCGCCCGCAGGTGCTGCTGGCCGACGAGCCGACCGGAAACCTCGACCCCGGCACGTCGATCGACATCATGCGGCTGCTCGCGCGCATCAACGCCGGCGGCACGACCGTCGTCATGGCCACGCACGAGGCCGGCTTCGTCGACCAGATGCAGCGCCGCGTGATCGAACTGCGCGGCGGCGAGATGGTGCGCGACGAGCGTCACGGCGGCTACGGCGACACGTCGAGCCTTCCGCGTCTGGCCCCCGAGGTCGAACGCGGAGCCGCTGCGGTCGCCGCCCTGACCGCGGTGCTCGAGGTGCAGCGCGAGGTCACCGGTCTCACCGGGCCGGTCGAGCCGCTGCGCGCCGAGGTGGCCCCGTCGGTGCCGCGTGCCGCGAGCGCCGCGCCGCGCGCCGCCGCCGCGCAAGAGGCGTCGGACGACGCGGCATCCGCCCCCTCCGCCGCTGCGGAGGAGCCGAGCCGCGAGCCGAACACCACCACGCGCTCCGTGCCCGTGACGACGCCCGACGTCGACGCCCTCGGCCTCGCCGACCGACTCGGGCTCGGCCGCACGACAGATCGCAACGACGAAGTGGGACCCACGTCATGAGGTTCGGGCTCATCCTCTCGGAGGCCTTCACCGGTCTCCGCCGCAACGCCTCGATGGTGATCTCCGTCATCCTCGTCACGTTCGTGTCGCTGACCTTCGTCGGCGCCGCCATGCTCATGCAGATGCAGATCGGCAAGATGCAGTCGTACTGGGCCGACCGTGCGCAGGTCGCGGTGTTCATGTGCGCCACCTCGTCGAATGCCCCGTCCTGCACGGCGGGGGAGGCGGCATCGCAGGATCAGATCGACCAGGTGACGGCCACGCTCAACGGCCCGGCGCTCGCTCCCCTGATCCGCGACTACACGTTCCTCACCGCCGACCAGGTGTTCGAGAACGCGAAGCAGCAGCTGCCCGACGACATCCTGGGTGTCGTCACCGCCGACCAGTTCAACGCCACGTTCAACATCAACCTGGTGGACCAGAACCAGTCCGACGTGATCGCGGAGGCGTTCAGCGGTCAGGCGGGAGTCGAGTCCGTCACCGATCAGATGCAGTACCTCGAACCGCTCTTCCAGGCGTTGACGGTGGCCACCTACGTCGCCGTCGGCATCGCCGGCCTGATGCTCATCGCGGCGGTGCTCCTCATCGCGACGACCATCCGTCTGTCGGCATTCGCCCGTCGGCGCGAGCTCGGCATCATGCGTCTGGTCGGGGCGTCCAACCGCTTCATCCAGACGCCGTTCATCGTCGAGGGCGTGCTGGCGGCCCTCATCGGGTCGGCGCTCGCGAGCGTCGCGGTCTGGGCGATCGTGGGCGTGGGAGTCAACCAGTACCTGCGCGACCGGATCAGCTTCATCACCTCGTGGGTCAACCTGGCCGACGTGGCCGTGGTCATCCCGGCGCTCGTCGTGATGGGTGTCATCCTGGCCGCGCTCAGCGCCAGCTTCGCGATCAGACGCTGGCTGCGGGCATAGCACCCGCCGCCTGGCGGCGGGCGTTCCGGTAGACTGAAGGGCTCTGTGTGCCCATGATCATGAGGAGGTGGCACCATGCCTCGTGAGCAGGGTGAGAAGCTCATCGCGTCGAACAAGAAGGCGCGTCACGACTACGCCATCGAGAAGACCTACGAAGCCGGTCTCGTGCTGACCGGAACCGAGGTGAAGTCGCTGCGTCAGGGGCGGGCGAATCTGACCGACGGCTACGCCTACATCGACGGCGGACAGGCCTTCCTCGACGCCGTCCACATCCCCGAGTACTCGCAGGGGCACTGGACCAACCACTCGGCCAAGCGCACACGCAAACTTCTGCTGCACAAAGAAGAGATCATCAAGCTCTCGCACGCGGTCGCGGCGGGCGGCTACACGCTCGTGCCGCTGCGGTTGTACTTCCTCGACGGTCGGGCGAAGGTCGAGATCGCGGTGGCGAAGGGCAAGCGCGAGTTCGAGAAGCGCCAGACGATCCGCGAGCGCGAGGACAAGCGCGAGGCCGAGCGCGCGATGCGCACCAAGAATCGCCTGGGCGAGTAGAGCCCGGTCGTCACTCGGCGCGGAAGCGCCCCTCGACCACCGAGGTCACCTCGATCTCCGGCGGCTGCAGGCTGAACGACGGTCCACCGCCCGCCGACGCGGCCATGAGGCGCGGGGCGAGCGGGGAGGGGTGTTCGGGCCGGATGCCGAGCAGCCCGGCATCCGCGATCTCGACCGCCGCGACCGACGACAACCCCAGCGCGTCGGCGTAGGCCGCGGCGCGTTCGACGGCGACGTGCACGGCCTCGGCCGCGACCTCGCGCTCGACGCGCGCACGCGTCGCGGGGGAGAGGCGCCACTCGACGGCGGTGACCTGTACATCGTCGGATTCGGCGACGTCGCCCAGCCACCAGGACAGCGCCCCGGCATCGGTGAACGTCGCCGACAGCTCGACGCTCGCGTGATGCACGAGCGGCAGCTGCGCCCCCTCGTTGTTCCAGGGGCGGTCCGACCACACCGACACGCGCGCGCTCGACCACTCCGACACCTCCCCGGAACGCAGGTGGGCGACGAGACCGTCCTGCACCGAGGCCGCGCGCTCCTGCGCCCGCTCGACGACCGGCCCGCGGGCGGGGCCGTCGGTGGAGACCGTGACGCGCACCGCGGCCTCCTCGGCACGGACGCGGGCGTTGCTCTCGCCCCGGACGGTGATGACGACGTCGCTCATGGCGTGAGCATAGACGAGGCGCCATGGAGGGCGCGGGGATGCCTCGCGCGGTGGCGGCGCCGGGGCGCGTGGAGTGGCCCCGGGGCCGCGAACGCGCGCAAAGGACAGCGGGAATCCTCCGGCCCCTCGATCCGTTGTAGACTGTGATGCTCGGGTGCTCCGGCTCCCGAGATGGCAATTCAACAGCGTGACAACGGCCGCTCCTTCACGGAGTTCCCGGGGCTGATCGGTTTCGACAGCGCCTGCGAACCCGCGAGCAGCGGGCCGAGGATGTGGGGTTATCTCGTAAACGCTCCCTGCAAACCAATAAGTGCCAATGCTAAGCGCACTGACTTCGCCCTCGCTGCCTAAGCGAGCCCGATAGTCCGTCAGACCGTGTGTGACCCCGCCACGGATCCTGGCGTCATTTAGGGGTCTTGCTGCGTGACGGCGTCTGGACGTCACGCGGGACTTTTCCCAGGCTGGGCTCGTCGACTTAGGTGTCTGTGACAAAGGTCGGAGCCGAGCAGAACGTCTGCACAGACTGCGCCCGGAGAAAACGCGGAGACCCAGCGTTGGACGGGGGTTCGATTCCCCCCAGCTCCACGAGCCGTTGTCACGATGAGAAAGCCCCCGCTCCCGCCCGTTTCGGCGGGGCGGGGGCTTTCTGCTTCTCAGCCCGCGCTTCGCGTGTGGATGTCGCTCTCGCCCGACACGTCGTTCAGCTCGAGGTAGAGACGCCCCTCCGTGCGCGTGAGCGTAGCCGTGTTCCGGCGCTCGATCGCCTCGGCGAGGCGCTCGACGAATCCGGGGTCGAAGCTGTGCAGCAGCACCTCGTCCGCGCGGTGGATGCGCTTGCCGGCCCAGGCGGCGGCGACCTTCTCGGGGTCGCGGTGCGTATACACGGCGACCCTCTCTGCCTTCATGCTGCCGGTGTGGAGGCGGGCGGCATCCGGAGCCCCCACCTCGACCCACGCGACGAGAGCCCCGGTCAGATCGCGGACCATCACGGCCGGCTCGTCCGTGGCGGCGACGCCCTCGCTGAAGGCGATGCCCTCCTCGAACTCGAGGCAGTACGCCAGCACGCGTGTCAGCATGTACGGCGCGGTCTCGGAGGGATGCCGCGCGACGCGCAGCTGCAGTTCGTCGTAGACGCCGCGATCGACGTCGGAGAGCTGCACGGTGAACGTGTGAATGGTCGAGCCGATAGCCACGGGATTCGAGCCTACGTGGTCGCGGCGGCGGCGCCCGCCGCGCGGGGATTGTCCGGCTTCGCACGGGGCGTCTAGCGTCGAGGGATGCCAGATCCCCGCGCCTCGCGCATCGATGTCGGTCCGTTCCACCTCGAGCCCACTCCCGACGCGGCGACCTGGACCGCCGCACCGCGGGGCGGCGCCGAGTCGGCGGCATCCGGGATCACTGGCGGCTGGAGCGACTGGGTGGCTCTCGCTCAGCGGGTGCTGCGGGCCGACGAGCTGTGGCGCGGTCTCGAGGCGCGCGGAGACGCCTGGGACGAGGGGTTCGCCGCCGCGCGCGACGCCGCCGCGGTCAACCCGTACCGGTGATCGAGGGTCAGCGCGGGCTGTCGACGAGCAGCAGGCTCTGCCGGGTGTCGGCGAACTTCACCCAGCCGTCGCCGAAGAGGTAGGTCAGGCCGTAACCGTCGACGCCGCGCCCGCCGAGCCATTCCGGGTTCTCGGTGACGTAGGTGCCTTCGTCTTCGCGCTCGACCTTCCACCCCGAGGCGGTGAGTTCCTTCTCGGCCGCGGCGGCCGCGGCGTCGTCGATCGGCGCCCATCCGAAGATCTGCACGCGATCGGACGCGACGTTCTGATCGCCCCACTTGCACTGGATGCCGTCATCGAGCGCCGTCGCGCCGATGCGGAACGCCTCCTGCTGATAGCTCCAGCCGAGACTCGCGAAATCGTCGGCGGTGGCCTGCGGAATGATGTTCTCGCATGTCGGGGCCGTCGCCTCGGCCTCGGACTTCGGCGTCGCCGTGGTCGCCGGTGCGTCGATCGCGGGGCCCGTGGCGGTGGCGGCGACGCTCGGCCCGCCATCGGGACCCGCGGTGCTCGAACAGCCCGCGAGGGCGAGGACGGCCGTCAGAGCAGCGCAGGCGGCGAGCAGCGGTCTGCGCGGCGACGTCATCGGTCGTCCTCCTCGTGCAGGAGCGTCAGGAAGGCGTCGTGCAGCACGCCGTTCGTGGCGAGGGAGGACTCGGCATCCAGACGATCGGTGCCGTCGAAGGCGGTGAACCGTCCGCCCGCCTCGCGGACGATCGGGGCGATCGCGGCGATGTCGTACTCTTTCACGCCGAACTCCGCCACGAGCTCCAGGCGTCCCTCCGCGAGCCACATGTAGGGGAGGGCGTCGCCGTATCCGCGATCGCGCCACACGGCGCGCGTGAGGCGCTCGAGCGTCGGGACGAGGTCGACGTCGTCCCACTGCTCGACGCTCTGGAAGCTGATGCTGGAGGCCGCGATCTCGTCGATGCCCGAGACGCGGATGCGGCGGGTCTCGCCGGCCGCGGTGGTGGTCCAGGCGCCCTGACCGGCGGCCGCCCACCAGCGTCGGCCGAGCGCCGGCTGGCTCACGACCCCGACCACCGGGACGCCGTCGACCGTGAGTGCGATCAGGGTGGCCCACACGGGGATCCCGCGCATGTAGTTGTGGGTGCCGTCGATCGGGTCGATCACCCAGCGTCGCGACGTGTCGCCCGACGACCCGTACTCCTCCCCGAGGATGCCGTCGTCCGGACGCTCGGCATCGAGGATGCGCCGGATCGCACGCTCGGTCTCGAGATCCGCCTCGGTGACGTGCGTGCGGTCCGGTTTGGTGTCGATCCGCAGGTCGGCCGCGTCGAAGCGCGCCATCGCGACGGCGTCCGCCGCATCGGCGAGCCGGAGGGCGAGAGCGAGGTCGTCGGTCGGCTCCACGGGGCGCGCGGCAGGCTCTTCGGTGGGGGGCACGGCTCCAGGATAACCGCGCCACCCCGGCCGATTTGGCGCGTGTGCGTCATCCCTGGTAACGTAATCCCTCGGTTCGGAAAGAGATTTCCGGGCCGAAACGGAACGCACCTCTAGCTCAATCGGCAGAGCAACTGACTCTTAATCAGTGGGTTCTGGGTTCGAGTCCCAGGGGGTGCACCAAAGGAAAAGGCCCGGGAAACCGGGCCTTTTCTGCGTCCAGCGTTGTTGCTGTCGGTCGGCGTTCGCAAAGACCGAAGTGCGAGTTCACGGCGCCCGGAAACGGCGATGCCGGCGATATCGTGTCGTCGTGGACCCACGGCAGAGCGATGACCGGACGGCGCTGTGCGACGTGGCGCAGATCGCGGAGATGACCGACGCGGATCTCGGGGCACGGCGGCGGGCACTCCTGCGGATCGAACGCGCGGAGTTCCACGAGCACCTGAGCTCGCGGTCGTTCGTCGCCACGGAGTCCCACCTCGGGAACCCGGCTCTCGACGACGCGCGGTGGACCGTCGAGAAGGAGGTGAAGCGGCGCGGCATCTGGCCGCCCCGTGACGCCGAGTGATCTGCTGGCAACCATGACGGAGAGCTGGGGCTGATGGCCGACGACGAGATCTGGGACGTCACCGACATCCACGGGACACCCACCGGTGCCCTCCACCGCCGCGGCGACGGTTCCGTGCCCGCCGGGTCGTTCCACGTCGTGGCATCCGTGTGTCTCGTGTCGACGACCGGGCGCGTGCTGCTCAGCCGGCGCGCAGAGGGCAAGGACTACCCGCTGGCGTGGGAGTTCCCGGCCGGGAGCGCGCTGCGCGGCGAGACGAGCCGCGCCGGTGCCCGACGCGAGCTCGAGGAGGAGACGGGGATCGCCGTCGCGCCGGACGACCTCGTGCTCGTGGGTCGTGTCGTCGAGGAGAGCGCCCTGTTCGACCTGTGGTCGGCTCCGGTCGACGGCGAGCCCGAGCCCGTGCCGGATCCGGAGGAGGTTCTGGATGCCGAATGGGTCGGCCTCGACGAGGTGCACCGCCGGTGGAAGGCCGGCGTCTTCGCGACGCCGTGGAACGCCCGCTTCGACCAGCTGTGGGACGTGCTGAGCGAGCGGGTGGCGTCCCGCAGGGGCTGAGGCGTCAGAGGATGCTCTGCCAGCGGTCGCGGTAGCTCCCCGTTCCTTCCAGGTCCGCGCCCCACGCGCGGAGCTGCTGGGCGATCCCCTCGAGGTCCCACGCCGGCGTCGACGACCGAGCGGGGCGGAGCGTGCGCCCCAGCCAGCGCTGCAAGGTGCGGGGGTCGCCCACCACCGGGGTCTGCGTCCGGCCGGCGACCCGGCCGGGGCCGTTGCCGGTCGCCGGGGTGTCCGCGACCAGCACACCGTCGCGGTGCGAGTAGTACACCACCGGTGTGATCCAGGCGATGTCGTGGCCTGCGGCGACCAGGGCGTCTTTGAGGTGCGCGGCGTGCGCGCGAGCCTGCGCCCTCGGGGGTCGGTTGGTCGTCCCCGCGGCGAAGGACGCCGTCGATGTGAGACGGACCGCGAGCGTGCCTCCCGGACGCCGCGTGAGATTGAGCGCGAACTCGCCCGACAGGTCGTCCTCGTCGAAGAGTGCACCCAGACCCGCGTGCGCCTCCTGCGGTCGCACACCGTCGAACGTCAGTCCTGTCCAGTGCTTTCCCTCGATGACGACGGCGTCGCGGTCGGTGAGCACGACGTGGTCGATCTGTTCGACGAAGGCGCGTCCCTCGGCCGCGACCGTACGGACGACGTTCGTCGCGACCACGGCATCTATGCGCTCGGCCTCCAGCGCCGCGACGATGTCGGCGTGAGCTACCTGATCCCATGTCAGGGCGCGACGGGTGTAATCGAGGATGGCTTCAGCACGCTGGCGCTCAGCCTCCCTCGCCGAGGCCTCGGTGACGATCGCGGCGCTGAGACTCGCCCGCAGCTCTTCGCGGGCCTGCAAGTGCTCGGCGTCGAGGGCGGTCATCGCGGCGGCGTGCTCCTGCCGCGTCGCATCAGCGGTGGAACGGTACCTCCGTCGCATCCCCGTCAGCAGGGCGACGGAGATGACAGCGGCGACGGCGCAGACGGTCCAGGCGAGGGTCTCGGTCATGGGATAAGTCGACCAAGGCGAGGTGCGGCCAGGACTCCAGCGACACGGGTGAATTCCGTGGCCCTTGCGGGTGAATCCCGGACCCCTGATGGGCCGGGCCCGCTCCTTTTCTGCCCAATGCCGTCCGGGTACCGGTAGACGCGGAATAGCGAACGTCGGTATCCGGATCTACCTGTGCGGAACCCCGGGGCGCCCACCCCCGCGCACGAAGCGCGAGGGCGGGGCGCCTGAGACCGCGTCAGGCCGCGTCGCCGACCAGCACCGCGGCGCCCTCGTCGGCGGCATCCGGGTGCGCGCCGTCGACGTGGGCGAGCAGACGCCGACCGAACAGGATGCACGCGGCCGAGATCGCGACCGAGACCGCGGCCATCACGTAGGGGACGCCGGCGCCGTAGGCGTGCCACAGCAGAGCCGCGAGCGGGGGAGCGACCGCCCCGCCGAGGAAGCGCACGGCGGAGTACGCCGACGAGGCGACCGAGCGGGGCAGGTCGGTGGCCTCCATGACGGCCTCGGTGAGCGCGGTGTTGACGACGCCGAGCACGAGACCGCCGACGATGATGCAGACGACCAGGGCGGCCGCCGACGAGACCAGGAAGGCGGCGACGAGCAGGTCGAGAGCTAGCAGCGGCAGAGCGATCAGCAGCACCGTGGTCAGCCGCAGGCGGCGCAGCAGCAGGGGAGCGACCCAGACGCTCGTGATCGCCAGGCCCACGCCCCAGCCGAAGAAGGTCAGGCCGATGCCCATCGCCCCGAAGCCGAGGGGGAACGGCGAGAACGCCAGCAGCGTGAAGAAGCCGATGTTGTAGAACAGCGCGGTCGCCGCGAGGATCGCCAGCGCCGGACGCCCCAGCGCGCGGAACGGCGCGCTGAAGGGGAGCGGCGTGCGCTCGGGCTTCGGTCCGCGCAGGAGAGCGAGCACGGCGACGAACGCGATCGCCATCAGCACCACGACGCCGAAGAACGGCCCGCGCCAGCTGACCTCGCCCAGGATGCCGCCGAGCAGCGGTCCCACCGCGATGCCGAGGCCGAGAGCCGCTTCGTAGAGGATGATCGCCGCGGAGCTGCCGCCGGAGGCTGCGCCCACGATGGTCGCCAGCGCCGTGGAGATGAAGAGGGCGTTACCCAGACCCCACCCGGCGCGGAAGCCGATGACCGCGTCGACGCTCCCGCTGACCGCGCAGAAGAACGCGAAGACGACGATCAGGCCCAGGCCCACGAGAAGGGTGGCCTTTGCGCCGATGCGGCTCGAGATCCAGCTCGTGACGAGCATCGCGAGGCCGGTGACGACGAGGTAGCTGGTGAACAGCAGCTCGGTCTCGACCGGCGACGCCTTCAGCGACTCGGCGATGGCCGGCAGGATGGGGTCGACCAAGCCGATGCCCATGAACGCCACGACGCACGCGAACGCGACCGCCCACACCTGAGCGGGCTGTTTCCAGACGCTGGGCGCCTTGCGGACTGCTGCGGTACCGGCACTCACCGGACCACCTCCTGTTCTTCTGCGGCTCCCGCGAGGGCTCCGCGATCATCGGTCGAGTCGGCGTCGTCTTCGTCGTCGATGGTTTTCGTGCGACCCGGTGCGGTGGGTGCCATCCCCACGCGCAGCGACAGCGCGGCGGCGGCGACGCCCACGGCATCCCATTCGCTCCCCGAGAGGTCGGCGACGTGGGGGGCGAGGGCGGCGCGGAACTGCTCGTACCAGCCGGCCAGCGCGGCCAGGCCTTCGGTGGTCGCGGCGATCACGCTCACGCGCGAATCGTCGGGGTGCCGGCGGCGCTCCACGAGCCCCGCCGCGTCCATCTGGTGGACGAGTCGGGTCATGCCCGGCTGCGTCACGCGACTCAGGGTCGCGAGATCGCCGAGGCGCTGCGGGCCGTGGTCGCGCAATAGCGTCAGCGTGCGCCACTGGGCGGCGGGCGCCTCGGTCTGCGTGTCGAGAGCGGCGATCCGGGTGAGCGCGTGGACTGCGAGCAGCAGCGTCTGCAGGTCGTCGTCACGGGTCATATCTAGAAGTATACCGCAGGTATATACCTGAGGTATCTATTGGTCGGACGTCAGCGCCCCGAAATCCGCGTCGACAGCTGGTGGGCGTGGGCGAGGAGGATGCGACCCAGCTCGGCGAGGCGCTCGCCGCCGAAGCGGAACTCCACGCCCGTTAGGCTCAGCGCCCACTGCGGATCGCCCGTGCGCGTGAAGACGGCGGCGCCCAGGCCCCAGCTGCCTTCGACGATGAGTCCCGGATTCACGGCGTACCCCCGGGCCTGCGTGTCGCGGATCCGTCCGCGAAGACGTGCGGGGGAGTGCGACGCTCCCCACTTCTCGCCGAGTTCCGGATGCCGCTCGAGATACGCGTCGACATCGAGCGGCGGCAGGAACGCGAGGATCGCCAATCCCGCCGAGGCCACGCCGAGGGGGAAGCGCACGCCCTCCGACAGGACGAAGGATCGGATCGGGAAGCTCCCGTCCTCGCGGACCAGGCAGACCGTCTCGTCGCCGCGCCGCACCGACAGGAAGGCACTCTCCTCGGTGCGCACCGCGAGGGAGCGCACGATGTCGCGCGCGGTCGAGGTGATGTCGAAACGGGATGCCGCGACGCTGCCCATCAGATACAGCTCCGGCCCGGGCAGCCAGTGCCCCGTCGCCTCGTCGCGGTCGACGAGCCCCTCGACGCGGAGCGCGGTGAGCAGGCGGTGGACGGTGGGACGGGTCAGATCGCTGCCCCGCGCCAGGTCGGCGACCGTCGCGCCCGTCGCCCCGGCCGCGGTGACCAGGCGGAGCAGATGGGCCGCGCGGGCGATGGCCTGCGCTCCGGGAACGGTTCGAACGACGTTGTCCACGATGTGGACGCTACGCCCAGCGGCATCCACATGACAAGCGCCCGCTCGACGCGGGAGGCGTCGGCGACGCACCGTGGGAGGACGCACAGACGAAGGAGTTCGCGTGATCGACAAGACCGTCGCCACCGCCGCCGAAGCCGTCGCCGACATCCCCGACGGGGCCTCGCTCGCCGTCGGCGGGTTCGGCCTCTCGGGCAACCCCATCGCCCTCATCGAGGCACTGCTCGCGCAGGGCACCCGCGATCTGTCGGTCGTGTCGAACAACTGCGGCGTCGACGACTGGGGGCTCGGCATCCTGCTCGGGGCCGGTCGCATCCGCAAGATGACCTCGTCGTACGTCGGAGAGAACAAGGAGTTCGAGCGGCAGTTCCTCTCCGGTGAGCTCGAGCTCGAGCTCACGCCGCAGGGCACCCTCGCCGAGAAACTGCGCGCGGGCGGGTCGGGGATCGCGGCGTTCTTCACACAGACCGGTGTCGGTACGCAGGTCGCCGAGGGCGGCCTGCCCCGCCGGTACGACGGCGCCGGAGGCGTCGCCGTCGCCTCCCCGCCGAAGGACGTGCGCACGTTCGCCGTGGACGGCGAGCCGCGCGAATTCGTGCTCGAGGAGGCCATCACCACCGACTTCTCGCTCGTGCACGCCTGGAAGGGCGACCGGCACGGCAACCTCGTCTTCCGCAAGGCCGCGCGCAGCTTCAACCCGCTGGCCGCGATGGCCGGCCGCACCTGCATCGTGCAGGTCGAGCACCTCGTCGAGCCGGGGGAGCTGGACCCGGATGCCGTCCACCTCCCCGGTGTGTACGTCCACCGCATCGTGGCGGTCGGCGAGGTCGAGAAGCGCATCGAGAAGCGCACCGTCCGTGAGGGTTTCGCGGAGCCGGGCCCGGTCCCTTCGACAGGCTCAGGGACCTCCGTTCCGTCTGCGAGGGAGTCCTGATGATGCCGTTGTGCCGTTCGACGGGCTCAGGGACCTTCGTTCCGTCTGTGAGGGAGTCGTGATGATGCCGTTGTGCCGTTCGACAGGCTCAGGGACCTCCGCCCTGTCCGTGAAGGAGTCCTGACATGCCTCTGTCCCGCACCGAGATGGCCGCTCGCGCCGCTCTCGAACTCGCCGACGGCTCGTACGTCAACCTCGGCATCGGCCTGCCCACGCTCGTGCCGAACCACGTCCCCGACGGCGTCACCGTCGTGCTGCAGTCCGAGAACGGCATCCTCGGCGTCGGCCCTTACCCGACCGAGGATGCGGTGGATGCCGACCTCATCAACGCCGGCAAAGAGACGGTCACGACGCTCCCCGGCGCCGCCTTCTTCGACTCGGCCCTGAGCTTCGGGATGATCCGCGGGGGCAAGATCGACGCCGCCATCCTCGGGGCGATGCAGGTGTCGGCATCCGGAGATCTGGCGAACTGGATGATCCCCGGGAAGATGGTCAAGGGTCCCGGCGGCGCGATGGACCTCGTCCACGGCGCCGCGCGCGTGATCGTGTTGATGGAGCACGTCGCCCGCGACGGCTCGCCCAAGATCGTCGACTCCTGCTCGCTGCCCCTCACGGGTCGCGGCGTGGTCGATCGCATCATCACCGACCTCGCCGTCATCGACGTGACGCAGGATGGACTCGTGCTCGTCGAACTGGCCCCCGGGGTGAGCGTCGACGAGGTGCGGGATGCCACCGAGCCCCCGCTGACCGTGAGACTCACCGAGGAGATCGCATGACCACCGACCACGACGTCGTCATCGTCGCCGCCGCCCGCACCCCGCAGGGGCGCCTGAAGGGCCAGCTCGCCGCACTCACCGCCGTGCAGCTGGGTGCCGCCGCCATCCGTGGAGCGCTCGAGCGCGGCGGCATCCCGGCCGAGTCCGTCGACGCCGTGCTCGTGGGGCAGGTGCTGCAGGCCGGAGCGGGGCAGAACGCCGCACGGCAGGCAGCGATCGCCGCCGGCATCGGGTGGGACGTCCACAGCGCCACGATCAACAAGGTCTGCCTCTCGGGGCTCACCGCGATCATCGACGCCGCGCGCATGCTGCGCCTCGGTGACGCGACGGTCGTCGTCGCCGCGGGCATGGAATCGATGACCCGCGCCCCGCACCTGCTGATGAACTCGCGCGAGGGCTACGCCTACGGCTCCGTCGAGGTGCTCGACCACCTGGCGTACGACGGGCTCACCGATGCGTACGACCGCGAGAGCATGGGCGCCTCGACCGAGCGCGCGAACGCCCGGTACGAGGTCACGCGCGAAGCTCAGGATGCCGTGGCCGCGCGCTCCCACCAGCGCGCCGCCGCCGCGCAGGCGGAGGGGATCTTCGACGCTGAGATCGTTCCGGTGTCGATTCCGCAGCGCAAGGGCGATCCGGTCGTCGTGAGCGCCGACGAGGGGATCCGCGCCGACACGACGGTGGAGACCCTCGCGAGACTGCGCCCGGCCTTCGCCGAGGGCGGCTCGATCACCGCGGGCAACGCCTCGCAGATCTCCGACGGCGCCTCCGCCGTCGTCGTGACCACCCGCGGCCTCGCCGAGCAGCACGGCTGGGACGTGCTCGCGGTCGTCGGTGCCGCCGGCCAGGTCGCCGGTCCCGACAACTCCCTGCACGATCAGCCGGCCCGTGCCATCGCCCGGGCCCTCGAGAAGCAGGGCATCTCGGCATCCGACCTCGACCTCGTCGAGATCAACGAGGCGTTCGGTGCGGTCGTCGCGCGCTCGCAGACGGAGCTCGGTCTGGACGACGACGTCGTCAACCCGCACGGCGGGGGCATCGCGATCGGCCACCCCATCGGCGTCTCGGGCAACCGCCTCGTCGTGCACGCCGTGCACGAGCTCGTGCGGCGGGGGAGCGGCACCGCCGCGGTGGCGCTGTGCGGCGGCGGCGGTCAGGGCGACGCGCTGATCCTGACGCGCTGACGCCCGCCGGCGCGGCGGCGCTCCGGTGCGGGCGGGGTGGGGTGCACAACTCCGGAGATTCGGTCTGGCCGGGTTCCGGCTTCCGCGCAATTCCGGGGGTCGGTGCTGCTGAGCCTCGGCTTTTTCCGGAGTTGTGCACGCCGCCCGCCGGTGACCCACCCCGAACAGCCCGAGCTGACCTCACTCCGACGAAGACGACGGATGCCACGACCGTTCGGTCATGGCATCCGTCGAGGTCTACGGGTCAGCGCGCGAGACGCTTCTTGAACAGCTTCTCCTGCTTCTTCGAGACGGGGGAGTCTCCCGCGATCACGCGACCCCGACGTGCGCGGCGCGTGTCGACGACCGCTCCGATCGCGAGCGCGAGAGTGATGCCCCAGCTCAGCCACGCCAGCGCCGTGCGCCAGGTGAACGGCTCGTCGTTCTTGAGACCGCGCAGGAGCGTGACGCCGCCGGTGATGGCGCTGAGGAGACCGGTGCCGAAGATGTACTGCCGCATGCGCCCAACCTATCGAGCGGCGGGATCGCCCGCCGGACCTTGACAGGCGCGCGCGATCGCGACGGAGGAACGGATCGGTCCGCGGCGGCACGGCTCTCGACGGGAGGGCGTCTATCGCACCCCGTCCACCCCCTCGACGGCATCCGGCCCGCTGTTAGCCTGAGGACGATTCCCCGAGGAGGACCTGTGACCCAGGCCGAGTTCGTCGTCGTCGCCAACCGACTGCCCGTCGATCGCACCCCCGACGGAGAGGGGTGGAGACGCTCACCCGGCGGTCTCGTCACCGCTCTCGAACCCGTGATGCACCGCGCCGAGGGCGCGTGGGTGGGATGGGCCGGCCAGGCCGATGCCAGCGTCGAGCCCTTCGACTTCGAGGGCACGCACCTCGTTCCCGTGACCCTGTCGGCCTCGGACGTGCAGCTGTACTACGAGGGCTTCTCGAACGACACCATTTGGCCGCTCTACCACGACGTCATCGCCGCGCCCACGTACAAGCGCGCCTGGTGGGACGCCTACGTCAAGGTCAACGAGCGCTTCGCTCGCGCTGCCGCCGACGTCTCCGCCGAGGGCGGGATCGTGTGGGTGCAGGACTACCAGTTGCAGCTCGTTCCGAAGATGCTGCGCGAGCTGCGGCCCGACCTCACGATCGGGTACTTCCACCACATCCCGTTCCCCGCGTACGGGCTCTACTCGCAGCTGCCGTGGCGCAAGCAGGTGCTCGAGGGCCTGCTCGGCGCCGACGTCATCGGATTTCAGCGGGTGGCCGACGCCGGCAACTTCGCCCGAGCCGTGCGACGCCAGCTGCGGTACGAGACCAAGGCGAGCGGCATCCTGGTGCCCGACGCCTCGGGTGGGACGCGCGTCGCCCTCGCGAAGGCGTTCCCCATCTCGATCGACGCCGACTCGTACATCGAGCTCGCACAGAAGCCCGAGATCCAGCAGCGCGCCAAAGAGATCCGTGAGGGACTCGGCAATCCGCGCAAGATCCTGCTGGGCGTCGACCGTCTCGACTACACCAAGGGCATCCGCCACCGTCTGAAGGCGTGGGGGGAGCTGCTCGAAGACGGCCGGGCCACCGTCGAGGACGCCACCCTCGTGCAGGTGGCGAGCCCGAGCCGCGAACGCGTCGACGCCTACGTGCAGCTGCGCGACGAGATCGAGATGACCGTCGGCCGCATCAACGGCGACTACGACACGACCACGCACACCGCGATCCGCTACCTGCACCAGTCGTACCCGCGCGAGGAGATGGTGGCGCTGTTCCTCGCCGCCGACGTGATGCTCGTCACGGCGCTGCGCGACGGCATGAACCTCGTCGCGAAGGAGTACGTGGCCAGCCGCATCGACAACCGCGGCGTGCTGCTGCTGAGCGAATTCGCCGGCGCCGCCGACGAGATGGGCAGCAGCCTGCTCATCAATCCACATGACATCGACGGTCTTAAGGACCAGATCGTGCGGGCGATCGACATGCCGGCCGCCGAGCAGGGACGCCGCATGCGGGCCCTGCGCAAGCGCGTGCGCGACCACGACGTCGAGGACTGGTCGCGGGAGTTCCTCGACGCCCTGTCGGTCTTCCACGAGAAGGCGTCGAGCGCGGCCGCCGCCGCCGAGGTCGGCAGGGACGACGACGGTTCGGCCCCTGAACGGGAGCCCATCGACGAGACGGATGCCGAGTGACCGCCGCCGACGCGGCCGTCGAGGCCGTAGCCACCACCGACACGCTGCTGGTCGCCCTCGATTTCGACGGCACCCTCTCGCCCCTCGTCGACGAGCCGATGTCGGCACGGATGACACCGGGCGCGCGATCCGTCGTCGACGCGCTCGCGGCGCTGCCGCGTACGGTCGTCGCCCTCGTCTCCGGCCGCTCGCTCGGACACCTGCGCGAGATCGCCGAGCACGACGACGCGTCGCCGATCTGGCTCGCGGGGTCGCACGGCGCCCAGTTCTGGGTCCCCGGCTCGGGGATCGAGGCCGCCGGTGACGACGCCGCCGACCTTCGGCTGCGCGACCGCCTGCAGAAGGAGGTGGGCGAGCGCACAGCCGACATGCAGGGCGTCTGGATCGAACCCAAGGAGTACGGTCTCGGCGTGCACACGCGCAGGGCGGATGCCGACACGGCCGCGGACGCGAGAGAGCTCGTCGACCGTCTGCTGGCGGCGGAGGCGCCCGCGTGGCGCCGCCGCACCGGTCACGACATCCTCGAGTTCTCCTTCCGCCACGAGGGCAAGGACTCCGCCGTCGCGCACCTGCGCGAGCGGATCGGCGCGACGGCCGTGCTGTTCGCCGGCGACGACGTCACCGACGAAGACGCGTTGGGTTCCCTGGATGCCGGGGACCTCGGCGTGCGCGTCGGCGGGGGAGAGACCGCGGCGACCCTGCGCGTCGCCGACATCGACGCCTTCGTCGCGGTGCTCGCCGACGTCGCGCGCCTCCGGGACGCCCACATCCGCTGATCCGACGCCTTCTCGACCGGCTCCGTTCGCATCACGGCCTCGGCGCGCGCAATAGACTTCGAGAATGCCCGCACCGCAGAATCCGAACACCGGCGAGTTCGACATCAAGCCGCGCAGTCGCGTCGTCACCGACGGCATCGAAGCCACCACCTCGCGGGGCATGCTCCGCGCGGTCGGTATGGGTGACGAAGACTGGGACAAGCCCCAGATCGGCATCGCGTCGAGCTGGAACGAGATCACGCCCTGCAACCTCAGCCTCGACCGCCTCGCGCAGGGCGCGAAAGAGGGCGTGCACGCCGGCGGCGGGTACCCGCTGCAGTTCGGCACCATCTCCGTCTCCGACGGCATCTCCATGGGCCACGAGGGCATGCACTTCTCGCTCGTGTCGCGCGAGGTCATCGCCGACAGCGTCGAGACCGTCATGATGGCCGAGCGACTCGACGGGTCCGTGCTGCTCGCGGGCTGCGACAAGTCGATCCCCGGCATGCTCATGGCATCCGCTCGCCTCGACCTCTCGAGCGTCTTCCTCTACGCGGGCTCGATCGCGCCGGGCTGGGTCAAGCTCAGCGACGGCACCGAGAAAGACGTGACGATCATCGACTCGTTCGAGGCCGTGGGCGCGTGCCTCGCGGGCAAGATGAGCGAGGAAGACCTCAAGCGCATCGAGTGCGCCATCGCCCCGGGTGAGGGGGCCTGCGGTGGCATGTACACCGCCAACACCATGGCCTCCGTGGCCGAGGCCCTCGGCCTCAGCCTCCCGGGCTCGGCCGCCCCGCCGTCCGCCGACCGCCGCCGCGACTACTTCGCCCACCGCTCGGGCGAGGCTGTGGTCAACCTGCTGCGCCAGGGCATCACCACGCGCGACATCCTCACCAAGGAGGCGTTCGAGAACGCCATCGCCCTCGCCATGGCGCTCGGCGGCTCGACCAACGTCGTGCTCCACCTGCTGGCCATCGCCAACGAGGCCGAGGTCGAGCTGACGCTGCACGACTTCAACCGCATCGGCGACAAGACGCCGCACGTGGCCGACATGAAGCCCTTCGGTCAGTACGTCATGAACGACGTCGACCGCCACGGCGGCATCCCGGTCATCATGAAGGCCATGCTCGACGAGGGCCTGCTGCACGGCGACGCGCTCACCGTCACGGGCAAGACGCTCGCCGAGAACCTCGCCGACCTCAACCCCGACCCGGTCGACGGCAAGGTCATCCACTCGTTCGACAACCCCATCCACGCCACCGGTGGCATCACGATCCTGCACGGGTCGATGGCCCCCGAGGGTGCTGTGGTGAAGTCGGCCGGTTTCGACGGCAACGTCTTCGAGGGTCCCGCGCGCGTGTTCGAGCGCGAGCGCGGCGCGATGGACGCCCTCGAGGCGGGCGAGATCAACGCCGGCGACGTCGTCGTCATCCGCTACGAGGGCCCCAAGGGCGGTCCCGGTATGCGCGAGATGCTGGCGATCACCGCCGCCATCAAGGGCGCGGGGCTCGGAAAAGATGTACTACTCTTGACGGACGGTCGATTCTCAGGCGGCACAACCGGCCTCTGCATCGGCCACATAGCTCCCGAAGCGGTGGACGCAGGTCCCATCGCCTTCGTGCGCGATGGTGATCTGATACGGGTCGATATCGCCGCTCGCACTCTCGACTTGATCGTCGATGACGCCGAGCTGAGTTCCCGCCGCGAAGGCTGGGAACCGCTTCCCCCGCGCTATACCCGTGGCGTTCTGGCCAAGTACTCCAAGCTCGTGCACTCCGCCGCGGAGGGCGCGGTCACGGGCTGACGGCCGTCCCCCTTCTCACCTTCTCCCGGTTCTCGAGGTACTCCCATGTCCATCGATTCCCCTACGGCCGCCATCCCGCGGCCGCCCGCCCGCACCGCACCGGCGCCCGTGATGACGGGTGCGCAGGCCGTGGTCCGTTCGCTCGACCTGCTCGGCGTCACCGACGTGTTCGGTCTGCCGGGCGGGGCGATCATGCCCGTCTACGACCCGCTCATGGACGACGAGCACGTGCGGCACATCCTCGTGCGTCACGAGCAGGGCGCCGGCCACGCGGCCGAGGGCTATGCCGCGGCATCCGGCAAGGTCGGCGTCGCCATCGCGACGTCGGGCCCCGGCGCCACAAACCTCGTCACCGCGATCGCCGACGCCTACATGGACTCGGTGCCGCTCGTCTGCATCACCGGGCAGGTGTTCTCCACCCTCATGGGGACGGACGCCTTCCAGGAGGCCGACATCGTCGGCATCACGATGCCGATCACCAAGCACTCGTTCCTGGTGAAGTCGGCCGACGAGATCCCCGGCGCGATCGCCGCGGCGTTCGAGATCGCCTCGACCGGTCGCCCCGGCCCCGTGCTCGTCGACATCACCAAGGACGCCCAGCAGGCCGAGGCGCCGTTCGTCTGGCCGCCCAAGATCGACCTGCCCGGATACCGCCCGGTGACCAAGGCCCACGGCAAGCAGATCCAGGCCGCGGCCCAGCTGCTGGCCACCGCGAAGAAGCCCGTGCTGTACGTCGGCGGCGGTGCGATCCGCTCGAACGCGTCCGCCGAGCTCAAGGTGCTCGCCGAGGCGACCGGTGCGCCCGTCGTCACGACGCTCATGGCGCGCGGGGCCTTCCCCGACTCGCACGAGCAGCACCTCGGCATGCCCGGCATGCACGGCACCGTGCCCGCGGTCCTCGCCCTGCAGGAGAGTGACCTCATCGTGTCGCTCGGCGCCCGCTTCGACGACCGGGTGACGGGCAAGGCCTCGCTCTTCGCTCCACACGCGCAGGTCGTGCACGTCGACATCGACCCCGCCGAGATCTCCAAGATCCGCACGGCCGACGTGCCGATCGTGGGCGACCTGCGGGAGGTGCTCATCGACCTGGATGCCGCCTTCCGCACCGCCGACGCCGAGCACCCGCACGACTACAGCGAGTGGTGGACGTACCTGAACGGGCTTCGCGAGGAGTTCCCGCTCGGGTACACGCCGACCTCGGACGGTCTGCTCTCACCGCAGCACGTGATCCAGCGCATCGGAGAGATGACCGGACCCGAGGGCGTCTACGCCTCGGGCGTGGGCCAGCATCAGATGTGGGCCGCGCAGTTCATCAAGTACGAGCGCCCGAACGCGTGGCTGAACTCCGGCGGTGCCGGCACCATGGGCTACGCGGTGCCCGCGGCGATGGGCGCCAAGGTGGCCCAGCCCGAGCGCGCCGTGTGGGCGATCGACGGCGACGGCTGCTTCCAGATGACCAACCAGGAGCTCGCGACCTGCGTCATCAACGACATCCCCATCAAGGTCGCGATCATCAATAACTCCTCGCTGGGCATGGTGCGCCAGTGGCAGACGCTGTTCTTCGACGGTCGCCACTCGAACACCGACCTGAACACGGGGCACGGGACACGCCGCATCCCCGACTTCGTCAAGCTCGCCGAAGCGTACGGGTGCCTCGCCATCCGCGTCGAGAAGGAAGACGAGATCGACGCCGCGATCCAGCTCGCCCTCGACACCAACGATCGCCCGGTCGTGATCGACTTCGTGGTGAGCGCCGACGCGATGGTGTGGCCGATGGTCCCGCAGGGTGTCAGCAACAGCTACGTCCAGTACGCGCGCGACCACTCGCCCGCCTTCAACGAGCAGGAGGACTGAGATGTCTCGTCACGTTCTGAGCCTCCTCGTCGAGGACAAGCCCGGTCTGCTCACCCGCGTCGCGGGTCTGTTCGCCCGCCGCGGCTTCAACATCGAATCGCTCGCCGTGGGCGTCACCGAAGTGCCGGGACTCTCGCGCATCACGGTCGTCGTCGACGTCGAGGGGCTGCCCCTCGAGCAGGTGACGAAGCAGCTGAACAAGCTCATCAACGTCATCAAGATCGTCGAGCTCGACCCCGCCAGCTCCGTGCAGCGCGAGCACGTGCTCGTCAAGGTGCGTGCCGACAACGCCAGCCGCTCGAACGTGCTCGAGGTCGTCAACCTCTTCCGCGCCTCGGTCGTCGACTACGCACCGGATGCCATCGTGATCGAGATCACGGGCGACTCGGGCAAGGTCAGCGCGTTCCTCAAGGCCATCGAGCCCTTCGGCGTGAAGGAGCTCGCGCAGTCGGGCTTGCTCGCCGTCGGTCGCGGCGGAAAGAGCATCACCGAGCGCGTCCTGCGCGGCTGAGCCCCGTCGGTCCCCGAGCCCGTCGGTCCCTGAGCCTGTCGAAGGGCCCGACACCTCGAATCCCGTCGGTCCCTGAGCCTGTCGAAGGGCCCGACGCCTCGAATCCCGTCGGTCCCTGAGCCTGTCGAAGGGCCCGACACCCCGAACTTCACACGTCCCACAACCCCCGGTCCCTTCGACAAGCTCAGGGACCTGACACAAGGAGAAACATCCTCATGGCAGAGATCTTCTACGACGACGACGCCGACCTCTCGATCATCCAGGGCAAGAAGGTCGCGATCGTCGGCTACGGCTCGCAGGGCCACGCCCACGCGCAGAACCTGCGCGACTCGGGCGTCGAGGTCGTCATCGCGCTCAAGGACGGGTCCAAGTCGACCGCCAAGGCGCAGGAAGACGGCTTCGAGGTCAAGAACGTCGCCGACGCCGCCGAGTGGGCCGACCTCATCATGATCCTCGCGCCCGACCAGCACCAGCGGTCGATCTTCGCCGACTCGATCAAGGACAAGCTCACCGAGGGCAAGACGCTGGCCTTCGCGCACGGCTTCAACATCCGCTTCGGCTACATCGATGCCCCCGAGGGCGTCGACGTCATCCTCGTCGCACCCAAGGCCCCCGGCCACACCGTGCGTCGCGAGTACGTCGCGGGCCGCGGCATCCCGGACATCATCGCCGTCGAGCGCGACGCCTCGGGCTCGGCCTGGAACACCGCCCTCTCGTACGCCAAGGCCATCGGCGGTACCCGCGCCGGCGTCATCAAGACGACCTTCACCGAAGAGACCGAGACCGACCTGTTCGGCGAGCAGGCCGTGCTCTGCGGTGGCATGAGCCACCTCGTGCAGGCCGGCTTCGAGACCCTCACCGAGGCGGGCTACCAGCCGCAGATCGCCTACTTCGAGGTCCTCCACGAGCTCAAGCTCATCGTCGACCTCATGTGGGAGGGCGGCATCGCCAAGCAGCGCTGGTCGATCTCCGACACCGCCGAGTACGGCGACTACGTCTCGGGACCCCGCGTCATCTCGCCGGATGTCAAGGAGAGCATGAAGGCCGTCCTCGCGGACATCCAGTCGGGTGCCTTCGCCGAGCGCTTCATCGCCGACCAGGACAAGGGCGCCCCCGAGTTCCTCGAGCTCCGCGAGAAGGAGCAAGGTCACCCCATCGAGGCGACCGGCAAGGAGCTGCGCGGTCTGTTCGCGTGGAAGCAGCAGGACAGCGACTACGTCGAGGGTTCCGCCGCGCGCTGATCCTCCGCACGAACGCCCCGGGACTTCACGGTTCCGGGGCGTTCGCCGTTTCCGTGAGGTGTCCCGGTCCCGGATGCCGCGCACTCCGTCGCGCGGCGGGGCGCGGCCCGGTCGCGGGGGAGCGCCGCTACCGTGGAGCCGTGAGCACTCCGCGCGATGACGACGCCCTGTCCTGGGGCGGTGACGACGATCCCACGCTCGACGTCGGCGAGAAGCACGCGCCGACGCGCAAGTCGGGCGCCGAGCCGCGGGTCGAGGCCGAACCCCTCGAGCCGCTGCAGCCCGAGGCTCCGGCTGCGGCGCCGGTGGCCCGGCATCCCGAATCCACCGCCGCGGAGCCGGCCGTCGCCGAAGCGACCCGCCCCGAGACGGGCGACGACGTTGATCCGGATGCCGAACACGCGGCGCCCCTCGGCAACGTCGGCCTCGTGGGCATCGGCATGGTCGCGGCGACCTTCCTGCTGTTCGCGATCGGGTGGCTGCTCGCGGGCTTCCGCCTGAACGGGTTGGGGCTGCCCATCCCGTCGGTCACCGTGATCGCGCTCACGATCGGGGCGGCTCTCGCGCCCCTCGTCTGGTTCGTCGCGGTGCTTGCCCTGACCCGCAACCGGCGCACATGGCAGCGGTTCCTGCTGCTGATCGTGGGGATCGTGCTGCTCGTCCCCTGGCCGTTCCTGTCGCTGGGAGCCTTCGCATGAGCACTCCGGTCCGCACCCGTCACCTGCCCACCTGGCTGCTCGTCACGATCTCGGGACTGTTCGGTCTGTTCTACGCCTACGTCGTGTGGAGCTCGGTCGCCCTGCTCGTTCAGCAGGTCAACGGCCCGCTGGGGCTCAACGGCCTGGGGTGGTTCGTCTACATCCTGCCGATCGTCTTCCCGCTCGGCGCGTTCGGCATCGCCTTCGCGATCGGGCAGCGCCGCAAGGCGGGGGAGCTCGCCATCACCCTGCTCGCGGGTCTGACGCTCTCGGCGGCGTTCTGGCTCGCCATCGTGGGGTACGGGACGACCTCGTACGGGCTTTACGGCGGCTGATCCGCCGGGGTCTCGGCATCCGGGGTTCGTCGCCCGCCGTCACACGGTCGGGGCCGGCTCCGCCTCCGCGCTAGGCTGACAGACGGCCCGCACGGGTCGCGCGCCCGGCTCGCGCCGGTGGTGCGCGGCGGTGCGCGCCGATCCCCAGCACCGTTTCGAAGGACGCATCCGTGACGAAGCCCGTCGTGCTCATCGCCGAAGAACTCTCTCCCGCCACGATCGACGCGCTCGGCCCCGACTTCGACGTGCGAGGCGTCGACGGGACCGACCGCCCCGCGCTGCTCTCGGCTCTCGCCGACGCGCACGCGGTGCTCGTGCGCTCCGCCACGCAGATCGACGCCGAGGCCCTCGCCGCGGCGCCGTCGCTCAAGGTCGTCGCCCGCGCCGGCGTCGGTCTCGACAACGTCGACATCAAGTCGGCGACCGCGGCGGGAGTCATGGTCGTCAACGCGCCGACCTCCAACATCATCTCGGCCGCCGAGCTCACCGTCGGCCACGTGCTGAGCCTCGCTCGCCGCATTCCCGCCGCCCACGCCTCGCTCGCGCAGGGCCTATGGAAGCGCAGCTCGTTCACCGGCACGGAGCTGTTCGAGAAGACGATCGGCATCATCGGCCTCGGCCGCATCGGAGCGCTCATCGCGGCTCGTCTGCAGGGCTTCGACATGCGCGTGATCGCCTACGACCCCTACGTCACCGCCGCCCGGGCCCAGCAGCTCGGCGTGCAGCTCGTCTCGCTCGACGAGCTGCTCGAGCAGAGCGACTTCGTCACCATCCACATGCCGAAGACGCCCGAGACGACCGGGATGATCGGCGCCGAGCAGTTGCGCCGCATGAAGAAGACCGCGTACGTCGTCAACGTCGCCCGCGGTGGTCTCATCGACGAGGAAGCGCTCTTCGAGGCCCTCACGACCGGTGAGATCGCCGGTGCCGGCCTCGATGTGTTCTCGACGGAGCCCCCCGCCGAGGGCGGCCCCGCGCGAAAGCTCCTCGACCTGCCGAACGTCGTCGTCACCCCGCACCTCGGCGCGAGCACCGAAGAGGCGCAGGAGAAGGCGGGCGTCTCCGTCGCCCGCTCGGTGAAGCTCGCGCTCGAGGGAGACCTCGTCCCGGATGCCGTGAACGTCGCCGGCGGAGCGATCGACCCGTTCGTGCGCCCCGGCATCGCGCTCGTCGAGATGCTCGGCCAGTTCTTCAGCGGCCTCGCCGACAGCGCCCTGACCTCGCTTGAGATCGAGGTGCGCGGCGAGCTCGCTCAGTACGACGTGAGCGTCTACCGCCTCGCGGCCCTGAAGGGCTACTTCAGCCGCATCGTCAGCGAGAGCGTCTCGTACGTCAACGCACCGCTCTTCGCCGAGCAGCGCGGTGTCGATGCGCGCCTCGTCGTCGAGGCCGAGAGCCCGCTGTACCGCAACATCACGATCCTCCGCGGCACGCTGGCCGACGGCTCCACCCTCGAGATCGCCGGCACGCTCGCCGGTACGCGGATGGTCCCCAAGGTCGTCTCGATCAACGGCTACGAGATCGAGGTGCCCATCGTCCAGCACCACGTCGTCATGCGCTACGCCGATCGCCCCGGCATCGTCGCGATCTACGGTCAGAAGCTCGGCGAGGCCGGTATCAACATCGCGGGGCTGCAGGTGGCGGCTCCGGATGCCACTGGCCGCGCGCTCTCCGTGCTCACGGTCGACTCGCCGGTGCCCGACGAGATCCTCGGCGCGATGCGCGAGGCCGTCGGCGCCGACCTGTTCCGGCAGATCGAGATCGTCGAGGGCTGAGTCCTCGGAACGTCGTAGGGGGTCGCTTCGGCGGCCCCCTCTTCTTTTGCCCCGCTGGCGCCGCGCTGGTCGCGCGTGCGGGTTTGCCGGGGCGGAGGGGAATCGTGCGGCGGAGGATGCCGCGGGCCGGGGTGATCCTCCCGGCGCTGTTTCTCCTCCCGTCCGGGGGCTGCACGGGTGAGGGCGACGCGGGGTGCCCCGACAAGGAGGGGAATCGGGCGGCGGAGGATGGCGGGGGCTCGGCGGGTCCTTCCGTCGCTGCTTTTCCTCCGATGCAGGGTTTCCTGGGCGGGGGGCGGAGTTGAGGAGGGGAGGATGCCGGGGGCCTGGCCCGTCCTCCCGTCGCTGTTTCTCCTCCCGTCCTGGGGTTGCGCTCGGGGTGAGGGTGATGCGCGCTGTCTCCGGCGGGGCGGAGGAGAGTTGGGCGATGGAGGATGCAGGGGCGCGACCGGTCCTCCCGTCGCTGTTTCTCCTCCCGTCCCGGGCTGCGCGCGGGAGCGGGCAATGCGGGCTGTCACCGGCCATGACCGAGGGGAATCGGGCGATGGAGGATGTCACGGACTTGGTCGGTCCTTTCATCGCTGACTCTCCTCCCGTCCGCGGGCTGCGCTCGGGTGAGGGCGACGCGGGGTGTCCCGGCGAGGAGGGGAATCGGGCGGCGGAGGATGCCAAGGGCTTGGTCGGTCCTCCCGTCGTTGCTTCTCCTCCCGTTCGGGGGCTGCGCGTGGGAGGGCGACGCGGGGTGTCCCGGCGAGGAGGGGAATCGGGCGGCGGAGGATGCCAGGGGCCCGGCCGGTCCTCCGGTCGCTGCTTCTCCTCCCATCCGAGGGCTGCGCTTGGGCGCGGGGGAGGGCGATGCGGTGTCTTTCGTGCGGGGGCGGGGGGAGAGCTGGGGCAGGATGCCGGGGGCCTGGGTAGTCCTCTCGTCGCAATTTCTCCTCCCGTCGGGGCTGCGCTGGAGAGCAGGCGGTGCGGGGCGTCCCGGCGGGGAGGGGACTCGGGCGATGGAGGATGCCAGGGGCTTGGTCGATCCTCCCGTCGCTGTTTCTCCTCCCGTCCGGGGGCTGCGCGGGGGAGGGTGAGTCGGGGTGTCCCGGCGGGGAGGGGAATCGGGCGATGGAGGATGCCAAGGGCTGGGTTGGTCCTCCCGTCGCTGTTTCTCCTCCCGTCCGAGGGCTGCGCGCAGCGGGCGACGCGGGGTGTCTCCGGCGGGGCGGAGGAGAGTTAGGGAGGGGAGGATGCCGGGGGCCCGGGCGGTCCTCCCGTCGCTGAATCTCCTCCGCAGTGGCACACGCGATCCGGCGGATGCAGAGGGGGTGACGGCGCCGTGACGTCGTTCCGACGGCGCGCGGGAGGGCAGCGGCTACGCGCGAATCAGGTGGTCGCCGCGACGACCGCGTCGATGAGACGGTCGAGGTCCGCCCCCTCGAGCTGCGGCCCGGGCACGGCGTTCAGATCGAGCACTGCGTTGAAGTACAAGCCGTCGCTGACCAGCAGCACCATCTGCAGAGCGGTCTCGTCGCGCGTATGCGAGCGCAGGCTGTCCTCCCAGAGCTCACGAACACGTCGAAGCGATGCCGAGGCGGCATCGCTGCCGTTCTGAGCGAGTCGGGAGACCGCGAGGATCGTCACGTCGAGCGGCGACCCGGTGTTCTGCGACGACCGCAGGTGCGCGGCCACGACGCCCTCGGTCGAGCGTTCGATCTCGTCGACGTCGTCGCGCGCGAGCTGTTCGAGTCGGTCGACCAGCGCCGCTTCGAGGGCGCTCTTGGAGGAGAAGTGGTAGAGCAGTCCGCCCTTCGAGACACCCGCGGCCTTCGCTGTGGCGTCCATCGTGGCCGCCCGCTCTCCGTCGTCGACGAGGATGCGGGTGAAAGCGTCGAGGACGGCTTCGCGGGCGAGAGGGGGGCGGCTCATGACTCCTCGATCGTACTGGCGGTGTGCATGCGGCGTCTGTTACTATACCGGCTGGACGGTTTAGAAACGGATCGGAAATGCTCACCTCGTCGTTGCCCACCTCGGAGATCAGCGTGACGCGCGCCGGCTGGCGCGGATGGTTCGCGCTGGCTGTGCTCATGCTGCCCGTGCTGCTCGTATCGGTCGACAACACGGTGCTGAGCTTCGCGCTGCCCGAGATCGCACTGTCGCTGCAGCCCTCGAGCATCGAGCAGTTGTGGATCATCGACGTCTACCCCCTCGTGCTCGCGGGCCTCCTCGTCACCATGGGCACCCTGGGCGACCGGTTCGGTCGCCGCCGCATGCTGCTGATCGGAGCGACCGGCTTCGCTGCGGTGTCCGCCTTGTCGGCGTTCGCGCCCACCGCGGCGCTGCTCATCACGGGTCGGGCCCTCATGGGCGTCTTCGGTGCCATGCTCATGCCGTCGACGCTGTCGCTGCTGCGCAGCATCTTCCGTGACCGCGACCAGCGCCGGATCGCGATCGCCGTCTGGGCGTCTGGCTTCTCGGCGGGCGCGGCGCTCGGACCCATCGTCGGCGGGTTCCTTCTCGAGCACTTCACCTGGGGCTCGGTCTTCCTCATGGCCGTGCCGGTTCTCGTGCCGCTGGTCGTGCTCGCCCCGTTCTTCGTACCCGAGAGCCGCGACCCCCACCCGGGTCGCTTCGACCCCGTCAGCGTCGTGCTCTCGTTGGCGACGATGGTGCCGATCGTCTACGGCATCAAGAAGCTCGCGGTCGACGGGCCGCTGTCGCTCGCACCGGTGCTCTTCGTGGTCGGAGTCGTCTTCGGCTGGCTCTTCGTGCGCCGCCAGCGCCGCCTCCCCACGCCCATGCTCGACATGACCCTGTTTCGCCAGGGGACGTTCTCGGGTGCGATCCTGGTCAACCTGCTCAGCGTGGTCGGGCTCGTCGGGTTCCTCTACTTCGTCGCGCAGCACCTTCAGCTCGTCGTCGGTCTCTCGCCGATGGTCGCCGGCTTCGCGCTGCTGCCGGGGCTCGTGCTCATGATCATCTCGGGGCTCGCGGTCGTCCCCGTCGCGAAGCGGTTCCCGGCGCGTACCGTCGTGCCTGTGGCCCTGTCGTTCTCGGTGGTCGCGTACATCATGGTCGCGCTGTCCACGGCCGACCTCACGCTGCTGATCGTGGCCTTCGGTCTGCTCGGCATCGGGATCGGCGCCGCCGAAACCGTGTCGAACGAACTCATTCTCTCGAGCGCGCCCTCGGCGAAGGCCGGGGCGGCCAGCGCGGTGTCCGAGACCGCCTACGAGGTCGGCGCCGTCCTCGGCACGGCCGTGCTCGGGGGCATCCTCGCGGCCTTCTACCGCGCGCAGCTCGTGCTTCCCGACGGACTCCCGGATGCCGCTGCCCAGGCGGCACGCGAGACCCTCGCCGGAGCGGTCGCGGTGGCGAACACCCTCGACGACGCCGCCCTGGCGGACGCTCTGCGCCTCGCCGCCGCACACGCCTTCGACGCGGGTGTCGTGGTCACCGCGCTCATCGGCGCGGCGCTCATCGTCGTGGCCGCGGTCATCGCTGCCACTACCCTGGGAGGATCCCGCAGCACGTCGACGAAGTGACGTGCCCGAGCTCTGAGGAGAGCGATGTCGCGTGTCGTGAAGCTGGCCGTCATCCCCGGTGACGGCATCGGTCCCGAGGTCGTCGCCGAGGCCGTGAAGGTGCTCGACGCCGTCACGGCCGGCGCAGACGTGTCGTTCGAGAAGACCCCGTTCTCGCTCGGCGCCGGTCGTTTCCTCGAGACGGGCGACACCCTCACCGACGACGACCTGAGCGCCATTGCCGCGCACGACGCCATCCTGCTCGGCGCCGTCGGGGGAGTGCCCGGCGACCCGCGCCTGAAGGACGCGAACATCGAGCGCGGACTGCTGCTCAAGCTGCGCTTCGAGCTCGACCACTACGTCAACCTCCGTCCGTCCAAGCTGTACCCGGGTGCCGCGGGCCCCTTGGCCGAGCCGGGCGAGATCGACTTCGTGGTGGTCCGCGAAGGCACCGAGGGCCCGTACGTCGGCAACGGCGGTTCCATCCGCCGGGGTACCCCTCACGAGGTCGCGAACGAGACCTCCGTGAACACCGCCTACGGGGTGGAGCGGGTCGTCCGCTACGCCTTCGCCCTCGCCGAGCGGCGTCGGCACAAGCTCACCCTCGTGCACAAGACCAACGTGCTCGTCCACGCGGGCGGCATGTGGAAGCGGATCGTCGATGCGGTGGCATCGGAGTTCCCGGGGGTCGACGTAGACTACCTGCACGTCGATGCGGCAACCATCTTCCTGGTCACGAACCCGGGTCGTTTCGACGTGATCGTCACCGACAACCTCTTCGGCGACATCCTGACCGACCTGGCCGGCGCCGTCACCGGAGGCATCGGCCTCGCCGCTTCGGGCAACATCAACCCCGACGGCGCGTTCCCCTCGATGTTCGAGCCCGTCCACGGATCGGCGCCCGACATCGCGGGTACCCAGACGGCCGATCCGACGGCCGCGATCCTCTCCGTCGCCCTCCTGCTCGATCACCTCGGGCTCGTCGACGAAGCCGCCCGCGTCACCCGCGCGGTCGAGACCGATATCGCGAGTCGCACCGGCCGCCGCAGCACCGCCGAAATCGGCGACGCAATCGTCGCGGGCCTCCAGGCGTAACCTGGACCGCACGGCCCGCGTCGCCCCGCACACGAGAAGTTTTGGATCACAGATGACCACGATCGATACCGACCCCGACACCGGACTCGACCCTCTCGAGTTCGCCGTCACCCGCAACCTCGCCGCGAAGAGCCCGGCCGAGCGCGACGCCATCCTTGCCAGCCCCGGTTTCGGGCAGAACTTCACCGATCACATGGTCGACATCTGCTGGTCGGTCCGCGGTGGTTGGCACCGCCCGCGAGTCTCGCCCTACGGTCCCATCTCGCTCGACCCCGCTGCGGCCGTGCTGCACTACGGCCAGGAGATCTTCGAGGGCATCAAGGCGTACCGTCACGCCGACGGCTCGGTGCACACCTTCCGTCCCGACCAGAACGGTCGTCGCCTTCAGCGCTCGGCGCGCCGGCTCGCCCTGCCCGAGCTGCCGGTGCCCTACTTCCTGCAGTCGCTGAAGGAGCTCATCGCGGTCGATGGCGCGTGGGTGCCGTCCGGCGACGACCAGAGCCTTTACCTTCGCCCGTTCATGTTCGCGAAGGAGGCGTTCCTCGGCGTCCGCCCCGCGCACAAGGTCGCGTATTACCTCATCGCCAGCCCCGCCGGCGCCTATTTCAAGGGCGGCGTGCAGCCGGTGTCGATCTGGCTCAGCGAGGACTACTCGCGCGCGGGCAAGGGCGGCACGGGCGCGGCGAAGACCGGCGGCAACTACGCCGCGAGCCTGCTCCCGCAGTCCGAGGCGTACGAGAACGAGTGCGATCAGGTCGTCTTCCTCGACCAGGACCGCAACGTCGAAGAGCTCGGCGGCATGAACGTCGTGTTCGTCTACAAGGACGGCACCATCGTCACGCCGCAGTCCGATTCGATCCTCGAGGGCATCACGCGCGACTCGCTCCTGCAGCTCGCGCGCGACCGCGGTCACCACGTCGCGGGCCGCAACGTCTCGCTCGACGAGTGGCGTCAGGGTGTGGCATCCGGGGACATCGTCGAGGTGTTCGCGTGCGGTACCGCCGCGGTCGTCACCCCGATCGGCGTCCTCAAGGGTCGCGACTTCATCGACGAGCAGCCGTCGGGCACCCTCGCCCTCGAGCTGCGCGAGGAGCTCACGAACATCCAGTACGGCCGCGCCGAGGACAAGCACGGCTGGCTGTACCGCCTCGACGCCTGAGCGCGAGGCGATCGGAGGGGCTCCCGGATGCCGGGGGCCCCTCTGCCGTTCGCGGGCGCGTCGTGGCGGCTGCGGTGGTCGCCTCCCGCGCGTGCCCCCGGCAGCGGCAACAAACGCTGTCCCGGGCGGGAAACGCTGTGGCACCGCGTTTCTCACGACGGACGGCGTTTCTCGAGGGGGCGCACACGACGCCGTGGCCGCACCGCACCCCGTGGATAGGCTGGCACGGTGAAGATCGCTCGATTCAGTCACCAGGATGTCCTCCGCTACGGGATCGTCGACGACGGCGAGCTCGTGGTCCTCGAAGCCGACCCGATGTTCGCCGGGTTCGAGACGACGGGCGAGCGCGTGCCGCTGCACGACGTCGCTCTGCTCGCGCCGGTCATCCCGCGCTCCAAGGTGGTCTGCATCGGCAAGAACTACCACGACCACGCCGCCGAAATGGGCGGCGAGGCGCCGGCCGAGCCGTTGATGTTCCTCAAGCCGAACACCTCCGTCATCGGACCGGGCGACGCGATCGTGCGCCCCACGACGCTCAGCTCGCAGACCGACTTCGAGGGTGAGCTCGCCGTGGTCATCGGCCGCATCGCCAAGAACGTCCCCGCCGAGCGCGCTCTCGACTACGTCTTCGGATACACCGTCGCCAACGACGTCACCGCGCGCGACCTGCAGCGCACCGACGGGCAGTGGTCGCGGGCGAAGGGCTTCGACACCTTCTGCCCGGTCGGACCGGTGATCGAGACCGATCTCGACCTCGCTGCGGCGTCGATCACCACCCGCGTCAACGGCGAGGTGCGTCAGAACGGTCCCGTCTCGGACATGATCCATGACGTCCCCGCGCTCATCGCCTACGCCTCGTCGGTCTTCACCCTTCTCCCGGGCGACCTCATCCTCACGGGCACCCCCGCCGGGGTGGGGCCGTTCGCGGCGGGAGACGAGATCGAGGTCGAGATCGACGGCATCGGAACGCTGCGCAACACCGCGCGCGATGCCTGAGCTCGCCGCCCCGGCGGGTGTCGACGTCGCCGCCACCCAGCGCCGGACGGTGCGGGTGCTCGCGGCGGGACAGGTGCTCACCGGGGTGGCTTTCGGGGCGACGCTGTCGCTCGGCGCTCTGCTCGCCGCCGATCTCTCGGGGCAGGAGGCTCTGTCGGGGTTCGCGACGGCATCCGTGACCCTGGGGGCCGCGCTCACAGCGATCCCGCTCGCGCGCCTGGCCGCCCGGCGTGGTCGCCGTTTCGCGCTGACGACGGGCAACCTCGCCGCGCTGACCGGTATCGCGGTGGTCATCGCGGCGGCGGCTCTGCGCCTGTTCCCTTTGCTGCTGGTCGGGATCGCCCTCATCGGTGCTGGCAACGCCGGGACGCTGCAGTCGCGTTTCGCCGCAACCGACCTGGCCACGACAGCACGCCGCGGCCGCGATCTGGCGACGGTGGTATGGGCGACGACCGTGGGCGGGGTCGTCGGCCCGCTGCTGCTGGCCCCGGGCGAACTCATCGGCGCGAGTATCGGGATGCCGCGCCTGACCGGCGCGTACCTCTTCTCGTTCGCCGCACAGGTGTGCGCCTTCGCGCTGTACGTCCTGGTGCTGCGACCGGATCCGCTGCTGCTCGCGCAACGCCTCGATCGGGAACGCAGCGCATCGACCCCGACGGCGCCGCTGACCGACCGTCCCGCCCTCGCGCGCTTCGCGATGCTCGCCGTCGCGGCCTCCCACGTCACGATGGCGTCGGTGATGGCGATGACGCCGGTGCACCTGTCGCACATCGTGGCCCCGGATGCCGTCACCCTCGCCGTCGGAGTCACGATCGCGCTGCACGTGTTCGGCATGTACGGGCTGTCACCGCTCTTCGGCGCGCTCGCGGATCGGCTCGGGCGCATCGCGGTGATCGTGCTGGGCCAGGTGCTGCTCGCCGCCGCGCTGGTGGTGGCGGCGGTATCGTCCGAGATCCCGGGCGGCGTGCTGGTCGCGCTGGTCCTGCTCGGACTCGGGTGGAGCGCGGCGACGGTGGCCGGCTCGGCGCTACTGACCGAGGTTACTCCGCTGGCCGATCGACCGCGGCGCCAAGGCCGCAGCGACACGCTCATGACGGCGTGCGCGGCGGTGGGATCGGTGCTCGCCGGAGTGATCCTCGGTCTGGTCGGCTACGGCGGTCTCGCGCTCTGGGCGTTCGTCCCCGTCGCGCTGGTGTGCGCGGGTGCCGTCTTCGCGCGCACACGCCGGGTCTGAGTCCCGGCTCTGCCCGGCGCGCGATCGGCCTCTTCTCGCGCGGGTGCGATGTGCCGCACTCCGGACAATCGGGGCGTTCGACCCGTGTTCGCCGCGGTTCGGCGGTGGGGTGGGCCGTTTGTCCGGAGTGCGGCCCGGTGCGCGGGCTGGCGGGATGCCGGAACGTCGGTGCGTCGGATGTGCCGGAGGGGCGTGCCGAACTCCGGAGAATTGGACGGAAGCCCGGGTTCTGCGGCGGTTTCGGGGGTCGATCGGTCGGTTCTTCCGGAGTTCGGCACGGCGGATCTCAGGCCGCGCGACCTCGCTGCCGCACGACCCCGCTGCTGCGCGGACCGGCGGCCCCGCCCGGCCGTCCCCGCCCGGCCGCCCCCACGCGGGCCCGACGCCTTGCCCCGGTCCTACCCGGCCGACGCGCGTCAGATGGCGTAGTCGAGAGCGGAGTCGAGCACGACGGGAGCACCCCAGCCGAGAGCGTGCAGCGCCCGATCGACGTCGGCCTCGTCGTTGAACACGTGGAACGCCACGCGTGCCCGACCGGCGCGTCCCGACGCCGTGATGCCGTGCGCGGTGAGCTGCGCGAGCGCCTCGCCCGTGGCATCCGGCCAGGTCACGATCGCCGACGGCCGGAGCGGCTGAGCGAGTCCGATGCCGATGCGGAAGCGGGCCGCGAGGCCGGTCGCGTGCGCGTACAGCTCTGTGATGTCGGCGCCGGCGAACATCTCGAGCGCCGGGGCTGCTCCCACGAACGCCTGCCACGCGGGCGAGACGTCGAAGCGGCGTGCGTCCGGGGCCAGGGGGGCGTCGGTGCCGTAGCACGACGACCACGGGTCGTCGCCCGAGTACCAGCCGGCCTGGACCGGGCGCAGGTGCGGGGAGAGGGCGGGGCCGACCGTGAGGAAACCGACGCCGCGCGGACAGCACAGCCACTTGTACGCGTGGCAGACGGTCGCGTCGAACATCGTGGCATCCACGGGCAGCCAGCCGGCGGCCTGCGTCACGTCGCAGAGGGTGAAGGCGCCGGCTCGGGCGGCCGCCGCGGCAATCCCGGCGGCATCCGCCACCTCGCCCGTGGCCGATTGCACGAGCGAGAACGCCACGAGCCAGGTATCGCTCGTCATCGCGTGGGGGAGGTCGGCCAGCGCGACCTCGCGCACGCGGATCCCGCGGCCGGCGTGCGCGAACGGAGCGACGAGCGAGGCGAAGTCGCCCTCCGGGCACAGCACCTCGGCGCCGTCCGGCGCCGCCGCCGCGATGAGCGACACCATCACCGAGGTCTGCGACGCGATCGCCACCTCGCCGATCGGGGAGCGGACGATCCGCGCGTAGGCGGCGCGGGCGTCCTCGACCGCGCGCGTCGCGGCGGCGACGTCGGGGCGACCGGATGCCGCGGCCTCGAGGTCCGCGCGCACGGCTCGGACCGTGGCGCGAGACGGGAGGCCGACGGTGCAGGCGGCGAGGTAGTCGCGGCCACCGGCGAACAGCGAGGCGAGAGCGGGCATGCGTCCAGGTTCTCGCGGCATCCCTCATTGCACTAGAGCAGGTGTTGCATGAAATGCATTCGATCAGGTTATGTATGAGCGTGACCGACCTCCTCCCGGACGACTCTCTCGACGCCCATGCCCTGCGGGTGGTGAAGGCCGTCGCCGATGCCGGTTCGATCACGGCCGCGGCTCGCGCTCTCGGATACAGCCAGCCCGCGGTGAGCCAGCAGCTGCGGCGCCTCGAGCGGCGGGCGGGGATGCCGATCGTGGAGCGCGTCGGACGGGGCGTGCGTCTCACCGAGGCGGGTCGGGTGCTCGCCCGTCACGCGGCGGCCGTCACCACGGCCCTCGACGCCGCCACCGGCGATCTCGCGGAGCTTCGCGGACTGCGTGCGGGACGCGTGCGGATCGCGGCGTTTCCCTCGGCCTCGTCGATCGTCGTCCCGCGGGTGATCGCGGCGGTGACGGCGCGGCGCCCGGGGGTGTCGATCAGCTTCGTCGAGGCCGAGCCTCCCGAGGCGGTCATGGCGGTCCGCGAGGATCGCGCCGACATCGCCCTGACCTACAGCTTCCCCGGCGACCGGCGGGCGCAGCTCGACGCGGCGGCGACGGGGCTGTCGGTGACCACCGTCGGCGCCGACGACACCGTGGTGGTGGTCCCCGCCGAGCACCCCGTCGCCGCGCACGATCCGGTCGACCTCGCCCAGCTCGCCGCGGAGCGCTGGATCGCCGGCTGCCCGCAGTGCCGCGGGCACCTGCTCGAGGCGTGCGCCCGAGCGGGCTTCGCACCCGAGATCGCGTTCGAGACCGACAACTACATCGCCGTCGAGAACCTCGTCGCCCTCGGCGTCGGTGTCGCCATCCTGCCGCGGATGGCCGTGGCATCCCTCCCTCTCGTGGCGGGCATCGCCGCGTGTCGGCTGCCCGCGACCGAGTCGCGCACGCTGCACGTGGTGACCGCCGGCGGGGCCGAGCGCGTGCCCGCGGTCGGCGCGGCCCTCGAGGCGATCGGCGAGGTGCTCTCCGCCCATCGGCACCCGGGCGGCGGGGGGCCGCGCGGCTAGGATCGAGGGGATGTCTTCCTCACCCGATCCCCGCACCACGACCGCCTCCGGCGCCGACGTCCGCGTCCGCTTCTGCCCGTCTCCGACGGGCCTGCCGCACGTCGGTCTCATCCGCACCGTCCTGTTCAACTGGGCCTACGCCCGGCACAACGGCGGCAAGCTCGTCTTCCGCATCGAGGACACCGACGCCGCCCGCGACAGCGAAGAGAGCTACCAGCAGCTGCTGGAGGCCCTGCGGTGGATGAACATCGACTGGGACGAGGGTGTCGAGGTCGGCGGACCCCACGCGCCGTACCGGCAGTCGCAGCGCCACGAGATCTACCGCGAGGTGCTCGACAAGCTCGTCGCCGCGGGCGCCGTCTACGAGAGCTATTCGACCGCCGAAGAGATCGACGCGCGCAACGAGGCGAACGGCCGCGCCAAGCAGCTCGGTTACGACAACTTCGACCGCGACCTCACCGACGAGCAGAAGGCCGCCTTCCGCGCCGAGGGGCGTCAGCCGGCGTGGCGTCTGCGCGTTCCCGACCACGACCTCACGTACGTCGATCTCATCCGCGGCGAGGTCACCTTCCCGGCCGGGTCGTTCCCCGACTTCGTGCTCGTGCGCGCCGGGGGAGTGCCGCTGTACCCGTTCGTGAACCCGGTCGACGACGCCCTCATGGGGATCACCCACGTCATCCGCGGTGAGGACCTCATGCCGTCGACGGCGCGCCAGCTCGCGCTGTACTCCGCGCTGGTGGATGCCGGGGTCACGACGTTCATCCCGCGCTTCGGCCACATGCCGCTGGTGCTGGGTGAGACCGGCAACAAGAAGCTCTCCAAGCGCGACCCGCAGGCCGACCTGTTCCTGCAGCGCGAGAAGGGCTTCATCCACGAGGGGCTGCTCAATTACCTCTCGCTGCTGGGCTGGTCGCTCGCGAGCGACCGCGACGTCTTCTCGCTCGACGAGCTGATCGCCGCGTTCGACATCGCCGACGTGAACCCCAACCCCGCGCGCTTCGACCAGAAGAAGGCCGAGGCAATCAACGGCGACCACATCCGCATGCTGGATGCCGACGACTTCGCCGCCCGGATCGTTCCCTACCTCGCGGGTGCCGGCCTCATCGCCGAGCAGCCGAGCGAGGAGCACCGGGCGATCATCGCCGCCGCCGCGCCGCTCGTGCAGGAGCGGGTGCAGCTGCTCGGCGAGGTGCCCGGGATGCTCGGCTTCCTCTTCGTCTCCGAGGTGGAGTACGCCGAGGACGCGCTGAAGGGCCTGCCGGCGAACGCCGCGGAGGTGCTCTCGGCCTCCGTCGAGGCTCTGCGGGGACTGGACGACTTCAGCACCGTGAGTGTGCAGGAGGCGCTCTCGCGCGCGCTCGTCGAGGAGCTGGGGCTGAAGCCTCGCGTCGCGTACGGGCCGCCCCGCGTGGCCCTCACGGGTCGTCGGGTGTCTCCGCCCCTGTTCGAGTCGATGGAGCTGCTCGGCAAGGACGAGACGGTGCGTCGTCTCGAGGCGTTGGTCGCGCACCTGGCGTGACGCCTGGACCGGGTCCCCGTCGTCGCGACGGGGATCCCGGCGCGACGCGCGCGGGCGGGGCCGGATTTGGCACACACCCCCCTCTCACGTAAGCTTGATCCTCGGCACGAGTTACGGCTCGAAGCCATTGGGGTATGGTGTAATTGGCAACACGGCGGTTTCTGGTTCCGTTGTTCTTGGTTCGAGTCCAGGTACCCCAGCTTTCGAAAAGGCCCGATGATCACGAAGATCACCGGGCCTTTCGCTTTCCCAGGCGCTGCGGAAACCCGTCCGCCACACTGGGTGCATGGGACTCTTCACGCAGCGACCCGAAGAACCGAGCGAGTGGGCGGGGCTTCCCGGAGAACCGGCCCGTCCGCGGACGCAGGCCGAGGTTCTGCCCGACGACGGGCGGCCGGAGGCCTCTCCCTCGGGACTGCTCGGCCTCGTCGACGCACCGGTGACCTCGATCTCGATCGACGCCGCCCCCGCCGCTGCGCGGGACGATGCTGCGGCCACCGACTGAGGCACCGCACCGACCTGTGCGCTCGCGGAGGGGCGTACCGGCTCGTCGGGGTCACCGCCGTTACGATCCGAACGACGGGCGACCCCGGCCCCTCGTCCCGCGGAAGAAGGTCCTCGTGAAGCGCTCCGGTATCGCCGCCGTCCTCATCGCCGTCCCGCTGCTCGCGGTGGGCTGCGCGCCCGAAGCGCCCGAGGCCCCCGCGACCGAGGTCACGGCCCCCGCGCCGAGCCCGTCGTCGACGACGATGGACGGCATGCTGCCGCCCGCGATCGTCGCGCCCACCGACCTCGAGGGGACGGAGCAGCGGGTCGTCCTGGGCACCTCGCTCGTGCTCACCGTGCCCGAGGGCACCGAGTCGCAGTGGACGGGAACCACCGCCGACGTCGCGATCGCGGAGTTCAACCCCGGCGGGCCGTCCGAGGGTGCCGTGTTCCAACCGGGCTTCCTCGTGCGCGCCGTGGGCACCACGACGGCCACGCTGACCGGTCCCGACGGTCAGACGGTCTCGTTCACCATCGACGTCGTGCCGTACTGAGGCGCCGCCCGGTTCAGGATGCCGCGGGCCCGTCGAAGAGGATCACGCTGCGGCCCGTGCCGGCATCCGGGATCACCCGTGCGCTCACGCCGTAGACGTCGGCGATGAGCTCCGGGGTGAGGACGGCGGCGGGCGCGCCGGCCGCCACGACCCGACCGCTGCGCAGCACGACCACCGTGTCGCAGTAGGTGGCCGCGAGGTTCAGGTCGTGCAGCGCCACGATGCTCGTCACCGGCAGCGCGGAGACCAGCGCGAGGATGTCGAGCTGGTGGCGGATGTCGAGGTGGTTGGTGGGCTCGTCGAGGAGCAGCTCCCGCGGCTCCTGCGCGAGTGCCCGGGCGATCTGCGCGCGCTGACGCTCACCTCCCGAGAGCGTGTGCCACAGCCGGTCGGCTTTGTCGGTCAGGCCGACGCGCTCGAGTGCGGCGTCGACGGCGGCCTCGTCTCGCGCATTCGCGCCGCCCCAGACGGGGCGGTGCGGGGTGCGCCCGAGCCGCACGACGTCGCGAACGACGATGTCGGCGTCGGTCTCGGCGTGCTGCGTCACCACGGCGACGGTGCGGGCGAGGTCGCGGCGACGCCAGGTCGACAGCGGACGGTCGTCGAGCAGCACCTCTCCGCCGTCCGCGCGGGCGGCTCCCTGCAGCAGCCGCAGCAGCGACGACTTGCCCGAACCGTTCGGGCCCAGGAGCCCCACCGTCGATCCGGATTCGGGTCGCAGCGAGACGCCGTCGACCACGAGGGTGCCGCCGCGCGTCCAGTGCACATCGCGCGTCTCGAGGGTCATGCGCGGGTCCTCCGCCGCACGAGGAGAGCGACGAACACGGGGACGCCGACGATCGCCGTCCCCACGCCGACCGGCAGGGGAGTGGGGGCGAAGAGCGTGCGGGTGGCGGCATCCACCCACACCATGAACACGGCGCCGACGATCGCCGCGAGCGGGACCACACGCGAATGGCGGTGACCGACCAGCAGGCGGACGGCGTGCGGGACGACCAGGCCGACGAAGCCGACCGCGCCCACGACGCTCACGAGCGCGGCGGTCATCAGGGCCGTGACCACCAGGAGTCCGATGCGCGTGCGGGCCACGTCGATGCCGAGCGAGGCGGCGACGTCGTCGCCGAAGGTGAAGGCGTCGAGCGCGCGTGCGGCGAAGAGGCACACGGTGCCGCCGACGACCACCACGACCGCGCACAGCGCGACGCGGTCCCACCGCATGCCCTCGAGCGAGCCGAGCAACCAGAACATCACGCCGCGGGTCTCGTCGCTGTCGGCCACGGCGAACACGACGAGCGAGGTCAGTGCCGAGAAGAACTGCGTGCTCGCAACACCGGCGAGGATGACGCCCGAGGTGCCGCCCGACGTGAAGCGGGCGAGCAGCAGCACGAGCGAGAAGGCCACGAGGGCTCCGACGAACGCGCCGCCGGAGAGACCGAGCACGCCGCCTCCGATGCCGAGCACGCCGATGACGACGGCTCCGGTCGAGGCGCCCGACGACACGCCGAGGACGAACGGTTCGGCGAGGGGGTTGCGCAGCAGCGACTGCATCACGACGCCGCACAGGGCCAGTCCCGCGCCGGCGCACGCGGCGACGAGCGCCCGGGGGAGGCGCTCCTCCCACACGATCGCGTCCTTCGCGGCCTTGACCGGGATCTCGGCGAGCCCGAGGTGATTCAGCAGCACGTCTCGGACGTTCACCAGGGACACGTCGGCCGGACCGAGCGTGACGGCCACTCCCACCGAGAGCACGAGCACTCCGAGACCGAGGAGGGCGAGGACGACGCCGAGTCCCGCGGAGCCCCGGTCGAGGCGGACCCGCGAGATCGCGCTCGCGCTCAGAGCGAGCTCCCGTTCTCGTCGTACCACGCGCGGATCTTGTCGAGCGCGTCCACGAACCGGATCGAGGGGTTGAGCTCGGCGCCGTGCAGGGCGATGTACCGCTTGTTCTTCACGGCGGTCATGGTGCTGGTGAGCGGGTCGCTCTCGAGGAACGCGATCTTGTCGGCCAGACGGTCGCCGGGGAAGCGGTCGCGCTGCAGGTCGCCGAGCACGAGCACGTCGGGGTCCTTCGCGACCAGGCTCTCCCAGCCGACCGCGGGCCAGTCGTCGGTCTGATCGGCGAAGACGTTGGTCATGTCGGTGGTGGATGCCAGCAGCGCGGCGTTCGAGAAGCCACCGGCGACGTAGGGCGTCTTGGTGTCGGCGAACCAGAAGGCGACGCTGCTGCCGCCGAAGTCGATGCCCTCGGTGGCGGCGGCGGCGCGCTCCTGCAGCGAGGCGACGAGAGCCTCGCCGCGGTCGGCGACGTCGAAGATGCGGGCGAGGTCGCGGATCTCGCCGTAGAGCGTGTCGACCGTGAGCGGCGCGGTGCGCGTGCCGCCCGCATTGAAGCTGACGTCGCCGTCGCAATCGGTGGGCGAGAGGTACGAGGGGATGCCGGTCTCCGCGAAGCGGTCGCGGGTGGCCACGCCGCCCTGCGCGAAGTGCCGACCGAAGGAGGCCGTCACGAAGTCGGGGTCGGTGCCCAGCACCACCTCGTACGACGGGGCGTTGTCGGACAGCCGTGGAACCGCCGCGTTGGCGTCGGCGAGCGAATCCAGCACCGGGTCGGTCCAGGATGCCGTCCCCGCGATGCGGTCCGCGAGGCCCAGGGAGAGCAGGATCTCCGTCGAATCCTGATCCAATGAGACGGTGCGCGACGGCGGGGCCGCGAAGGTGATCTCGCGACCGCAGTTCTCCACGGTGAGCGGGTAGGTCGTCGACCCCTCGCCGGCCGCGGCGGCGCTCGCTTCCGGGACCGCCTCCGACGCTCCGCAGCCGGTGAGCAGGGCGGCGGTGGCGACGAGGACGAGGGGAAGAGCGAGGGCGCGGGCGCGTGGCATCCGGGAACTCCGTGGGATCGAGGGTGGCTTTCCGGTCCGACGGTGGACCGTAGGTAAGGATAGCCTCACTTCTTTCGTTCCACGGACCGGACGCCCGCGAGGGGAGTGGATGCCGGGAGCGGAGGCGCTGTCGGAGAATCTGTTGCCCTGTGTGGTTTCGTGTTGTATCGTGTGGGAATCTTCGAAGGGGATCCCGTGTACGCAATGGAGCGCCAGCAGCTCATCGAGCGCGAACTGCGCGAGGTCGGACGCGTCAGCGTCGTCGATCTCGCCCGGCGTTTCGACGTCACCACCGAGACCGTGCGTCGCGACCTCGACCGCCTCGAAGGACTCGGCACCCTCCGCCGCGTGCACGGCGGCGCCGTCGACATCGGCCGGGCCAGCACCGCGGAGTCCTCCGTGACCGAGCGCCGCGAGCGCAAGAGCGACGCCAAGCGCGCGATCGCCGCCGAGGCGGCCTCGCTGCTCGGCCCCGACTTCCGCGGATCGATCTTCCTCGACGCGGGGACGACCTCCGCAGCGCTGGCCGCCCTCCTTCCCGCGACGCTGGGCGGCGGGATCGGCGGCGTCGAGGTGGTCACCCACTCGCTCGAAGCGGCCCACGTGCTCGCGGGCGAAGAGCGCGTCTCGCTCACGACCATCGGCGGACGCGTGCGCGGGGTCACCGCGGCCGCCGTCGGTGCGCACACGGTCCGCACGATCGGACAGCTTCGCCCCGACATCGCCTTCGTCGGCACGAACGGACTGAGCGCCGGATTCGGCCTCAGCACGCCCGACCCCGACGAGGCCGCCGTCAAGGCCGCCATCATCCAGTCGGCCCGGCGCGTCGTGCTCCTCGCCGACTCCGCCAAATTCGGAGAGGAACTGCTCGTGCGTTTCGCCACCCTCGACGAGCTCGACGTGCTCGTCACCGACACGGAACCGCCCGCCGACCTCGCGGAGGCCCTCGCCGACGCCGACATCGAGGTGCGTGTCGCATGATCGTCACCCTGACCGCCAACCCCTCCGCCGACCGTGCCGTCGTGCTTCCCGCCGAGCTCGTGCCCGGCGAGGTGCAGCGCGCCGTCTCGTCCCGGGAGGATGCCGGGGGCAAGGGCGTCAACGTCGCCCGCGTCGTGACGGCCGCCGGCGCACCCGCTCGCGCCGTCGTGCCGGTGAACGCGCACGACCCCTACCGGCTGCTCCTCGAGGACACCGGCATCGCGCTCGATCTGGTGGAGGTCGCCGGGCGCGCCCGCGCGAACCTCACGATCACCGACCCCGCCGGTGAGACCACGAAACTCAACCTGCCCGGCGCCGAGCTCTCCGCCGGCGAGGCGCGCGCCCTCGTCGAGGGCGTCGTCGCCGCGGCGGAGGGGGCGACCTGGCTCGTGCTGGCGGGCTCCCTGCCGCCCGGGGTCCCGGTGAGCTTCTACGCCGACCTCATCGTCGCGGTGCGCGATCGCTGGGGCGCCGACGCGCCGCTGGTCGCGGTCGACGCGTCCGGGGCGGCGCTGGCCGCGGTCGTCGACGGCGCACGACCCGATCTGATCAAGCCCAACCACGAGGAGCTCGCAGAACTCGTCGGCGAGGACGCCTCCGCCGACGACGACGTCCTCGCCGCCGCCGCGCGACGCGCGCAGGCGCTCGTGCCGGACCGCGTGGCATCCGCTCTTGTCACCCTCGGCGCCGACGGTGCGCTGCTGTTCGGCGCCGACGGCGCTTGGCGCGGACGCGCCCCCAAGATCCAGGTGGCCAGCACGGTCGGCGCGGGCGACAGCTCGCTCGCCGGATACCTGCTCGCCGCCCTCGAGGGGGCCTCGGCCCCCGACCGTCTCGCGCGCAGCATCGCCTACGGTGCGGCGGCCGCGACCCTGCCGGGGACCCAGGCCCCGACACCGGCCGATCTGCCCGACGGGCCGATCGCCGTCTCCGATTTCGCCACCCCTATCGCTACATCCTGACCACGGAGGTCACACCACCATGTCCGACATCATCACTCCGGAGCTCGTCAGCCTCGACGCGCCCCTGGGCTCCGACAAGCAGTCGGTGATCCGTGCCCTGGCCGAGCGCGTCGTCGCGCAGGGCCGCGCGCGCAGCGCCCAGGAGCTGTTCGACGACGCCTGGGCGCGCGAGCAGAAAGACGAGACCGGCCTGCCCGGCGGCATCGGCATCCCGCACGCGCGCAGCGCCTCGGTCACCGAGCCGACCCTCGCCTTCGCGCGTCTGGCCCCCGGCGTCGACTTCGGCGCCCCCGACGGACCCGCCGACATCGTCTTCCTCATCGCCGCTCCCGAGGGCGCCGACGAAGCACACCTCTCGGTGCTGTCGCAGCTCGCCCGCAGCCTCATGAAGGACGACTTCACCGGCGGCCTGCGTGCCGCCTCGTCGCCTGCCGACGCCGTGCGCATCATCACCGACGCCATCACCCCGGCCGCCGAGCCCACCGCGGCCGCTGCCGCCCCGGCCGCCGCCACCCGCGCCGAGGCGCGCACCGCCACCGCGACCAAGACGAAGAAGATCGTCGCCGTCACCGCGTGCGCCACGGGCATCGCCCACACCTTCATGGCCGCCGACGCCCTCACCGCCGCCGGCGCCGAGGCCGAGGGCGTCGAGCTCATCGTCGAGCCGCAGGGATCGAGCGGCTACAAGGCCCTGCCCCAGAGCGTGATCGACGACGCCGACGCCGTGATCTTCGCGGTCGACGTCGACGTGCGCGAGCCCCAGCGCTTCGCCGGGAAGCCGGTCGTGCGCGCGGGCGTCAAGCGCGGTATCGAGCAGCCGAAGCAGCTCATCGCCGAGGCCCTCGCCGCGAGCGAGAACCCGAACGCCACCCGCGTGCAGGGCGGTGCCGCCGCGGCATCCGCATCCGACGCTCCCGCGGCTCAGCAGTCGGTGGGCCGTCGCATCCAGCGCTGGCTGCTCACCGGCGTCAGCTACATGATCCCGTTCGTCGCCGGCGGCGGCCTCCTCATCGCCCTCGGCTTCCTGCTCGGCGGCTACCAGGTCACCCAGAACGCGGCCAACGTCATCATCCAGAACTCGCTGTGGGACCTCCCGACCGACGGCATCACCTCGCCGCTGGGACCGGTGGGCCAGTACCTCGGCTCCGTCGCGTTCATGATCGGCGCGACCTCCATGGGCTTCATCGTGGCCGTGCTCGCGGGCTTCATCGCCTACGCGATCGCCGACCGTCCCGGCATCGCCCCGGGCTTCGTCGCGGGAGCCGTCGCGGTGCTGATGAACGCCGGCTTCATCGGCGGCATCATCGGCGGTCTGCTCGCCGGTTTCATCGCCTGGTGGCTCGGTCGCTTCGACGCCCCCCGCTGGCTGCGCGGTCTCATGCCCGTCGTCATCGTGCCCTTCCTCGGCTCGATCTTCGCCTCGGGTCTGATGATCCTGTTCCTCGGCCGCCCGATCGCGGCCCTCATGGCCGCCCTCACCGAGGGACTGACCGGCCTCGCCGCCAGCGGTGCCGGCGCGATCATCCTCGGCGTGATCCTCGGCCTCATGATGTGCTTCGACCTCGGCGGCCCGGTCAACAAGGTCGCCTACGTCTTCGCCACCACCGGCCTCGCCGCCGCCTCGCAGACCAACACCACGCCGTACCTGATCATGGCCGCGGTCATGGCCGCCGGAATGGTGCCCCCGCTCGCGATGGCCCTCGCCTCGACCCTGCTCGCCCGCAAGAAGTTCACCCCCGTCGAGCGAGAGAACGGTGCAGCCGCGTGGCTGCTCGGCGCCTCGTTCATCTCGGAGGGCGCGATCCCGTTCGCCGCGGCCGACCCGCTGCGCGTCATCCCCGCCTCGATGGTGGGCGGCGCGATCACGGGTGGTCTGAGCATGCTGCTGTCGGTGCAGTCGTTCGCCCCTCACGGTGGCATCTTCGTGTTCTTCGCGATCAACCCCTTCTGGGGTTTCGCCCTCGCGATCGTGGCAGGTACGGTCGTGACTGCGCTGATCGTCGTCGCCCTCAAGGGCATCGGCCGCAGCACGCAGGACGCCGCCGTCACCGAGGCTGCTCCTGCAGCCACGGTCGCCGCGTAACACCCCCGTCGAATCGGAAGGATTCACCATGGCAGAACGTCAGGCCACCATCGCGAGCGCGTCGGGCCTCCACGCCCGCCCCGCCAAGCTCTTCGTGCAGGCCGTGCAGGAGAAGAAGGTCCCCGTCACCATCGCGGCCGACGGCGGACCCGACCTCAACGCCGGCAGCATCCTGTCGCTGATGGGTCTCGGCGCCGGTCACGGCACCGTCGTGACGCTCAAGGCCGAGGGCGAGGGCGCCGAGCAGGCGCTCGACGAGCTCGTCGCTCTGCTCGAGACCGACCTCGACGCGCAGTAAACGCCTTACCGCAGAACACCGGATACCACGGGCCGCAGGGCTCGTGGCATCCGGTGTTTCTGCGTCTGCGGGCCGGACGGGCTGTGTCCGACTGCGGAGAATCGGGGCCTTCGGCGACGCGCGGGACCGCGTCGGCGGGTTCGCGAGCGGGAACTCCGGCGTGTGGTCGGCCGACAGGGGGGCGAGTGCGAGCGGCCGCGTCCGGCGCGGTGCCGAACTCCGGAAGAAGTGAGCCCGCCGTGGCGAGCGGCCGTTCGGGGCGAGATCTCCCGAGGTCGGTGGCGTCAGACCTCCACGCCGTCGCCGGGCTTGAGGTCGACGAACGAGCCGCCGTTCTGCTCGACGGCCCAGGTGAGCCGGGCGTCGCCCATCTGCTTGCCCGCGACCGACAGCGTCATGTCGTGGGTCGCGAAGACCCGCTCGGGCTTCACCGCGAGGACGTAGTCGATCGCGTCGCCGATCTTGAGCCAGGGCGCGCCCACCGGCGCGGCGAGAAGCGAGACCTTCGCGTGCTTGGGCACGGTGTACGAGTCGCCGGGGTAGTAGACCGCGTCGTTGATCAGCACCCCCACGTTGTCGACGACCGGGATCGACTCGTGGATCACCGCGTGGGTACCGCCGCTGAAGACGAGGTGGAACGGGCCGAGGTCGAGCGTGTCGCCGGGGGCGACCACCGTCACGTCGAAACCGGCGGCGGCGTTGCGCACCCCCTCCGGTCCGTAGATCGGCACGCCCGGGTGGGCCTTCTGCAGCCGGGTGAGGTGCTCGGGTGTCCAGTGGTCGGGGTGCTCGTGCGTGATGACCACGCCGACGAGACCGTCGAGGTCGTCGAGCGGGGAGGTGAAGCTCCCGGGATCGACGACGAGCGTGCGGCCCGACTCGGAGAGGACCAGGGTGGCGTGTTCGTGCTTGGTGAGACGCATGAGGCGAGTCAACTCCTCGGTGCGGGGGTCTTCAACCGCTGGCGCTCGGCGTGGTCGAGCGTTCCGTTCCTCTTCCCCGCGCGCCCCGGACGCGGTACGGTGGCCGGACACGCCCGGGAAGTCGATGGCTCGGCCTCGATTTTGCGTGGGCGTCGTTCGTGATGCATACTTGAACGGTTGCGACGCGGCCCCATCGTATAGCGGCCTAGTACGCCGCCCTCTCACGGCGGTAACGCGGGTTCGAATCCCGCTGGGGTCACCAACACGAAAAAAGCCTCGACCGGATGGTCGGGGCTTTTTTCGTGTCCGCGCGCCGCGGCGGGACGAGGAGCCGCATGCGCGGGTCGGGCCCCACCGCCCGGAGGCTCCGCGCACCGCGACGAACGTCACGGCTGCGGACGCGGCGAACGAATGCGGATGCCGTGGGCCCCGGCATCCGCATCCGTTGCGCCCCTCCGCATCCGGTGCGCGCTGAAGCTCGCCGGCTCAGCCCTCGCGCGCGGTGCGGCGGCGGCGCACCGCGCGTCGGACGCCCCACACCGAGGCCGAGACCACGCCGGCCACGACGATCCACGGCAGCAGGAAGCCGAGCCCGATCACGAGGCCGTTGAGGGTGGCGACGAGGCCGTTCCAGCCGGCGGAGAGGCCGTCGCCGAAGCCCGCGGGGTCGGCGGTGACGGCGGCGGAGCGCTCCGTCAGTTGCACGCTGAGCGACGACATGGCCACCTGCGACTCCAGCGACTGCAGCACGGATCGGTCGGAGTCGAGCTGCGCCTGACGGTCCGCGAGCGCCGACTCGGCCGTGATGAGGTCGGACACCGACCCCGCCTGCGCGAGCAGCTCGGTCAGGCGGGCCACCGACGCCTCGCCGGCGGCGACGCGGGCGCGCAGGTCGACGGTCTGTTCGGTGACGTCGGAGCGACTCACGCTCGTCGCGGTCACCTCGCCGACATCGCGCAGGTCGTCCATGACCCCGGTCAGGGCGTCGGCGGGCACGCGTACCGTGATCCAGCCGGAGGACGCCGCGGCGCCGGTCGCCGAGCCCTCGATGGGCAGCGCGCCGATCGCCCCGCCCAGCTGCGACGATTCGACGTATCCGCCCGCGGCGGTCGCCGCGGCGCCGACGGCCTCGATCGACGCGGCGATGTCGTCGACCACCACGGTGCTCGAGCCGGTGGCCACGATGTCGCGCGTCGCGGCGTCGCGGGCCGCGACGCCGCCCGAGACCGCCTCCGACGAGGAGCCCGCGGCATCCTGACCGGGGGCGACGGGCACGCTGTCGAACTGCTCTGTGAAGCCGCCGCTCGCCCCGCTGACCGATGATGCGCCGGACCCGGAGGACGAGGTCACGGCAGGACCCACGACGGCGGCGACCACGACGACGGCTGCGGCCGCGCCCACTCCCGTCCAGACACCTCGACGACGGCGGCGCACGCGCGCCCTCTCGTCGGCGATGCGGGCGAAGACGGCGGTCTCGACGGCATCCATGCGATCGGCGGGGAACGGGGGAAGGGTGGGAGTGGTCATGGGGTCTCCGTCTCCATCGCGGTGGTGCGCATCCGGGAGCGGATGCGGGAGAGTCGATTGCGCACCGTGCCGTGCGAGACGCCGAGCGATGCCGCGGCCGCCTCGTAGCCGTAGCCCTCGGCGGCGCACAGGCGGAGGATCTCGCGGTCGAGATCGCCCAGGCGATCCACGGCCGCGAGGATCGCCGCCATCGTCTGCGCGTGGACGACCTGCGTCTCGACATCGACGAGCGAGGGGATCTCGTCGTCGAGCGGCTCGTGCGCACCGTGGCGTCGTCGCGCGCGCAGACGGTTCTGCGCCTGCAGCCGGCACACGGTCGCGAGCCACGGCAAGAGGGACGCCCCCTCCAGGCGCAGCGACGGGATCTTGCGCCACGCGACGACGAAGGTCTCCTGCATGACATCCTCGGCGTCGCTGGCGTTGCCGACGAGACCGAACGCCATCCAGTACACCGGGCGCGCGTAGGCGCGGTACAGCTCCCGATAGGCCGCGTCGGATCCAGCGGCGGCCCGCGCGAGCAGGGCCCTGTCGTCGATCACGTCGTCGGTCATCGGCATCCACTTCCGGTCGGGCGAGGCTCTGCGAGCACTCTCTCACTGAGAGGTGTCCGCTCGCGCGGGATCGTCTCACGCACATACGCACGCAATGAGCAGTACGTGCACAAGCCCTGCCCGCTCGGGGCCACTGGATAGACTCGAGCGTTTCCCCCGGAGAAAGGCCCCGCGATGGAGCTGCAGCTCGACCCCCTCTTCCAGACGATCACGCTGGTGGTGCTCGTGCTGATCCTCGTCGCCGACCTGCTGATCATCCTGAAGCGCCCGCACATCCCCGCGCCCAAGGAGTCGACGCTCTGGGTCGTGTTCTACGTGACCCTCGCGCTCATCTTCGCGGGCGTGCTGTGGATCGTCGCCGGGGGAGAGGTCGCCGGGCAGTTCGTCGCCGGATGGCTCACCGAGTACAGCCTCTCGATCGACAACCTCTTCGTGTTCGTGCTGATCATGGGGCAGTTCGCCGTCCCGCGTCGCTACCAGCAGGAGGTGCTGATGGTGGGCATCATCATCGCGCTCATCCTGCGGGGCGCGTTCATCCTGGTCGGGGCGACCATCATCGAGAACTTCAGCCCGGTCTTCTACCTGTTCGGCGCATTCCTCATCTACACCGCGATCCGCCAGGCCTTCCCCGGCGACGACGATGACGACGAGCAGAAGGAGAATCTCATCGTCCGCACGCTCCGCCGAGTGCTGCCGATGAGCGACTCCTACGACGGGAAGAAGGTCATCACCCGTGTGAACGGCAAGAAGCTGTTCACGCCCATGATCATCGTGTTCGTCGCTATCGGCGTCACCGACCTGCTCTTCGCGATCGACTCGATCCCCGCGATCTTCGGCATCACGCAGAGCCCGTTCATCGTGTTCACGGCGAACCTTTTCGCTCTCATGGGCCTGCGTCAGCTGTACTTCCTGCTCGGCGACCTGCTCGACCGCCTGAAGTACCTCCACTTCGGCATCGCGTTCATCCTCGCCTTCATCGGCGTGAAGCTCATCCTGCACGCGATGCACGTCAACGAACTGCCCTTCCTCAACGGCGGCGAGCCCATCGAGTGGGCGCCCGAGATCTCGACGTGGGTGTCGCTCGCGGTCATCGTGCTGTCGATGGCGGTCGCCACGGTCGCGAGCCTGCTCGCCGCGCGCCGTCAGCCGTCGGCCGTCGGAGCTCAGGATGCCGCGGCCGAGGTCGCCGACGAGAAGGGCACGCCCGCAACGGTGGAGCACCCCGAGCGCGACTGACCGCGGCTCGAGGTGGGCTGACGCCGTGCGGCGTCGCGTCGGGCGTGTCCCGCTTCGTGCAGGTTGCGGGCGGGCGGGGCGCACGAAGTGGGACATGCTCTCGACGTGTGCCGCGTCGCACGGGCGGGCTCAGACGGCTTCGCGTCGTGCGTGTCCCACTGCGTGCAGGCTGGGGGCGCCTGGCTCGCACCGAGTGGGACATGCCCGGCGAGGGGCGCTAGAACGCCCGCAGGTTCGCGTGCAGGCCGCCGTCGACGTACTCCTCGCGGAGGATGCCGCGGCGTCGCAGGATCGGGACGAGGTCGTCGAGCAACCGGTGCACGGTGACGGGGTGCAGGTCGCCCCACAGCAGCACGCCGTCGTTGCCCCACGTGCCGAGCTCCTCGATGCGGTCGGCGAACTCGTCGGCGGTCCCCACGAAGCCGGAGCCGTCGCTCAGCCGACCGAGACGCGCGTGCGCCGCGAGGATCGTGCGCAGCGGCGCATCGGCGTCGTGCGCGCCGACGAGACGCCGGATGCTCCCCTCGGACACGTGCTCGCCGAAGAGCGAACGATCGAGGGGCGCGTCCAGGTCGAGTCCCGTGAGGTCGGTCTCGAGGTCGCTCGACTGCTTGCGGGCGATGGCGATCAGCGCGTCGTCGGACGGGTCGGCGGATGCCGCGACGAGGCGGTCCGCCTCCTCCGGCGACGAGACGATCACGGGCTGGATCGCGAACAGGACCTTCACCTCGTCGGCGGAGCGTCCGGCCGCCTCAGCGGCGGCGTGGATGCGTCCGCGGTAGGAGCGGATGCTCGCTTCGTCGAGGGGCGCGAGCGCGAGCTGCACGTCGGAGTTGTGGCCGGCGAACGACAGACCCCGGCCCGAACCGCCGGGGGAGACGATCGCGGGCTCGCCGTCCGTGAACGGGATCGCGTTGAGCGGCCCGTCGAACCCGAAGTACTCGCCGCGGTGCCGCGTGGCATCCAATCTCGTGCCGTCGGCGTACACGCCGGACTCCTCGTCGGCGAGGAGCGCTCCCTCGTCCCAGCTGCGCCACAGCTGACGGATGCCGTCGAGCCACTCCTCTGCCCGGTCGTAGGCCGCGTCGTGCCCGAGTTGCGGGGCGGTGGAGAAGTGACGGGCACTGCCGGTGTCGGTGACGACGTTCAGGCCCAGTCGGTGCCCGCTGAGGTGCTGCAGGGTCGCGAACTGCCGTGCCGCCGTGTAGGGCAGGTACGCCGCCGGGTTGACCGTGGGCACGACGCCGAGGTGTCGGGTCGCGGCGAAGAGGTAGGGCGCGAGCAGCAGCGGGTCGTGCTTCGGGCCGCCGAACGCGTGGCGGACGCGAAGGTCGATGGTCTCGGCGCTGCCGAGCGAGGGGGCGTCTTCGATGATCAGCAGGTCGAAGCCCGCCTGCTCGAGCGTGCGCGCGGAGTCCTGGTACAGCCCGGGCTCGGTCCAGCGGTGGTTCCACCGCAGATACGGGTGGCCCCACCCGTGCGGGCCGAAGCCGCGGGCGAGGAACCAGCCGAAGTGCTGCAGGCGGCTCACAGCACGACCGTCTCGCGCTCGGCGGCGGGAACGCCCACGAGGGCGTGCTCGAGGTCGGCGAGGATGTCGTCGACGTCCTCGATGCCGATCGAGAGGCGGATCGTCCCGGGGAAGACGCCCGCGCGCTCGCGCTCGGCGACGGTCCGCGAGGCGTGCGAGGTGGACTGCGGGTGCAGGACGAGCGAGCGGACGTCGCCGAGATGCGTCATGTGCGTCACGAGGCGCACCGACTGCACGACATGACGCGCGGCCTCCAGCCCTCCGCGGAGCGTCACGGTGAAGACCGAGCCGCTCCCGCGCGGGAGGTAGCGCCTGCCGAGATCGTGGAACGGATGCGAGGGGAGACCGACGTAGTCGACGCGCTCGACCTCGGGACGCTGTTCGAGCCACCGGGCGACGACGAGGGCGTTCTGCGACTGGCGCTCGACGCGCAGGCTGAGCGTCTCGATGCCCTGACCGATCAGGAAGGCGTTCAGCGGAGACGGCGCCGGCCCGAAGCGCGGCGCGACGCTCTCGCGGATGTAGGCCCCGCGGGCTCGCGGCCCGTGCTTCTCGGCGTAGCTCGCGCCGCCGAGGCGGTCGGCCTGCACCAGATGGGGGAAGCGGTGACCGGATGCCGCGGCGTCGAAGCGTCCGTCGTCGATGATGACCCCGCCGAGCACCGCACCCTGCCCGGCGAGGAACTTGCTCGCCGAGTGCACGACGACGGCGGCACCGTGCTCGATCGGGCGCAGCAGGTAGGGCGTGGTGAACGTGCTGTCCACCACGAGGGGGATGCCGTGCGCCGCGCCGACGGCAGCGACCGCCGCGACGTCGAGCACGTCGTTGCGCGCGTTGGAGAGCGTCTCGGCGAACAGGGCGCGCGTGCGCGGGGTGATGGCATCCCGGATCGCGTCGAGATCGGAGACGTCGACGAAGGTGGTCTCGATGCCGAGGCGTGCCAGGTTGTCGAGCAGGAGGCCTCGGGTGCCCTCGTAGATGTGCTCCGAGACGACGAGGTGGTCGCCGGCGCCGGCGAGAGCGAGCAGGGCGACGGTCACGGCGGCCTGACCGCTCGAGACCAGCACCGCCTGATCGCCGCCCTCGAGGGAGGCGAGTCGTTCTTCGACGGCTTGCACCGTGGGGTTGCCCGTGCGCGTGTAGCCGAAGCCGGCCCCCGTGCCGAAGTGCGCGGCCGACTCCTCGAGGTCGCTGAACGTGAACCCGGCGGAGAGGTAGATGGGCGTCGCGCGCGGTGTGGCGGGTGCCGTCGCCGCGCCGGCGTGCACCTGCCGGGTCGAGAATCCGGTGTCGGCGCCTGCGGTCATGACGCGCTCCTTCCGTCGGGATCGGCCCAGGCTCGCACGGCCCGGTCCGCGTCGGCGAACCGTGCGACGCCGCGTTACACGCGGCCCGGGCAGTGGCCGGTGGTATCGTGACCGGGTGCGGATCGCTCGCCTCCTCCTTAGC
>CAJYJO010000002.1 GCA_913774845.1 uncultured Microbacterium sp. | reverse complement strand
CGATCTGCGCCTGCACCGACCGATCCGACAGGCACTCCGCGGCCGCGATCTCGGACGCGACCTCGCGAAGCGCCATCTCCGCCGCCCGCGACGATGCCCGCTGCCCCGCCAGGGCGTCGAGGGCCAGACGCCCCGCCCGGGCCAGCGCACGGGTTCTGCGGGCTTCGGCGGCCGCGAGGGCGGCATCCGCGTCGAGGACCTCGTCGAGCACGACCGCGAGGGGGTCGAGCCCGTCTGGAGATGGGGGTGGAAAGCTCATGCAGGCACGCTAGCCCGCACCTCCGACATTCAATACCTGATCGGGACTTTTTGTGGATAGATCAGGCAGATCAGAGCCTGGGGAGAAGGGGCCATACCTTGCTTCTCGACGGAGAGAACCCGCCGGCGGATGCATGGCCTTTCGGCCGCTTCAAAACATTTCGCGCGACCCCACCGACCCCAGCGACCCCACCAACCGCGGCACCCACACCGCCGCCGCCGCGAGCGGCACAGCCAGGAAGACCCAGGCGAGGGCGGGAGCCGCCGCCCACCCGAGGAGCGCGCCGACAGCGGCGTTGCCGAGGAGGACGGCGACGCCTCCGCACGTCGACAGCAGACCGAAGAACGAGCCGGTCGGCAGGGTCCCGGCGAATCGCGGTACCAGGCCCTGCGCGGTGGGGTTGGTCGTGAGGTGTCCGACGATCACGAGACCGGCGGCGGCGAAGACCGAGACGATGCGCCCCGTGGGGTCGAGCGGAGCGACGGCACCGGCGGCGACGGAGACGAACCCCGCGGCGGAGAGGACGTAGCCGAGGCGCAGGGCGCGCGCCGCCCCGACCCGATGGCACCAGCGCGAGACCGGCAGCTGCAACAGGAGCGTGAGCGCCGACACCCACGCGAACATCAGCGCGATCACGTCGGGACCGGCGCCGGCCCGGGTGAGCTGGAGCGGGAGGGCGAGGTACAGCTGGTTGAAGGCGAGCAGATCCGCGGCGTGCAGCGTCGAGAACGCGACGAACCGGCGATCGCGCAGCGACCACCAACGCCCGCGGATCCCCTGCTGCCCCGTCGACCCGGTCCGCCGCGGCAGGGCGACGGCGAGGAAGACGCCGATCAGCACGAACAGCGCCGCGCCTCCGAGCGCGACGACGACGAAGCCCCAGCCCAGCAGCACCGCGCCGACGAGCGGCCCGATCACCGCCCCCAACTCACCCGCGACGCTCAACCACGCGAACAGCGAGGCGCGGGATCGCGCACCGGCCGGGGCGCGTCGCTGCTCGGCATCCGAGACGAGGACGTTGATCCCCGGGGAGAACAGCGCGCCGCCGAGCCCCGTGAGCACCGTCCCCGCGATGAACAGCGCGAGCTGCGGGCTCGGGAGGAGCAGCGACAGTGCGAGGGTCGCGAAGCCGAGCACACGCACGGCGCACCCGGTCAGGATCGTCCGGCGCGCGCCGAAGCGGTCGGCGAGCACGCCTCCGATCAGGAACATCCCCTGCTGAGCGAAGGTCCGCACGCCCAGCACCAGCCCCACGGCGAGCGCGGTCAGACCGAAGTCGTCGGTGAGCACCAGCGCGAGGAACGGCACGACGGCGAAGAAGCCGATGTTGAAGAGCATCTGCGTGCCGAGCAGCACCGGGGTGCGAGCCGCACGTGCGGCCGGGGCAGGCGTCGAGGACACGGACAACTTTCGAGACGGGACGGGGCTGCCGCGATCGACGGGCGCCCGCACGATCCTCCCATCCGCACGTCCCGTCGCCGAACGGCATCCGCCGACAGAGGGATGCCGCCATCCCGGCGCCGGCGCGGGCGGAGCGCCGCGCCGCCCGAACGCGCGCTGCGCCACGACCCTCGGCAACACCGCACCGATCACCCACGATCTGACCGTGAGCACCCGGGCCCCCGACATCTTTGTCACGAGGGTCACGCGGGGGAAATACGGCGGAAACGCGCGATTCCTAGCATCGGAACATCGCCGGATGTTGGTCACACCAACACTGACGCCGCCGCCTCGAGCGGCTCGCCCCGCTGCTGTGGCTCCGTCTCGACGCCTGTCTTCTCGACTCTCCGGAGGCCCTCGTGTCTGCCGCTCCACCCGTCACCATCGCCGCTCTGCGCGGCGCACGCCTCGCCTCGGGCGCGCTCGTCGACATCGCGATCGACGGCGACGAGGTGCTCGCGGTGGTGCCGGCGGGGAGCCCCCTGCCCGACACCGAGGGCGAGACGCTCGACCTCACCGGCTACGTCGTCACCGCGGCCGGCGCCGAACCGCACGCGCACCTCGACAAGTCGCAGTCCTGGGATGCCATCCGGCCCCCGTTCGGCGACCTCGAGCGCGCGATCGAGAGTTGGCACGCCTACGCCCTGACCCTCGACGAGGACGACACCCTCGACCGCGCCCGTTCGACGGCGCTGCGGATGCTGGCATCCGGGATCACCTCGGTGCGTACGCACGTCGATCTGCTGCGCGGCGACGACGCGCTCACCGGCGTGCGGGCGCTCGTCCGCCTCCGCGCGGAGCTCGAGGGGATCATGGACGTCGAGCTCGTCGCGCTCGGCGGCCCCACCGTGCCCGACGCGGTCTTCGAGGCCGCTCTCGATGCCGGTGTCGACCTGGTCGGCGGCGCCCCGCACCTCGCCGACGATCCGATCGCCGATCTCGAACGGCTCGTGGCCCTCGCCCGCCGTCACGACGTGGGCCTCGACCTGCACACCGACGAGAGCCTCGCCGGCGCCGACACGCTCGCCGCCTACGCGCGACTGGTGACCGGCTGGCACCGTCCGCGCACGGCGGGGCACTGCGTCCGCCTCAGCATGATGCCCGCAGCCGACCTGATCGCCCTCGCCGACGGCATCCGCACCGCCGACATCGGTGTGATCGCCCTGCCCCTCACCAACCTGTACCTGCAGGGATGGGATGCCGAGCACGCCGTGCCGCGTGGGATCGCGCCGATCGGACGCCTCAAGGCCGCCGGCGTGCGCGTCGCCGCCGGAGCCGACAACGTGCGCGACCCGTTCAACCCCGTCGGCCGGTGCGATCACCTCGAGACCGCCTCGCTCCTCGTCAGCGCGGGGCACCTGGCCCCCGAAGAGGCGATGGATGCCGTGACCGTCGGCGCGCGCGATGTCATGGGGCTGCCCGTCGCGGGACCCGTCGCCGGTGCGCGCGCCGACCTCGTCGCCGTCCGCGGCGACTCACTCGGCGAGGTCGTCGCCTTCGCCAGCGCCGACCGCGTCGTGCTCCACCGGGGCCGTCTCGTGAGCCGCACGAGCGTGTCCACCCGCACCGCCGCACCCGCGACGGCGCCGTCCCCCGTCCCGATCGGAAAGTGAGCGCCACGTGACCCTCGCCTCCCCCGCTCCGGCCGACGTCGCGGATCCCACCGCGCCGCTGCTGGACTTCCGCAACGTCGCCATGACGTTCCCCAACGGCACCACCGCTCTCTCGGGCGTCGACCTCGTCGTCGGCCGTGGCGAGTTCGTGAGCGTCGTCGGCCCCTCCGGCTGCGGCAAGTCGACGCTCCTGCGCATCGCCTCGGGCCTCGAGCAGGCCAGCGAGGGCGTCGCCACCGTCAACACCGATCGCATCGGCTACGTCTTCCAGGACGCGACCCTCCTGCCCTGGCGCGACGTGCGCTCGAACGTCGAGCTGCTCGCCGAACTCAACTGGCAGCCCAAGCGGGTGCGCGGTCCGAAAGCCCAGTGGGCCATCGACCTCGTCGGCCTGAACGGCTTCGAGAAGCACCTCCCGAAGCAGATGTCGGGCGGCATGAAGATGCGCACCTCGCTCGCGCGGTCGCTGACCCTCGACCCCGAACTGTTCCTCTTCGACGAGCCGTTCGGCGCCCTCGACGAGATCACCCGCGAACGGCTGAACGACGAGCTCCTGAAGATCTTCGTCGCCCAGCAGTTCGGCGGTCTGTTCATCACCCACTCGGTCTCCGAGGCCGTCTACCTCTCCACCAAGGTCGTCGTGATGTCGGGTCGTCCCGGTCACCTCGTCGACACCTTCGAGGTCCCCTTCGACATGCCTCGCGATCCCGAGATCCGCTACACCGGAGAGTTCGCGAAGCTCGTCGGCGAGGTCTCCCACGCCCTCCGGGAAGGACACTCATGAGCACCACCTCTGCAGAGCCCATCGCCGTCTCGGCGGCGGAGCCGTCGGCATCCACCCCGCCCGTCGAACCACCCGCGCCCCGGACGGCCGCACGCCGCCGTGGCTTCGGAGCCCGGGCCGTGCTCGTCGGTCCGCCGCTCGGGGTGCTCGTCGTGCTCGTCGGCGCCTGGTACGGCGTCTCGATCGCCCTGGAGACCTCGGGCAAGGGCTTCCTCCTGCCGATGCCGCACGAGATCTTCACCCTCGGGTTCTTCGACCCGCAGGTCGGCGCCGACATCTGGGTCGCCCTTTTCCGCACGACGGGCGTCGCCCTCACCGGCCTCGGGGTCGCGATGGTCCTCGGCATCGGCTGGGCGATCGCGATGTCGATGGCCCGATGGGTCGAGCGCTCCACGTACGCCTACGCGGTGGTTCTGCAGTGCATCCCGATTCTCGCGCTCGTGCCGCTGGTCGGCTTCTGGTTCGGCTACGAGTTCCTCGCCCGCGTCATCGTCTGCGTGCTGATCGCGCTGTTCCCGATGGTGTCGAACACCCTGTTCGGCCTGCAGTCGGTGGATCGGTCGCAGCGCGAGCTGTTCCGCCTGCAGAAGGCGGACCGCTGGACGGTGCTGACCAAGCTCACCCTCCCGGCCGCCCTCCCCTCGATCTTCGTGGGCATGCGCACCTCCGCCGGCCTCTCGGTGATCGGCGCGATCGTCGGCGACTACTTCTTCCGACGCGGCGAACCGGGCATCGGCTCGCTCATCGCCAACTACCAGTCGCGCCTGCAGAGCGCCGAGCTGTTCGCCGCGATCCTGGCCGCGTGCCTGCTCGGCGTGGCCATCTTCGCCCTCTTCGGCTGGCTGTCGAAGGTGGCCGTGGGCCGCTGGTACGACAGCACCCTCTGACCCGCCCCTCCTGAATCCCGGATGCCACGCTCCCGCGCCGCGGGAAGCGGTGTCCGGCGTACCCGAAACCTGCACCCGAGAGCTCCACCCCGTCACAGAAAGCGAACCAGCATGCAGCGCTCCACCCTCCTCCGCGGCACCGCCGTCACCGGCGCCGTCGCGATCGCCCTCACCCTGACCTCCTGCGCCGGCAGCGCCGCGGAGAGCGCCCCGGCCACCGACAAGCAGATCGGCTCCGTCGACCTCTCCGCGGACTGCCCCTCGACCGTGGTCGTGCAGACCGACTGGAACCCCGAGGCCGAGCACGGGCACCTCTACGAGATGATCAAGGACGACTACACCGTCGACGCCAACGCCAAGACCGTCACGGGTCCGCTCATGTCGAACGGCGAGTACACCGGCGTGAACCTCGAGATCCGCGCGGGCGGCCCGGCCATCGGCTTCCAGACGGTGTCGGCGCAGATGTACCAGGACGACGCGATCACCCTCGGCTACGTCGGTACCGACGAGGCCGTGCAGCTGTCGGGCACGACCCCGACCAAGGCGGTCTTCGCTCCCCTCGACATCAGCCCCTTCATGGTGATGTGGGACCCCGCCACCTACCCCGACGTGCACAGCGTCGCCGACGTCAAGGACGCCCTCGCAGCGAAGGGCGGCGTCTGGCGCTACTTCGACGGCGCCGCCTACATCGAGTACCTCAAGAGCGAGGGACTGGCGGAGCCGTCGATCCTCGACGGGTCGTACGACGGCACGCCCTCCAACTTCGTCGCGGCCGGCGGCAAGGACATGCAGCAGGGCTTCGCCTCGGCCGAACCCTACGTGTACGAGAACGAGGTCTCGGCGTGGGGTAAGCCGGTCGACTTCGCCCTCATCCACGACGCGGGGTGGCAGACCTACGCCTCGTCGGTGTCGGTGAAGGCCGACACCTTCGACGAGCTGTCGCCGTGCCTGGAGAAGCTCGTCCCCGTCCTGCAGAAGGCCGGTGTCGCGTACTACAAGGACCCGACGGCGGCGAACGACCTCATCTTGAAGCTCGTCGACGAGTACGCGACCGGCTGGACCTACACGCAGGGCGTGGCCGACTACTCGGTCAAGGCGCAGGTCGACCTGGGCCTGGTCGGCGACGGCCCCGACTCCACCTACGGCAACTTCGACGGCGACCGCTTCGCGGACTTCTTCGACAAGGCGAGCAAGGTGTACACCGACCTGGGCACCCCGCCCGCGTCGGGATACACGCCCGCCGACCTGTACACGAACCAGTTCATCGACACGTCGATCTCGTTCTGACCGACCGGCCCGGCCCGCCGCGCGCGGGCCGGGCCGCTCCCCGCCCGGTCCACCCCCGGTGGCTTCGACAGGCTCAGCCACCTCCCTCCCACCCCGAGCCCAAGCCCAGGCCCCCGAGCCCGAGCCCGAGGTTCCCGAGCCCGAACCCAGGTTCCTGAGCCCGAACCGAGGTCCCTGAGCCCGAGCCGAGGTCCCTGAGCCCGTCGAAAGGACCGGAACCACCCACCCCCGGTGGCTTCGACAGGCTCAGCCACCTCCGCCCCCGACGGCGGCATCCGCCCCCACCCGTTCCATCCGGAGACACCCCATGAGCGATACCGCCACCCGCGTCCTCTCCCTCGAGGACGAGCTGCTCGACCTCCTCGGCCCGGCGGCCGTCAGCACCGAACCGCGCGTGCGCGAACGCGCCAGCGTCGACGGTTCGCCGATGTCGCCGATCATCGCGGCGAAGCTCCCCCTCGGTCTCGCGGACCTTGTCGTGTTCGCCGCCGACGCCGAGCAGATCGCGATCGCGGTCGCCGCGGCCGCGCGCCACGGGGTTCCGATCACCGTGCGCGGCAAGGGCACCGGAAACTACGGCCAGGGCATCCCCCTGCAGGGCGGCCTCGTGATCGACACCACGCGCGCCAAGGCGATCGTCGAGGTGGGCGACGGCTTCCTCACCGCCGAGGCCGGCACCCCGATGGTGCTGCTCGAGCAGGCCGCGTGGGCCGCGGGCCAGGCGCTGTGGATGTACCCCTCGACCGCGCAGTCGACCATCGGCGGGTTCCTCTCCGGCGGCTCCGGGGGCACCGGCTCGATCGAGCACGGCTCGAACGACCGCGGCTTCGTCGTCGCCCTCGACGTCGTGCACGCCGACGGCAGCGCCCAGATCCACCACGTCGAGGGCGACGAGGCCCAGAAGTACGTGCACAACTACGGCACGGCGGGCGTGATCGTCCGCGCGACCGTCCGCCTCGAACCGCTGCGCGACTGGCGCGGCCTCTGGGCGAGCTTCCCCGACTACGCCGGCACCCTGTCGGTGCTGCAGACCATCGGCAACCTCGAGCCCGCTCCGCGCCTGGTGTCGGGCGACGGCGTCGAGATCTCGGCATCCCTCCCCGCCGACCACGCGATCCCGCACGGACGATCCAGCCTGCGGGCGATCATCGACGCGTCGCTGATCGAGCAGGTCACCGCCATCGTCGAGGGCGCCGGCGGCCGCGTCGAAGCCGTGCGCGAGGGGCCGCAGGCCAGCATCCGCCTGTCGATGCTGAGCTACAACCACCCCATCGAGTGGTACCAGAAGAGCCAGCCGCACGAGGTCTTCCACCTCGAGGTGGCCGGGATGCCGCTGAGCGAGAACGTCGAGGCCGTCGAGGCCGTGTTCCCCGGCGGCAAACTGCACATCGAGTCGACCAAGCAGCATCCGATCGGGATGCTCGCCGCCCCGTACGTCAGCGAGGAGGACGTGTACCGCGGCATCGCCGATCTGAACGCGATCGGCGTGGGCGTGCACAACCCGCACCAGTGGAACGTCGACTTCAACGTCGAGCAGACCGCCGAGCTCGCCGCGATCACCGACCCGAACGGACTGCTGAACCCCGGCAAGCTCGACCCCGAGTACACCGGCGCGCGCAAGGGAGCCATCCGATGAGCCGTCTGCTCGCCGAGCTCAGCGGCCCCACCGCCGCGGAAGCCCTCACCGAGGACTCGATCCTCGTGCTCCCCACCGGCGCCATCGAGCACCACGGCCCCCACCTGCCCCTGGCGACGGATGCCATCGTCGCCGAGGCGTCAGCCACCGCCGCCGTCGCGCGCGCCGCCGCGATGGGGCTGGACGTCTGGCAGCTGCCGACGCTGTCGGTGACCAAGTCGGACGAGCACTCGTGGGCGCCGGGAACGCTGTGGCTCACCCCCGAGACGATGCTGCGGACCATCGTCGACATCGGCCGGTCGATCCTCACCACCCGTGCCCGCACCCTCGTGTTCCTCAACGGGCACGGCGGCAACGTCGCACTGCTCAACGTCGCGAACCGGGAGCTCCGGCGCCGGTTCGGCCTGCGCACGTTCTTCATGCCCGCCGCGCGCGTGCCCTCGTTCGACGGCACCGACGGCGGCCCGGACGAGCACGGCACCGGTATCCACGCCGGGCACGGCGAGACGAGCATGATCATGCACCTGCGGCCCGAACTGGTCGACCCGACGACATTCGCGGCCACCGTGCCCGCGCACATCGGCGACTTCCGGCACATCGGGTTCAACTCCAAGCCCGTGACCTTCGGCTGGCTGTCGAACGACTTCGGCCCCACGGGAGTGCTCGGCGACCCGACCGGTGCGAACGCCGAGGCCGGGGCGCGCATGTTCGAGGAGAGCGTCTCGTTCGTCGTCGAAGCGCTCGAGGAGATCAGCCGCTTCGACTACACCGCCTGAGGTCTGCGCGCGGCTCCGGTGCCGGGCTCCCGCGAAGCAGGAGCCGTGCGTCCGCGCCCGCTCACCGGGAGAGTGCGGCGCCGAGACGCCGCAGCACCGAGACGTGGCCGTCGTCGGGCGACAGCTCGAGGCGCGCGTGCGGGAGGGCCGCCTCGAGCAGGCGCGCGTGAGCGGGAGGGATGACGCGGTCGCTCTCCCCCTGAACGAGAAGCACGGATGCCGCGACCTCCGCGAGCTCGATCCCCCAGGGTCGGACGAAGGCGAGGTCGTCGTCGATGAGCCCGTCGACACCGTCGGCTTCGGCGGCGCCGGCGTCGGCTCCGAGCGACGCCCACTCCCCCTCGAGCGCGGCGACGTCGGCATCCACGAACTGCGTCGGATCGAACTCGTCGGTCTCGGCGAAGAGGCGCCGTGCCGCCGCGCCCTCGGTCGCGGCCCGCAGGCCCCCCGGAGCCCGCATGCCGGCGAACCAGGCGTCGTCGCCGGAGAACGGCGCGGGGCTCGCGAACGTCACGACCGCGCGGACGAGGGCGGGCATCACCGCGGCGCACGCGAGGGCGTGCGGACCCCCGCCGGACGCGCCGACCGAGACGACGGATGCCACCCCCAGCGCGTCGAGCACCGGGACGAGCCCCGCGGCGACGTCGGCCACGGTCCGCCCGGGGACCCGGGTCGACGCCGCATACCCGGGACGCGCCACCGAGACGACGGCGAGCCCGTGCGCGTCGGCTGCGGCTCGTACCGGCGGGAGGATCGCCCCGGTCTGCGGCGAGCCATGGTGCCACAGGAGCGCGTGGCGCCCGGCGACGTCGTCGTGCGAGGTGTGGACTTCGAGTCCCGCGATGAGCCTGCGCATACGCCCAGGCTCGCACGGGCGGGCGGGCGCGCGCGAGGGGCGGGCGCGTCATGCGGGCGGGCGGCGCGGAGGCGCCCGTCATGCGGGCGGGCGGGCGAGAGGTGCGCGCGGCCCCGGCGCCGGGCGGGGTGCGCGCGGCTCGCAGAATGTCGAGTGTCCAGGAAACCCGGGCGCAAGCGGCATCCCCTCCGGGTGTTCTGGACACTCGACGGGGATCCGGCGGGCGCGGAGGGCGCGCCCGCCATGCGGGGTCGGCGCACGACGCCCCGCCCGAGGGCGTTGAGTGTCCAGAACACGCCGAGCGAGGACCGCGCCATGCGGCGTGTTGTGAACACTCGCCGGTGGGGTTCGCGGTGGGGGGTCCGGCGCCGGCCGATGCCTCGCGTCGCTGAACGTACGACATGTAAACATTCGATCTCGACGTCGTTCCGCCGTAGTGTCCCTGTGCGGAGGTGGAAGATGGCACGGTTCAGGGCGGACCCCGAGGCCCTGCGCGCGGTGGCCGCCAAGCTCGAGGCGATCAGTGCGGACGCGGGGTGCCTCACCACGATCTCCCCGACGGATGCGGGTCACGCCGACATGGCGTCGTCATTGACGGAGATCAGCGGCATGGTCGGCGACGCGTGGACACGGGGACTCGACGACCTCGATCAGCTCGCCACCCGGCTGCGCAGCGGAGCGGAGCTGTACGAAGCGGTCGACCGGAGCATCTCCCCGGGGGAGGTCTTCTGATGGCCGAGCTGGGCGAGACCACGGATCCGGCCGCGCTGGTTCCCGGAGACGTCGAGGCCCTCTTCGCGCTCCTCGACGCGTGGCGCGAGCGGGCGCGGGCGGCGACGGACACCGCCACGAGCATCCGCACGACCACCACCCCCGAAGGGTGGGAGGGCGATGCCGCCGACGCCTTCGCCGCGCGCTGCGAGGGCGTCGCCGCCGCGTGGGACGACACCCAGCGTCTGCTCTCGGCCTGCGCCGACGCGCTCGAGACCTACGCGAACATCCTCGGTTGGGCCCAGCAGAAGGCCGGCGACGCCATCGCGATCTGGGAGACGGCGATGGAGCAGACCGCCGCCGGCATCGACCGCTACCGCGCCGCCGAGCGACGAGCGGGCCCGACGGGGATCCTGCCCCTGTACGTCGACGAAGGCGCCGGCGCCCGCAGCGACGCACGAAGCCTGCTCGCCTACGCCCGGTCGGAGGTTAAGGATGCCGGCGATACCGCCGCATCCGCGCTCAGGGCGCTCGAACCACCGCGTGCCATCACGTGGGGCGACATCGGCTCGGCGGCGCTCGTCTCCGCCGAGATGGTGGCACTGCTGCAGTGGAACAGCTTCGTCGACATCGTCAACGGCACCGCCTCGTTCGGGAATGCCCTGCTGCAGAACCCCGATGCGCTCCTCGCCCTGCTGGGCGGAGGCACGATGGCGATGGCCGGCGGCGGGCTCGCCCTCGGCGGGGGCGCGCTCTCGCTCACCGGCCCGGGAGCGGCCCCCGGGATTCCCGCGGTTGCCGGCGGAGCAGCCCTCGCCGGATCCGGAGCCGCCCTGGCGGGAGCGGGGGCGTCGAAGATCGCCGCGGCTCTCAGCGGGTCCGGTGTCATGCTGATCGAGAAGGATCATGGGGTCGACCGGGGCGACTCGCGCGACAACGCCGGGCACTTCGCATACGGGCAGGAATCAAAGCCGTGGGTCGATAAGGAGAAGCGTGGGCTGGACGAGGTCGAGGAAGAGGAGAGCGTGACGGTCATCCGGGATCAGGTTCGGTCCGCCCTGAGCGGATCGACCCAGCACCGGTACTTCGACGGCTTCATCCAACGACCCGATGGCACGTACTCCGCTGTGGAAGTGAAGAGCGGGACCGCAATCGATAAATATCTTCGCAACGAGAAGAACCAACTGGGCTTCGACGAGGCGATCACTCCCGAGAACCCCGCAACCGCGATTCTGAGGGGCGAACAGATATCCATTACCAAAGTCATTCTGAAAGTGATGCCCTGACATGAGTCGTCATTACTACTCGCTGGACGGCAACTCCATGGAGTTCGGGTCGGATTACCGTCCGCCTCGCGAACACCTTGCCCATCTTCTGAGCCTCCTCCAGCAGGGACAGCGGTCGACGTTCATCTTCGGCCCGATGCCAGACGACGTGAATTTCGTCGCGTACGTCTACGAGGGCGGCAGCCCTGTTTACCTCCAGTGCGCCGGCACGAGTGACGCGATGACGATCGAGTGCCACAAGGTAGACGACGATGGACAGGACCGCCACTACATCGTGGGCCGCGGGGGCGACCACTCGGACCCGCCCACGGTCACGATCCCGTACTTCGAGGGCACGGCGAGCGCGACGGTCTACCCCGACGAGGTGTTCGCCCTCGACGAGGCGACGGACATCTTCTTCCACTATTACGAGACGGGCGAGGTCCCCGACCGCTACCGCCTCCGCTGGTACGACCTCACCTGGCCCCAGCCGGCGTCATGACGATCAGCTTCGACAGCGACCGGCACGACGCCTTCGTCGAGGCCCTGCGCACCGCGACGAACCGCATCCAGGATCACCTCGACGATCTCGACAGCGCCGTCGCGGCGGGCCGCGCGGAATGGAGCGGCCGGGCCCGTGACGCCTACGACCTCGCGCAACGGGAGTGGACCGAGAGCATGACGCGACTGCGCAGTGCTCTGGAACACGCGACGGAGGGGGCCACGCGAGCAGGACAGGCGTTCCGCGCCGCCGAGACGGCCGCCGCGCGCCTCTGGGCCTGACGCGTTCCGGATCAGCTGCCCCTCAGAGAATGACGCCGTACTCCTCGGCGAGCGCCGGCAGCTCCTCGTGGAGCTTGCGCGAGGCCTCCTCGGCCAGGGGGTTGGTCGAGACGCCGTTCTCGTTCACGAGCTTCCCGCCGACGTAGACCCGCTGCAGGTTGCGCAGGCCGCAGGCGAGCACGTAGCTGCGCACGGGGTTCCAGAGCGGACCGATGTCGGGCGTGCGCGGGTCGACGACGACGAAGTCGGCGAACTTACCCACCTCGAGGCTGCCGACGCGGTCGTCGACGCCCATGATCTCGGCTCCGCCGAGGGTGTGCAGGCGCAGCACCCGCTCGGGCATCATCGACAGCGGATCGTGGGTGCGGGCGCGCTGCATGAACATGCCCATGCGCATGTTCTGCCACGGGTCGGCGACGTCGGTGCAGGCCTGGTCGTCGAGACCCATGCCGACCTTCATCCCGGCGTCCAGCATCTCGGGGACGTGGGCGATGCCCGACGCCAGGCGCCCGTTCGATGCGGGCTGCCACGACATGCTGGCGCCGCCGGCAGCGGCATCCTGGATGATCTGCGGCGTCGTCTGGATGAAGTGGCCGAACATCATGCCGGGGCGCAGGGCTCCGGCGTTCTTGTAGAGCTGGAACTTCGTCTGCTGGTGCTCGATCGCCTCGAACGTCTCGAGGAAATGCGCCTGGTTGGTGACGCCGAAGCGGTCCATCACGGCCACCTCGATCTCGGCGGCGTCGGGGCGGGTCGACCACTGCACCTGCCCCATGATCGAGGCGCCGAGGGCGATGTCGGGGTCCATCGCGAGCACGTGGTCGAGGGACGCCTCGAAGCGGGCGAAGATCTCCTCGTCGGTGCCGACGGTGGCGTCCAGCGCGATCGAGTCGACGAAGCGGAGGCCGGCGTCGTGGCATCCGTCGCTCTGGCGCGTGTGCCAGGCGTGATCGCGCAGGATGCCGCCGCCGTCGGCGCGCTTGCCGTCGACCATCGGCTCCCAGGGCAGGAGCGGGTCGGTGAAGTTGTACGCCGTCGTCACGCCGTTGGCGAGGAAGTCGAGCGAGCCGTGCAGGGTCGCCCAGTAGATGTGGTCGGGCGATCCGTTGGTGAGCACGCTGAACATCGACGTGCACCAGCCGTAGAGCGTCTGGTCGACGCCGAGCCCGCGCGAGCCGCTCGTGAAGAGGTGGCTGTGGCTCGAGACGAAACCGGGGGCGACGAACTTGCCGTCGACGTCGAGGATCTCGTCGGCGGTGAGGCCCGGGTCGGGGTCGCCGGCGCCGATCGCCGCGATGCGGCCGTCGCGGACGAGCATGTATCCGCGCTCGATGTAGCCGGGGTCGTCGGTGCCCGCGGGGACGGTGATGAGACGTGCGTTCGTGACGAGGAGCGACATGTTGATGACGGTAACAATGGCGTGTTTCCGCGGTGTTCCGGGCGGGTAGCGGGCTGTTTGCGGGGTTGCGGGGCGCCCAGGACCGTCGAAGGCGGGCCCGTGTTTCGCCGGTTGTTCACGACGGCAACATCGCCGAAACGCGCGACTCCTACCCTCGGCGGTACCCGCAGCTCACCCCCCCCCCCCCCCGGAGGTCGCCATGATCACCGCCGGCACCACGTTCGGTTCCGACGTCGACGACATCGACGCGCTCGTCGCCGACCCGCTCGCCCTCCTCGCGCGCTGGCTCCCGCCGCACGACAGCGAGCTCCGTCCCCTCGCGGCGCTGGCGACGGTCGGTCGCGACGGTCTCCCCTCGCTCCGGCACGTACTCGTCAGCTCCGGGGATGCCACCGGCCTCACCTTCCACACCGACGCGGCGAGCGCGAAGGTCGCCGAACTGGCCGCGTCCCCCGTGGCGGCGATGTCGGTGGCGTGGCCGGAGGTGGGCCGCCAGGTGGTGGCGCGCGGAATCGTCGAGCGGACCTCCGCGGCCGAGGCCGCCGCCGTGTACGCCGAACGTTCCCGGTATCTGCAGACCCTGGCGTGGGTCAACACGGACGAGACGGCGCAGCTGCCCGAGGGCGCCCGGCGGCACCTCTGGGCCGAGTTCGACGAGACGCACCCGACGCTCGATCCGCCCGACCGCTGGGTCGGCTTCCGTCTGCGCCCGCTCACGCTCACCTTCTGGCGCGGCGACGCGCAGGGGCCCAGTTCCCGCCAGCACTACACGCTCACCGACGGTCGCTGGTCGGGTCGGAAGCTCGCGGGCTGAACCGTGGACATCACCACCGTCACCTCGTATCGCGCGGCGCGCACCCGCGCCGACCTCGCCCTGACCCCCGGCGAGGTCGTGATCGCCGGCGGCACCTGGCTCATGAGCGAGCCGCAACCGGCGACGACGGGCTTCGTCGACCTCACGACCCTGGACTGGCCCGACCTCGAGGTCACCCCGCAGGGGCTGCGTATCGGGGCGACCTGCACCATCGCCCGACTGCTGGAGTGGGCCGAGAACGACGCCCCCGCGCCGTGGACCTCGCTCGCCCTCGCCCGTCCCGCCGCCGACGCCCTGCTGGCGTCGTTCAAGATCTGGAACACCGCCACCGTCGGCGGGAACGTCTGCCAGGCCTTCGCCGCCGGGGCGATGATCGCGATGCTCTCGACCCTGGATGCCGTGGCCCTGGTGTGGACGCCCGACGGCGGCGAGCGCCGGATCGCCGTGGCGGATCTCGTGGTCGACAACCAGGAGACCTCGCTCGCCCCGGGCGAGGTGCTGCGCGCCCTCGACATCCCCACCCATGCCCTGTCCTCGCGCGTGGGTCTGCAGAAGATCGCCCTGGCGGAGCTCGGCCGCTCGGGCGCCGTGGTCACCGCCCGACTCGATGCCGACGGCGCGGCGGTCTTCGTCGTGACGGCCGCGGTGCGCCGCCCTCGCGTGCTGCGCTTCTCGCGGATGCCGGGTGCCGGCGAGCTGCGGGATGCCGTCGCCCGGGCGACCGACTTCTACACCGACCCGCTCGGCAGCGCCGACTGGCGACGCGGCGTCAGCGTCGTGCTCGCCGAGCGGCTGCGCCAGGGCTTCCTGCGCGAGGCCCGGGAGGGCACCGCGTGAAGTTCCACGTCAACGGGACCGCGGTCGAGGCCGACCCCCGCCCCGGCCAGTGCGCGCGCACGCTGCTGCGCGAGACCGGCCACGTCGAGGTCAAGAAGGGCTGCGACGCGGGCGACTGCGGCGCGTGCTCGGTCCTCATCGACGGGACGCCGACCCACTCGTGCATCGTTCCGGCGATCCGTCTGGACGGCCGGGCAGTGACGACCGCCGCCGGACTCGCCCCGGGCGACGAGCTCCATCCCGTGCAGGAGGCCTTGGCATCCGGCTTCGGTTTCCAGTGCGGCTTCTGCACCCCCGGCATGAGCGTGACGGCATCCACTCTCACCGCCGACGACCTCGGCGACCTCGACCGGCGCATGAAGGGCAATCTGTGCCGGTGCACGGGATACCGGCCGATCCGCGAGGCGATCCGGGCCTCGGTGCTCGGTCCGGTGCGCGAGACCGGGGCCGCGTCGCCCGCCCAGGCGCCCGCCGGCTGCGCCGGCACGTGCCCGGGGCACGAGACGATTCCCTCGGATGAGCGGGAAACCGGGGCAGCGGCATCCGTGGCCGGACGCATCGGCAGCTCGACCGTCCCCGAGGCCGCGCGCCGCATCGTCCAGGGACGCGAGCCGTTCACCTTCGATGAGCCGGTGCCGGGCGGCACCCCGCTCGTGCTGCGCGTCGTGACCTCGCCTCACGCGCACGCCCGGGTGGTCTCGATCGACACATCCGCCGCGCTCGCCGTGCCGGGCGTGGTCGCCGTCTTCACGCACGAGGACGTCCCCGACGTGCGCTACTCGACCGGCCGCCACGAGCACCGCACCGACGACCCCGACGACACGCGCATGCTCGACGACGTCGTGCGCCACGTGGGTCAGCGGGTGGTCGCGGTCGTGGCCGACACGGCGGAGGCCGCGGATGCCGGATGCCGAGCGGTCCGCGTCGAGTACGAGGTGCTGCCCGCGGTGTTCGATCCCGAGGCCGCCCGGCGTCCCGGGGCGCCGCTGCTGCATCCCGACCGCACCCCCGAGGAGCGCGTGATGGAGGCGGGGCGCAACGTCGTCGCCGGGTTCCACCTGGGTCACGGCGGTGACATCGACGCCGCCCTCGCCGCCAGTCACACGACCGTGACCGGTGAGTGGCGCTCCTCGCGCGTCACGCACGCGGCCCTCGAGACGCACGGAGCGGTCGGGTGGCTCGACGACGACGGACGCCTGGTCATCCGCTCCTCGACCCAGGTGCCGTTCCTCGTGCGCGACGAGCTCGCACACGTCTTCGACCTCGCGCAGGACGACGTCCGCGTGTACGCGACGCGCGTGGGCGGGGGCTTCGGCGGAAAGCAGGAGCTCTTCACCGAGGACCTCACCGCTCTCGCCGTGCGCAAGCTCGGGCGGCCCGTCGCGTACGAGTTCTCCCGCACCGATCAGTTCGTGCGCGCCTCGCTCCGGCATCCGATGCGGGTCCGCGTCACCCTCGGATCGGATGCCGACGGCACCCTCGCCGCGATGAAGATCGACGTGCTGAGCGACACCGGCGCGTACGGCAATCACGCGATCGGCGTGCTCTTCCACTCCTGCGCGGAGTCGACGACGCTGTACCGCGTGCCGACGAAGTGGATCGACGCCGAGGCGGTCTACACGAACAACCCGCCCTCGGGCGCGTTCCGCGGGTACGGGCTCGGCCAGGTGGTCTTCGCCGTCGAGTCGGCGATGGACGCCCTCGCGCAGGAGCTCGACATCGACCCCTTCGACCTGCGGCGCCTCAACGCCGTGCGTGAGGGCGACTCCCTCCACCCGGACACCGGCGAGGAACCCCACGAGGAGGATCTGATCTGGGGCAGCTACGGCCTGGACCAGTGCCTCGATCTCGCGCAGGACGCCCTGGGACGGGGCAACGGCGTCGAGGCTCCGCCGGGCTGGCTCGTCGGGGAGGGCATGGCCGCCGCGATGATCGCGACGATGGCTCCGCGCGGGCACATCGCCCACACGAGCGCGACGCTGCGCCCCGACGGCACCTACCTGCTGCGGGTCGGCACGGCGGAGTTCGGCAACGGCACCTCGACCGTGCACCGGCAGATCGCGGCGACCGTCCTCGACGCCGCCCCCGATCGCCTCGAGCTGTGGACCGCCGACACCGACGCGGTGCGCCACGACACCGGGGCCTTCGCCTCCGCGGGGACGGTGGTCGCCGGCAAGGCGCTGTACGGCGCGTGCCTCGCGCTGAAGCGGCGGATGCTCGCCCTCGCCGCCGACCTCACGGGGACGGATGCCGCGGCGGCCGAGGTCGTGGCATCCGGAATCCGTTGCGGAGGTGAGGTCGTGTCGTGGGCCCGCGTCGTCGAGGCCGGCGGCGCGGACGAGCTCACCGCGGACGGCGCGGAGTTCGGCGAGGTCCGTTCGCTCGCGTTCAACGTGCACGCGGTCCGCGTGGCCGTCGACCCCGAGACGGGGACCGTGAAGGTGCTGCAGTCGATCCAGTCGGCGGATGCCGGGGTCGTCATCAACCCCGCCCAGTGCCGCGGACAGATCGAGGGCGGCGCGGCCCAGGCCCTCGGCGGCGCGTTGTACGAGGAGGTGTACCTCGAGGACGGCGTCGTGCAGAACCCGGTGTTCCGCACGTACCGCGTACCGCAGTTCGCCGACGTTCCCGACACCGAGGTGTACTTCGCCGAGACCGACGACACCCTCGGCCCGTTCGGGGCGAAGTCGATGAGCGAGTCGCCGTACAACCCGGTGGGCGCGGCGATCGGCAACGCCGTGTCGCGCGCGCTCGGGCGCCGCGGGTACGAGCTGCCGTTCTCGCGCGACCGGGTGTGGAGGTTGGCGGGCGGGGAGTGAGGTGGGGTGCGCGGACCCGTCGCGCTCGCAGGTGGCCCCGGGGCCACATACGACGCCCCGGGGCCACCCGCAGCGCCCCACCAGATGCACACCGCGCGATCCGCACCGGCACTCGCGCTCGCGGGGGGCGGACCGGACGCATCGCCGCGCGACCGACCCCGGCACCCGCGCTCGTAGATGGCCCCGGGGCCACATACGACGCCCCGGGGCCACCCGCAGCGCCCCTCAGAACCCGGCGCCGCCGCCGGGCCGGCTCAGCGCGGCTCGGCCCCCAGGTGCAGCACGGCCTCGGCGAGCGCGCGGATCCCCGCGGCCACGTCGGCCCCCGCCACCGCCTCGTCGGGGTGGTGGCTGATGCCGTCGGGGTTGCGGAGGAACAGCATCCCGACGTCGGTGATCGCGCCGATCGACATCGCGTCGTGCCCGGCGCGGCTGAAGAGGGTGGGGGCCTCGCCCCCGATTCCGGCGCGTACGACGTCCTGCAGCAGCGGAGCGCAGAACACCGCGGGGGCGCTGTGGACCTCCCGCGCGTTCCAGCGCAGGCCGCGGCGACCCATGATCGCGTCGAGCTCCAGCGAGAGCTCCTCCCAGGCGTGGTCGCGGGAGTCATCGAACTCTCCGCGCAGGTCGAGCGAGAAGTGCGCCTCGCCCGGCACGACGTTCACCGCCCCCGGGAAGGCCTCGAGCTGACCGACGGTCCCCACGATGTGGTGCTCACCGCGGCAGATGCGCTCGACCGCGAGAGCGGCCTCGCTCGCACCGAGCAGGGCGTCGCGGCGCATGTCGTAGGGCGTGCCGCCGGCATGCCGCGCCTCGCCCTCGACGACCAGCTGGAACCGCCGCGCCGACGCGATCGACGACACCGCGGCGAGCGCCTGGCCGCTCCGGTGCAGCTCCGGCCCCTGCTCGATGTGCGCCTCCAGGTAGCCGACCAGCTCGTCCGGTCGCCGCGCGGCCTCGCCCACGCGGCCGGGGTCGAGCCCGAACTCGCGGAAGGCCTCGCGCAGCGTCGAGCCGTCGGCATCCGTCAGCTCCCACCATGTGTCGTCCCATTGCCCGGCCACGGCCGACGACCCCAGCAGCGCCTTGCCGAACCGCGTGCCCTCTTCGTCGCTGAAGGCGATCACCTCGAGGGCGAAGGGGAAGGGACTGGATGCCGAGCCCTCGGCGTCGACGCGACGGAGGAGCCGCACGACCTCCAGCGCCATCAGCACCCCGACGATGCCGTCGAAGCGTCCGGCGTCCGGGACGGTATCCAGGTGCGAGCCCATCAGCAGCGCCGGGGCGTCCGGGACTCCCCTGGGGGCGAGACGCCCGACCTGGTTGCCGGCGGCGTCTTGCCGCGTGGTCATGCCGAGCTCGCGCATCCACTCCGCAGCGAGGCGGTTCACGCGGGCGTGCTCGGGAGAGAGGTAGACGCGCGTGATGCTCCCGGGCGTCGAGGTGACGCGGGCGAGCTCCTCACAGCGGCCCATCACGCGGCGCGCGGCCGACGCGATCAGCTCGGGCGCGACCTGCAGGCGGGTGGCGGTGGTCATCGGCGCCGCCATCCCGCGCGTCCACGCCGGCCGTGGCGCGCGGCGAATGCACCCGGCGAGCGGTGCCCGGCGCACACAAGGCGCGCGTCGGCGGGCGCGGGGGTGGCGAGGAGCATCACGACCGCGCCGCCGCGTAGACGCCCTGAGCCGCCTCGACGCCGCCGCCGGCGGGCACCGCGGCACCGTGTCGCCGCAGCACCGCCTCCAGGGCGGCGAGGGTGGTGAGCACGGCGTCCGTGCGAGCGTTGTAGCCCATCGTGCCGATCCGCCAGACGCGGCCGTGGAGCGGACCGAACGAGGTGCCGATCTCGATCCCGAAATCGCTGAGCAGCTCGCTGCGTACGGCGTCGCCCACGACGGCGTCGGGGATCTCGACCGCGACGACATTCGTCATCTTGTGCGCGACGTCGCCGAAGACGCTGAGTCCGAGACCCTGAACGCCCGCGAGCATCGCGTCGCCGTGCAACCGGTGGCGTGCGATCACGTCGTCGCGCCCTTCGAGGAGCAGCACCCGCGCGCACTCGCGAGCGCCATAGAGCATCGTGGTCGCCTCGGTGTGGTGGTTGAGGCGCCGCGGACCCCAGTAGTCGAGGATCATCGCGAGGTCGAAGTAGTTCGAGCGGATGAAGTCGGATGCCACGGCATCGCCCTCCTCCCGGATCCCCGCCTCGACCCGGGCGCGCGAGCGCACCACCTCCACCGCACGGTCGGACAGGCTGATCGGCGCCGAGCCGGAGGGTCCGCCGAGGCACTTCTGCAGGCCCGCGGTCGCGGCATCCAGTCCCCAGGCGTCCATCTCGAAGGGGTTCCCCCCGAGCGAGGCCGTCGCGTCGGTGTAGAAGAGAGCACCGTGCGCGTGGCAGATCTCGCCGATCTCGTCGAGCGGCTGCAGCATGGTGGTCGAGGTGTCGCCCTGCACGCACGCGACGAGGTGCGGCTTCACCCGCTCGATCGCCTCGCGGATCGTGGACACCGGGAAGACCTGTCCCCAGGGCACCTCGATCGTGTGGACCTCGGCGAGAGCCCGCTCGGCGATCTCGGCGAGCAGGTGCCCGAAGCGGCCGAACACGGGCACGAGAACGCGGTCGCCCGGCCGGATGAGCGAGATCATCGCCGCCTCGATTCCCGCGCGGCTCGTGCCGTCGATGAGGAGCGTCGCGTCGTTCGACGTACCCCAGACCCGGCGGTACAGCTCCTGCGTCTCGGTCATGGTGGCGGTCATGAACGGGTCGTACTGCCCGACGAGCGGCGCCCCCATGGCACGGAGGACGCTCGGGTACGCCGAGATCGGGCCGGGGCCCATGAGCAGGCGGGCGGGCGGGTCGATCGGGCCGGGGAGGTGAGACATCAGGACTCCGTGGGGTGGGGGCGGGCGGCGGGGATACGGGTGCTGGCGTGCCGGGCTCCGGAGTTCCGGGCACTTCGCGTCTGTCGAGCGGCGAAAATCCGCGGGTGGCGGCGCTCTCTCCGGAGTGCGGCACACACCGCGAGGGTCATCGGCCGACCCCCGCACCGGCCAGCTCGGCGAGACGACGGGCCAGACGCACGAGGGCGATGTCGGTACCGGCGCGCGAGACGAGACACACACCGACGGGGGCGCCGTCGACGCGGAGCAACGGCACCGATACCGCGGGCAACCCCGCGATCGCGGCGGGCGCGGTCATGCGCAGGGTCGCGGCGCGCACGGCGTCGACGTCGGCGGTGCGCTGGGGGGCGGGGCCCGGCACGGTGGGGAAGAGCAGCACCGCATCGTCGACCAGGTCGGCGAGGTGCGCGGCGATGCTCTCGAGCCCCTTTCGCGCGGAGGCTTCGTCGGCGGGCGTGAGCCGCGAAGCGACGGCGAAGCGCTCGGCCACCGCGGGACCCACGGCCCCGGGATGCGCGCGCAGCCACTCCCCGTTGTTGCGCCAGGCCTCTGCGCCCTGCACCGTGCGGAACGCCGCGAAGGCGGCATCCAGGTCTCCCGTGTGCACGGCGCGGAAGGGCGGCGGGTCGTCGGATGCCGCGAGGCCGGCGAGGAGCCGGGAGAACGCCGCGCGGGTCGCCGGCTCGACGCAGTCGAGGATCTCCTCCGGCACGAGGAACCGCCAGGGCAGCTCGTCGCCGGATGCGCCGTAGACGTTCTCGGTCGAGGCGGAGCCGTCGTAGCTCAGGCACCAGTCGGCGACGCGCTGCAGGGTCTCGCCGTCGCGGGTGAGCCAGCCGATCGTGTCGAAGGACTGCGCGAGCGGCAGCATGCCCTGCCGCGGCACGAGGTCGTGGGTCGTGCGCAGTCCCCACAGGCCCTGGTACGACGCGGGCACGCGGATGGAACCGGCGGTGTCGGTCGCGAGCCCGATGTCGGCGTGGCCGAGGGCGACGGCCGAAGCCGGACCGCTCGACGACCCGCCGGGGAGCGCCCCGACCACCGCACCGTTCGGAGGAGTGCCGTAGTGCACGTTGTCTCCGGCGATCGAGTACGCGAACTCGTCGGTGCGGGCGATGCCACGCAGCGAAGCCCCCGCACGCAGCAGGTCGGCGACGGCGGGTGCCGTGGCCTTCTCGGGCCGGGCCTGCTCGAGGTAGGTCGGATTGCCCGCGCCGATGCGGAAACCGGCGATCGCGAAGACGTCTTTGACGGCGACGGTCAGGCCGGCGAGCGCCCCCTCCCACGCGCCCTGCAGGAACGGGTCGCCGACGCTGCGCCAGATGGACCGGTCGAGCGGGGGCGTGCGCGGAGCGACGTGGGCGGCCGTGATGAGCCACCGCCCGTCGAGCCGCTGCCACACCTGCGTCTGCAGGCCGCGCCCGCCGCCGTGGAAGCGCGAGACCGACATGAGCAGGGCGGTGTCGGGCCCGAGGGGGCGGTACTGCACCTCGACGATCTCGCGCGCCGCGACGCCGCCGCGCAGCGAGCGGAAGCCGCTGATGGCGTCGTGTCCGACGAGCAGACCCGCCGGGTCACCGCGCAGGGTGTCGGGGCCCGGCGCGAAGAACGCGTCGAGGGCGTCGAGGTCGTTCGCGACGATGGCCCGCTCGTAGGCGTCGAACGCGGCGCGGAGGTCGGCGGGGATCGGCGCGGGTGCGGCCGCCGTGGGGCCTGCATCGGCGGCCACCGGCCCGGAGGTCGCGGTCGGCGGGGTCATGGCATCCGTCACGAGCGTCGCCCGCCTCTGCGCTGCGTCGAGTGTCCAAGAAACCCGGAGAGCCGAAGGAATTGTCCGCGTGTTGTGGACACTCGACGGGAAGGAGCCAGCTCAGGGGCGCCAAGCCTCAACGGCGGGCCCGCGGCCTCGGCCCGGGCCAGGGCGGCGGCGAGAACGGGACTCATGCGGCGTCTCCTTCGGGACCGGATGCCACGGCCTCGGGCTCCACGGCCAGGACACCCGCGAAGTCGGCCTCGCGGATGCGCGCGTGCACCCCCGAGACGATGTCGACGACCTGCGAGATGTCGAAGTCGGTCGCCGCCGACAGGTAGGCGTAGGCGAGGTGCTCGTCCATGCCCCAGCGAGCACCCAGCAGCGACAGCGCCGAGCGCACGCACGCGCGCATCGCGGCGTCGAGGTCGGGGTCCATCCCGGTGGGCACGAGGTACTCGGGCGTGCGCACCAGGGGACCGGTGACCTCGCCGAAGGCGGCCTGGGCGGCATCGGCGGGGATCACCTCGAAACGCAGCGTCGCCCGCAACGACGCCTCGAGGGCGGTGAGAGCGACCTCGCCGTCGCCCTGCGCGAAGTGCGGATCGCCGATGTAGGCGAGCGCCCCCTCGACCTGGACGGGGAGGAACAGCGTCGTGCCCTCGACGAGCAGATTGATGTCGATGTTGCCGCCGTGGGCTCCGGGCGGGACGGAGTGCGGACGCTCGCCCCCGGCCACCGCGACCCCCATCGTGCCGAGGAACGGCGCGAGCGGGAACGACACCGTGGGATCGCCGCCCTCGACGAGAGGAAGCGTGCCGTGCAGGATGCCGTCGCGCTCGACGACCGCGGCGAACACGCTGACGTTGTGCTCCCCGCGCGGCAGCTCGCCGACGAGGGCGCCCTTGCCGTGCCGGTTCGAGATGACTCCGTACGGCACTCGCGGGACGAGGGACTCGACCGTGATCTTGAGCAGATCGCCGGGCTGCGCACCCTTCACGTGCACCGGACCCACCACGACGTGCGGCCCGTCGGCGAAGGGGTCCCGGGAGACGGATGCCGCGATCTCGATCGCGTCGTCGAGCACCTGCTCGCGCGGCACCCCGTGGGCCGCGAAGAAGGCGCGGGGGTCTTTGCCCTGGTCGTCGAGGATGCCCTCGTGACTGACCGTGTCGATCGTGACGCTCTCGCCCGAGGAGATCTCGAGGACGGGGGCGTCCGTCGCGCAGGGCAGGCGGCCCCAGAGCACCGTGTCGGGGGTGGCGGGCAGGTAGTGGGCGGCGGGGATCGGACCGACCCCCGGCTGCAGGATCGGGACGGGGACCTCGAGTGCGGCCGAACCACGGTGGCTGAGCTCGTCGAAGCCACCCCCGGAGACGCGGATCCCGGTCCCTTCGACAGGCTCAGGGACCTCTGCCGCAGCCGACCCACGGTCGCTGAGCCCGTCTAGGCCACCCCCCGAGACGCGCGACCCGGTCCCTTCGACAGGCTCAGGGACCTCCGTCGCTGCCGAAACGGGGTCGCTCTCTGTGGGGACGCCGGACCGGGGTGCCGTCGCCGCGCTCATGCCTGCACCACCGCGGTCGCGTGCAGGATCTCGCGCCCCTCGCGCTCGGTCACCGCAGCCCCGCGCCGATAGGCGGGTTCTCCGCGCAGCCAGGTCTCGCGGACCACCCCGGTGAGGGTCTGGCCGTGCCACGGCGAGACGGGGTTGCGGTACTCGAGGGCCTCGGCATCCACCGTGAACCGCTCGTCGGGCGCGAACGCCACCAGGTGCGCGGGAGCCCCGGGAGCGATGACCCCGAGCCCCTCGAGACCCGCGATGCGGGCGGGCCCGGTCGTGAACAGCGGCAGCAGCGACTCGAACGACAACCCGCGCTCGCGAGCCGTCGTGTGCACCGCCGAGAGCCCCGTCTGCAGTCCCGCGATGCCGCCCCACGCCAGGCCGAAGTCGGGGTCGCCCTTGAGCTCGACGGTCGCGGGCGAGTGATCGCTGACGATCGCGTCGATCGTCCCGTCGACGACGCCCGCCCACAGGAGGTCGCGGTTGTCGCCGCCGCGGATGGGCGGACAGCACTTGAACGCCCCGGCGCCGTCCGGGACGGTCGCCGCGTCGAGGGTCAGGTAGTGCGGGCAGGTCTCGACGGTGAGACGGACGCCCTCGGCCTTCGCAGCACGGACGGCGTCGAGCGCTCCCCCGTCGGACACGTGCACGATGTGCGCCCGCGCCCCGGTGCGCCGGGCGGCGTCGATGACGCGGAGGATCGCCGCGCGCTCGCTGAGCGGAGGGCGGCTCGCCTCGAAGTCGCGATAGCGCGGGCCGAGCGCGCCGTCGGCGTGCAGGTGCGCCGGGTCCTCGGCGTGGACGATGAGCAGTCCGTCGAACTCAGCGAGCTCGGCGAGGCACCACTCGAGCTGCTCGGCGTCGAGGTGACCGAACTCGTCGATCCCGCTCGGCGAGAGGAAGCACTTGAACCCCACGACGCCGGCGTCGGCGAGGGCGCGCAGCGATCCGAGATTCTCGGGGACCGCGCCTCCCCAGTACGCCACGTCGACGGCGAGCTTTCCCACGGCGGCCGCGCGCTTGGCATCCAGAGCCTCGGGCGTGGTGGTGACGGGGAGGCTGTTCAGCGGCATGTCGACGACCGTCGTGACACCGCCCGCGGCCGCGGCGGCGGTGCCCGTGGCGAAGCCCTCCCACTCGGTGCGGCCGGGTTCGTCGAGGTGCACGTGGGAGTCCACGAGACCGGGCAGGAGCACGGCGTCGGCGGGCAGCACCGTGTCGGCGGAGACGTCGAACGCGTCGAGCGATGCGATGACGCCGTCGTCGATGACGACCGTGGCGGGGCTGAAAGCGCCGTCGAGGTAGACCTTCCGGGCGGCGATCCGTGTGCTCATGCCGTTCACGCTAAGCGCCGCGCGTTTCGCGAATGTAACCGTCATCAACATTCATGCAAACACCTCGACATCGGCCGCCTGGGGAGGAAGGGTCGTGGCCGGCGCCGCCGGTCCGTGGGGCTCACCACCGGGGCCTGCTGCGTGCACCGGGGCGTCCGCCGACCGCCCCACTGCACGCACCGCGCCCCGCTCTGCCGAAACCGCCGCGGCGCCCGGCACCACCCCGGCGCCCGGCACCGCCCCGGCCGCCGAGGCCCCACCGAACGCCCGCGGGGGCAGCGCGTACTCGTCGCGCTTGCTCGTGCCGAGCCCCATGCGCACCATCGCGGATGCCGTGCCCACGGCCGCCGCGACCCCGTCCACGACGGGGACGCCGACGCGTGCCGTCAGCTCGGCGCACAGGTCGGCCATGCCGGCGCAGCCGAGCACGATCACGTCGGCCCCGCCCGCCGCGGCCTCGGCGCTGAGCCGCTCGATCGTCGCCACCGACTCGGACGCCGTGTCCTCGAGGTCGAGCACCGGGATCCCCGTCGCGGCGAGCGACACGCACGCCCGTTCCATGCCATAGCGGGCGACCAGGTCACGCGCGCGGCCGAGCGTGCGGCTGAGCGTCGTGACGACGCCGAAGTGACGCCCCGACACCGATGCCAGGTGCATCGCCGCCTCGGCGATGCCGACGACCGGCGCATTGACCAGCTCGCGCGCCGCGTCGAGCCCCGGGTCGCCGAAGCACGCGATCACGTAGGCGTCGGCAGGGTCGGCGCCGTCGCGGTCCGCCGCGATCAACTCGACCACCGCCGCCGCCGCGGCGATCTCGTCGGTGTGGCTCTCGATCGCGGCGGCGCCGGTCGCGGGGCACACGGCGTCGATCTCGACGTCGCGCCCCGCCACCCCCCGGGCGGCGTCCGCGATCTTCGCGGTCATCGCCCGGGAGGTGTTGGGGTTGACGAGCAGGATCCTCACGCGAGCGCCTCGCGCGGGCCGGCGACGGTCGGGCGCCCAGGCATCGCTGTCCCGCGCTCCGGAACAACGGCATCCTGCGCTGCCCGCGCGAGCGCCTCGGCAGGAACCTGCGCCGAGGTTCCGGAGCCCGGGACCGCACCCCCGGCATCCTGAGCCGTCTGCGCCAGCACCAGCGCCTCGGCCTCGGTCTCGGCGCGGGTCTCCACGGCATCCACCGTGCCGTCGGAGATGCCCTCGGTCTCACCGTCGAAGGTCGGGACGCGGGGGTCGAGACGCTCGAAGAGGAGGAACAGGACGTAGCCGAGACCGCAGCCGATGAACCAGCTGTAGTCGCTGATCCACGAGACGTTGAAGAGTCCCAGATCGGCGAACAGCTTCGGGAAGACGGCGATCGCCACCGTCGGGACCCCGGCCACGATGACGGCCTTGACCGCGTTCGGGTTGAAGCCGTTGCGGTACCAGTAGGGGCCCTTGGCATCCATCGTGAACATCGCGTCGACCTTCACGCGCTGGCGGGCCGAGATGTAGTAGCCCGCGATCAGGATGCCGAAGAGGGGCCCGATCAGCGCACCGAGCACGCCGAGCGAGTAGTGGATCGCATCGCTGTTGGAGTACCAGTTCCACGGCATGAGGAACGTGGAGCCGACCGCGGCGATCATTCCGCCCGCGCGCCACGAGATCTTCTTCGGCGCGACGTTGGAGAAGTCGAACGCGGGCGAGATGAAGTTCGCGACGATGTTGATGCCGACCGTGGCCGTGACGAAGGTCAGGCCGCCGAGCAGGATCGCGAAAGGTGTGTCGATCTGCTCGACCGTCTTGATCGGGTCGGTGATGAGCGAGCCGAACACCGGCACGGTGGCCGACGCGGTGATGACCGTGAGGAGCGAGAAGAAGAGGAAGTTGATCGGAAGTCCCCAGAAGTTGCCCTTCTTCACCGCGGCGAAGCTCTTGCCGTAGCGGGCGAAGTCGCCGAAGTTCAGCATCGGGCCCGAGAAGTACGACACGACCAGCGCGATCGCGCCGAACATCACGGGGATCGACGCCCAGAAGTCGAGCTGGGTCGTCGACAGGGTGAACGAGATGTTCTGGATGCCGGCCTGAGACACCAGGTACACCGCGAGCACGATCATGACGAGGTACACCGCGGGGCCCGCCCAGTCGATGAAGCGGCGGATGACCTCCATGCCGTTCCAGAACAGCAGGAACTGCGCGGTCCACAGGATCGCGTACGAGATCCAGCCGAGCGCCGACAGCCCCGCGAATGACACGTCGAGCAGGGCGGCCGACCCCGGGATGAACTTCAGGAAGACGATGTTCAGCGACTCGGCGGCGAGGAACGTCTGCACGCCGTACCAGGCGATCGCGATGAGGCCGCGGATGATCGCGGGGATGTTCGCGCCCCGGATGCCGAAGACGACGCGGTTGATCACCGGGTAGGGGACACCCGTCTTCTGGCTGGGCTTGGCGACCATGTTCGCGAAGACCTGCACGATCACGATGCCCGCGATCAGCGCCACGAGCACCTGCCACGACTGCAGGCCGAGGGCGAAGAGCGAACCCGCGGTGACGTAGCCGCCGACCGAGTGCACGTCGCTCATCCAGAACGCGAAGATGTTGTAGCTCGACCACTTCTGCTTCCGCAGCGGTGCGAGGTCTTCGTTGGCGAGACGGTCGTCGTAGTGGGGCTTCATGTTGCCGCCCCCGTGGGGGTGGCCGGCGGCCTCCACGAGATCGTGGGGGCCGGTGAGCGGAGTGGACGTCATGGGATTTCCTCTCAGGGCGATGGATGCCACGACGTGGAGTCCGCGGCCGGAGTGGAGCATTGATGTGAAGTTATGGGTTCACACGACCCGATCGGTTTCGCTCCTGTAACAGGCATGTGAAGTCGGTCATTCACACCTCGCGGCTCCTTAGACTCGGGGTCATGCCGCAGCCGCCCCTCGCCGACGCCGTCGAGCGCGACTCGGCCGCGACGCCCGAGCCGTCGGCATCCGTCGGCGCCCGCATCCGCGACCTCCGCCAGGCCCGTGGCATCTCGGCCCGAGCCCTCGCGAAGACCCTCGGCATCTCCCCCAGCGCCGTCTCGCAGATCGAGCGCGGGGTGATGCAGCCGAGCGTCTCGCGGCTCATCGCGATCACCGACGCCCTGGGCGTTCCCCTCGTGGCGGCCTTCGACCCGGCATCCGATCGCCCCGTCGAACCCGCGGGATCCTCGGGTTTCACGCTGCAGCGCGCCGGTCAGTCGCCCGACATCGTGCTCGACAGCGGCGTCTCGTTCCGCCGCCTGACCCCCGGCTCCTCCCCCGGCGTCGACTACTTCGAGTCGATCTACCCGCCCGGGGCCTCCGCCCACGGCGCCGACGGGCTGTTCCACCACGAGGGCTACGAGGTCGGCACCGTCGTCGCGGGCGAGCTCACCATCGACTTCGAGACCGAGCGCGTGATCCTCCGGGCGGGGGATGCCATCAGCTACCCCTGCTCGGTCCCCCACCGTCTGCACAACACCGGCGAGACGGATGCCGTGGCGCACTGGCTGATCGTGCACGCCTGACGGGTTTTTCCTCGAAAGATTTTTTTCCTCATGCGATAATTCTCACAGGAGGAAAAATGGATGACGATGTGGCAAGGGAGATCCGAGCGAGGGCCGCGGAGTACGGCATCGAGCTCGTCGGTGAAGCACTGCCGACGAGTCAGGATCCGCTCGAGACCCTCACGCTTCGGCGGGGAGAACAGCACCAGCAGGTTCTCGCTCTTTTCCTCCCGCGCATGGACGTCATGGACCTTGGCGACGTACCCCGGATCGAGCCGGGCGGCCCCCTTCTCATGATCGGGCCGAGGGTGACGCCTCGCAATGCTGACCGCTTGCGGGCAGCGGGTCTCAACTTTCTCGACGCGAATGGAAACGCATACATTCGATTCGCCGACACGCTGATCGATGCGCGGGGACGCACCGGCAATTCGGTTGCCACGTCGTATCAGCCGCCAGCGGGCTCCACGCTCTTCACCGACAAACGCTCACAGGTGATTTTCGCCATCGTCAGCTGGCCCGAATTGCTCGAGGGCCGGCTGCAAGACCTCGCGACGGCGTCCGGAGTGTCGGTGGGCTTCGTCCAGAAGACCCTCATCCTTCTCGAGGGCACAAAGCACCTCGAACGGTACGGAACGGCGCGCACCGCCAGAGCCCTCACCGACGTGGATCGCCTCATCGACGGGTGGGCCGCCGCGTTCCCCTCCGGCTTGGGTGCTCCGAGCAAGACGCGCGCATTCCGCGGCGAGTTCACACCGGCCGCGCTCGATGACGACGGTCCAGTCCTCTACCTCAGCGGTGAGGCAGTCGCGCCCTGGATCCGTCGCAACCCGACATGGACGATGTACGTCGACGATCTCCCGCGAGATGCCATCCGCGCCGGTCGATGGTCGAGCGCATCGGCAGAGCCGAACATCTTCGTCCGTTCGCGTTTCTGGCGGGAGCCCGGCGAAAGCGCCACGTCCGAGGAAGGGCGAGTGAGGACCGCGCCTCCGCTCCTCGTGTACGCAGATCTCCTGCTTTCGGGAGATTCCCGCGAGCGAGAAGCGGCCGAGCACTACCGTGCCGACAATGTTCGACTCCACGCGCGCTGACCCAGGTCTGCTCGACGATGTCGACGAGGTCGTACAAGCAGTTGTGGACGTAGCAGGGGTCGACCCGACTGGCCTGCTCCTCGTGGGGGCACAATGCCGAGACGTTCTTCACTCTGCACTCGGCCACACCATACAGACGCGCGCGACTCGAGACCTCGACCTCGCAATTGCCCTCGCGAGCTGGCAAGACTTCGACCGGCTCGCGGCCACATTCCCCCCTGCATCATCGAACGGGATCGGGTACCGCATAGCGGGTGTACCCGTCGACATCGTGCCATTCGGCCACCTCATCGAGAGCCCGCCCGGCGTCGTGCGGCCGGCCACACGGCGAGACGGCATCATCGTCTTCGGCTTCGAACGAGTCTTCGACGACGCGATTCCTCTCGTTCTCCCCTCTGGTCACGTCATCAAGCTGCCGCAACCGGCTGGATACGCGCTCCTCAAGCTCCGAGCATGGTTAGACCGCCGCTCGACGGGGGACGCTGATGATCTCGCGCTCGCATTGCATTGGTACGCGGAGTCGGTTCCCGTCCGTGACCAGCTCTACGACGATCTGGCGGTTCTCGAGGAGAATGGTTTCAACGAGACCGTTGCCAGCGCGCACGTTCTCGGCGCGAACATTCGTCAGCATCTGTCGGATGAAGAGGTCGAAACGCTGAAAACACTGATCACCCGCACCGGCCTCCCCGATCTTGCCCCGCGCCTGATCGGCCTCCCCCATGACAGGAGGCTGCGGGCAGAAGTTGCGGCCGCATTCGCCAATGGACTCGACACACCGCAGCTGTGACGCCCGCATTGTTGTGACCGATCCCGAAATGTTCCCCACAGCAACATCGCCGACACATCCCGCCACAGCCCCGTAACGCGGCGCCCCTAGCCTGACCGGCATGCACCTCACCGACTTCAACGTCGCCGACGACGCGGATGCCACGGCCGTCGCCCGCGTCTGGGCCGACGTCCCGGGATGGGTCGACGCCGTCGTCGCGGGCCGCCCCTACGCGAGCGTGGGCGCCCTCGCCTCCTACGCCGCAGACCTCGCCTCCGCCTGGTCACCGCAGGACCTCGAGGCGGCGCTGCACGCGCACCCGCGCATCGGCGCGAGGGTGTCGGGTGACGGCGCCGAAGCCGCGGCATCCCGTCGCGAACAGGGCTCGATGGCCGACGCCGCCGACGACGACGTCGCCGCGATCGCCGCCGGCAACGCCGCCTACGAGGAGCGCTTCGGACGCGTCTTCCTCATCCGCGCCGCCGGCCGCACCCCCGGCGAGATGCGAGCCGAGCTCGAACGGCGCCTCGGCAACGATCCCGACGCCGAGACCATCGAAGCCACCCGCCAGCTCGCCGAGATCGCGCTGCTGCGCCTGCGCACCACCTTCGCCGACGATGCCCCCGACGAGCCCGAGGCTGCGGAATGACCCACCTCACCACCCACGTCCTGGATGCCACCGCGGGCACGCCCGCGACCGGCGTCACCGTCGCGCTGGCCCGACTCGACGGCACCGCCGTCGCCGCGGGCACGACCGACGCCGACGGTCGCCTCGCCCTCGGTCCCGACCGACTCGATGACGGCGACTACGCCCTGACCTTCGCGATCGGCGCCTACTTCCGCGGGCGCGGCGTCGCGTCGTTCCACCCCGTCGCGACGATCGCGTTCACCGTCGACGGAGAGGCGCACCTGCACGTGCCGCTACTGCTGAGCCCCTTCGCCTATTCGACCTACCGCGGCAGCTGAGGAGCGTCATGAAGGTCATCGTCATCGGCGCCGGCGTCGGCGGAACCTCCGCGGCCCTCGCCCTGCAGAAGCTCGGGCACGAGGTGGTCGTCTACGACCGCATGCGCGAGAACCGTCCGGTCGGCGCGGCCCTGTCGCTGTGGTCGAACGGGGTCAAGGTGCTCAACTGGCTGGGACTCGGACCCGAGGTCGCCGCCCTCGGCGGCCGCATGGACGACATGGCCTACTACGACGGCCACACCGGCGACGAGCTGTGCCGCTTCAGCCTCGCCCCCGTCACCGCGCAGACCGGTCAGCGGCCCTACCCCGTCGCCCGCGCCGACCTGCAGCAGCTGATGATGGATGCCGTCGGCCCGGCGAGCATCCACCTCGGCACGCAGCTGACCGGTGTCTCCGAGGCCGACGGCGTCGTCACCGCGACCTTCGCCGATGGGTCCACCGACAGCGCCGATCTCCTGATCGGCGCCGACGGGGCGCGGTCGCTCGTGCGGGACTACGTCACCGAGCCGACCGGCATCCGCCCCGAACGTTCCTACTCGGGATACGTCAACTACAACGGTCTCGTCGCCGCCGACGAGCGCATCGGGCCGCTCGATCAGTGGACCACCTACGTCGGCGACGGCAAGCGCTGCGCCGTCATGCCCGTCGCGGGCGACCGCTTCTACTTCTTCGTCGACGTGCCCGGGCCGTCCGGCGTGGTCGAGGATCGCATGGCCGCCCTCGAGCACGCCTTCGGATCGTGGGGCGCACCCGGAGTGCGGGCGCTGCTCGACGGCATCGACCCCGACGAGTCGCTCAACCGGGTCGAGATCTGGGACATCGACCCCTTCGACACCTGGGTGCGAGGGCGCGTCGCGATCCTCGGGGATGCCGCGCACAACACCGCCCCCGACATCGGTCAGGGCGCCTGCTCGGCGCTCGAGGACAGCTTCGCGCTCGGCATCGTCTTCGCCACCTCGACCCTCGGCGTCGAGGACTCCCTGAAGCGCTACGAGCGCATCCGCACCGAGCGGGCGGGCGACCTCGTGCTGCGCGCCCGCAAGCGCGCCCACGAGACGCATGCCTTCGACGTCGCCGCGACCCAGGCCTGGTACGAGGGCCTCCGCCGCGAGGACGGCACGGGCGTGATCCGCGGCATCGTCGGCAACATCGAGGGGAGCCCGGTCGAGCTGGGGGCGAGCGTGCTGCGCTGAGGGCGGCGCTTCCAACCTCGTCCCGCTTCAGGCCACCTGCGCGAGCGGCGCTGCACCCTTGTCCCACTTCTGGTTGGCCTTGGGCGGCGCCGCGATGCGCCGTGTCCCACTTCTGGCTGGTCCCGCGGGTGCCAGCCCGCACAATGTGGGACAGGGCCTGCACAAAGTGGGACAGGGCCTGCACAAAGTGGGACATGGTCTGCGCGAACGGAGATGCGGGCGCGCCGGCAGGGCCGGGCGTGTGACCTCGCGTGACGCGGACCGGCCGGCCCCTCCGGTCGCCCGTGACACCGTGGGACGGACACATCCACGCCGCCGGGAGGCACCATGTCCGAGTACTTCGACCGCACCGCCGACAAGACCTACACGAAGGTCTACAAGGCCGAGACGCCCGACATCCTCGCCGCGTTCGCCGCGTTCGATCAGGCCGTGTTCGCCCCCGAGGGTCGCGCGATCCCGCTGAAGTACCGCGAGCTCATCGCCCTGGCCGTGGGCATCACGACGCAGTGCGTGTACTGCATCGACGGCCACTCGCAGAACGCGGTCAAGGCCGGCGCGACCGAGGCCGAGCTCGCCGAGGCCGCGTGGGTCGCCACCGCGATCCGCGCGGGCGGGGGCTACGCCCACGGACGCCTCGCCTTCAAGCTGGCCGACGACGCCCGCCCCCACCAGCACTGACCCCATGACCGACGCGCCCTCGCCCCTGCCCGAAGGCCCCGACGCGCCGGAGCCGGGCTCGCTCGAGGCCGAGGCGCTCGAGCACATCCGAGCCCTCATCCGCATCGACAGCGTCAACACGGGTGATCCCGCGACGATCGGCGACGGCGAGACGCGCGCCGCGCTCTACGTCAAGGAGCGGCTCGACGAGGTCGGCTACGACACGGTCGTGGTCGAACCCCGTGCAGGACGCGCGAGCGTCGTCGCGCGTCTGACCGGTTCGGATCCGGATGCCGGCGCCCTCGTCGCCCATGCCCACCTCGACGTCGTGCCGGTCGACGCCGAGGACTGGACCCACCCGCCCTTCGGGGCGGAGATCCACGACGGCATCCTGTACGGGCGCGGCGCGGTCGACATGAAGGACTTCGCCGGGATGCTGCTCGCGATCGCGCGGGCGTTCCGACGCGAGGGCGTCGTGCCGCGGCGCGACCTCATCTTCGCGTTCTTCGCCGACGAAGAGGCCGGGGGCGTGTGGGGCGCGCGGTGGATGGTCGAGAACCGCCCGGAACTCTTCGCCGGCGCGACCGAAGCGCTGAGCGAGGTCGGCGGCTTCTCCATCCCGCTCCCGGAGGACCGCCGCGCCTACCTCGTGGCGACGGCCGAGAAGGGCGTGACGGTCGCGACGCTCACCGCGCGCGGATCCGCGGCGCACGGCTCGCGGCCCACCGCCGACAACGCGGTCGTCCGCCTCGCGCAGGCGGTCGCCGCGGTCGGCGCCCACGAATTCCCCGTCGTGCGCACGGCCGCCCTCGAGCGGTTCCTCGACGTGTACGCGCGAGCCGGCGGCGATATCGACGACCTGGGGTTCTCGGCATCCCTCATCGACGCGGGAAGCCGCAATACCGCCTCACCGACCGTCTTGTCCGCCGGCGGCAAGATCAACGTCATCCCCGCCTCGGCGAGCGCGACGCTCGACGTGCGCGTCGTGCCGGGGCAGGCCGATGCGCTGCGAGAGCAACTGGCAGCCGTGGTCGGCGACGATGTCGAGGTCGCCTGGGCGCGGGAGATCCCGGCGATCGAGGCCCCCGCCGAGGGGAGGTTGGTGGACGTGCTCCAGGATGCCGTGACCGCCGAGGACCCCGACGGCACCGTCGTGCCGTACCTGCTGCCCGCCAGCACCGACAACAAGCACCTGGCCCGGCTCGGCATCCGGGGCTACGGCTTCGTGCCGCTGCGCGTCCCCGCCGACTTCGACGTGTTCGGGCAGTTCCACACGGCCGACGAGTGCGTGCCGGTGGAGGCGCTGTTCTTCGGCACGAGGGTGACGGCGCGGATCCTGCGGGACGCGTAGTCGCGAGTTCCGGTCGCTCCGCCGGGCTCACCGACCTGTCGGGCACGTCGGTCCGGTGGCTCGGTCCCCGCGCGGACCGGACGGGCGTGCCGCGCTCCGGAGAAACCGGGGCAGAAGGCCGCGAACGGGCCCCCGCGCCGCCTGCGCCGGAGGTTTTTCCGGAGTTCGGCACACGGCCGCGGTGCGCGTGCCCGGATCTCCAGAGATCGGCGACACACCGGCGCCCGGCTCCGCAACACGTCGGCTATCCGCGGAATGCCCGACGGCCGACGCTGTTGTCCTTCCTGCACCTCCCCCAGAACGGATGCCATGACCCCCACCGCCGCCCTGTCCCTGCCCGCACCGCACGCGGACGCCACCGTGCTCGACAACGCGGCCTGGCATTCCCTCGCCGGACCGCACGCGCGCTTCGCGATCGGCGGTGACCTGGTCACGCGCTATCCCGAGGACGTCGCGCCCTTCGTCGCGGTGCGCACCTGGGACGACCCCGCCGTATGGGACGCACTCCGCGAGCTGGTGGGCCCCGGGGCCGATGTCGGGCTGTCGGGGTACGAGGGTTCCGTGCCCGCGGGCTGGGAGTTCGTCGGCGGCGGAGAGGGCGTGCAGCTCGTCGAGACCGACGCCCTGCGGACCCGGCCCGACGATGAGGCGATCGAGCTGGGCGCCGATGACGCGGCCGAGATGATCGACATCGTCGCGCGCAACCAGCCCGGCCCGTTCCGGCCCCGCACGTACGAGCTCGGCCGGTACATCGGCATCCGTCGTCAGGGGCGGCTCGTCGCGATGGCCGGAGAGCGCCTGCACCCCACCGGCTGGACCGAGATCAGCGCGGTCGCCGTCGACGCCGACCACCGACGCCAGGGCCTCGCCTCGCGGCTCGTGCTCGACGTGGCCTTCCACATCCAGCAGCGCGGAGACCGCGCGATGATGCACGCCGCCGCCACCAACACCGGCGCGATCGCCGCGTACGAGCGCCTCGGCTTCGCACTGCGTCGCCGGAACAGGTTCGCCGCGGTGCGAACGCCGGCCTGAGCCCCGTCCGCACGGGCATCCCCGGGGGCGTTCGCCGGATCGCGGTTCAGCGCTCGAGCGTCGTCGCCGTCCCGCTGACCCGCACGCCACCGCTCACCGGGACGTCGACGCGCAGCGCGCTCGGCCGCCCCACGTGCCGTCCCTGGTGGACGGTGAACGAGAAGGGTGCCGCTCGTCCCACGCGGTCGCGCAGGTACGCCCCGAGCGACGCCGCTGCCGAGCCCGTCGCGGGATCCTCGGTGATGTCACCCACGGGGAAGAGATTGCGGGCCTCGAAGACGTCGGCATCCGGGCTCTCCGCGTGCAGGACGATCACGGTGCCCGCCCAGCCGCACGCGTCCATGAGCGCGCGCAACGCCTCCGGGTCGAAGGAGAACGCGTCGAAGCGCTCTCTCGAGGCCACCGCCACGACCGGGTGCGTATTGCCTGCGAACGACTGCGCGAGCGGGAGCCGGTCGTCGAGGTCGCTCTCGGACAGACCCAGGATGCCGAGCAGCCGCCGCCCCACCTCGGGCTCGAGGTCGCTCTGCACGGGGTCGACGCTGGTGAAGCCCGCGGTCATACGGCCCTGCGCGTCGCGGGTGGTCTCGAGGGCGATCTCGCCCGCGGCGGTGTCGAAGACGAAGTCGCCCGGCCCCTCCGCCTCGGCGAGCGCGACGGCGGTGGCGATGGTCGCGTGCCCGCAGAAGGGCACCTCCGCGCCGGGCGAGAAGTAGCGCACCGCGAGGCGACGCCCCTCGCGCCCCGTGACGAAGGCGGTCTCGGGGTAGGCGAGGTCCGCCGCGATCTCTTGCATCAGCGCGTCGTCGAGGCCGTCGGCATCCAGGACCACACCCGCGGGATTGCCGCCTCCCGGCTCCGCGGCGAAGGCGAGCAGGTGCAGGATGCCGGGGAGCGGGGTCACGGGATGATTCTTCCCGACGCGGGTCGCTCGGGGCTGCGGGTCACTCGCCTCGCGGCCCGATTTCGACGAGCGCAGCGACGCTCGCCCTCCGCGGCCGGGGCGTCCCCGTCGGCGGCACGCGGAGAGGGCCCGGCGGATGCCCCGAGAATCAGCGGGGTCAGACGTGGAACACCGAGTGCACGTCGCCGCCGAGCACCTCGCGACCGCCGAGACCGTCGATCTCGAGCAGCGTCGCGATGCCCACGACCTCGCTGCCGACCGTCTGCAGGAGCTCACGACCGGCGGCCAGCGTGCCACCCGTGGCGAGCACGTCGTCGAGCAGCAGCACCCGCGCTCCGGCGGCGTCGTCGTCGTGCATCTCGATCTGCGCCGACCCGTACTCGAGGTCGTACGAGACGGTCGCGGCGGGGCGGGGCAGCTTGCCCGCCTTGCGGATCGGCATGAGTCCCACGTTCGCGGCGATCGACACGGCCCCGGCCAGCAGGAACCCGCGCGCCTCGACTCCCGCGACGGCGTCGAAACGGCCCGCGAAGGGCTCGATGAGCGCCTCGACGACGGTGCGCAGGGCCGCGGCATCCATCAGGAGGGGCGTGATGTCGCGGAAGACGATCCCCGGCTGGGGGTAGTCGGGGATGCTGGTGATGAGCGATTCAGCGCGAGAGAGGGCGGAGGCGTCGAGCACCGCCCCAGCCTAATCGCGCGCTCCCGGCGCCCCACTGCAAGCGCTTGCACTAACGTGGACGGCATGGCTTTCACGCAGGAAGACGCGCGCGCCGATCTCGTCGCCGCTCCCGGCTCCGAGTGGTGGCGCACCGCCGTCATCTACCAGATCTACCCGCGCTCCTTCGCCGACGCCTCGGGCGACGGGCTGGGCGACCTCCCCGGCGTCACCGCGCACCTCGACGACCTGCAGCAGCTGGGGGTGGATGCCATCTGGCTCAGCCCCTTCCAGACCTCACCGCAGAAGGACGCCGGCTACGACGTCGCCGACTACCGCGACGTCGACCCGATCTTCGGCACCCTCGCCGACTTCGACGCGATGCTCGCGGATGCGCACAAGCGCGGCATCCGGGTCATCGTCGACCTCGTCCCGAACCACTCCAGCGATCAGCACATGTGGTTCCAAGAGGCGCTGAAGGCCGCGCCCGGCAGCCCGGAGCGCGCGCGCTACATCTTCCGCGACGGCAAGGGCGAGAACGGCGAACTGCCCCCCAACAACTGGGAGAGCGTCTTCGGCGGCGGCATGTGGAAGCGCGTGACCGAGGCCGACGGCACGCCCGGCCAGTGGTACCTGCACATCTTCGACGAGAGCCAGCCCGACTTCGACTGGACCAACCCCGAGGTGCGCGCGGAGTTCCGCGACATCCTGCGCTTCTGGCTCGACCGGGGCGTCGACGGCTTCCGCGTCGACGTGGCGCACGGCCTCGTCAAGGCCGAGGGTCTCCCCGACTTCACGCCCGACCCCGACGGCGGCTCGATGGGCGGCGACGCCGAAGAGGTGCCGTACTGGGGCCAGCCCGGCGTGCACGACGTGTGGCGCGAGTGGCACCAGGTGCTCGCCGAGTACGACGGTGACCGCGCGCTGTGCGCCGAGGCGTGGCTGCCGACGGTCGCTCAGACGGCGCTCTGGGTGCGCCCCGACGAGATGCACCAGGCGTTCAACTTCCACTACCTCGAGACCGAGTGGGATGCCACGGCCCTCCGTGACGTGATCACCGAGTCGCTGCGCGCGTACGGCGAGGTCGGCGCTCCCAGCACGTGGGTCCTGTCGAACCACGACGTGGTGCGGCACGCCTCGCGTCTCGCGCTCACGGCCGAGAACCCGCAGGGCGCCGGCATCGGCCCCCGGTCGCCCGGCAAGCCCGACCCCGTGAAGGGTCTGCGACGGGCTCGCGCGGCGACGTCGATGATGCTCGCCCTGCCCGGCTCGTCGTACCTCTACCAGGGCGAGGAGCTCGGTCTGCCCGAGGTCATCGACCTGCCCGACGACGCCCGCCAGGACCCCACGTGGTTCCGCACGAACGGCGAGCGCTACGGCCGCGACGGCTGCCGCGTGCCGCTCCCGTGGACCGCCGACGGCCCCGCCTACGGGTTCAACGACACGGGCGAGTCGTGGCTGCCCCAGCCCGCGGAGTGGGCCGAGCTCGCCCACGACGTGCAGGTCGACGATCCCTCGTCGACGCTCACCCTCTATCGCTCGCTGCTCGCCGAGCGCCGTGCCCGCACCCTCGGCGCGGGCCACCTCGAGTGGCTCGATCAGTACGGCGACGAGGTGGTGGCGTTCCGCAACGGCTCCCTGCTGGTCGTGACCAACCTCGGCGACGACGCCGTCGAGCTCCCCGCCGGGGAGGTGCTCGTCGCGAGCGGCCCCCTCGACGGCGAGCGCCTGCCGACCGACACGACCGTCTGGATCGCGGCGGCCTGAGCCGCGGCATCCCTCGTCCGGACGAGACCGTGGCCGGTATCGACGACGTCGCGCGCGCGGCGGGAGTGTCGACGGCCACGGTCTCGCGGGCGCTGAGCGGTCGCGGGCCGGTGTCGACCGCGACGCGCGACCGCGTACTCGCCGCAGCGGACCGGCTCGGCTACGTCGTCTCGGCGGCCGCGTCGAGCCTCGCGACGGGGCGGACGCGCGCGGTCGGCGTGGTCGTGCCGTTCCTCGACCGGTGGTTCTTCAGCACCGTCCTCGCGGGGATCTCCGACGAGCTGGTGCGCCGCGGCTTCGACATCACGCTCTACAGCGTCAGCTCCGACCCCGGCGAGCGCCGCCGCGTCTTCGACGATCACCTGCGGCGCCGCCGCATCGACGGTGTCATCACCATCGCCCTCGAACTGGATGCCGAGGAGTCGACGTCGCTGCGAGGACTCGGCGTGCCGATCGTGGCGATCGCCGGACCCAACCCGCTGCTGACGACGCTGACCGTCGACGACCTCGCGGTCGGCCGCCTCGCCACCGAGCACCTGCTGCGGCTCGGGCATCGGCGGATCGCCCACATCGGAGCGGATGCCACCACCGGCGCCGCGTCGACCGTGCCGGGGCTGCGTCGCCGCGGCTTCGTCGGCAGCCTCGCCGAGGTGGGCGTGGCCGAAGCGCGCGTCGAACCCGCCGACTTCACCATCGAGGGCGGATCGCTCGCGGCGACCCGCCTGCTGCGCGACCGGGAGGCGCCGACCGCCCTTTTCGCCGCCTCCGACGAGATGGCCATCGGCGCGATCCTCGCGGCACGCGAGCTGGGGCTGCGGGTGCCCGAGGACGTGTCGGTCATCGGTGTCGACGGGCACGAGCTGGGCCGCTGGTTCGGGCTGACGACCGTCGATCAGTTCGCGCGCGGTCAGGGTGAGCGCGCGGCCGCCGCGGTGCTCAGCGAGCTCGATGGAGCAGAGCCCGCCCACGGACGCGGGACGCTGCCGTTCGAGCTGGTCGATCGCGGGTCGACGGCGCCCCCACGCTGACGCACCCCGCACCGGGTGGCCCGGAAGCCGGGCACCCCGCGCCCGGTCGTCCGGAGGCCGCGCGCTCAGCGGCTCAGAGGCCGGAGCCCTGCAGCGAGCCGACGCTCTCCTCGGTCGACGGGTCGTACAGCAGGCAGGCGATCTCGCGGTCTCCCCCGGCCCACGTCTGCTCGGTCGGACCGACGAAGTAGTAGTCGAGCGTCGAGTCCTGGTACTCGACCCCGACGAAAGCGGGGAACGCCGCCTCGCAGCCGGTGTACGCGGCATCCACGATCCCCTCGTCGCCCGGGAAGGCCGCGTCGGCGACGTCGAAGGTGTGGAAGATCTCGTAGGCGTGCGGCTGGGCGCAGTCGACGACGTTGTCGGTGCCGATGACACCGCCCGGCAGGCTGTCGAGACAGGCGCCGAGCGCGATCGCCGAGGGGTCGACCGGGGCCTGCTCGTCGGGAGCGACGGTGACCCCGCCCTCCTGCTGACCGTAGGGGTCGGCGGTCTCGCCCTGGGCGACGCCGATGAAGACGGCGATGACGAAGACGAGCGACCCGATGAACGTGAGAGCGGTGAGCACGCTGCCGGCGATGAGGCCGCCGAGCGCGAGACCGCGGCCCTTCTCACCGGAACGCTTGATCTGCGCGAGCGCGACCGCGCCCGTGATGATCCCGGCCACCGGGAAGAGGAAGCCGGTGATGATCGCCACGATCGACAGCGGGTTCGTGCGCTCGGAGCCGGGCGTCACCGCACCGGCGGGCGCAGTGCCGTACGCGGGCGCGCCGTAAGGAGGCGCGACGGGGCCGGGCGCGGAGCCCGGGTATCCCGGGGCGGCGGAGGCCGCCAGACCCGTGTACATCGGAGCCGGCGGGATCGGGGCGATAGCCCCGACCACGGGTTCGGCCACGGCGAGGAGGCCCTGCTGCGCCAGCCGCGCGCCGGCCAGGCGCGCGGCCTCCCGGACGTCGTCACCGCCCGCGACCCCCGGGACCGGGGCGACCGGCTCGGCGTTCTCGAAGACGACGAGCGTGCCCTCCGAGACCTCCGAGACGTGCACGTCGAACCGCGCCGGGCTCCCGGGAGAGCCCGTCTCGTCGTCGGCCGCACCGCGGGTCACCTCGAGCGAACCGCTGTCCGTCGCCCGCGTCTCGAATCCCTGGTCCGCCAGCGCCGCCGCGACGGCGTCGCGCGCCGGGTCGACGGGTAGGGCCAGACGCAGTTCAGCCGATGCCATGCGAGCTCCTGTGTTCACACACCACGACACTCGCGGTTTCGATCCAGGGTAGCCCGCACGTCAAGAGCCCGTCGTCAGCGGATGCGCCCCGCGAGGTCGTCGCGCGTGAGGGTGTCGGCGTCCGCGAGGACCGCGCGAGCGGCGTCGCGGGCATCTTCGACGTTCCACAGCAGCACACCCACCACGCGGCCGTCGTCGAGGTAGTAGACGACGCCGCGCTCGGCGTCGATCCAGTCCTCCACGGTCTCTAGCGAGGAGTCGAGCGTGCCGACGGCCTCGTACCGGATGCCGAAGACGGCGGAGTAGTAGTAAGGCGTGTGCGTGTACGCCTCGGCGGCGCCCGCGAGGTTGCGGCCCGCGGCCTTGCCCTGCTCGTTGGCGTTGTCGACGTGCTCCACCCGGCGGCGCCCGAGCAGCCGGTCGGGGTAGTTCGCGACGTCGCCGGCGGCCCAGACGCGATCGGACGAGGTCCGCAGCTGCGCGTCGACCACGACGCCGTCCTCGACGGTCAGACCGGCCTGCTCGGCGAGGTCGGTCGCGACGTCGATGCCGAGGCCGCTGACGACCGCGTCGGCGCGCACCTCGTCGCCGTTCTCGAGTTCGAGCCGGACGCCCTCGGCATCCGCCCGACCGCCCGCGACCTTCGAACCAGCGACGATCTCGACGCCCGCGTCGCGGAACAGCTTCTCGAACCGCTCGGCGAGAGCCGCGGGGAAGACGGCGTCGCCCAGGACGGCACCGGTGTGGATCAGCACCGTGTCGACACCGTTCTGCACGAGCGCGGCGGCGAGCTCGGAGCCGATGTACCCGCCGCCCACGACGGCGATGCGGTCGACGTCCTTCGCGAGGGCGCGCAGGCGCCGGTAGTCCTCGGCGGTGCGGAACGACAGCGCCCGCTCTCCGTCGGAGTGGTCCTCGATCGGCAGGGCGACGGGCTTTCCGCCGGTCGCGAGGAGGAGCTTGCCGAACGAGAACGTCTCGTCGCCGGCATCCACTTCCTTCTCGTCGGGACGGATGGCCGTCGCACGGGTGCGCAGGCGCACGTCGGCGCCGGTGTCCTCGGCGGTGCCGAGCGGCACCTTCTCCCACGTGAACTCCTCGTCGGTCCACAGCTTCTTGCTCAGGGCCGGACGCGTGTAGGGCTCGTCGACGTCGTCGCTCAGGATGCCGATCGACCCGTCCGAGTCGATCTCGCGGATGCCGCGCGCGGCGGTGTCGGCGACCATCCCGCCGCCGACGATGAGGTAGTCGAAGTGTGTCGTGGTCATGCGCAGAAGCGTGGTCGCCCGACCTGACCGGAACGGATGGGTTGCGCGGGTGCTCGGCATCCGGTACCGCCCGTGGCCGCGTCGTCGCCTCTCGTCGAGTGTCCACGACACCCGGGACGAGGCTCCGAGGCGTCCGGGTGTTCTGGACACTCGACGGACGTGCAGCGGATGCCGCGGAGGCACCCCGACCGCCGGGCGGCGCGGCGAACTAGGCTCGGAGGCATGAGCGTCGACCTCGAAAGCCTCTACACCGACCTGCACTCCCACCCCGAACTGTCGTTCCAGGAGACGCGGACGGCGGGCGTCATCGCCCGCCACCTCGCCGATCTCGGGCTCGAGGTCGAGGAGGGCGTCGGCCGCACGGGCGTGGTCACGACCATCCGCAACGGCGACGGGCCGGTGGTGTGGTTGCGCGCCGACATGGACGGCCTCCCGGTCGAGGAGCAGACCGGCCTGGCCTACGCCAGCACCGCGCGCGGCACCGACCCGGCCGGGAACGCCGTGCCCGTCATGCACGCCTGCGGGCACGACATGCACGTCACCGCCCTCATCGGCGCGCTCGAGCGTCTCGCCGCCACGCGCGAGGAGTGGTCGGGCACGGTCGTCGCCGTGTTCCAGCCGGCCGAGGAGTACGGCGCCGGCTCGCAGGCGATGATCGCCGACGGCGTCCTCGACCGGTACCCGAAGCCCGACGTCGTGCTGGGCCAGCACGTCACGCCCCTGCCCGCCGGGATGATCGGGGTGCGCCCGGGCACGCAGATGGCGGCATCCGACGGGCTCACCGTCGTGCTGCACGGTCGCGGCGGTCACGGCTCGCGCCCGCACTCCACGATCGACCCGGTCGTGATGGCGGCCGCCACCGTCATGCGCCTGCAGACCGTCGTCTCGCGCGAGGTCGACCCGCGCGATGTCGCCGTCGTCACGGTCGGCTCGATCCACGCGGGCCTGAAGAACAACATCATCCCCGCCGAGGCGAAGCTCGAGCTGAGCCTGCGCTACCCCGACGACGTCGCACGCGAGCGCGTGATGAACAAGGTCGAGCGCATCGTCCGTGCCGAGGCCGAGGCGTCGGGCGCCGAGCAGACGCCCACCATCACCACCGATCACTCGCTGCCGCCGACGATCAACGACCCGGATGCCACGGCCCGCCTCACCGCCGCCTTCCGCGGCGCGTTCGGCGAGACGTCGGTCGTCGACCCCGGCATGTTCACCGGCAGCGAGGACGTGTCGTGGTTCGCGCGGGAGTCGGGCGCCCCGCTGGTCTTCTGGTTCTGGGGCGGCGTCGACCCGCAGATCTTCGCCGACGCCCTCGCCGGCGGAACGATCGAACGCGACATCCCGACGAACCACTCGCCGTATTTCGCGCCCGTGATGCAGCCGACGATCGATCGCGGTGTCGAGAACCTCGTCGTGGCGGCGCGGGAGTTCCTCGGCTGAGGCTGCCGGGCGCGGGATGGTTCCGGTCCCTTCGACAGGCTCAGGGACCTCCGATCCGAGGTGGCTGAGCCCCTCGACACAACCGGCGACCCCCGATGGGCCCGGGGCCGCGTTGCTTCTCGGCCGCGAAGCTATGCGAGGACCGTCGCCGAAGCGAGGGCTTGCACGGGCGGGGCAACCGTGAAACCGCGACCCGATCGCAGCGAGAAATCCACCCCCTCAACACCGGGAGGACGGAGGAGTACCGTCACGGCCGTGACTTTCAACGACAACGCCCGCGTCGGCGGGAACACCGCCAAACGTCGCGGCGGCACCGTGGCGGCCATCGGCGGCGGCACGGTCGGTCTCGGCGCGATCATCGTGCTGCTGTTCTCGGCCTTCACCGGCACCGACCTGACGCCGCTGCTCGGCGGCGGGGCGGCACCGGTCGGTCCGCAGAGCGGCGGCGAGGAGATCGCGAACTGCGAGACCGGTCAGGATGCCAACACCGACGACTCCTGCCGCCTGGCGGCCGCGTCGTTGAGCATCGATCAGTTCTGGGCCGAGCGGCTCGACGGGTATCGCGCCCCGCAGCTCATCATCGTGGACCAGGCGACGTCGAGCTCGTGCGGCACCGCCTCGAACGCGACGGGGCCGTTCTACTGCCCGCCCGACGAGACGGTGTACGTCGATCCGACCTTCTTCTCGATCCTCCGCGAGCAGTTCGACACGACCGCGGGACCCCTCGCGCAGCTCTACGTGCTCGCGCACGAGTACGGCCACCACGTGCAGAACCTCACCGGTGTGATGCAGGAGTACCCGAACAACGGCACCGGACCCGACAGCAACGGCGTGCGCACCGAGCTGCAGGCAGACTGCTACGCCGGGGCGTGGGTCGCCGCCGCCGGCGAACAGGTCGACGAGAACGGCACGCCGTACCTGCAGCCGCCCACGCAGACGCAGATCAGCGACGCGCTGGCCGCGGCCGCGGCCGTCGGCGACGACCACATCCAGGCCGAGTCGGGCGGGGTCGTCAATCCCGAGAGCTTCACGCACGGCTCGAGCGAGCAGCGTCAGCGGTGGTTCGACGCCGGGCGCGACGGTGGCGTGAACGCCTGCGACACCTTCGCGGTGTCGGGCTCGCAGCTGTAGCGCGGGGCCCGCGGACGGCGCGGGCTGCGACGGATTCGGGCCCGCACAACGGATGCGGATGCCGCGACCCGGCACATCCGCATCCGGTGCACCGGTCCGCATCCATGGCGCGGACGCGGCGACTGCCCGCGCGGTACCGCCGGGCGCAACGACTGCAGCGAATTCGGACCCGGACCACGGATGCGGATGCCAAGACCCGGCACGTCCGCATCCGGCGCGCCGGTCCGCATCCGCGGCATCCGGCCCCGACGGCGCACCGGGCACGGACGGGGCAGCGGTCGCGCGACCGGCGAGCGACCTCCCCGGCCGCGCCGCTCAGTCCTCCCGCGAGCGGGTGCGGAGGATGACGACCACCAGGATGCCGACCACGACCACCGCTCCACCGCCCACGAGCAGGCCGAGTGTCAGGCCCGAGAGCCCGCCGGACTCCGGCGAATCGTCGGTCGTCGACGCTGCCTCGTCGGCTCCGACGGCCGCGGCGCAGGGAGAGGTGCTCGCGCCCTCCGAGGTGCTCGCTCCGGTGTACGTGAACGGGATGACACCGGAGACGGGGTGGCCGTCGGACGAGACGGCACGCCACTCGACCGAGTACTCCCCGGGCTGCCCGAGGGCGACCGGGAGCGTCAGGGTCGGACCGGCCAGGGCGACGCACTCCGTCTCGTAGTGCCGCCCGTCGGGCCCGAGGACGATCACGATGTTGCCGCCGTCGTAGCCGAGCAGGTTCGCGCTGAAGTCCAGCGTCACCTCGGACAGCGAGGAGACGCTGTCCCCCGAAGCGGGTGACGACGAGACGAGGCTGTCGTGCGCCGAGGCGGCCTGAGCGCCACCCAGGGCGGCCCCGGCCGCGGCGACGAGGAACGCCGCCGCGGCCAGGACCCTGGTCCGTACGGACGGGGTGCGCATGTCAGCCGCGCTTCGGGCGACGAGCGAAGGCGAGGGCACCGAGAACGGCACCCGCTGCGGCGACCACGAGCGCGGCGATGCTCAGACCGAGCGCGACTCCCGAGGAGTCCGACGTGGAGCTCGCGGCCATGGCCGAGTGATCCTCCTCCGCCGGAGCGGCCGTGGCCGAGCCGTGGCTGTGGCTGTGCTCCCCCGAGGGCGGGGTGTCGTTGATGTAGAGCACCGGCGCGGGCTCGAGCGTGTCGTCCGCGGCGACCTCGTCAGGAGTGGCGGCCCAGTCGACCACCGAGCCGTCGGAGTAGGACTGGGCGGCCGGCAGCACGAGGTGTCCGGTGTCGGGCACGGGACCGAGCACGGCCGAGAAGATCTGGAACTGGTCCTGACCGATGCCCACGCCCGGGTCGGCCTGCCAGACGATCTTCAGCGGGGCCTCGCTGATGGTGTTGCCCTCCACCTCGACCGGTGCGGGCAGCGCGCCCTTCTCGACCGTGGCGGTCCACCCCGGAACGGGCTGCACGAGCACGGCACTCAGCGGGGTGTCGGTGGGCAGGCTGACCTCGAGCTTGACGGTCGAGGCCGTCTCGGACTCGGTCGGGACGCGGAAGTTGACGGTCGCGTAGCTGCCGGGTGTGGCGGTGTTGGGGTTCACGGTGACGTGGGCCGACGCGGCGAGGGGGACGGCGATGGCCAGGGCCGCGCCGGCGGCGAGACCGACGAGGGCACGACGGAGAAGGGTGTTTCGAGACATAGATGAGCTTTCTGAACAGGCGCACGCCAAGACGGCGCTCATGCGCGATGGGAGGAAGAGGAGTCACGCCGCGCGCGGCGGACCCCGGTGCCTCATCGGCGACAACACCGTCATCGCCCTGGTCAGAAGCAGAGCCTCGGGCGCCGCGGGAGCGGCATCCGTCCGCGGAGGCAGTCCCGTGAGAGGTCGCAGCGCGCGGAACGCGGCGACGAAGAAGTGCACGATCGCCTGCACCGCGCGCTCGCCCCGGCCGAGGGCGACGATCGTCACGAGTGCGGCCAGAGCGTGCGCCGCCCACATCCACGGGGACTCCGCCGCGTGAGCCGACGCGCTGTGTGCACCCGTGGGGCTGAAGAGCGCCGTGGTCGCGTGGTGACCGACCGGCAGGAGGCCGCCCTGCAGATCGAGCACGAGCAGCGCGTGGAAGAGCGCCTGGCTGAGCACCACCGCGAGCGAGAGCCGGGTCCACGACATGGCGCGGCCCGCGAGCAGCACGCACACGGGAGCGGCGAGGCACAGCGCCAGCACGATGTTGACGAGCGGCGGGCGCTCGGCCGAGACCGCGGAGTGCGAGAGGGTCGCCGCGAACGTCGCGACCGCGGCTGCGGCCACGCCGCGCCCCGCCCGCTGCGCGCGCCCTGCTCTCGACGACATCCGGCTCCTCCCCGACCAGCCTAGGCGGCGCCGGTGGCAACCACCGCGACGGGTGCTCCGCCGTCGAGGCAGATCGGGGCCGGAACGTAAACGATCCTCGCGGCGCTCGCGGCACCGTGGTCGCTACTCGCCGTCGCCAGCCGTGCCCTGCTGCGGGGGAAGGGGCGGGAATATCGCCGCGGAAGGAGCGTTTCCTGCTCTGCAGCAGGGCACGGCCGGATCACGGTCCGGCGACCATGCGTTGAACAGCGTGCGCGTCGGATTGCGCGCGGCGTCCAGTGCGCGTAATGTCGCGCGCCGTGACTGACGAAAGTCGCGTTGACGGCGAAGAGACGCCGATCGCGAAACGCATCCTGATCGGCGAGCCCCTCACGTCGGAGAAACTCGACGAGCAGCTCCTCCCGAAGAAGATGGCGTTGCCGATCTTCGCCTCCGACGCGCTGTCCTCCGTGGCATACGCGCCGCAGGAGTTGCTGATGATCCTGCTCATCGGCGGAACGGCCCTGCTGACGCTCAGCCCGTGGGTCGCGGTGGCCGTCGTCGTGTTGCTGGTCGTCGTGGTGCTGAGCTACCGCCAGCTCATCAAGGCCTACCCCTCGGGCGGCGGCGACTACGAGGTCGCCAGCAAGAACCTCGGCGAGGTGCCCGGTGTCGTGGTGGCGGCGGCCCTTCTCGTCGACTACGTGCTCACGGTCGCCGTGTCGGTGGCATCCGGGGTCGACAACATCATCTCGGCGCTGCCGGAGCTGAACCCGTTCCGGGTCGAGATCGCCGTCGGGTTCGTGATCCTCATCGTCATCGTCAACCTGCGCGGCGTGCGCGAGGCGTCGAGCGTCTTCGCGATCCCGACCTACGTCTTCATCGGCTCGGTCGCGCTGATGATCGTCGTCGGCCTCGCCCGCACGTTCCTGGGCGATGCCCCCCGTGCCGCGAGCGCCGACTACGCCGTTCAGGCCGAAACGCTGACGCAGGCCGCGCTCATCCTGCTCATCCTGCGCGCGTTCTCGAGCGGGTGCTCCGCCCTCACGGGCGTCGAGGCCGTGTCGAACGGCGTGCCCGCGTTCCGGATGCCGAAGATCCGCAACGCCCAGACGACGCTGACGATGATGGGCGGCATCGCCATCGCGCTGTTCGCCGGTCTGACCGTGCTGGCTCTCATCGCGAACGTGCACTACGCCGAGAACCCCTGTCACCTGATCGGCTTCGACTGCGTCAACAATCCGCAACCGAGCCTGATGGCCCAGGTCGCGGCGGCGACGTTCGGCTCGGGCAGCGTCTTCTTCTTCGTGATCCAGGCGGCCACGGCGTGCGTCCTCCTGCTCGCCGCGAACACGGCGTTCAACGGCTTCCCGCTGCTGGGCTCGGTGCTCGCTCGCGACGGCTATGCCCCCAAGGCGCTCAACACCCGCGGTGACCGCCTGGTGTACTCCAACGGCATGATCATCCTCGGCATCGTCGCCATCGGCGTGCTGATCGTGTACCAGGCCAACCTCACCACGCTGATCCAGCTCTACATCATCGGCGTCTTCGTGTCGTTCTCGCTCGGCCAGATCGGCATGGTCAAGCACTGGCGTCGCGTGCTGAGCGGCCTGAAAGACCTGCCCCCCGAGGCCGCGAAGCAGCAGTCCGCGGCGATCGAGCGCCGCTCGGCGATCTCGGGCCTGTGGATCAACTCGATCGGCGCCGGCATGACCGTGCTCGTGCTCGTCATCGTGACGATCACGAAGTTCACGCACGGCGCCTGGCTGGTCTTCATCGCCATCCCGATCCTGGCGGTGCTGATGATCGGCGTGAACCGCTACTACCGCGACGTCGAGCACGAGATCCGCATGGACGACGACGTGCACTTCGGCTCCTCGGGAGACGTGGCGATCGTGCTGGTGAACCGCCTGCAGAAGCCCGTGATGAAGGCCATCGACTACGCCCTCGCCGCCAACCACGACAAGACCCTCGCGGTGCACGTCGCCATCACCGACGAGGACGCCGCGAAACTACAGCGGGAGTGGGCGGAGCACGACATGCCGCTCCCCCTGGTCATCATCGACTCTCCGTACCGCACGTACAGCTCGCCGGTGTCGACGTTCATCAAGAAGTACCGCGAGAACAACGGCTCCGCCGTGGTGACCGTCTACCTGCCGCAGTTCATCGTGGGCCACTGGTGGGAGTCGATCCTGCACAACCGCCGCTCGCGTCGTCTCGCGCAGCAGCTCATGCTCGTGCACGGCGTCTCGATCACCCTCGTCCCGTGGCTGCTCGATTCGTCCGAGCTCATCTACGGTCGCCGCTCCCGACCGCTGCCCGGACAGTCGCGCAGCGGCCGGCCGGTGGCCGAGATCCCGGCGCAGAAACAGAAGAAGACGCCGCCCTCGGCATCCTGAGTCGCGCCCGACGCCCCCGCCCTCGTGGTGGGGGCGTCGGCGTCTCCCGCAGAGGCCCGCCCCCGCCCCGGCCGTGCTCGTTGCCGGAGCTGTTGAGTGTCCAGAACACCCGGACGTTTTCCGGAAGGGTCCGGGTGTTCTGGACACTCGACCCCGGGGGGGCGCTCAGTCGGTCGGGCGTCGACGCATCTTCTTCACGTCGGTGCGGCGCTGCTTGGCCTGCAGGCGACGCTCGGTCGACCCCCGGGTCGGCTTGGTCGCGCGGCGCGGCGTGGCGGGCGGGCGCACGGCCTCGGCCACCAGCGCGGCGAGACGAGCCCGTGCGGCGTCGCGGTTGCGCAGCTGCGCGCGGTGCTCGGATGCCGCGATCGTCAGCACCCCGTCGACCAGACGGTCGCCCAGCCGCTCGAGCACGCGTTCGCGTTGCACCCGTGACAGAGCGGTCGAGGCCGCGGCATCCCACATCAGCTCCACGCGGGAGTCGGCGGTGTTCACGCCCTGACCGCCCGGGCCCGAGGAGCGCGAGAACCGCCACGACAGCTCCGCCGCCGGGATCACGAGCGCGGCCGTGACCCGGACGTCGGGGCCGGCGGTTGCGCGCATGACTCCATCATGCGTCTGCGGGCGGGCGGTGGCGTGCCGCGCTCCGGACGGAACGCGCCGCAACGCGCGAACGGGCTCTCCTTCGCGCGAAGGAGGCCGAGCGCTCCGGAGCCCGGCACCCCGTAAGCACCCCGTATGCGTCCGTCGGCGACCCGTAGGGAAAACGTGAGGACGCCCGGATGCCGGCACCCGGCGGAGTTGTATCGACACACGTGCCGCCCCGCGGCGCCCGCGGTCCGCCGCGGACTCGTCCCGAACCTGGAGTCGTCGTGCTGGATGCCGTCTACCTCGTCGCGACCGTCGCGCTCTTCGCGCTGGTCGCCCTCGTCGCGAAGGGGGTCGAGAAGCTGGGCCCGGAGGCCCGGCCCACCCCCTCCCGCACCACCGGACGAGGGGGCGAGCGCCCGTGATCTTCTTCTCGATCCTCGCCGCGGTCCTCGCGGTCGCCGCCGTCGTGTACCTCGTGGTCGCGCTCGTCCGACCGGAGAAGTTCTGACCCATGGACAGCGGAACCATCTGGTCGATCGTCCTGACCAGCCTCACCCTTCTCGTCGCCCTGGGCCTGACCTACCGCCCCCTCGGTGACTACATCGCCCGCATCTACACCGGCGAGCGCGATCTCGCCGTCGAACGCGGCACCTACCGCCTGATCGGCGTCGACCCCCGCAGCGCGCAGACGTGGCAGGCCTACCTGCGCTCGGTGCTGCTGTTCTCGTTCGTCGGGGTGGTGTTCGTCTACGCGATCATGCGCCTGCAGGCGGTGCTGCCGCTCTCGCTCGGCTTCGGCGCCCCCAGCGAGGCGCTGTCGTTCAACACCGCGGTCTCGTTCGTCACCAACACGAACTGGCAGTCCTACGGCGGAGAGACCACCCTGGGCTACACCGTGCAGTTCGCGGCCCTCACCGTGCAGAACTTCGTCAGCGCCGCCGTCGGCATCGCCGTGGCCGTCGCCCTCGTGCGCGGCTTCGCGTACCGCCGCAGCGGCGTGATCGGCAACTTCTGGGTCGATCTCGTGCGTGGCACCTACCGCCTGCTGCTGCCGTTCTCGATCGTCGCGGCGGTCGTCCTGCTCGCGGGCGGCGTCATCCAGAACCTCTCGGGCTTCACGGATGCCACGACGGTGGCCGGCGCCGCCCAGTCCATCCCCGGTGGACCGGTGGCCTCGCAGGAGGCGATCAAGCTCCTCGGCACCAACGGGGGCGGCATCTTCAACACGAACTCCGCGCACCCGTTCGAGAACCCGACACCCTGGACGAACCTCTTCGAGATCTTCCTCATGCTGGTGATCCCGTTCTCGCTCCCCCGCGCCTTCGGTCGGATCGTCGGCGACGACCGCCAGGGCTACGCGATCGTCAGCGTCATGGGCGTGATCTTCGTGGCATCCACCGCCCTTCTGACCTGGGCGGAGATGGCCGGGTCCGGCACCGCTCCTCAGCTCGCCGGCGGCGCCATGGAGGGCAAGGAGGTGCGCTTCGGCATCTTCGGCTCGACGCTCTTCGGCTCCACGAGCACACTCACCTCGACCGGTGCGGTCAACTCGATGCACGACAGCTACACGGCGCTGGGCGGCGGGATGCCGATGCTCAACATGATGCTCGGCGAGATCGCCCCCGGCGGTGTCGGCTCGGGCCTGTACGGCATGCTCGTCCTAGCGGTGATCGCGGTGTTCGTCGGTGGGCTCCTCATCGGCCGCACGCCCGAGTACCTCGGCAAGAAGATCGGGCCGAAGGAGATCAAGCTCGCGAGCCTGTACATCCTCGTCACGCCCACGCTCGTGCTGGCCGGAACCGCCCTGAGCTTCGGGGTTCCCGGCATCCGGGACGACGTGGAGAGCACCTCGATCCTCAACCCGGGCGTCCACGGCCTGAGCGAGGTGCTTTACGCCTTCACCTCCGCCGCGAACAACAACGGTTCCGCCTTCGCCGGGCTCACCGCGAATACCCCGTGGTTCAACACGGCGCTGGGTGCGGCGATGCTGCTCGGCCGGTTCCTGCCGATCGTGTTCGTGCTGGCCCTGGCCGGGTCGCTCGCGGCCCAGGATGCCGTGCCCTCGACGGCCGGAACCCTGCCGACGCACCGTCCGCAGTTCGCGGGCCTGCTCGCCGGCGTCGTCGTGATCGTGACGGCCCTCACCTACTTCCCGGTCCTCACCCTCGGACCCCTCGCCGAAGGACTTGCGCTCTGATGTCCACGCTCACCCACGCTTCCCATCAGCCGGCCCCTAAGCCTGTCGACGGGTCCGGTGCCCCGAGCAGTGCCCCGCGCCGCGCCTTCAGCGCCGCGCAGATCGTCGCCGCCCTTCCGGGTGCCGCGAAGAAGCTCAACCCCGCCGCCCAGTGGCGCAACCCCGTGATGTTCCTCGTCTGGGTCGGGGCGGCCCTGACGACGCTGATCGCGGTCGCCGAGCCGTTCCTCGACGGCGGCGACGCGGGCCTCCCCTTCGGCTTCACCGCCGGCATCGCCGTCTGGCTGTGGCTCACGGTGTTCTTCGCGAACATCGCCGAGTCGGTGGCCGAGGGCCGCGGCAAGGCGCAGGCCGCGACCCTGCGCAAGACCCGCACGACGACCTCGGCCCGTCGCGTGGTCGCGTACTCGCCCGACGACCCCGCCGCCTCGAACGTCGCGGTCGAGGCCATCCCCTCGGGCGACCTGCTCGTCGGTGACATCGTGCTCGTCGAGACGGGCGAGCTGATCCCGGGCGACGGCGACATCGTGCACGGCATCGCGACCGTCGACGAGTCGGCGATCACGGGCGAGTCCGCCCCGGTCGTGCGCGAGTCGGGCGGCGACCGCAGCGCCGTCACCGGCGGTACCCGCGTGCTCAGCGACCGGATCGTCGTGAAGATCACGTCGAAGCCCGGCGAGACCTTCGTCGACCGCATGATCGCCCTCGTCGAGGGAGCATCGCGCCAGCGCACGCCCAACGAGATCGCGCTGAACATCCTGCTCGCGAGCCTGTCGATCGTCTTCGTCGTGGTCGTGCTGGTGCTGAACCCGATCGCATCCGCGGTGGTCCCTGAGCCTGTCGAAGGGTCCCCCGTCTCGATCCCCGTGCTCGTGGCGCTGCTCGTGTGCCTCATCCCGACCACCATCGGCGCTCTGCTGAGCGCGATCGGCATCGCCGGCATGGACCGGCTCGTGCAGCGCAACGTCCTCGCCATGTCGGGGCGCGCGGTCGAGGCCGCGGGAGACGTCACGACCCTGCTGCTGGATAAGACCGGCACCATCACCTACGGCAACCGGCGGGCGTCGGCATTCGTCCCGATGTCCGGTGTCGGGGCGCCGCTCGTGGCCGAGTACGCGTCGCTGTCGTCGCAGGCCGACCCCACGCCCGAGGGCGTCTCGGTGGTCGAGCTGGCAGCGTCCCAGGGCATCGTCGCCGAGATGCCCCGGGGTGCGGAGCCCGTGCCCTTCACGGCCCAGACCCGCATGTCGGGGCTCGACCTCGCCGACGGCACGCAGGTGCGCAAGGGCGCCGCGTCGGCCGTCGTGGCCTGGCTCGCGGCATCCGGTTCGCCCGTTCCCGAGGCGCTTCGCGCGCAGCTGCAGGGCGAGACGGATGCCATCTCCCAGTCCGGCGGCACGCCCCTGGTCGTGGCGACGTGGACGCCCGCGGGGCTCCCGGTGGCTTCGACAGGCTCAGCCACCTCCGCCGCAACCGTGGTCCCCGAGCGCGCAACCGAGGTCCCCGAGCCTGCAACCGAGGTCCCTGAGCCTGTCGAAGGGACCGGCACCCCGCAGCCCCCGGTAGCTTCGACAGGCTCAGCCACCTCCGCAACCGAGGTCGCTCAGCGCGCAACCGAGGTCCCTGAGCCTGTCGAAGGGACCGGCGCCCCGCAGCCCGCGGTGGCTTCGACAGGCTCAGCCACCTCCGCCGCAACCCCCGCCGGCGTCGGCCGCCTGCTCGGCGTCATCCACCTGAAGGACGTCGTGAAGGACGGCCTGCGCGAGCGCTTCGGCGAGCTGCGGGCGATGGGCATCCGCACCGTGATGATCACGGGCGACAACCCCCTCACGGCGAAGGCCATCGCGGCCGAGGCCGGCGTCGACGACTACCTCGCCGAGGCCACGCCCGAAGACAAGCTCGCCCTCATCCAGCGCGAGCAGGAGGGCGGCAACCTCGTCGCCATGACCGGCGACGGCACGAACGACGCCCCCGCCCTGGCCCAGGCCGACGTCGGCGTGGCGATGAACACGGGCACCTCGGCCGCGAAAGAGGCCGGCAACATGGTCGACCTCGATTCCGACCCGACCAAGCTCATCGACATCGTGCGCATCGGCAAGCAGCTGCTCATCACGCGCGGCGCGCTCACGACGTTCTCGCTCGCCAACGACATCGCGAAGTACTTCGCGATCATCCCGGCGATGTTCATGGGGGTGTTCCCGGGGCTCGCGGTGCTGAACGTCATGCAGCTGTCGTCGCCGGCATCCGCCGTGCTCAGCGCGATCATCTTCAACGCGATCGTGATCATCGTGCTCATCCCCCTCGCCCTGCGCGGTGTGAAGTACCGCGCGGCGAGCGCGTCGAGCATCCTCAGCCGCAACCTGCTCGTCTACGGGCTCGGCGGCGTCCTCGTCCCCTTCATCGGCATCAAGCTCATCGACCTCGTCGTGAGCCTGCTCCCGGGTTTCTGAAAGGCCCTGACATGCGCACCACCCTGCGTACCACCGGCGTCGCCGTCCGCGCGATGCTCGTCTTCACCGCCGTCCTCGGCGTCGGCTACATGCTGCTCATCACCGCGATCGGACAGGTCGCCCTCCCGTTCCAGGCGAACGGATCGCTGATCACGACCGCCGACGGGACCGTGTCCGGCTCCGAGCTCATCGGCCAGTCGTTCCAGGATGCCGACGGCCAGGCGCTCCCGCAGTACTTCCAGTCGCGTCCGTCCGCCGCGGGCTACGACTCCTCGGCCTCGACGGGATCGAACCTGGGCCCCGAGAACAGCGATCTCGTCGCCTCGATCGAGGAGGGTCGGACCGCGTTCGAGTCGCTGAACGGCTCGGGCTCGGTCCCGGCCGACGCCGTCACCTCCTCGGGCTCGGGCCTCGACCCCGACATCTCCGTGGCGAACGCCGAGCGCCAGGTCGAGCGGGTCGCGGAGGTCCGCGGCATCCCCTCGTCGGAGGTCTCGGCCCTCGTCGCCGAGCACACGCTCCCCCGCGATCTCGGATACCTCGGCGACCCGCGCGTGAACGTCGTGGAGCTCAACCGCGCGCTCGACGCCCGCTGAGAGGCGAGAATCACTGTCATGACCCTGTCGCCCCCCGCCGCCGTCGCACCCTCCGTGCGGCGGCGGCGCTGTGTGCCGGAACCGGCGGCAGAGCCCGCGAGCCACGTGGCTGAGCCCACAAGCGAGGTGGCTGAGCCCGTCGAAGCCACGGGAACCCCCTCGGCACCGGTCCCTTCGACGGGCTCAGGGACCTCCCGCCGTACGAGTGCGGGGGGCGCGCAATGAAGCGCGGGCGGCTGCGCGTGCTGCTGGGCATGGCCCCCGGCGTGGGCAAGACGTACGAGATGCTCGAGGAGGGCCGCCGGCTCCGCGACGAGGGCCACGACGTGGTCATCGCGATCGTCGAGACGCACGGGCGCGCCGCCACCGCGGCGCAGGCCGAGGGCCTCGAGGTGGTCCCGCGGCGGGCCGTGGCGCACCGCGGGGTCGCGCTCGACGAGATGGATCTGGATGCCGTGCGGCAACGGCATCCGAGGATCGCCCTGGTCGACGAGTTGGCGCACACCAACGTCCCCGGCTCGCGCAACGACAAGCGCTGGATGGACGTCGAGGAGCTGCTCGAGGCAGGCGTCGACGTGATCACGACCGTGAACGTGCAGCACATCGAATCGCTCAACGACGTGGTCGAGAAGATCACCGGCGTCGTGCAGCGTGAGACGGTCCCGGATGCCGTGGTCCGCGCGGCCGACCAGATCGAGGTCGTCGACCTGGCACCGCAGTCCCTGCGCGACCGTCTGGCGGCCGGGTCGGTGTACCCCGCGGAGCGCATCGACGCCGCCCTGTCGAACTACTTCCGCCTCGGCAACCTCACGGCGCTGCGCGAACTGGCGTTGCTGTGGCTCGCCGACGAGGTCGACTCCGCGCTGCAGCGCTACCGCACCGAGCACGGGATCGAGGGCTCGTGGCAGGCGCGCGAACGCGTCGTCGTGGCCCTCACCGGCGGTTCCGAGGGCGAGACCCTGCTGCGGCGCGGCGCGCGCATCGCGGCACGCTCGGCCGGCGGCGAGCTGCTCGCGGTGCACGTGTCGACGCAGGACGGTCTGCGCGCGAGCGCCCCCGGCGCCCTCGCCGAACAGCGCGCCCTCGTCGAGACCCTGGGCGGCACCTACCACCAGGTCGTCGGCGACGACGTGGCCACCGCCCTGGTCGAGTTCGCGCGCTCGGTCAACGCCTCGCAGCTCGTGATCGGGGTGAGCCGGCGCGGGCGTCTCGGGGCCGCCCTGACCGGCCCGGGCATCGGCGCGACCGTGATCCGCGCCTCCGGCGACATCGACGTGCACATCGTCAACCACGCCCGCGCGGGCGGCCGTTTCGCCCTCCCCCGGCTCACCGGTCCCGCGCTGAGCGCGAAGAGGCGGATCCTCGGCTTCGTCACGGCCCTCCTCGGCGGGCCGCTGGTGTCGCTGCTCCTGCTGTCGACCGGGTCCGACGAATCGATCACGACCGACGTGCTGGCCTACCAGTTGCTCGTCGTCGTCGTCGCGCTGATCGGCGGCATCTGGCCCGCCGTGTTCGCGGCCGTCCTGTCGGGGGTCACCCTCGACTTCCTCTTCATCGCCCCGCTGTACACCGTCACGATCAGCGACCCCGTCCACGCGATCGCGCTCGTGCTGTACGTCGTCATCGCGATGCTCGTGAGCATCGTCGTCGACCAGGCCGCCCGGCGCGCCCGGGCCGCGCGCCGCGCCGCCGCCGAGGCCGAGATGCTCGCGACCGTCGCGGGCAGTGTGCTGCGCGGCGAGACCGCGGTCCCCGCTCTCGTCAGTCGCGCCCGCGAGGCGTTCGGGCTCGCCGGGGTGCGTCTCGTCGCCGCCGACGGCGCGGTGCTCGCCACCGACGGGGAACCCGTGCGCGACGACCGCCGGGTGGCGCTGCCCGTCGGCGACGGACGCGCCACCCTCGAACTGCACGGCGGCGACCTCGACGCCTCGGAGCGCCGCCTGCTCGACGTGGTCGTCGCGCAGCTCGCCGCCGCCCTCGAGCGCACCGACCTCGCCGAGACCGCCGCCGAGGCGGGCGCCCTGGCCGAGACCGACCAGGTGCGCACCGCCCTGCTCTCGGCGGTCAGCCACGACCTGCGCCGCCCGCTCGCCGCCGCCGTCGCCTCGCTCGGGGGCCTGCGCGCCGCCGGCGATCAGCTCTCCGACGACGATCGTCGGGTACTGCTCGAGACCGCCGACGAGAGCCTCGCGACCCTCTCCGTGCTGGTCACCGACCTGCTCGATGTGAGCCGCGTGCAGGCGGGGGTGCTCGCCGTGTCGCTCGCGGCGACCGATGCCGCGGGCGTCGTGCTCTCCGCCCTCGACGAACTCGATCTCGGCCCCGACGACGTCGAACTCGCCCTCGACCCCGACCTGCCGATGGTGAGTGCCGACCCGGTGCTGCTGCAGCGCATCCTCGTCAACGTCCTCGCCAACGCCCAGCGCTACTCGCCCGACGGCGAGCGCGTCCGCGTCGCGACGAGCCGCCTCGGCGGCACCGCCGAGATCCGCGTGATCGACCACGGCCCGGGCATCGCCGCCGACCGCCGCGAGGACATGTTCTCGCCCTTCCAGCGCCTCGGCGACACCGACAACACCGCCGGCCTCGGGCTGGGCCTCGCCCTCTCGCGCGGCTTCGCCGAGGGCATGGGCGGCACCCTCACCCCCGAGGACACCCCGGGCGGCGGCCTCACCATGGTGGTGGCACTGCCGGTCGCTGAAGCGGGGGCCGTGGCATCCGGAATCTCGAGGAGGACGCCGTGAAGGTGCTCATCGCCGACGACGACCCGCAGTTGGTGCGGGCGCTGCGCATCACGCTCGCAGCCCACGGCTACGACGTGGTGGCGGCGGCCGACGGCGCCGCGGCGATCACGCTCGCCGCTCAGGCGCATCCCGACATCGTGCTGCTGGATCTCGGTATGCCGCACCTCGACGGCGTACAGGTGATCCACGCCCTGCGCGGGTGGACGACGGCTCCGATCATCGTCGTCTCGGGCCGCACGGGCTCGGGCGACAAGGTCGAGGCCCTCGACGCCGGCGCCGACGACTACGTCACCAAGCCGTTCCAGATCGACGAGCTGCTCGCGCGTCTGCGTGTGCACGCGCGGCGGTCGGTCCCCGCCTCGGGCGACGCGGTGGTGCGCTTCGGAGACGTCGAGGTCGACCTGTCGGCCAAGGCCGTGCTGCGCGGCGGTGCCCGTGTGCACCTCACCCCGACGGAGTGGCGGATGCTCGAGTTCCTCGCCCGCAATCCCGGCTCGTTGGTGACGCGGCAGACCCTCCTCAAGGAGATCTGGGCGAGCGAGCAGGTCGCCGACAGCGGATACCTGCGGCTCTACATGTCGCAGCTGCGCAAAAAGCTCGAGGCCGACCCGTCGAACCCGGTGCACCTGCTGACCGAGCAGGGGATGGGGTATCGGCTGGTGGTGTGAGCCGGGGGCTGCCGCTCTCCCGGGTACCGCCGCCGCAGCCGGGCTGAGCTCACCGCGTGTGCCGGGCTCCGGAGAACACGCACGCCGGGGTCTCGTCGACCTGCTGGTGCTCCGCTGGAACGCCGAGATCACCGGAGCGCGGGACGCCCCGCCGCGCTCGGCCGGCGACGCCGCTCGCCGAAACTCCTGAGTGCTGCTGCCCCGCCCCGCTGCTTCTGCGCCCCGCGTGCGGCGACCCGCCTCCGCCGCGGCTCGCCGAACTCCGGAGAAACCGCTGCCTTCGGGCGACACAGCGCCCCTGAAGCCCCTAACAGCCGCACATCTCCGGAGTTCGGCACCGCCCAAACCGGCCATCCCCGTGGCGCCCGGCCGCCCCGCGCGCACGGCCCGAAGCACCGGAATTCGGCACCACCCAATCGCCCGCCGCGCAGCCGCCCGCCGCCCCGGTTGCCCTGCACTCAGGAGTTCGGCGACCCCGCCCCCGCGCCCTCGGCCTCCAAGCCCTCAGCCTCCAACGCCTCGAACTCCGCCTGCACCCGGGCGCAACGGCAGGCGTAGACGATCGAGTGCAGCAGCATCAGCGGACCTCGCCGACGGTGCGGCATCCGGGGCAGGGGAACGCGATGCGATCGCCGACGCGCACGTCCCCGGGCAGCACGACCGTGCCGCACGGTTCCTCGCCGTGCGCGTCGACGACCGCGAAGGGTTCGTCGTAGGCGTGGGACACCCGGCCGATGAGCCGCGCCTCCCGCCACACGGCCGCGAGCCCCGCGACGCAGGCGTCGAGGCGCAGCGTGTCGGGGCCGGCATCCGTCACCGTGGCCACCACCACGGTGGTCGACAGGGTCGTGGATGCCACCCCACCCGACGCCGGGATCACCGCCGGACCCGTGCAGACGCAGGGCGTGCCGCAGATCTCGGCGAAGCGGCCGACCGACATCGCCCGCACGGTGACGTCGTCGACGGTGGGCGCGGAACCGGCCGGCCAGGCCGTCGCGTCGAAAGGCGCCGGGATGCTGGAGCGGAGGGTGGGGAGGAGGGCCGTGAGGGTCATGGCATCCGGTCTACGCTCCCGGACACGAGACGGCGGCGGCCCTCACGGTTCACGAACGGGCGCGCGCCGCTTCCTCACTGTTCACTCGCGAGGCCGCCCCGCAGCCGCGCCGCGTAGCCTGGAGGGGTGACCCTCCCCTTCGACGTCGCCGCCGTGCGCGCCGACTTCCCGATTCTCGAGACCGAGGTCGACGGCAACCCGCTCGTCTACCTCGACTCCGGCGCGACCAGTCAGAAGCCGCGTGCCGTCCTCGACGCCGAGCGCGACTTCCTCGAGACGGCGAACTCCGCCGTGCACCGCGGCGCCCACACCCTCGCCGCCGAAGCCACCGAGCTGTTCGAAGATGCGCGCGTCAGCGTCGCCGGCTTCGTGGGCGCTCAGCCCGAGCAGCTCGTGTGGACCAGCGGCGCCACCGCCGGTCTCAACCTCGTCGCCGGCTCGCTCGGTTATGCCGGGCGCCTGCGCGAGGGCGACGAGATCGTCGTGACCGAGGCGGAGCACCACGCCAACCTCATCCCGTGGCAGGAGCTCGCCGCCCGCACGGGGGCGCGCCTGCGCCACATTCCCGTGCTCGACGACGGCATGCTCGATCTGCGTGCCGCCGCGGAGATCATCGGCGAGCGCACCAAGGTCGTCGCCTTTCCGCACGTGTCGAACGTGCTCGGCATCTTGAACCCCGTCGCGAAGCTCGTCACCCTCGCGCGCGGCGTCGGCGCGCTGACGGTGCTCGACGCGTGCCAGTCCGCACCGCATCTGCGCCTCGACCTGCCGGCATCCGGGGTCGATCTGGCCGTGTTCTCGGGGCACAAGATCTACGGACCGTACGGCATCGGGGCGCTCTGGGGCCGCGACGAGGCGCTCGACTCCCTCCCGCCGTTCACCACGGGCGGATCCATGATCACCACCGTCACGCTCGAGAAGGCCGAGTACCTCCCGGCTCCGCAGCGCTTCGAGGCCGGCACGCAGCCGGTGTCGCAGGCCGTCGCCCTGGCCGCCGCGGTCCGCTGGCTCGGCGCACTCGACCTCGACGCCGCGCACGCGCACGAGGCCGCCCTCGAGAAGCGTCTGCGCGAGGGCCTCCGCTCGATCGACGGCATCCGTCTGCTCGGAGACACGGATGCCGCCGAGCGCGTCGCCCTGCAGGCCTTCGAGGTCGAGGGTGTCCACGCGCACGATGTGGGTCAGTTCCTCGATTCTCGCGGGGTCGCCGTGCGGGTCGGCCATCACTGCGCGCAGCCGCTGCACCGCCGTTTCGGCATGACGGCGTCCGTCCGCGCGAGCGCGGCGATCCACACCACGGAGGCCGAGATCGACACGTTGCTCGACGCCGTCTCGGGCGTCCGCGGCTTCTTCGGCGTCGCGGCCCCCAGCGGCGCGATGGCGCCCAGCGGCGCGGCGGCTCCCGCTCCCAGCGGCGTCGCGGCTCCCATCGGCGCGACGGGGGCGGACGCATGAGCGGGCTCGAGTCGCTGTACCAGGAGCTGATCCTCGACCACGCGAAGAACCGTCGCGGCTTCGGCCTCGCCGACCCCGGCGCGCACAGCGCGACCGTGCACCAACGCAATCCCATCTGCGGCGACGAGATCACGCTGCGCGTCTCGGTCGAGGGCGACCGCATCACCTCGGTCACGTGGGAGGGCGCCGGCTGCTCGATCTCTCAGGCCTCGGCATCCATGCTCGTCTCCCTGCTGCAGGAAGACGGCGGAGACGAGGGGATGCCGCGTGCCGACGCCGAAGCGCTGATCGCCGCGTTCCGCGAGTCACTGCGCTCCCGCGGCACGATCCCCCTCGACGAGGAGACCTTCGCCGACGCCGCCGCCCTGTCGGGGGTCTCGAAGTTCACCGCGCGCGTGAAGTGCGCGATGCTCGCCTGGGTCGCGCTCGAAGAGGGGCTGCGCCAGGCCTGAGCGCGCCGGCTCGCGCCGCCGCACAACCTCAGCGATCCGCACAAGCTCCGTCGGCATCCACTGATTCGGGCTGAGAACGCGCGAATCGCTGAAGATGCGCCCGGCCTGACCCGCGCGACATCCCGCGCGCGCCGATCCGCCGAGAAGACCGACGGCGACCTCCCCTTGCGGAGGTCGCCGTCGGCTGCGATCCGGGGGCGAGGCGGCGCCGCTCGAAAGCAGGCAAGCCGTCCACGGAACCGCCGACTGCCCGAACCGCCCATCTACGCTATGTCATGCCTGCGGTAAGCGGCCAGCCGGGCCCTGCACCTCGAGCCCGCGGGTGTGTCGCGAGGCGCGAGAACCGCGGAGGTCGCGCGCGCGGCGAATCAGCAATATCCTGCTCGTGCGAAGCGGCACCCGGGCAGGGGCCGCTTCGCAGGTCACCACCCCCGGATCCCCCTCGACTCGCCCGCGTCACCGGAGGAACAGCATCAGTATGGCCAGCGAACGCACTGTGACCCACGCCTACCGACTCGACGGCGGCTGGCGGAAGGTCCCCCGCCGCCGACTGACCGCGGATGCCGCGGCAGAGTTGCGTCGCGAGGGGTTCACGATGGTGCGCGCGCGACGCGGGCTCTTCGACACCCGCGAGATCTCGATCCGGGCCTAAAGCGCCGCGGCCTCCACCGCGAGGCCCTCCACCGTCCCCTCCGGGAGGACGACCCATCCCTCCCGGCGCGCGACCTCGATCGCGTCGGCACCGGGCCGCTCGAACCGCCCGAGCGCCCCGGCCCGCGTCGACAGCGCCGCGATCACCGCGTCGAAGGCGTCGGCCTTCGCGATGGCGCGGGCGGAGAAGTCGCCGAGGTCGAGCCACGGCACCCGTGAGCAGAGCTCGTCTAGCAGGAGCGCCCGGCGGGTGGCATCCACGCGATACCCCGTGGTGTCGAATCCCCAGAGCCGCAATGAGCCGCCGGGATACACCTCGAACAGCCGTTCCGTCGCGGCGCGGTCGAGGGGGAACCCCGCGGCGACGAGACGTCGGAGCAGGCCCGCACCGCGCAACGCCGTCACCCCGAGGCGGTCGGTCGACACGCTCAGCGGCCAGCGCCCGATCCGCTCCTTCACGACGTGGTCGGTGACGCGGTAGACGAGCGACCGCCGCCAGTCGGCATGCCCCTCGACGGGTCCGAGCGCGGGCTCGCGCTCCGCATGGTGAGCCCCCACGAAATCGACGAACGCGTCGGGCCAGCCGAGCGGACAGTCGACCCCGAGCCACGCGTCGCCGGAGGTGACGGATGCCACGATGTCGGCATCCTGCACACCCACGTCGAGCCGCGTCAGGCGTGCCCCGCCGTCGGCCCAGACGATCTCGGCGAGCGCCGTGCCGGGCGCGCCGGCGGCGAGGTCGACTCCGATGGTTCTCATCGGAAGGAGCCTAGGCCGCAGCGCGGGGACGCGGTCGCGGCTCCGGGGCAACTCCCTGCCGATCTCCCCGCCGACCTGGGAGGATCGGGGCATGGCTGACGACGATCTCCCCGATTCGCTGGAACCGGCGATCGACGTGCCGCCGCGCGAGGAACCGCCGGCGCCTCCCACGCCGAAGGGCGACCTGCGCGCGGTCTCGATCATCGCGATCGTCACCGGCGTGATCGTCATCGCGTGGTACCTGTTCGTCGCGACGGCGAGTGCCATCTCCGAGCTCGACCGGCTGCCGTACATCCAGATCGGCATGTGGGTGCTGGCTCTGGTGTCGTTCGTGTGCGGCATCCTGAGTCTGAACGCCCGCATGGCCCGCGAGCTCGCCGCGGCGGGATTCATCGCCGGCGTGGCCGCGGGACTGCTGTCGATCTCGATCGGGTTCTTCAGCGGGCTGGAGCTGTTGGGCTGAGCGGGGCTTCGAACCTCGTTGCGCGGACCTTTGGACGGGACCGTGCTCCGAGCGGAATCTCATAACTGCCCGCCCTTTTTTTATGAGTTCTTGCTTGAAGTCATAAAACCCGCCTTCTCGACGTGGCGACACAGGCCGACCCGATCCGCCGAGTCGGGAGAAACCCACGCCGCAATGTTTCATCCTTGACATGTGCACATGCTTATTCGGAGACTGGCGGCGAGGCGCGAGTCTCACAACGGGCCGAGACCTCGGTTCGTTCCGCATATGCCCCCCGGATGGGATGAACGATATGAAGAGATCGAGGAAGATCTCCGAGCGGTTGATGAAAGCCGGCGCGGCGGCAACTCTTGCCGGCGCTCTTTTCACGGCCGGCGCGCTGCCGGCGTTTGCCGGCACCGCCTCCTCGCCCTTCCAAGCCGGTCCGAATATCGAGCACCGCTCGATCGTGACGACGAACAGTCAGTCAGGTACGGCGCGGTCCGAGGCCGGCCCGACGAGCTCCACCCGCGCCGCGGGCGAGGTCGGCGGGATGGGGCGCGCGTTTAACAGCTCGGGTGCGCTCGTGAACCAGAGCGCCTGGTCGTACAGCAATCAGCCGCTCAATGTCGGCGCCCGGTGGGGCGGCACGACATCCTTCAGCGGTAAGGGCTCGTACTACTCGCAGGGTGCCGTGCAGTACTGGACCAATGGGCGCTACACCACCGTGACCGCTCCTCGCACCACCAACCAGACCATCGGGTAGGGGCAGTCATGAAGAAAACGAGAACGATCATCCTCGGGGCAGGCGCTCTTTCCGCCGTCGTCGCGGGAATCGCTGTGGGATCCATCGCCGGAACGTCGGTTGCCGCAGGTGCGATCGACGTCGTGACGCCGCCCGCAAGCGTGGAGTTCCCCCTGAATGCGGCGGGGCAGACCTACGGATCCGCCGCGGCCGTGTCCGACCCCGCGAACGAGCCCGAACTCATCCGCGTCCTGGCAAGCAATGGGGTCGAGGGCTACGCGCTGAAGCAGGACTTGGATGCCGATATGGCGGCGAACCCGCACGAGGCGCTCGCCGCATCTCGATCGGCGAACCCGCAGCGGACCGTTGCCGTGTATGCCCAGGACGGAATCACGGTGATCGGCGAGTTCGTCATCAGCCCCTCGGAGGGCTCCGTCAGCGAAGACTGACGCGGACGACGGGCGAGAGCCGCGGTCGAGCTCTCGCCCGTCTCCGTCGGCAGTTGCCTCACCCCCGGTAGGCCGGCCCCACGTACCGCGCTGACGGCCGGATGATCTTCGGGTCGCGGGCCTGCTCCAGCACGTGCGCGGTCCAACCGATCGTGCGGGCGAGGGCGAAGGTGGGGGTGAACATCGCCCGCGGGATGCCGCACTGCTCCATCACCACGGCGGCGTAGAACTCGACGTTGGCGTGCAGCGGCCGCTCGGGTCGGCGCTCCGCCAGCTGACGCTCGGCCTCCTCCTGGAACGCCAGCGCCTGGGTCACGCGGGCACCTCCAAGGCTGCGAGCGACCTCGCGCAGCAGTTCGGAGCGGGGGTCGGCCGTGCGGTACACCGCGTGTCCGAAGCCCATGAGGCGGCGTCCGGCGGCAAGCTCCGCCGCGATCCAGGAGGCGGGATCGTCGCCCGCGCGATCGAGGCCGTCGAGAGCGCGAGCGGGCGCTCCGCCGTGAAGGGGACCGGTCAGCGCTCCGAGCGCACCGGTGAGACAGGATGCCATGTCGGCCCCCGTCGACGCGATGACCCGGGCCGTGAAGGTCGAGGCGTTGAAGCCGTGGTCCATCGCCGCCACGAGATAGGCCGACAGCGCCCGCACGTGGGCGTCGCCGGGGAATGCCCCGGTCACACGCTCGAGATAGTCGACCACGATGCCGCGTCCGCTCGAGGCCCCCGGAGCGAGAGCGAACGGGGCGATGGCGGCGAAGGCGATCGCCTCGTCGAGCCGCGCGTCGGGCTCGAGGTCGTACAGCGGGGCGGAGGAACGGGCGGATGCCGCGAGCGTCCACACCGCGCGGAGCACCGCGAGCGGCTGGCCGGTGCGCGCCGCCACCGCGGCGATCAGCTCGCACCATGCCGGTTCGCCCTGGGCTGCGCGAACACGAGCGGCGAAGGCGGCCCGGGTCGTGGCATCCGGGAGCTCCCCCACCACCAGCAGATGCCAGACGTCCTCGAACGACCGCGAGCGCGCGAGCTCCACCGCCGAGAAGCCGCGGTAGTGGTAGACGCCGGCTTCGCCGTCGACGTCGCTGATGGTCGTCTCGGCCGCGACGACGCCGTTCAGGCCGCGCGGTACATCGATCAGGTCGCTCATGCGCTCAGTGTGCGAACATGACGATTCGAGCGTCAACGTTGATCGGATCAAGATGAGCGCGTCCCTTCCCCGTCTCTCCGCCGCCCAGGTGGCCGCGCGCCTCGGCGTCAAAGCCGAGACCGTCTACGCCTACGTCTCGCGCGGGCTCCTCCGGCGCGAGCGGGACGCCCGCGGCTCGACGTTCGATGCTCTCGAGGTCGAGGCGTTCGCGGCCGGGCGCCGTCGCGTCGCCGTTCGCACGCCGTCGCACCCGACGACCGGCATGCCCCTCGGGGTCGTGCGCACCGACATCGCCGACATCGAGGACGACGAGCTGCTCTACCGGGGCCGCCGGGCCCGCGACCTGATCGACCGCCCGTTCGCCGACATCGTGGCGTGGCTGTGGGACGCGGAGCGCGTCGATGCCCCCGCGCCCGCCATCGGCAGCGCGCGGGCGATGGTCGAGGCGCTCCCCCTGAGCGCCGGAGCGATGGACCGGCTGCGTGCGGCGGTGACCGGCTTCGCCGCCGACGATCCGATCCGTTACGAGGCCTCGACGGCGAGCGTGCACCGGATCGGTTGGACGCTGCTCACGGGCCTCCCCGTCGCGCTCGGCGGCCACGCCGACGCCGATCTCGCCCGCTCCCTCGTCGGCGCGTGGGGAGGACCCGCCGACGTCGCGACCGTCCGTGCCGTCAACGCCGCCCTCGTCCTGCTCATGGACCACGACCTGGCGGTCTCGACCTTCGCCGCGCGCGTGGCCGCCTCCGCACGCGCCGACGGCTACGCCGCGGTGAGCGCCGCGCTCGGGGCGGCCGACTCCCCCCTGCACATCTCGGCCGCGACCCGCACCGCCCGCTTGCTCACGCGGGTGCGCCGCGGACAGGAGCCCGAACGGGCGCTCACCGAGTCGCTGCAGGAGGGCAACGGCATCCCGGGCTTCGGTCACCCGCTCTACGTCGGGATCGACGACCGCGCCGACGCGCTGTTCCCCCTTCTCGCCGCCCTGCCCGACGGGGAACGGACGATGGATGCCGTGCACCGACTGTCCACGGTCGTCGCCGATCGCACGGGGCTGCGTCCGAACGTCGATCTCGCGCTCGCGGGGCTGGTGTCGGCTGCCCGGCTGCCCGAGGACGCCGCGAGCACCGTGTTCGTGCTCGGCCGCGTCGCCGGGTGGATCGCACACATCGCCGCGGAGTACGCCGAACCGCCGATGCGGCTGCGCCCGCGCGGGGAGTACGTGGGGGACTGACCTTCCTCCTGGCTAGGTACCTGGCTAGAATGGCGCCATGATGTACAACGTCTTGGAGGCGCGGAACAACCTGTCGAAGCTCATCGCCGACGTCGAATCCGGTGTCGAAGTGACGATCGCCCGCCGCGGGGTTCCCGTCGCCCGCATCGTGCCCATCCAAGACGCGCCGAACCCTCCGCTCAACGCATTCGGCCGATGGCTCGAAGAGAACCCGCTCGATGCCGGGACTGTCCGCCCCGCCTACGAGATCGAGGCCGAGCTACGGGAGCTGCGCGAGGACGGCGAGTGATCTATGTCGATACCTGCCTGCTCGTCTACGCCCTTGAAGATGAGGGGCCGACCGGAGCCGACGCCCGGACTGCGCTGTCTACTGCGCATGCGCCGCTCGCCATCAGCCCGCTCGTCATCCACGAACTCCTCGTCATGCCCTTCCGCCGCGGCGACGCGGCACTCGTCGCCCGCATAGAATCCGCGGCGAGTGCCTTCGATCTCGTCGCGATCTCGCCCGACGACTTCGTCCGGGCATCGTCGCTGCGCGCTCGCCACCGCGGGCTGAAGCTGGCGGACTCTCTTCACCTCGCGGCGGCTCGAGGGGCCGGATGCACCGAGCTGTGGACGAACGACTCCCGCTTCGCCGCGATCGCGCCAGAATTCGTGGTGTGTCCGATCGATCGAGATTGACCGCAGGCCCGGGCAAAGCCCTCTGCTGCCGAGCGGCCCTTTCGAGGGCGGCCCGACCTTCGATGATCTGTTCTCGTCCGGCACCTACCGCGCGACGGTGGCCATCGACCCGCAGACGCGCACGGTCGTCCTGTCGGGGGTGTTCGAGTAGCGTGTCAGCGCCGAGCGCCGACCAGGGCCAGCACGCTCCGCAACCCCTCCAGGGTTCCCGGCCAGTGGCGCTCGATGGCCGGCATCCCGGCATGACGGATGGCGAAGCGCAGGGCGATCGCGACCACGATCGCGTCGTCGGCGTAACCGATAACGGGGAGGAAGTCGGGCACGAGGTCGATCGGCGACAGAAGGTACGCCAGCAGGCCGACGAGCCACCACCGGGTCGACCTCGGCACGGCCGGGTCGGCCGCCAGGCGGCGCACCAGGCGGACGACGTCGGGCGCGAGCCGCAGCACCGAGCGCCAATCGACGTCGTTTCCCGCGCGTCGTTGCTGCCACCAGAGCACCGCGATCAGCACCACCCAGATCAGCACGAGGCCCCCGGCGACGCCGGCCACGACGATCAGCCAATCGGGCATGACCCGCTCAGCGCTGCTCCCACCCGCGGGCCATCTCGACGACGGCCGCGACCGCGGCTTCGGTGTCGGCGGGCGAGCCACCGGCGCGACCGGCGGCGAGTCCCGCGACGAACGCGCTGAGCGGCGCGGCCGGACGAGCGACGCCGTTCGCGACGTCGCGCGCCAGGTCGAGGATGAGCGAGATGGGGATGTCGCCCTCGGCCAGGCCGAAGCGCTGCGCCAGGGTGGCGCTCCACTCGTTCAGCGCCTCGGGCGGCAGGGTGCGGGATTCGGTCATGATTCCTCCTCGAGCTCTCGTGAGATCGTCCCACGTGTCGATATCGCGCGTCAGCGCGGCATCCGCCGACACCGAGGCCACGGTCAGCCCGCCCAGCAGCGCGCGCATCGAGGCATCGCGCCCGCTGTCGGGCAGAGCGGATGCCGCTGCCCGCAGCGCCGCCGTGCGGTACCGCCCGATGAGCCACTGGCGTCGGCCGTCGTCGAGGCACGCCCCGTCCGTGCCCTCGGGAAGGTGCGGGGGCAGGAGCGCCACCGCCGGGCCGGCCGTGGGCAGGTCGCACGCGAGGACGAACATCTCGTCGGCATCCACATGACCGAGGGCGGCGACGATCGCGGCGACCGGGCCACCGAAGGGCGGGTCCTCGCGCACCCATCCGACGTCGAGGTCGTCGACCAGGACGGGACCCGCGACCACGATCCGTCGGGCGCCGGCGGATCGCACCGCGTCGACTCCCGCGCGCAACAGGGTGCGGCCGCCCACCTCGAACAGCGGCTTCACGGCGCCGCCCACCCGGGACGCGCGGCCGCCGGCGAGCAGGATCGCGTCGACGCTCACCATCGGGTGACCGAGACCGGGTCTCCGGCGACGAGATCGCGGTCGCTCGGCGGGATGATCGCGAGTCCGTCAGCGTCACCGAGCCCCCGGGTTCCGTGCGCGGTCGGCGCGGCCGTCCACCGGGCGGGATCGGTGCGATCGAGGCGTACCGGCACGTACTGCACGCGCCCGGGTCGAGCACGGCGGCCTTCGGCGAGCGCGACGCGCAGCGTCTCACGTCCCGGCTCGGCGTCGGCCTCGAGAACACGGAGGGCGGGGCGCACGAACAGTTCGAACGACACCGCGGCGCTCACGGGATTGCCGGGCAGGCCGAACAGCAGCGTGCCCGCCGGACTCCGCCCGAACCCCTGCGGCTTCCCAGGCTGCATGCGCACGCGGTCGAACCGCATGAGATCGCCGAGGGTATTCTTCACGACCTCGTAGGCGCCCGCACTGACACCGCCCGAGAACACCACGACATCGGCACCGGCGGATTCGGCGGCGACGATCGCCTGCCGGGGTCCGTCTCCGTCGTCGCCGACACTCCTACGCAGGACGACCTCGGCGCCCGCCTCCTCCGCGAGACCGGCGAGAAGCACGCTGTTCGACTCGGGGATCTGCCCGTGTCGGAGGGAGGCACCCGCGGGCTGCAGCTCCGAACCCGTCGACACCACCGCGACGCGCGGCGCGCGCGAAACGGAGACGCTCCCCACGCCCGCAGCGGCGATCGCACCGAGCCGGGCGGCGGTCAGACGTACACCCTCTTCCGCCACGAGGGCGCCGCGTTCGACGTCCGAACCCCGACGGCGGATGTGGGCACCGGGGCGCGGTGCGGCGAGCACCACGACCGGGTCGAGCCCCCCGGCGAGCCCGCTCTCGGTGTCCTCGAACGGGACGACGGCGGTCGCGTCGGTCGGCACGGGCGCCCCCGTCATGATGCGGGCGGCGTCGCCGGCATCCATTCGGGGGTCCAGCTCGGTGCCCGCGGGCAGATCGGCGATCACGCGCAGCGTCGCCGGTTCGGCGAGGTCGCGCACCGCGAAGCCGTCCATCGCGGAGCTGTTGAAGCCCGGCACGTCGACGGCGGCGAAGACCGGATGCCGCAGCACGCGGCCGCGCGCCGCGGCGACGTCGCGCTGCTCGGCGTCGATCGGAACGACCCGCTCGAGGATCGCAGCGAGGTGCTCGGCGACGTCGATCGCGCGGGAGTCGGACATGATCTCAGCGTAGGCGCGGGTCCGGCCCGGCCACGTCGCGCGGGGCACCGGCTGCACGGGAGGAGAAGCGTCCTGCGGAGGACCGGAACCCGGCACGGCATCCTCCCCTCCCCGATTCACCTCCGCTCCCGTACCGCCCGACCCCTCCCGAACCGCACCGCGGCAGCCCCCTCCCGCACCGCCGCCCCCTCCCGCACCGCGACGCCCCCTCCCGCACCGCACCGCGCAGCCCCATCCCGCACCGCCCCCCTCCCGCACCGCCGCCCCCTCCCGCACCGCGCCGCCCCCTCCCGCACCGCACCGCGCAGCCCCATCCCGCACCGCCCCCCTCCCGGACCTCCCCGCGGACGCGCAACCCGGGGCGCCCCGACCTCCCGCCCGCTACCGTGAAGCCATGGACGGCCTGACGTACGACGAGGTCGGCGCGACCGCCGGGCCGATGCCGCCGGGGTACCACCACGTCCGCGCGCGTCGCGTGATCGGCCGCGGACGCGAGCACTTCGAGCGGGCCGCGGATCTGCTGCTCGCCGGCGAGGTGCAGCGCCGGGCCGGCGCCCGCGTCGAGCTCTCCAGCACCCCGATGCGCGAGGGCTCGCGCGTCACGATGCGGCTGGGGCTCGGCATCCTGAGCTTTCGCATCCCGTGTCTGGTCGTCTGGGTCGAACGGTCCGAGACGACGGCGGGTTTCGCCTACGGAACGCTCCCGGGCCACCCCGAACGCGGGGAGGAGCGGTTCACGCTCACGATGCTCCCGACCGGCGAGGTCGTCTTCGACATCGCCGCGTTCTCCTCACCGGGGCGGTGGTTCACCCGCGTCGGCGCGCCGATCAGCCGAGTGGTGCAGGCCCGGATGACGCAGCGCTACCTGCGCGCGCTCGACGCGCGCTGACCCGGGGGCATCCCCGCCGAGATCACACGATCCGCACGAGATCACGCGATCCGCGCCGCGAACGGCGTGTGCTCTCGTGCCGATCGGATGATCTCGCGGCGGAGAAGCGCTTATGCCACGTTCCCGACCGCTTGGCAACGCCCTGGAACTCTTCTGCCCCCTTCTCGACTCTGGCGAAGCGCTTCTCGATGTCGAGGGAGCGCGCGAGAGGAGACCCTGATGCGCATCGAGACCACCGCCCTCGACCGGTCCTTCCGGTGACCGTCTCTCCCGCACCGGCAACGACCGACCCCCCGAGGAAACGCCGACAGAAGGTCAAGTACAACCGCCGCGAGGCGATCGCCGGGTACCTGTTCATCTCGCCGTGGATCATCGGCTTCCTCGTCTTCACAGCCGGGGCGATGATCTACAGCCTCGTCATCTCGTTCTCGAGCTACAACCTCGCCACGGGTGCCGCTCGTCCGGTCGGCGCGACGAACTACGCGCAGCTGTTCGAGGATCCCCGCGTGGCCGTGTCGCTCGGCAACACCCTGTTCTACGCGATCATGGCGGTGCCGCTCGAGATCGCCTTCGCTTTGTTCCTCGCGCTGCTGCTCAGCCGCGTCGGCCGGGGCGCGGGGATCTTCCGGACGCTCTACTACCTGCCCAAGATGACTCCGGCCGTGGCGACCGCGGCGGTGTTCTTCCTCCTGCTCAACGGCAACTCGGGAGCGATCAATCAGGCGCTCGGGGCCATCGGCATCCAGGGTCCGCAGTGGCTGGTCGATCCCGCCTGGGTCAAGCCGAGCATCGTCATCATGGCGCTGTGGACCGTCAGCGGCACCATGGTCATCTTCCTCGCGGCGATCAAGAACGTGCCCGTCGACCTGTACGAGGTCGCGCAGATCGACGGCGCGGGACCCATCCGCCGGTTCTTCTCGATCACGCTGCCGATGATCTCGGGCGCGATGTTCTTCAACGTCATCGTGCTGACGATCGCCGCGTTCCAGGTGTTCGACCAGGCCTACCTGCTGTTCTGGCGTGATCAGAGCAACGCCTCGCCCGAAGCATCCCTCTTCTACGCGATCTACCTGTTCCAGCAGGCTTTCCGGCAGTTCAACTTCGGATTCGCCGCCGCGATGGCGTGGCTGCTGTTCGTGATCATCCTGCTCATCACCCTGGTGCAGGTGCGGCTCGGCAACCGCTTCGTCTACTACGAGGGGGACCGCTGATGACGAACACCCTGCAGACCCCGGGCGTCGCCCAGGCCCGCCCCGAGCTCGCGGCCTCCGCCGCCCGGCCGCCCCGGTGGCGCCGGGCACTGAAACAGCCGAAGACGCTCGCCGGCCGGGTCGTCCTCGCGGCGGTGCTGGTGCTGTTCGCGCTGCTGTTCCTCTACCCCTTCGCGTGGCTGCTCGCGGCGAGCCTCAAACCGCGCGGCGAGGTGTTCGACAACGCCCTCATCCCGAAGACGTTCACGCCGGGCAACTACGCCGAGGTGTGGACGCAGCTCCCTCTGCTGAGCTGGATGTTCAACAGCGTCGCGATCGCGCTGCTCGCGGCGACCACCGTCGCCGTCATGAGCTCGGTCGTTGCCTTCGGCTTCGCGTACTTCCGCTTCCCGGGCCGCGGGCTGCTGTTCGGCCTGGTGCTCGCGACGATGATGCTGCCGGGCGCGGTGACGATGATCCCGATCTACCTGATCTGGAAGGAAACCGGGCTGCTCGGCACGTGGGTGCCGCTGTGGGGCATGAACCTCTTCGGCAGCGCCTTCTACATCTTCCTGCAGCGTCAGTTCTTCCTCGGCGTGCCGCGGGAGCTGTTCGAAGCGGCCCGGCTCGACGGCTGCAGCGCCTGGGGACTGTTCTGGCGCATCGCGATGCCGCTGTCGATCCCCTCGTTCATCATCGTGTTCCTGTTCGAGTTCCAGGCGAGCTGGAACAACCTGCAGGCCGCCCTGATCTACCTGAACGCGGGCAGCGTCGAGGAGTTCACCGCCCCCCTCGGCATCGCCTACGCGATGACCAAGTACAGCCCCAGCGCCGGCGGTCAGGGCGACTACCAGTACGTGATGGTCGCTTCGCTGCTGGTGACCCTCCCGATGCTCATCATCTTCGCCTTCGGCCAGCGGTACTTCGTCGAAGGCGTCGCCACCCAGGGCCGCAAAGGCTGACCCCTCCCCCCGTCCCGAAAGGACCCGATCATGCGCACACGTTCACTCGCCGGTGTCGTCGCCGGCGTGGCATCCCTCGCTCTGCTCACCTCGTGCAGCGGCGGAGGCGCCGAGGAACAGGCCGCCGACGTCGATTTCTCGGCCACCCCGACCGGCGCCCTCGCCGCGTGGGGCTTCGAGAACGCCGACGACGTCGGTCAGTCCCGTCTCGACTACGCCGCCGAACAGCTCGGCGATGTGGAGGTGACCCTGGATGCCACGGCCTTCGACGCCCAGAAGTTCACGACCCGCATCGCCGGCGGCGACGTGCCCGACGTCGTGCAGATGGATCGTCGCTACGTCACGACGTATGCCGCCCAGGGACTGCTCATGCCGCTCGACGCATGCTTCGAGGCGAAGGACGTGAACCCCACGGAGCGGTGGTACCAGAACGTCGTCGACGACGTCACCTATCAGGATGCCGTCTACGCGGTGTCGCAGTTCTACCAGCCGCCGGCGATCCTGCTGAACATGAACGTACTGAACGAGGCGGGGGTCGCTCCCGAGCAGTTCGACACGTCCGACATGGACGGCCTGCTCGCCGCGATCGGCAAGATCTATCAGGCCTCCGGCTCCACCCCGACGCGTCTCGGGTTCGACCCCGTCGCCACCGGTCAGGGCGGGCTGTGGGTGCTCGGCATGGGCGGGCAGCTCACGGACGCGGGAGGTGCTCCGACGCTCGACGACCCCGCGAACGCCGCGGGCATCGACGCGCTGAAGCAGATCACCGACGCGCAGGGCGGGTACGCCGCGGTGAAGAGCTTCACCGACTCCTTCGACACCTTCGGCGACGTCAACCAGTTCGTGCAGAACCAGGTGGGGGCGCAGGTGGCGAACCAGTGGTACCCGAACGTGCTCGGTGCCTACCGCGACCAGATCTCGCTGCAGGCGGTTCCGTTCCGGGATGCCGAGGGCCAGCCGTTCTCGCTCGCCTCGGGAACCGCGTTCGTCATCCCCGCCGGGGCGAAGAACCCCGCCGCGGCGTGCGCGTGGATGACGGAGCTCACCTCGACGGACGCCTGGATGGCGGCGGGAGCGGCGCGCGCCGCGACCATCGAGAGCAAGGGCGGCCTCAACACCGGGCTGTTCACCGGTTCGCCCGAGGCCGACGAGATGATCCGCGACCAGTTCGTGGTGCCGACCGGCGATGCCGGCTTCGACCAGGTGATCTCGACGTACTACGACGTGGTCGAGAGCGGGAAGTCGTTCGGCTCGTCGCCGGCGGGACAGGACATTCAGAACGAGCTGAACAACGCCATCACCGCCGTGCTCCTGGGCGACAAGACGACCGAGCAGGCCCTGGCCGACGCGCAGCAGGCCGCGCAGCGCGCGTACGACAACGCGACGGCGGGCTGACGCGAGCCGACGCGTGCGCGACCCGGCCCGGACGGCGTCGAGCGGCCGTTCCTCGGGAGTTCGGCCACTGACCGGCACCCCGCAGGAACGCCGAAGGCCCCGCCGGAGCGGGGCCTCGGGCTGGGGAGGCGGGATCAGGGACGCGGGCGCTCGTCCTCGACGACCGACTGCACGTCGTCGACCGCGGGGGTCTTGTCGTCTGTGCGCACCTCGTCGGCGGCGATCGCGATGTCGATCGCCGCATCCTCGAGGGCCGAGGCGACGACGTCGCGCACGTCTCCGCGGTCCTCCGCCGGCGCGGGCTCGAGGCCCTCGGTGACGCGATCCGCGGCATCGATGTCGGACTCCGCGTCGGCGGCGACCACGCGCTCGCGCGCCTGACGCACCGTCTCCTCGACGGCCGCCGAAGCGCCCGCCGCGACGTCCTTCGTCTTCGCGACGGCGGCGTCGACGGTCTCGGCGGCGCTGGCCGCGAGATCCCGCGACTTCTCCCGCGCATCGTCGGCAGCCGCCGACGCACGGTCCGCCACGTCCTTCGCCGCGGCCTTGGCATCCCCGGCCGCCGCCGAGGCGCGAGCCTTCGCGTCGTCGACGATCTCCGAGGCGCGGGCCGAAACGGCATCCGCCTTCTCCTCCGCCTCCGCCACGACGTCGCGGTCGAAGGGCCCGAAGACGCCCGTCACGATGACGTTCACGTCGATCCGGCCGCGACCGAGCGGCTCGAGGGCCGAGCGGACGGCAGCGCGCACCGCGTCGGACACCTGGTGCAGCTTGTGCGGGTAGTCGACGACGAGCGACACGGTCGCGGCGACCGAGTCGGCGCGGTCGGTGTCGATCTTGACGCCGGGGACCGTGCTGGCGAGCCCGACGCGTTCGCGCACGGAGTCGGACGCGCGCTCGAGCAGGCTGCCCAGGGCGTGCACGCCGTCGACCGAGCTCGCAGCCGTGGCGGCCAGTTCCGCCGCCGCGTCGAGTGCCGGCGGGTCGATGTGGGGATCGATGCTGGTCATGACGTCTCCTCGTGGGGTGTCAGTGCACGCGGGTGTTGTCGCGTGCGAGCTTGGCACGCAGACCCGAGTGGATCGAGATGTACGCGCGCAGGTTCTGTCCGGTGAGCGCGGCCAGGTTGGTCACGAGCGTGTCGACGTGCTCGGCCACCTGACGGGGCGAGGTGTTCTGCCGCGGGGTCACCGCGACGTGCAGCACCGACTCGTGTCCGACCTCACCGGCGCTGATGCGCGAGGAGAGGATCTCGTCGCGCTCGCCGAGCGCGTTCTTGAGAGCCTCCGAGGCGAAGCCGTCGGTGACGGTGATGCGTCCCTCGGCGTTCGCGCTCCCGGTGGATTGCAGCGGCGCCTGGCGACGACCACGGACGGCGGCCGAGGCGATCACGATGAGGATGACGGCCAGCACCACGAAGGCGGCGACGGCGCCCCAACCGGCGGACTCACGGCCCAGTGACTCGAGCCACCCCTGGAATCCGCCCATGACGGAGGTCCAGGTGTCGGTCCCGCCCGGGAGCAGACCGACGGCGAGGGCGAGGGCTCCCGCCGCCAGCAGCACGACGGCGACCAGGAAGAGGACGAAGCGGTTCAGACCGCGACGTGTCGCATTCATCAGGACTCCTTGGTGTCGGGGCGCTGCACCCGCAGGTGCGTGCGGACGGAGGGCGTGAGCTTGTAGGCGGTCACCTCTTCGTCGACGATGCGGCGCAGCTGCGCCTCGTCGACCGGGATGCCGACCGGGGGCCGCACGGTCACGTCGACCGAGCGGTGGGCGACGCCGACGACGATGTCGTCGCGGGCGATGCCGGACTCGTTGCTGAGGTGCTGCGCCAGGGCGGAAGCCACGACGCCGTTGTCGACGACGACGGCGCGCTCTCCCCAGGCCATCTCGTGCTTGGAAAGTCGCCCGGGCTTGAGCGCCAGGATGAGCACGATCAGACCCAGGATCGCGAGGACGACGCCGCCGACGATGAAGGCCACCGGCATGAGCGCGGTGGGCGCGGTGACGACGGCGTTCAGCGCCTCACCCGGGGCCACGAGCAGTGGCTGGGCACCGGTGAGGTTCAGGATGATCTCGACCGCAGCGTACGCCAGGACGAGGAGCAGCAGCACGACCACGACGAGCATGGCCACGGTGCGCGGCGAGTGGGTCTCGCGGCGCACGACGGTGCGGAGCACGGTGTCGGTCATCACAGCACTCGCTTTCGCTGGGGGGCGGAGGCGCCCGAGACGGTCAGGTCGACGCGCGACACCTCGCGGCCGAACAGACGGGTGAGGCGCGATCGCAGCTCGCTCTGCGCGCTGCGCGCGGCCTCGAGGACGGGGGTGGCGGCGCGGACGGCCGCGGTGTCGTCGAGGCGGGGAACGGGGAACGGGGACGTCACGCGCACCACGGCGGTGTCGCGGGCCGAGACGATCTCGACGCGGACGCTCTTGGCATCCACCCCGATGACGTCGGCGGCGGCCCGCTCGGCCGTCTTCTGCAGCACGCGGTCGGCGATGTTGACGTGGCCGGCGGGGAGGCCGGGGCCGGCAACCGCGGTGCGGTTGCCGACCCCGGGCGAAGCGGTGACGGTGGTCACGATGTGCTCCGACCCTTAAAGGCGTTGACGATGTTGCCGAAGTCGAGTTCACCCGCGGTGATCCGGGCGACGACCACGCCGATCGCCATGAACAGGGCGACGAGGATGAAGCCCCAGAAACCGAAGATCAGAGCGCTGAGGGCCAGAACGAGTCCGACCAGAGCGCCCTTCGTCGTGGCGCTCAACGGACGCGCTTCTCGTCGTCGTCGTGGTTGTCGTCGTCGCCGGGGATGTGCACGTCGTTGACGTCCACGTTCACCTCGACGACCTCGAGACCCACGAGCTGGTGGATGGCACCGGCGACGCGGCCGCGGACCTGATCGGCGACCTCCTGGATCGGGGCGCCGTACTCCACGACGATCGTGATGTCGGCGGCGGCCTGCGTCTCGCCGACCTCGACCTTCACGCCCTGCGTGAGGTCGGTGGCGTTGATCGCGTCACGGATGGCGCCGAGCGCACGGGCTCCGCCGCCACCGAGGGCGTACACGCCGGTGACCTCGCGGGCCGCGATGCCGGCGACCTTGGCGACGACGCCGTCGGCGATCGTCGTCTTGCCGTCGGTGTGGGTCTCGGCGCCGCGGGCGCCCAGGGGACGGTTCACGCGCGAAGCGGCCTGCGGGACGTTCTGCGCAGCGGGGGTGGGGGCGTTCTCAGCCATGTCGGTTCCCTTCACATGTCACGACCCGGGAGCTCCGGGGTGGGCTCTTTGGCCTACATGACTGAGACGGGAGGACCCGGGGATTCGTCACGCCGAATCTCGAATTCGTTCGAATGCGATGCGAACCGCCCGTGGAGAGAACCCCCGCACGGAACGGACGTACGCTCGACGCATGCCTTCTCGTCGTGCGCGGTCCTGACATGGGTCGCCTCACCGCCCACCGCCGCGTCACCCGCCTCACCCTCGACGGCGCGGTCCGGCAGAGACCGGATGCCATCGCGGTCGAGGAGCCGCTCGAGATCCGCGTCGTGGGCACGCCCTTGGCCGTGACGATGCGGACGCCGGGCCATGACGTCGAGCTCTCCGCCGGTTTCCTGGTGTCGGAGGGCGTGATCAGCCGCGGTGAGCACTTCGCCCGTGCGATCCACTGCGGCGGCCCCGGCACCGGCGGCGCGGACGGCAACACCTACAACGTCCTCGACCTCACGCTCGCCGCGGGCGTGGCTCTCCCCTCTCCCGACATCGCGCGCTCCTTCTACACGACGAGTTCGTGCGGCGTGTGCGGAACGGCATCCATCGAGGCGGTGGAAAAGGTGTCGAGCTACGACGTCGCCGGCGACGGCATCCACGTGTCCGCTGTGGACGTGGCCGGCTTCCCCGACCGGTTGCGCGAGCAGCAGAAGACGTTCGACAAGACCGGCGGTCTGCACGGCGCCGCGCTCTTCGACGCCGCGAGCGGCGAGCTCCTCGTGGCGCGCGAGGACGTCGGCCGCCACAACGCCGTCGACAAGGTGGTCGGCTGGGCCCTGCTGAACGACCGGCTCCCCCTGCGCGGCACCGTGCTGCAGGTGTCGGGACGCGTGAGCTTCGAGCTCGTGCAGAAGGCGGTGATGGCCGGCATCCCGATCCTCTCGGCCGTCTCGGCGCCCTCGTCGCTCGCGATCGAGCTCGCGGAGCGCGCGGGGCTGACCCTCGCGGCCTTCGTCCGCGGTTCGAGCATGAACCTCTACACACGGGCGGATCGCATCGAGGCGCCCTCCACAACCCCCACGGCCGACGAGGTCGCGAGCGTACGCTGACCACGGGCGCGCGGTGTGTGGATGCCACCGACTCGGCGCCGCGATCCACGGAGGGTGAACATGGGTGAGTCGTTCGGACTGATGACCGAGGAGCCGCGCCAGGGAGGCCTCGGCCCACAGGTCGACGGCGACTGGTCGAGCACCGGCCCCTACGAGCACCCCGCCGCCGGGTGGGGTGCCGCTCTGACCGTCGGCAAGGTGCTGCTCGAGCAGCGCCAACCGGTCGCCGGCACCAAGGCGATGTTCACGATGAACCACCCGAAGAGCGGTTTCGACTGCCCCGGGTGCGCGTGGCCCGACGACAAGGGCGTGACCCTCGACATCTGCGAGAACGGCATCAAGCACGTCACGTGGGAGATGACCCACAAGCGCGTCGGCAAGGAGTTCTTCGCCGCGCACTCGGTGACCGAGCTGTCGCAGTGGAGCGATTTCGAGCTGGAGGATGCCGGTCGCCTGGTCGGCCCCATGGTCTACGACGCCGACACCGACCACTACGTGCCGATCTCGTGGAACGACGCGTTCCGCCTGATCGCCCGGGAGCTCACGGCGTTGGACTCTCCCGACCAGGCGGCCTTCTACACCTCGGGTCGCCTGAGCAACGAGGCGTCCTTCCTCTACCAGCTGTTCGCGCGCGAGCTCGGGACGAACAACCTCCCCGACTGCTCGAACATGTGCCACGAGGGTTCGGGCCGCGGGCTCACGGCATCCCTCGCCACCGGCAAGGGCACGGCCGACCTCGAGGACTGGGAGGCCTGCGACGCCCTCTTCGTGCTCGGCGTGAACGCCGCCTCGAACGCCCCGCGCATGCTCACGAGCCTCGCCGAGGCGATCGACCGCGGCGCGCAGGTCGTGCACGTCAACCCGCTGCGCGAGGTCGCCGGCACCCGCACGATCGTCCCGCACGAGATCGTCGACATGGCGACCTTCAACTCGACCCCGACCAGCACGATGAACCTTCAGGTACGCCCGGGCGGTGACCTCGCGCTGATCCGCGGCATGGCCAAGGTCGTCTTCGAGGCGTCCGAGACCGACCCGACCGCCCTCGACCAGGCGTTCCTCGACCGGTACACGACCGGACTCGACGCCTACCGCGCGCTGGTCGAGGCCACGACCTGGGACGAGCTGGTCGAGCAGGCGGGCCTCACCGAGGCCGAGATCCGCGCGGCCGCCGACGTCTACCTCGCCTCGAAGGCCTGCGTCATCAGCTGGTGCCTGGGCGTGAGCCAGCACCAGCACGGCGTCGACACCGTGCGCGAGATCGTCAACCTGCTGCTGCTGCGCGGCAACGTCGGGCGCAAGGGCACCGGCCCCTCGCCCGTGCGCGGCCACAGCAACGTGCAGGGCAACCGCACCTGCGGCATCAACCACAAGCCCACCGAGGAGTGGCTCGCGAAGCTCGACGAGGTGTGCGGCATCACCTCTCCCCGCGAGCCCGGCCTCGACACCGTGCACACGGTGGCGGCTCTGCACCGCGGCGACCTGAAGGTCTTCCTCGGCATGGGCGGCAACTTCGTGCGCGCCGCTCCCGACACCGCGCTCACCGCCGAGGGCATGAGCCGGTGCGAGCTGACCGCGCACGTGAGTACCAAGCTCAACCGGAGCCACCTCACGCACGGCAAGAAGGCGCTGATCCTGCCGTGCCTCGGTCGCACCGAGCGCGACGAGCAGGAGTCCGGCCCCCAGTCGATCTCGACCGAGGACGCCATGAGCTCCGTCATGCTCTCGCTCGGTTCCCGCAAGCCGGCCTCGCCCCACCTGCTCAGCGAGCCCGAGATCATCGCGCGCCTCGCCCGCGCCACCATGCCGGACTCGGCCACGCCGTGGGAGTGGTACGTCGGCGACTACGACCGCATCCGCGACACGATGGCGAAGGTGCTGCCCGGCTTCGAGGGCTTCAACGAGCTCGTCCGTCAGCACTACGGCTTCCGCATCCCCCAGCCGGCGCGCGAGCGCGACTTCCGTACGCCCTCCGGCAAGGCGGAGTTCTCGGATGCCGAGCTGCCCAACGTCATCCCCGAGGAGGCCGACGTGCTCGTGCTGCAGACGATGCGCTCGCACGACCAGTGGAACACCACGATCTACTCGGCCGACGATCGCTACCGGGGCGTGCGCAACATCCGCGAGCTCGTGTTCATGAACCGGCGCGACATGAAGGAGCGCGGCATCGCCGAGGGCGACCTCGTCGACATCGTCGCCACCTCGCGCGACGGCTCGGTGCGCAGTGTCACGGCGTTCCGCGCGCTGGAGTACGACACCCCGCGCGGCAGTGCCGCCGGCTACTTCCCCGAGATGAACGTGCTGCTCGGCCCCGACGACTACAGCCGCCAGAGCGACCAGCCGCTGATGAAGGACATCCGCGTGCGCATCGCGAAGACGGCCTGAGCCGGGGCGGTCCGGGGCCGGGTCGGCGCGGGTCGGCGCAGCGGGCGCGGGTCGCCGCGCGCGCAACGGACGCGGATCGCCGCAACGGATTCGGACGGCCAGGCCCGTGGCATCCGATTCCGCTTCCTCGATCCGCCTCCGCTCGAGGGCTCCGTGAGCGTCGGCATCCCAGATCGCGACGGCCCCGGCGATGTCGGACCACCCAACTAGACTGTCCCCCGTCCGGCCCCTGCGATTCTTGGAGCTCAGCCGCGTGACCACCCCGAACCCCGCCGCCCGTACCGCCCTCGCCGACACGGTCGAGAACGCGATCGCCACGCCCGAGAAGGAGCAGCCGTACGGCGCCCTGGGCCTCAAGAGCGACGAGTACGCCAAGATCCGCGAGATCCTGGGCCGCCGCCCCACCAGCGGTGAGCTGGCGATGTACTCGGTCATGTGGAGCGAGCACTGCTCCTACAAGTCGAGCAAGATCTACCTGCGCCAGTTCGGCCAGAAGGTCAGCGACGAGATGAAGACGCGTCTCATGGTCGGCATGGGGCAGAACGCCGGCGTCGTCGACGTGGGCGAGGGCTGGGCGGTCACCTTCAAGGTCGAGTCGCACAACCACCCCAGCTACATCGAGCCCTTCCAGGGCGCGGCCACCGGGGTCGGCGGCATCGTGCGCGACATCATCTCGATGGGCGCGCGCCCCGTCGCGGTCATGGACCAGCTGCGCTTCGGCGCGATCGACCACCCCGACACCCCGCGCGTCGTGCACGGCGTCACCAGCGGCATCTCGTTCTACGGCAATTGCCTCGGCCTGCCCAACATCGGCGGCGAGACGGTGTTCGACGCCGTCTACCAGGGCAACCCGCTCGTCAACGCCCTCGCGGTCGGCGTCATGCGTCACGAAGACATCAAGCTCGCCAACGCCACGGGCGTGGGCAACAAGGTCGTGCTGTTCGGCGCCCGCACGGGCGGCGACGGCATCGGCGGCGCGAGCATCCTGGCATCCGACACCTTCGCCGACGGCGGACCCACCAAGCGTCCCGCGGTGCAGGTGGGCGACCCGTTCGCCGAGAAGGTGCTCATCGAGTGCTGCCTCGAGCTCTACCGCGACGATCTCGTCGAGGCCATCCAAGACCTCGGCGCCGCGGGCATCTCGTGCGCCACGAGCGAGCTCGCCGCCAACGGCGACAGCGGTATGAAGGTCGAGCTGTCGAAGGTGCTGCTGCGCGACCCGTCGCTCACGCCCGAAGAGATCCTCATGTCGGAGTCGCAGGAGCGCATGATGGCGATCGTCGCGCCCGAGAAGCTCGACGCGTTCCTCGCCGTCGTCGGCAAGTGGGACGTCGAGACGAGCGTCCTCGGCGAGGTCACGGGCGACGGACGCCTCGTCATCGACTGGTACGGCGAGCGCATCGTCGACGTCGACCCCTCGACCGTCGCGGTCGACGGCCCCGTCTACGAGCGTCCGGTCGCCCACCCGACGTGGATCGACGCGCTCCAGGCCGACTCCGCCGCGAAGCTGCCCCGGGCGACGGATGCCGACATCCTCCGCGAGCAGTTCACGACCCTCGTCGCGAGCCCCAACCTCGCCGACACCTCGTGGATCACGAACCAGTACGACTACTACGTGCTGGGCAACACCGCGCTGAGCTTCCCCGACGACGCCGGCATGATCCGCGTCGATGAAGAGACCGGACTCGGCTTCGCCATCGCGACCGACTGCAACGGCCGGTACAACCAGCTCGACCCGTACAACGGTGCGAAGCTGGCCCTCGCCGAGGCGTACCGCAACGTCGCCGTCACGGGTGCCGTGCCCACGGCCGTCACCGACTGCCTCAACTTCGGCAGCCCCGAGAACCCCGAGGTCATGTGGCAGTTCAGCCAGGCCGTCGAGGGCCTGAGCGACGGCTGCCTCGAGCTCGGCATCCCGGTCACGGGCGGCAACGTGTCGTTCTACAACCAGACCGGTGACCAGCCGATCCACCCGACCCCGGTGGTGGGCGTCCTGGGCATCATCGACGACGTCGCCGCGCGCATCCCGAGCGGCTGGCAGGATGCCGGTGAGAACCTCTACCTGCTCGGCACCACCGCCGACGAGCTCGACGGTTCGCAGTGGGCGGGGACCATCCACGACCACCTCGGTGGCCGCCCGCCGAAGGTCGATCTCGCGCAGGAGCGCAAGCTCGCCGAGCTGCTGCAGGCCGCGGGCTCGCAGTCGCTCGTCTCCAGCGCCCACGACCTGTCGTCGGGCGGTCTCGCGCAGGCCCTCGCCGAGGGCGTCATGCGCTTCGGCATCGGCGCGCGCGTCTGGCTCACCGAGCTCATGGAGCGCGACGGCGTGGATGCCACCGCCGCCCTGTTCAGCGAATCCACCGGTCGCGTGCTGGTCAGCGTCCCCCGCGAAGAAGACGTGAAGTTCCGCGGGCTGTGCGACGGGCGCGGGTACCCGGTGCTGCGCATCGGCGTCACCGACGTCGAGCCGGGCACCGAGGCATCCCTCGAGATCCAGGATGTGTTCACGGTCCCCGTCGCCGAGCTGCGCCGCCTGTCGAACGAGACGCTGCCCGCCGTCTTCGGTCCCACCGTCTCGGAGCCGGTGGCCTGAGGCCCGGGCTCCGGCCCCACCCACCGCCCCCGCCGACGAGAGGAGACGCGCGATGACCGATGACGACGACGACATGACCGTGTTCAGCGACAAACGTCAGAAGCGCGTCAAGATCACCGCGTGGGTGGTGATCGCCGCCCTCGTGCTCACCGGCGGCGGTGCCACGGTGATCTCGCTGATCCTCGGCTGACGACGAAAGGCGCGCGCGCCTGCCGCTCAGCCCCGGATCAGTACTCGACGAGGGGGCGCACCTCGACGGTGCCGTACAGCGGAGCCCGTCGCGCATACGCCGTCGCCGCGTCCGCATCGTCGACCTCGAGCACGTAGTACCCCGACAACGCACGTGACGGCTGAGGCTCGGCATCCGGAGCTCTCGAGATCGCCGTGACCACCGCGCGCGCCCCATCGACCTCGGCGAACCGCCCCGAGTCGAGCATGACCCCGTCAGCGCGCAGCGAGTCCTCGTAGCGCATCCACGCCGCGAAGTCCTCCTCCGCGTCACCACCCTCGTACGACCCGTCGGACCACATCACGAGCATGACCTTCATGGCGACCTCCCCCTTCGCGTCGTGGTCAGCCTCCTCGCAATCGAACGGGCGGGCAAGGCCCTCGGGCCAGCGTCGCGAATCGATATCGCCGCTGCGGATTCCGACCCGACGCCCAGCGCGCTGTCGGAGCCCCGACGTAGCATGGGGGCGTGGAACCGCTCCTGGCCCTGTTCGCCGAGTGGTGGTGGATCGGCCCGGCAGCGGCCGGTGCGGGCACCGTCGGCTGGGTCGGCGTGCGCCGTTCCCGCCGACGCGCGCTGCCGGCCGGTGTGACGACCACGGGTGACCGCGCGGTCCGCGTCTGGGCTTCGCGTCCGATGGGCAAGAGCGCCGCGCGTCGCCTCGAGGTCGATGCCGCCATCCTCGACCTGCACATGGCGCGCAACGCCGTCACCCGCGGGCGGGCCGACGTCAAGGTCGCCGACGCCGAAGTGGTGCGCGCTCAGGCGGAGCGGGCGGCATCCCGTGTCTCGAGCGACGCGGTCGCCGCCGCGCGCACACGATTGGTGGACGCGCAACGCGATCTGCGGGCCGCCGTCGCCGAGGTGCGTGCGCGTCGAGCCGGGCTCAAGGCCGCCAAGGCGATGCTGCCCGCGATCCGCACCGGCAGCGCGCCCCTGCCGGTCGCTCGTCTGCTCGCCGAGCACGACGCGATCCTCGCGCGATGGATGGCCTACGAGACCGACCCCGCCCTGGCGATCGAGTACCCGGCGATGAGCGACTCGCGCTCCCCTCTGCTGGCCGACTTCCTGCGGGCGCACGAGCGGGCGCAGTGGGTGCGTCCCGCCTCGGTGCAGACGCGCCTCGCGCCCGCCGACTACCTCGCCTACCGCGACGCGGTGCGGCGCACCGCCCACGCCTTCGATCGGGCCGAGCGCGCGGCCCGGGGCGGTCCACCACCGGGCATCGAGGGGGGCGATGCGTGGAGTCGGGTGGCATCCGACCTCGCCGAGACCGCCCAGCGGGCGCTCGCCCGCTCGATGGAGTCGATGGGTCGCGCGGCGGCGCGCAGCTGGAGCGAGCGCGCCGCGAAGCGCGCGTCCAAGGGTGCTCGGGAGTCCACCCCGCCGACTCCAGGACGCACCCCCTGGCCGCCGCCCGCACGGGATCGCCCCGAGCCGCCGCGCCCCTGATCGGCCGCCGCGCGAGCGCGTAGCATGGCGCCGTGCAGGACTTCTGGAACTTCGCCGGCCACTACTGGTGGCTCGTCTTCCCCCTCTTCGGGATGACGATGGGCGCGATCAACGCCCGCGTGAAGCACCGTGAGGTCACCGCGCGCCGCCGTCACAAGGAACAGCTCGAGCTGCTGGCCGCGCAGGGCGGCTCACCCTCCGCCGCGGAGGCACCGCGGGCCGTCGAGGCGGGCGACGCGCAGCAACGCGCCGAGCAGGCGCACGACGAGGTCACGCACCGCTGGCTCGACTACGAACTCGACGCGACGAAGCTGATCACGTACCCGGCGATGAGCGACGGCCGTCAGCCCCTGACCGCGGCCTTTCTGCGCGCGAAGAAGGTCGCCGACAACCTGCGTCCCCGCCCGGACGAGACGCTCCCGGCCGACCGCCTACGCGAGTACCGCGACGCGGTCACCGACTACGAGGTGGCCTTCGAGGTCGCCGAGCGGGACGCGCGCCGCGTCAAGGACGCCGCCTTCTCGCCCGACGAGCGCAAGCGCCTCGACACCGCCAAGCAACTGCTCACCGTCGCCACGGATCAGGCCGCGACGCCCAACGAACGGCAGCTCGCCTACCGCCGCGTGCGTGAAGAGCTCGACGGTCTGATCTGGCTCAGCGACGAAGCGGTCGACGAGCTCGAGAAGAAGGTCGCCCTCGAGCTGCCCGGGCCGCGTTCCTCGCCGACCCCGCCCGATCCCGCCGTCTGACCGGGGTCAGGGCCGGCGCCGGATACGCACGGGCCCCCGCGCGGTGGTCACGTCGACCACCTCGCCCTTCTGGGTCACGTCGACCTCGCCGCGCTCGACCAGCTCGTGGGCCGCGTCGCGCGCCGGCTGCATGAGGTCGCGCCACTCGTCGCCCCCGACGGCTCGGGCGGCCTCGGACGGGCAGATCGTCTTGCCGGCATCACGGGCCGCGAGGAGTTCGCGAATGGATGCCACGAGCCGGGGATCCGCACCAGACGACGGGGTCATCTGTCCAGTCTCCCCCCGCGCTACGGCGTCGGGGTCAGAATGACCCGGTGATCACCGAGCGCCACGCCCCCGACCTGCCCGGACGCGCCGTCATCGCGCAGCGGTGGAACCGCGCGGTCTTCGTCCACTGGCGGGTGGACCCCGCCGATGTCGCGCCGCTGCTGCCGCCCGGGACGCGACCCGACGTGCACGACGGCTCGGCGTGGGTGGGCCTGGTGCCGTTCGTGCTCAGCGAGTTCCGCTTCCTGCCGCTGCCACCGGTGCCGTTCGTCGGGACGTTCACCGAGATCAACGTCCGCACGTACGCGATCGACGAGGAGGGGCGCCGGGGCGTGGTGTTCCGCACGCTCGAGGCCGAGCATCTCGCGCCGGTGCTCGCGGCCCAGGCGCTGTTCGGCCTGCCCTACCGGTGGGCGCGCGCAGGCGTGCGCACCGACGGTGCGCGCATCGAGTACCGGTCGCGGCGCCACGGGGGTCGGCATCCGGGAACGCGCGTGCGGGCCACCCTCGGCACCGAGACGGTCGACACCCCGCTGTCGCGCTTCCTCACCGCGCGGTGGGGCTTCCACGAGCGGCACCTCGGTCGCACGATCTGGGCGGCGAACGCGCACGAGCCATGGCCGCTCGTGAGCGCGGAGCTCGATGCGCTCGACGACGACCTGGTCGCCGACTCCGGCTTCCCCCAGCTCGCCGGCCGCACGCCCGACTCCGTGCTGGCGATGCCCGCTGATCACCCGGGCTTCATCACGCGGTTCACGGGCGCGCACGCGATCGCCTGACACGATGATGCCCCCTCCGCCTCGAGGCGAAGGGGGCATCATCGAGCGGGGCGTCAGTCGCGCTGCGTCGAGAACGCCGAGGGGTTCTTCTCGAGCCAGGCGTCCACGGCCTCGGCCTCGCGGCCCTCTCCGTACTCGTTGACCACGAGGTCTTCGAGCGCGCCGTACTGCTCGTCGTCCAGCTGGATCCCGGCGATGAGCTCGGCGGCATCCGGGTACTTCTCGGCGAAGCCGGAGGTGCCAAGGAAGTGCAGCGCCTCGGGGTCGCCCATCAGGCCCTGCGGGTCTGCGAGGTCCTTGACGTCGTATGCGTCGTTCGCCCAGAACGGTCGCCACAGGGTGACCGCGATGTCCTTCTGCGCCGCGATGGCGTTGTCGAGCTCGGTGAGCATCGCCGCAGTCGAGGACGTGACGAGCTCGAGGCCGTCCAGGCCGTAACCGGGCATCGCGACCTCCTGCGTCTGCGTGGTCAGACCCGCCCCCGGCTCGATGCCGTAGATCTTGCCGTCGAAGCGCGCGGCGTTCGCCTGGAGCTGGTCGATCGAGTCGATGTCGACGTAGCTCGGCACCGCGATCGTGAGCTTGGCGTTGTCGTAGTACGCGCCGAGGTCGTCGATCTGGTCGCCGTAGCGGTCCATGTACGACTTGTGCGTCAGCTCGGGCCAGGCCGAGGGGTAGATGTCGACGTCGCCCTGCGCGAGACCGGTGTACAGCGGGCCCGCCTCGGTGAGGGTCTGCATCTCGACGTTGTAGCCGAGCTTGCCGAGCTGGTCCTCGAGCAGGTACGCGGTGCTGAGGCCGTCGGTCCACGAGGGCAGGAAGCCGAGCGTGATCGTGCCCTTCTCGCCGCCGTCGCCGGAGCCGCCTTCCGCCATGTTGCCGCTCGCGCAGCCGGCGAGCAGCAGGGTTCCCGCCGCGCCGAGGGCGAGGGCGGAGGTGAGGTGTCGCGTGTTCATTGCTGTGTTCTCTTCCTTTTCGTATGTGATTCCGTGGTGCCTTCCCGCGTGAGGGGTCTTCTCCTGTCGCCTGGCGCACGCCGAAGCGACGGAAAGCGACCCCTCACGCGGAGGAGGAGGGAGGGATGCCGGGACTCAGTGCCCCGTCGAGACCGGCGCTCGACGCGGCGAGGCCTTCTCGCGCTCAGCATCCGACGAAGACGTGTCGACGCGCGGGGCCGCGGCGGGGCCGGCCGCCACGGTGGGCGCGGAGCGCGCGGCGCGACGACGGGCGATCACGCCCAGCAGCGACCCGCGGTTGTCGGCGCGGTTGCCGAGGGCGGCGGTGAGCCGGTCGAGGTAGACCGCGAGGATGACAACGCTGAGGCCGGCCTCGACGCCCTTGGGCAGGTTGACGGTGGAGATCGACTGCACGACCTCCTTGCCGAGGCCGTCGGCCCCGACGATGCCCGCGACGACCGCCATCGACAGCGCCAGCATGATGACCTGGTTGACGCCCGCCATGATCGTGGGCATCGCCAGCGGCAGCTGGATGCCGCGGAGGATCTGCCCGGGGGTCGCGCCGAACGCGTGTCCGGCCTCCACCGTCTCGGAGTCGACCCCGCGGATGCCGAGCTCGGTCAGGCGCACGCCGGGGGGCAGGGCGAAGATCACGGTCGAGACGACGCCGGGCACCACGCCGATGCTGAAGAACGTGATCGCCGGGATCAGGTAGACGAACGCCGGCATCGTCTGCATGAAGTCGAGGATCGGCTTCAGGACCGCGCGCACGGTGGCGTTGCGCGCCGACCAGATGCCGAGGGGCACCGCGATCGCCACGGCCACGACGGTCGCCACCAGCACGAGGGCCAGCGTCTGCATCGCGGTGACCCATTGGCCCATCGCGAGGATCAGGGCGAAACCGATGGCCGTGCCGAGCGCGAGCCTCCACGAGCGCAGCAGCCAGGCGAGCAGCGCCGCGACGACGATCACGGCGATGATGGGCGCCGACAGGAGCACGTCGCTCAGCCCGCCCACGAGGAATCGCACGACCACGGAGACGACGTCGAAGAAGCCCGAGAGGTTGTCGCGGACCCAGTCCACGGCGCTGTCGACCCACGCGCCGACGGGGATACGGAAACCGTCCATCAGCGCACCGCCTCGCTCTCGCGGGCGTCGGGGCCGACGGCATCCGCCACGGGCGTGCCCTCGAGCACGGCGTCGATCTCGGCCGACGGCAGAGGCTGCGGAAGCACGGTCAACTCCTCGGTCGAGGTCGGCCCGGGCCCGAGAGCGGCGAGCAGGGTCACGCGGGGGATCACGCCGGTCAGGCGGCCCTCGGCGTCGAGCACGGCCAGCGGCAGCGGCGACTCGACCGAGGGGACGAAGAGGTTCATCAGCACCTCGTCCTCGCGCACGCTCTGCGGCACGGGCTTGAGCTTGCTGCGCAACGAGCTCTCGCCGGCGCGGACGAGCTTCATCGCGTCGCGATCGGTGATGATGCCGACCGGCCTGCGGTCGCGGTCGGTGACGTAGACGGCCGACATGTAGGCGTCGCGCATCTGACGCAGCGCGGTGCGAGGGCCGGCGGAGGCGTCGACGCGCGGACGCGGACGCTCCATGACGTTGCCGGCGGTCAGCACCCGTGCCCGGTCGACGTCCTGTACGAACTGCTCGACGTAGTCGTTCGCGGGGTCGGTGAGGATGTCCTCGGGGGTGCCGATCTGCACGATGCGCCCGTCGCGCATGACCGCGATGCGGTCGCCGAGGAACATCGCCTCGTTGAGGTCGTGGGTGATGAACACGATGGTCTTCTTCAGCGTCCGCTGCAGGTCGAGCAGCTGCTCCTGCATCTCGCGGCGGATCAGCGGGTCGAGAGCGCTGAACGCCTCGTCCATCAGCAGGATGTCGGTGTCGGCGGCGAGCGCGCGGGCGATGCCGACGCGCTGCTGCATTCCTCCGGAGAGGGCGGAGGGCAGCTTCTCGCCCCAGCCCTCGAGGCCCACGAGCGCGAGGATCTCCTCGGCCTTCGCGAGCCGCTCGGCCTTGCCGACGCCGCGCAGCTCGAGCGGGTAGGCGACGTTCGCGGCCACGGTGCGGTGCGGGAGCAGCGCGAAGTGCTGGAACACCATCGCCAGACGCTCGCGGCGGAGGGTGCGCAGGCGCGCCGCGCCGACGCCGGTGAGGGCGTCGCCCTGCACCTCGACGGTGCCGGCGGTCGCCTCGTGCAGGCCGTTGAGCATGCGGATGATCGTGGACTTGCCGGAGCCGGACAGCCCCATGATGACGAAGATCTCGCCGGGCTGGACCTCGAAGCTCGCGTCGATGACGGCGGCGGTCCCGTGGTCGGCGATCTCGTCTCGACGGGCTCCGGAGCGGAGCCGGTCGACGGCGGCCTGGGGGGCGCGGCCGAAGACCTTGAACAGGTTCTTCGCCGCGAGGGCAGGCGGATGTGTCACTGTGTGCACCTCGGCGGCCTCGGGTGGCCGCAGCGGTCACGCCCGGGTGGCAGCCCTCGGCGCTCTCCGGGGGTGGAGCGCGTCGACGCCGGATATCGGATCCGTCGCCCAGGCCGCCGACCGTACGCTCGCGGCGCGGACTCCCCCGAGTCGGCACCGGCGACCGCGGACTGGTCGAGTGGGCGGCCCGTCAACGGGCCTCCACCAACGTTTCACGGCGATGGATCGCCTGGCAAATCGCCTCACGCCTTGCATTCCGGGATGCCGCGTGGCACACGCGCGCGCGTGTGCTCCCTCCTCCGCGGGTCAGCGTGGAGGGCACGTCGCGTGTCAGCCCGGGCGTGTCGCCGAGCGAACGGCGCTCGACACCGCGTGCGGTTCCGCCCGCGCGCCGCCACCCGAGGACGTCAGTCCGCGGGTGCCTCCGCGGCGGCGGAACGGTGGTGGCGGATGACCTCGGCCACGACGAAGTTGAACCATTTCTCGGCGAACACCGGGTCGAGATCGGCCTGCTCGGCCAGCTGCACGAGCCGGGCGATCTGCTGCTCCTCGCGGGCCGGGTCGGAAGCCGGCATCCCGTGCTTCGCCTTGAGCACGCCGACCTGCTTCGTGCAGCGGAACCGCTCGGCGAGCAGGAAGATGAGCGCGGCGTCGATGTTGTCGATGCTGCCGCGCAGCCCCTGCAGGATGGTCGAGGGATCGGCGTCGGTCATGTGTCCTCCCAGATCGATCCGACCCTACCGCGCCCGACGGGGCCCGATCGCTCGGGGAGACGGAGTCCTACAGTGTGAGGATGAGCCGATCCACGCGCCCCGACCCCACCGCCGTAGGTGCCGAGGCGGGCGCCCCCACCTCGCGCGACAAGCCCGTCTGGTCGGCCATCTCCCGCCCGTACGCGGCGGGCTTCTTCCTCACCCTCGGCGGCTTGACGGCGATCCTGCTCGGCCTCGCCCTGTCGAACCTGTCGACGGTGCTCATCTACATCGCGATCGCGCTCTTCGTGGCTCTCGCCCTCGACCCGCTCGTTCGCTTCCTCGTGCGTCGCGGGCTCTCCCGCGCGTGGTCGATCGTCATCGTGTTCGGCGGGCTCGCCGTGGTGCTCGCCGGATCCCTCTGGTTGCTCATCCCTCCGGTCGTGCGTCAGGTCGAACAGTTCGTCGGCGACATCCCCACCTTCGTGAACGACCTGGTCGACAGTGAGGCCGTGCGCTGGGTCGAGACCAACTTCGGCGACAGCCTGGGCGACGTCCTGAAGGAGGTGCAGGGCTTCGTCACCAACCCCGCGAACATCGCCGCGATCGGCGGCGGGCTGCTCCAGGTCGGAATCGACATCGGCACCTTCATCTCGGGTGCGATCATCGTGCTCGTCCTGAGCCTGTACTTCTTGGCATCCCTGCCGAAGATGAAGAACTCGCTGGTGCGCCTCACCCCCGCACGCAGTCGCGAGACCGTGGCCGACATGACCGGTCAGATCACCGACTCGGTGGGCGGGTACCTCGCCGGAATGGTCGTGCTGGCGCTGTGCAACGCGGTCTTCGCGTTCATCGTGCTGACGATCCTCGGTCAGCCTTTCGCGGCGTTGCTCGCAGCATTGGCCTTCGGCATCACGCTGATCCCGCTCGTCGGTTCGGTGCTGTTCTGGGCCACCGCTACGATCTTCACCCTCATCGTCAGCCCGACCGCCGGACTGATCTTCGCGATCGTCTACCTCGTCTACATGCAGATCGAGGCATATCTCCTGACGCCGCGCGTGATGAACCGCACCATCTCGATCCCCGGCGCCCTCGTCGTCATCGGAGCGCTGGTCGGCGGCACGCTCCTGGGCCTGCTCGGCGCGCTCGTCGCGATCCCCGTGACCGCCTCGGTGCTGCTCATCATCAAGCAGATCGTCATCCCGCGACAGGATGCCAAAAAGTAGGGCTCAGCGCATCGGGAGCAGCCGCGTCGGCGACGGCGACGCCGTGCGGTGTCGGACGCGACCGGGGATGCCGGTGCGCGGGTCGAGTGGGAGCGACACGATCTCGTGCGCGAGCTGCCCCGCCACGAGCAGCGTGTCGTCGAAGACGACGTGGTGGCGCGGCCAGTGCGTGCCGGTCTCGGCGAGCGCCGTGAGCTGCAGCGATTCGCCGGAGCCGCGCACCGAGAGCACGGCCACGGTGTCGCTGCCGCGCACGCCCGCGTACAGCGTCGCGCTGTGGCGGTCGGTGCACAGCTCGGCGGCCGTGTCGGTCTCGAGCGTGCCGAGCAACGGCTCCCCGGAGATCACGTGCCACCGTCCCTCGCGATCGGGTGCGAGCACGAAGACCTCGCAGCTCAGTTCGGTGACGACGTAGAGGTGGCCGGACGGATGCCAGAGCCCGTGGCGCGGCCCGCTGCCCCTCGGGAGCACCACGTCCTGGAGCGACCGCAGGCCCGCCCCGTTCACCCGCCAGATGCGCACGAGGTCGAGCCCCATGTCGGTCGTCGCGACGAGACCGCCGGGCAGGTAGATCGCCTGGTGCGCGCGCGAGACGCGAGCACCGGCGGCGGCCTCCTCCGACTCGGCGTCGGTCTCGGGGACGTCGTCGTACGCCGGGACGAGGTGGCCGAACTCGGCGCCCGCCGCCTCGCGCAGCGCCCGCGCGGCCGCCGCGAGATCGGGGACGACGGCGCCCGACACCTTCGCGCCGGTGGACACGGCGCCCTCGGACGACGAGGGGCCGTAGGGATCGCGGGCTTCGGGGGCGATCATCGGGTTCGACGGTCGGCCCGCGGCATCCAGGTCGATGCGTACGACCCGCCCGTCGCCCCAGCAGCTGGCGAGCAGGTGCGAGGCGTCGGGGGCGACGGCGACGTGGCAGACCGCCTCTCCCGCGGCGACGGGCGCACCGAGCGGTGCCAGCCGCGTGTCGCCGGTGCGGCGGTAGGCCTGCACCGTGCCGTCGAACTCGAGCGCCGCGTAGATCACGTCGTGGGTCGGGTGCGCGGCGATCCACGACGGCGAGCCGGGAGCCGGCGCCGCCGTCGCGACCATGCCGAGCGGGCCGCTCGCGCCGGGGGCGTCGGTCTCACCGGCTTGGAGGATGCCGATGCCCTCCGCTGCGCCGGTGTCGGGCGCGTAGGCGCCGACCCAGAACCGCACGTCAGCCGATCAGGTCGTGGCGCACGATCACCTGGTCGCGGGCGGGCCCCACGCCGATGACCGAGATGCGCGTGCCGCTCATCTTCTCGAGCGCCAGCACGTAGTCCTGTGCCGTCTGCGGCAGGTCGTCGAAGGTGCGGGCGGTGGAGATGTCTTCGCTCCACCCCGGCAGGTACTCGAGGATCGGCTTCGCATGGTGGAAGTCCGTCTGATTGATGGGCAACTCGTCGAACCGCTCACCGTCGACGTCGTACGCGACGCACACGGGGATCTGCTCGAGACCGCCGAGGATGTCGAGCTTGGTCAGCACGAGGTCGGTGATGCCGTTGACGCGCGTCGCGTAGCGGGTGATGGGGGCGTCGTACCAGCCGACGCGGCGCGGACGGCCCGTGGTGGTGCCGAACTCGAAGCCGCGCGAGCGCAGCCAGTCGCCCTTCTCGTCGAAGAGCTCGGTGGGGAAGGGCCCCGAACCGACACGGGTCGTGTACGCCTTGACGATGCCGACGATCCGGTCGAGACGGTTGGGGCCGACGCCCGCGCCGGTCGCGGCGCCGCCGGCGGTCGCCGACGACGAGGTGACGAACGGGTAGGTGCCGTGGTCGACGTCGAGCATGGTCGCCTGGCCGCCCTCGAAGACGACGACGTCGCCGGCGTCGAGGGCGTCGTTGAGCAGGAGCGAGGTGTCGGCGACCATCGGACGCACGCGCTCGGCGTAGGACAGCAGGTCGTCGACGATCTCGTCGACGGTGATCGCGCGACGGTTGAAGACCTTGACCAGCAGGTGGTTCTTCTGGTCGAGAGCACCCTCGACCTTCTGGCGCAGGATGTTCTCGTCGAAGAGGTCTTGCACGCGGATGCCGACGCGGTTGATCTTGTCGGCGTAGGCGGGGCCGATCCCGCGACCGGTCGTGCCGATCATGCGCTTGCCGAGGAAGCGCTCCGTGACCTTGTCGAGAGTGCGGTGGTACTGCGTGATGATGTGCGCGTTCGCGCTGATCTTCAGGCGGCTGGTGTCGAGGCCGCGGGCGTTGAGGGCCTCGAGCTCGTAGAAGAGCACCTCGAGGTCGACGACCACGCCGTTGCCGATCACCGCGTTGACGCCGGGCGACAGGATGCCGCTGGGCAGCAGGTGCAGCGCGTACTTCTCGTCGCCGATGACGACGGTGTGCCCGGCGTTGTTGCCGCCGTTGAACTTCACCACCCAGTCGGTGCGCTCACCGAGCAGGTCGGTGGCCTTGCCCTTGCCTTCGTCGCCCCACTGGACGCCGACGATCACGATTCCGGGCATGTGCGCTCCTCGCGTCTGATTCCGGCGGTACACCCCATCCTATCGAGCGGGTC
>CAJYJO010000001.1 GCA_913774845.1 uncultured Microbacterium sp. | reverse complement strand
GCGGTCTTGCGCAGGCCGCCCGTTTTGGCACCGACGGTGGTGAGGACGATGATGGGTACGCCCCGCATGTCGGCGGACTCCTGGCCCCCCGTGGCTTCGTAGGTCTCCGCTTGGGTGCGGGCCCATTCGCTGGTGCTGGGTAGATACTCTCCTGAGAGTGACATAGCTCACACGATACGGCGGCGTCTTCCCCTCCGGTCTAGTCCCCCCCCTTTTTCCTGGAGCCTTCATGAGCGCTTCCGCTCCCGAGACCACGGCCGTCCCCGAACCGAAGAACGCCTTCGACAGGTTCTTCGAGATCACCGCCCGCGGTTCGACCGTCGGCGCCGAGATCCGCGGCGGGGTGGTCACCTTCGTGACGATGGCCTACATCGTCATCCTCAATCCGATCATCCTGTCGGGGACCCCCGACGTCTCGGGCAACGCCCTCGGCTTCCCCCAGGTCGCCGCGGTGACCGCGCTCACCGCCGGCGTGATGACGATGCTCTTCGGCCTGGTCACGCGCCTGCCGTTCGCGTTCGCCGCGGGTCTCGGCATCAACTCGTTCCTCGCCGTCGGCATCGTCGGCGAGGTCACCTGGCCCGAGGCCATGGGGCTGGTCGTCATCAACGGCATCATCATCGTGCTGCTCGCGGTGACGGGACTTCGCCGCATGATCTTCGAAGCGGTCCCGCTCGCCCTCAAGACCGCGATCACCGTCGGTATCGGCCTGTTCATCGCGTTCATCGGTTTCGTCGACAGCGGCCTGGTCACCTCGACGGGGCTGAACTCTCCCCCGGTCGGTCTCGGCGTCGGCGGCTCGATCGCGACGATCCCCACGGCCCTCTTCGTGCTGACCCTGGTCATCACCGCCGTGCTGCTGGTGCGCAAGGTCAAGGCGGCTCTGCTGATCGGTCTGCTCTCCGGCACCGTCATCGCGGTGATCGTCGAGGCGGTCGCGGGCCTGGGCGCCAAGGCCGACGGCAATGCCGGCGGCTGGGGCCTCAGCGTGCCGACGCTGCCCGCGCAGTGGGTGAGCCTGCCCGACCTGTCGCTCGTCGGCCAGGTCGATCTGGCCGGTTCGTTCGGTCGCATCGGCGTGCTCGCCGCCCTCATGCTCGTCTTCACCCTGGTGTTCACCAACTTCTTCGATGCGATGGGCACGATGACCGGCCTCTCGCGTGAGGCCGGCCTCGCCGCGCCGGACGGCACGTTCCCGCGCCTGCGCTCGGCGCTGGTGATCGAGGGCATCGGCGCCGTCGCGGGTGGCGCGACCTCGTCGTCGTCGAACACCGTCTTCATCGAGTCGGGCTCCGGCATCGGCGAGGGCGCCCGCACGGGTCTCGCGAACGTCGTCACCGGCGCACTGTTCCTGCTGGCGATGTTCTTCACGCCGCTGACGAGCATCGTGCCCACCGAGATCGCCGCGGCCGCGCTCGTGATCGTCGGCGCGCTGATGATGGCGCAGATCCGCCACATCGACCTCAGCGACCTGTCGGTGCTCATCCCGGTGTTCCTCACCGTGACCGTGATGCCCCTCACCTACTCGATCGCGAACGGCATCGGCGCGGGCTTCGTCAGCTGGGTGCTGATCCAGGCCCTGTCCGGCCGCGCCCGCCGCGTGAGCCCCCTGCTGTGGATCGTCGCCGCCGGCTTCGTGATCTTCTTCGCCCGCGGTCCGGTCGAGGCGCTGATCGGCTGAGCCCAGCCCGTTTCGGGGCCCGGATGCCATGGCATCCGGGCCCTGTTCCGTCGCGCCCGCGGCTTCACCGCCGCGCAGAGCCGACACCACACGGTCCGCGCGAGGCCACACGCTCCGCCGGCGCGACATCGTGTGACCTCGGACCGATCGTGTGATCTCGGGCCGTGAACCGCGCCGCCGGGAACGCGAAAGGGCCCGGATGCCATGGCATCCGGGCCCTCAGAAACGAAACGTCAGAGCGCTTCGATGATCTCGCGCATCAGGGCGGCGGTCTCGGACGGCGTCTTGCCGACCTTGACGCCGGCGGCCTCGAGGGCCTCCTTCTTCGCCTGGGCGGTACCGGCCGAGCCGGAGACGATGGCACCGGCGTGGCCCATGGTCTTGCCCTCGGGGGCGGTGAAGCCGGCGACGTAACCGACGACGGGCTTCGTGACGTTCTCGGCGATGAAGGCGGCGGCGCGCTCTTCGGCGTCACCACCGATCTCGCCGATCATGACGATGGCCTTGGTCTCGGGGTCGGCCTCGAACGCCGCGAGGGCGTCGATGTGCGTCGTGCCGATGACCGGGTCGCCGCCGATGCCGATGGCGGTCGAGAAGCCGAGGTCGCGCAGCTCGAACATCATCTGGTAGGTCAGGGTGCCCGACTTCGACACGAGGCCGATGGGGCCCTTGCCGGTGATGTTCGCGGGGGTGATGCCCACGAGGGCCTCACCGGGCGTGATGATGCCGGGGCAGTTCGGGCCGATGATGCGGGTCTTCTCGCCCTTCGACTTCGCGTAGGCCCACGCCTCGGCGGTGTCGCCGACGGGCACGCCCTCGGTGATCACGACGAGGAGGGGGATCTCGGCGTCGATGGCCTCGACCATCGCGTCCTTCGTGAAGGCCGGGGGCACGAACGCGATCGACACGTCGGCGCCGGTCTCGCGGATGGCCTCTTCGACCGACGCGAAGACGGGGAGCTCGACGTCGCCTCCCGACGCGTCCTTGTGCGACACGGTGGTGCCAGCCTTGCGGGCGTTCACGCCGCCCACGACCTGGGTGCCGGCCTTGAGCATGAGAGCGGTGTGCTTGGTGCCCTCGCCGCCGGTGATGCCCTGGACGATGACCTTGGAGTCCTTATTGAGGTAGATAGACATGTTCTCTGTTTCCGGTCCCTGAGCTTGTCGAAGGGTTACGCGTTGGCCAGTTCGGCGGCCTTGTCGGCGCCCTCGTCCATACCGGCGGCGAGGGTGACGAGCGGGTGGTTGGCGGCGGCGAGGATCTCGCGGCCCTCTTCGACCTGGTTGCCGTCGAGGCGCACGACGAGCGGCTTGGTCGCCGTGTCGCCGAGGATCTCGAGGGCCTTCACGATGCCCTCGGCCACGGCGACGCACGAGGTGATGCCGCCGAAGACGTTGACGAACACGCTCTTGACCTGCTCGTCGCCGAGGATGACGTCGAGGCCGGCGGCCATGACCGTGGCCGAGGCGCCGCCGCCGATGTCGAGGAAGTTGGCGGGCTTCACACCGCCGTGGTTCTCACCGGCGTACGCCACGACGTCGAGGGTGGACATGACCAGACCCGCGCCGTTGCCGATGATGCCGACCTGGCCGTCGAGCTTGACGTAGTTGAGGTCGTGCTGCTTGGCCTTGGCCTCGAGGGGGTCGGCGGCATCCTTGTCTTCGAGCTCTTCGTGCTCGGGGTGACGGAAGCCGGCGTTCTCGTCGAGCGAGACCTTGCCGTCGAGGGCGATGATGTCGCCGTCCTCGGACTGGATGAGGGGGTTCACCTCGACGAGCGTGGCGTCCTCGCCCTTGTAGACGTTGTAGAGCTTGACGAACACGTCGGCGACCTTGGGGGCCAGCTCGTCGTCGAACTTCGCGGCCTTGGCGATCTCGAGCGCCTTCTCGGGCGTGATGCCCTCGAGCGGGTCGACCTCGACGCGCGCGAGCGCCTCGGGACGCTCGACGGCGAGCTCCTCGATCTCCATGCCGCCCTCGACGCTCGAGAGCGAGAGGTAGGAGCGGTTGGCGCGGTCGAGCAGCACCGAGAAGTAGAACTCCTTGGCGATGCGAGCGCCGGCGGCGACCATGACGCGCTTGACGACGTGGCCCTTGATGTCGAGACCGAGGATGGCCTGCGCCGCCTCGAACGCCTCGTCGGGGGTCTTGGCGACCTTCACGCCGCCGGCCTTGCCGCGGCCTCCGGTCTTGACCTGAGCCTTGACGACGACGACTCCACCGAGCTTCTCTGCGGCCGCCTTCGCCTCCTCAGGGGTGTCGGCGATGATGCCGGCGAGCACCGGCACCTCGTACTTCTCGAACAGATCACGTGCCTGGTACTCGTAGAGATCCACGGACAATCCTTCGCTGGGCGATCGGTGGTGGGAGGAGGCGAACTCTCTCGATATCAAGAGATCTTCACCAGTGGACAACCCTACTAGACGGGGCCGAAGACCCCCGACCCTTGCCCCTCCGAACGGAGGGGATGGATGCCGGCGCCAGCCGGATGCCGGACCTGTGGGCCGAGGTACCCCTAGTCTGTCGAAGACCCCCCGACATCCGCCCCTCCGGAGCTGCTCATGCCGTCTGCGGTCACGCTTATCCGCGCCTCCGCCCTGTCCGATGCCGCGGAGTACGCGTATGCCGCCACCGCCCCGTCGAACGCCCGCCTGATCTTCCTGGCCGGCTCATGCCCCTTGAACGATGACGGATCGACCGCCGGGGTCGGCGACTACGCGGCGCAGGCCGCGAAGTGCGTCGAAACGATGACGGGCGCCCTCCGGGCGGCGGGCGCGGAGATCACCGACGTGATCAGCACGCGCGTGCTCGTGGCATCCACTCGCCAGGCCGACCTCGTCGCCGCGTGGGAGGTCGTGCGCGACGCCTTCGGCGACCACGATGTGCCGAGCACGCTGATGGGCGTCACCGTCCTCGGCTACGACGACCAGCTGGTCGAGATCGAGGCGATCGCCGCGGTCGTCGACTGACCGCGCCTCAGATCCACCCCCACTCCCGCGCGTGAGTCGTCGCCTGCTGGCGGCTGGCGAAACCGACCTTGCCGAGCACCGACGACACGTGATTGCGCACGGTCCTGGCCGGGAGGAGCAGCGCGGAGGCGATCTCGGCGACCGTCTCTCCCCGCGCATCGGCCCGCAGCACGTCGAGCGCTCGTCGCTCAGGGTGGTGGCCGTGGGGGTGCTCACCCCGGCCATCGGACGGCCGTGACATTCGTCACGGGTGGCCGCTTCCGTCGCTGGGGAGAACCATGGCGTAGACGAGCATGTCGCAGCGCTGATCGCCGATGGTCACGTAGCTGCGCAGCAGCCCCTCGCGCTCGTAGCCGGCGCGTTCCGCGGTGCGGATCGACGCCGCGTTCCACGGCTCGATGAACAGCGCCACGCGATGAAGCCCCGGCACGGTCGCGGCGAACGCCGTCAGCGCGGCGAGCGCGTCGGCCGCGTAGCCGTGGCCGCGGGCGGACGGGGCGACCACGTACCCGGCGGTGGCCCGGCCCTGACCGAGCTCGGTGAGCCAGAGACCGCAGTGCCCGACGGCGTCGCCGGTGGCGGCATCCGCCATCGCGAATGAGAAGCCGACGCCTTCGTCGCGGCGGGCGCTCTGCCGGTCGATCCAAGCTCGCGCGTGCGCGCCGTCGGCATCCGCCTGCAGAGTCCCGGTCTGGGCGATGTAGGGGTCGGTCGACAGCTCGCGCACCATGTCGACGTCGCGGAGCGCGACCTCGCGCAGCACGATCGCCCCGTGCGCGGGAGGCGTGGCGGGCCAGGGCGGAAGGGGTCGCGGCATGGGTCCATCCTGCCGCGCGACCCGCCGCGACGCGTCTCTTCTCAGCGTCCGGCGTCGCCGCCTCGGTGATGGTCAGGGAGGTCGCCCGGGGCGCGGTCCCAGTACTCGCTCGTCTCGGTCGAACGGCCGGGGCCAGCGGCATCCATCGACCGGGGCGGCGTCCACCCGTAGGCCGCCGACTGCGCGGCACCGGCGCCCATCACGGGTCCGAGGGCGGATCGCAGGGCGTCTTTGCGCCGGTCGGCGCGACGACGGAAGAGGGCGACCGAAAGGCGAATCAGGATGCCGAGACCGATGACGACCCAGAACAGGTACTCGAGTCCGGCAAAGGCGGTGGGCATCTCGTGTCCTCCTTCCGCCGCAACCGTTGCGGGGTCGCGACGCTACCCGGTCGACGCCCGGAACGACAGCACCCGGCCCCGAATTCACCCGCCGTGACATTCGTCACGGGTCGACGCGCGCATCCTCCCGCGCGGTCGTGACACGGCGACACTGCCGAAGAGAGGGCGGCCTCGATGGGATGGAATCACCGCGGAACACCCCGCGGCCCGATCCCCGGAGGCAACAATGTCGAACCCCATCTCGGACCTCATCCTCGGTTTCCAGGGCCTCGTCGCCGACGTGCCCGATCTGGTGCAACCGCTCATCGTCGCCCTCGCCGGGGCCGTGCCCTTCATCGAGGGTGAGGGTGCCGCCGCGATCGGCATCATCGGCGGCATCCATCCCGCCGTCGCCGCGATCGCCGGGGCGGTGGGCAACCTCGTCTGCGTCGCGGTCGTCGTGCTCGTCGCGTCGCGCGTGCGGACCGCCGTCACCACCCGCCGCGGCGCCCCCGAGAAGGCGATGTCCGCCCGCCGCCAGAAGTTCGAGCGTGCCTACCACCGCTATGGCACGCCCGGGGTGAGCCTGCTCGGACCCCTGCTGCTGCCGACCCAGTTCACCGCCGCAGCCCTCACCTCCACGGGGGTCTCGTCGGCACGCGTCATCGCGTGGCAGGCCGCCGCGATCGCCCTGTGGACGACGGTGATCACGCTCATCATCGCCGGTGTCATCCGCTTCGCGGCGTGACCGGCGCCCTTCCCCGCACCCCGTCGTCCTGTCAACGCCCGCTCGCCCCCGACCCGGATCGACCTACGGTGCCGTCATGTCTGTGACTCGACTGTGGCTCGTCCGGCACGGGGAGAGCGAGGGCAACGTCGCCGCCTCCCGGGCCGAGCGCGACGGCTCTCCCGTGATCGCCCTCGACATCCGCGACGCCGACGTCGAGCTCTCGCCCACCGGCCGGGAGCAGGCCGCGGCGCTGGGCACCTGGCTCCGCTCGGTCGAGGGATCCGTCGACGAGTACTGGGTGTCGCCCTACCGTCGCGCCCTGCAGACCCTCGCGATCGCGCTCGACGACGCGCGGACGGCATCCGGTGCGCTGGTCGACGAGCGCCTCCGCGACCGGGAGCTCGGCATCCTGGACCTGCTCACCTGGAAGGGTGTGGAGGAGCTTCACCCCGAGGAGGCGGCGCGGCGCCGCCACCTGGGGAAGTACTATCACCGGCCTCCCGGCGGGGAGTCGTGGGCCGATGTCGCCCTGCGGCTGCGCTCGTTCCTCGGAGAGGCGTTGCACCGCCCCGCGTCGACCGTGGTGGTCGTCGCGCACGACGCGGTGGTCATGCTGATCCTCTCGGTGCTGCTCCGCCTCGACGAGGCGAAGCTGATGGCGTTCGCCGCGAGCCACACCGTGCGCAACGCCTCGGTCACCGAGCTCGTGCGCGACGACGACGGCTGGCGTCTCGTGACGTTCTCGTCGGTCGACCACCTCGAGAGCGAGGGCGCCGACGTCACCGTGCACTCCGGAGAAGACGATGCCTGAACAGGTCACCCTCGAGCTGCTGCGCGCGTGGGGCCTGCCCGACGCCGGCGGCTCGAAGAAGTCCCGCGGCCAGGTCGTGGTCGTGGGCGGTTCGCCCCGCTCCCCCGGCACCGTGCTGCTGTCGTCCGAAGCGGCGCTGCGCGTCGGCGCGGGTCGCGTCGGCATCGCCGCCCCCGCCGCGATCGCCCCGCACCTCGGACCGGCGATGCCCGAGGCCGGCGTCTACGACCTCCCCGCCGGGTCCGGCCCCCTCGACGACGCCCTGCGTTCCGCCCTCGAATCGGCGGATGCCGTGCTCCTGGGTCCCGGCTTCGACGACCCGGATGCCACCCGCGCGGCACTGCGATCCGTCGCCGATGCTGAGATCGGCCGGCTCGTCCTCGACGCCTTCGCGCTCGGCATCCTGCCCGCGTTCGAGCGCGGCCTCCTCCCCGCCGACCTGCTGCTGAACGCCAACGAGGAGGAGGCGGAGCTGCTGCTCGAGCGCGACCTGAGCGAGGACCGCGCGGCCGACGTCGCCGAGATCGCGCGCCGTTACGGAGCGGTGGTGCACTGCTTCGGCACGGTAGCCCATCCGGACGGCCGCGTCTGGCAGGCCGAACCGGGCGGTTCGGGCCTCGGCACCGCGGGCAGCGGCGACGTGCTGTCGGGCGCCATCACGGGCTTCGCGGCCCTCGGCATGGATGCCGAACGCGCGGCCGTGTGGGGCGGATGGACGCACGCGCGCGCCGGCGACCGCCTCACCGAACGGGTGGGGGTGGGGTTCCTCGCGCGGGATCTGCTGCCGGAGCTGACCGCGGTCGTGCGCGAGAGCTGAAGGCGCGGAGGCGCTCGGCCGTCTCGCGCGGTGCCGTGAAGTGCGCGAGGTGGCGGTGTCCCTCGATCACCGCGATCTCTGCGGTCGTGGTGCGCGCGGCGAGGCGCTGCAGCCACTCCTGCGAGGCGATCGGGTCGTTCGAGCCGCGGGTGAGGAGCAGCGGAACGCCGAGCTCTGCCACCCGGTCCTCGATCGGGTACCGCAGCATGTGGCGGGCCTGCCGCGCGTACCAAACCGGCCCGCAGCGCAGGTAGTCGCCGACGACGATGCCGTTCAGCCGCGGCGGTTCGAGGGCGGAGTCCCGCGCGAGCAGCGCGGCCTGGGTGAGGGCCCCGCGTCGTCGGTCGTCGACCACGGCCCCCAGCGCCACGACCGCCCGCGTGAGATCGGGGCGTTGCAGAGCCAGCTCGACCACCCACTGCGAGCCCATCGATCGCCCGACCAGCACGGCCTCCCGCACCCCCAACCCGTCGAGCACGCCGGCGAGAGCGCCGGCCATCTCTCGGATGCCAGGCGACCGGCCGGGCGTCGGCACCCCGCCGAAGCCGGGAAGGTCGACCGTGTGCACCTCGGCATCCGCCGCCAGCTCGGCGTGCAGGCGCCGGAAGTAGCGGTGCGACATCCCGAGACCGTGGACGAGCACGTAGACGGGTGCGCCTGATCGACGCGTCGAGGAGGAGCGGAAGGAGAGGTTGCTCGCGGAGTGGTGCCGGGTCGTCACGCCGGTCACCGTAGGCGCCGCCACGGGGAAGGCGTTCGGGGGTTGCCATGCCCTCGCGGCGTCCGCTTCGCCCGGGGACGACGGCGGGGCGTGGCTCTCTTCGCGCCGCCGCCCCGCCGCTCGGTCAGGACAGCTCGTCCAGCAGCTGCTCCATCTCGGCGATCTCCGCCGTCTGCGTCTCGACGATGCTCTTCGCGAGGGCGACGGCATCCGCGTTCGAGCCGTCATCGATCTCGTCCTGCGCCATCTCGACCGCACCGCGGTGGTGCTCGATCATCTGCGACAGGAAGAGCCGGGCGGCTTCGCCGCCGGAGGCGTCGTCGAGCGCCTGCATGTCGTCGTCGCTCATCATGCCGTCGCCGTGGTGCATGCCGTCACCATCGGTGAGGGCTGCTCCCCAGTCGCTGAGCCACCCTTGCATCGTCTCGATCTCGGGCTGCTGTGCGGCTCTGATCTCCGTCGCGAGAGCGGTGACGCGCTCGTCGATGCCGTCCTTCGCCAGCAGGGTGTCCGACATCTCGACGGCCTGCTGGTGGTGGGGGATCATCATGCTCGTGAACATGACGTCGGCCTCGGCGGCGGTACCCTCCCCGGCGGCGTCGCTGGGGGCGGATGCCGCGTCGCCGCCGCCGTGATCCATTCCGGGCATGCTGTCGGATCCGCCGCCGCTGCAGCCGGCGAGCAGGAGCAGAGCGGTCAGGGTGAGTGCGGCGGTCGCCGCAGGACGGTTCTTCATGGTGTTCTCCAAAGTCGGTCGTGAGGCCCGAGGACATCGGGCGGGGTGCGCTGCCCGCGCGGAGCGGGCCGGCGCGCCGTCACGTGCGTCGGATGCAGAGAACGGTGAGCGAGGGAGGCGGGAGCGCGTGCGCCACCACGGTCCAGCGGAACGGCCGCATCTGCGGCCGGAGCCCGCGCGGGCCCTCGGCCCGTACCCCCGCCAGGACGATGAAGGCGATCACGGCGACGAGCAGCGCCAGAACGCACGTCATCCAGGCCATCGAGCGCTCCCCCGATGGGGCGTGCTCGTCGTGAGCGGACGCACCGGAAGACATCGGTCGAGCCATGGACGCGATCCCGGATGCCGTCGGCTCGCCGCCGTGGGCGTGCGCGCTCGTCATGCCCGCGTGGGGCGGGTCGTGAGAGACCGTCACGGCGGGCACGGTTGACACTCCATGGACCATGGCCGTGCCGTGGGCGTTCAGGGCGTGCATCGCCAGTAGACCGGCGATGACCACGACGCTCAGGAGCACGAGATGCAGGAGCCTGCGCGGATGACGGAGGTGCGCGGCGACAGCGATGAGCGACATGCGCGCCTCCTTCCGACAGCACCAGGGTAAGCGGTGCCGGATGACGGCGGGCCGCACGCGACACCGCGCTCCTCGACCGCCCCTCGGGCAACGTGGGAGACGCGCTGCCCGCCGTACCCGACGCCCCGTGGCAGAGTGACGGCGTGAAACTGTATTCCGACTTCGCCGCGCGACGCGCGCGTCAGCTGACGGCCGACGTCGTCGCCCTCGCCATCATCGTGGCGAGCATCGTGACGGGTGTGGTCGTCTTCTCCACGGTGAACCAGCTCGCGCAGTTCGGACGACAGATGCAGACCGCGGGCGCCGACTTCCGTACGTCGATGACCGACGTCGGCGACCGGCTGAGCGGAGTCCCCCTCATCGGCGAGGGGATCAGCGCTCCCTTCGACTCCGCGAGCAACGCGGGCGATACCCTCGCGTCCGCGGGGCAGACGCAGCAGGATCTGGTGCTGCAGGCCGCCATCGTCCTCGGGGTCGGCGTCGCCGCGCTCCCGATCCTGCTGGTGCTGCTCGTCTGGCTCGTGCCGCGACTGCGCTTTATCAACCGGGCGTCGCGCACGAAGGCACTGCTGCGGCGCGGCCCCGACACCACCGACCTGCTCGCTCTGCGGGCCCTGACAAATCAGAAGGTCGGCGTCATCGCGAAGGTCGCCCCGGATGCCCTCAGCGCCTGGCGGCGTGGCGACCCCGAGGTGACGCGGCGACTCGCCGATCTCGAGCTGCGGTCGCTCGGCATCCGTCTGCCGTAGGCCGCCTCAGGTGCGGCTGTCGGTGAGCGCCGCTTCCTCCGCCGCTGTCTCGCCTTCGGGCTCCCACCGCAGCAGATCGCCGGGCTGACAGTCGAGCACCTCACACAGCGCGCTGAGAGTCGAGAACCGCACGGCCTTGGCGCGCCCGTTCTTCAGCACCGCGAGGTTGGCGGGGGTGATACCGATGCGGTCGGCGAGCTCGCCGACGCCCATCTTGCGGCGCGCGATCATCACGTCGATGTCGATGACGATCGGCACCTCAAATCACCTCGCCGAGTTCGGCGCGCAGCCCCACGACCTCGCGCTCGCGGGCGATGGCCTGCCTCAGCATTCCCTTCATCACGCGCACGAGCAACGCGACGCCGCCGATGACCACCGCGGCTCCGCCGATCAGCCCGACCACCCCGGGTGCGACGTCACCCGGTGCGAGCAGCAGCCCGATCGCCACGAGCACCGCGGCGACGGCGACGAGCGACCACGTGATGACGTCGACGTCACGAAAGGCCGCCTCGGCGAACACGCTCCCCGTCCGCACCTTCGACAGCAGCCGCCACACGCACACCGCGAAGACCTGAAGGGCCAGGATGCCGAGCGCCAACAGCCCCACGAACGTCACTCTCGCCGCCGGAGGCGCGTCGGCGAGGTCGCGGTAGATCGACGGCAGGATCATCGTCTGCACGACGACCGATCCGATGAGGGCGAGAGCGATCACTGTCTGGGCTGCGCGGGTGAGGAGAAGGCTCATAGCGGCATCCATTCATCGAGGATGAATACCAATCTATCGTTTATCGATAGACCGCTCAAGCTCCATCGCCACCTCTCTCTGCCCCCAGCAGCATCCGGTTCAGCGCCCACCCCGCCACCGTGATCAGCACGATCGCTCCGGCCATCGCGGCCAGTTGCGCGGGCTGGGTCAGGATGCCGAGGCTCACGATCAGCGTCGTCGCTCCCGCGGGCGGGTGGGGCGTATTCAGCAGGGTGAGCACCACCGTCGTGAGGGCGACGGAGAGGGCGCCCGATACGAGGTAGGTGCCGGTGAGTCCCCCCGACGGCACCGGCGGCTGCCCGTTCAGGCCCAAGGTGAAGAAGCACGCCGCCCCCACGATGAGTCCGGCCGCGTGCCCGACGAGCGCGTTCCGCGGTCGTGACGACGGCGACTCGGGCGATTCGAAGAACAGCATCACCGTCGGACCGAGACTCGGGAAGAGCCAGGGCTGCCGCATCGCGAGGCCGACCGCTCCGGCGAGGGCGAGCACGACGAGCGAGAGCGACCCCGCATACAGGGCGGCTCCCCCGCGGTGCTGCCGGAGGCGGATGCCGAGGCGCTCGCTCATGACGCGACCAGCAGAGCCTGCGGGGCCGCTTGCTTGAGCCGCGTCGAGAGCCAGTCTTGCTGCACCTTCGTCTGCGCCTCGCAGTCTTCGACGATCGCGAGCAGTTCCTCGTCGCGCAGGGCGAGGGCGGCCTGCTTCACCACGGTCCACGTCGTGTCGACGAAGCCGACCAGGGCGTGGAGGTCCTGCAGGTCGCGGAGCAGCCCGAGCGGACCACCGCGACTCTCGCTCATCGCCTCGGCGTGGAAGCGTTCGGGCTCGGCATCCGGTTTCTCCCCGTACCGCTCGACGACCGGTGCGAGCCGACGGCCGTGCTCGTCGCACTGCGTCGCGAGCGTGTGCGCCAGGTGGTAGACGTCGGGCTCGTCGCCGTGCCCGTCCGCGAGCTGCCGGAGCGAGCGGGCGAGCACGTCCTCTCCCGCGTGCAGCAGGCCGATGTAGGGCGCGAGGTTCATGCTTCCTCCCCCGTGGCGATCTGCGGCGGATCGACCGGCCGCAGCGACTCGTGCGCTTCCGCCTCGGGCCCGCCGACCGTGGTGGGCACGGGCGAGGCCGGACGGGATGCCGTCGTCGTCGGCGCCGGTGCCGGGCCGACCCCGTCGGCCACCTTCCGCACCTCCACCGCCGCGACCTTGAACAGCGGCTGCTTCGACACCGGGTCCCACTCCGTCATCGTCAGCTCGTTCGCCGCGGTCGGATGCCCGTCGGGCCCCGACCGCCCCTCCTCCCAGTACCCGTAATGGAATGGGGCGAAGACGCACCCCTCGCGCACATCGCCGACGCGCGCCGGAACGACGATCTCGCCCCGTGCCGAGGTCACCCGCACGAGATCTCCTTCGTGGATGCCGCGCTCCGCGGCATCCGTCCGAGACAGCTCGACCCACGCCGAGGGGGCCGCCCGCTGCAGCTGACGCGCGCGGCCGGTCTTGGTGCGGGTGTGGAACTGGTAGACCGTGCGTCCCGTCGAGTACTGCAGCGGGAACTGCTCGCTCGGCGTCTCGTGCGGAGGGTTGTACGCCGCCGCTTTCAAGATGGCGCGGCCGTCGACGCGCATGGCCTTGTAGTTCACCGGGCCGACGGTCGCCCCGGTGAGAAGGTCGTGGCCGTACGTCTCGGCACGGTCGAGGTCGGTGGGGAAGATGCCGTCGCCGTACAGGCGCACGGTGCCGTCGGGGTGCTCGTCGTTGCACGGCCAGGGCACGCCGCTGCCGCCGCGGAGCTTCTCGTAGCTGAGGCCGGTGTAGTCGCAGAGTCGCCCGCGGGTGCACTCCTGCCAGGCGCGGAAGCCGTCTTCGGGACTCGTCCAGTCGAGCAGCGGGGCGCCGTCGTCGCGGCGGAAGTCCATGCGTCGGGCGTAGTCGAGGAAGATGTCGAGGTCGCTGCGCGCCTCCCCGGGCGGCTCGACGGCCTTCTCCGAGAGGTGCACCGTGCGGTTCACATTCGTGAACGTGCCCTGCTTCTCGCCCCACCCCGCCGCGGGCAGCACGACGTCGGCGAGCATCGCGGTCTCGGTGAGGTAGAGGTCCTGCACGACGAGGAACAGCTCCGGTTGGGCGAGGATCCGCCGGATGCGCTCGGACTGCGGCATCGACACCGCGGGGTTCGTCGCCTGCACCCACAGGAACTCGATGCTGCCCTGTTCGGCGTACCGGAAGATCTGCATCGCGTGCGTCGGCGGCGACCAGTGCGGGATCTTGTCGACGTGCACGCCCCAGAGCTCGGCGAGCTGGCGCACGTGCTCGGGGTTCTCCCAATTGCGGAAGCCGGGCAAGTCGCCGTCGGCGCCGGCCTCCCGCGCATTCTGCGCGGTGGGCTGACCGTTCATCTGCAGGATGCCGCATCCCTGCAGCCCGATCCGCCCGGTCAGCAGGTGCAGGTTGTTGACCTGGCACGCCGCGGCCGTGGCATCCGAGGCCTGATAGAACCCCTGCAGCACCGTCGAGAGCACGCGATCGGATGCCGCGAACAGCCGCGCCGCGTCACGCACGTCGTCGGCGTCGACTCCGCACGTCTCGGCGACGGCCTCGGGCGTCCAGGGCTCGACGGTGGTCCTCAGCTCGTCGAAGCCGACGGTGTGCGCGGCGATGTAGTCCTCATCGATCCACCCGTGCACGAGGAGTTCGCGGATCAGCCCGTTCATCAGCGCGAGATTCGTGCCCGGACGCACGGCGAGGTGCACGTCCGCGCGGCGCGCGACCTCGGTCAACCGCGGATCGACGCACACCACGCGTGGCGGATTAGGGCCGGCGAGCCGGTCGAGCACCCGCGTCCACAGCACGGTCTGCGTCTCGGCCATGTTGTGCCCGAAGAGGAAGATGGCGTCGCACTCGTCGATGTCGGCATAGCTGCCGGGTTGGCCGTCGGAGCCGAAGCTCTCTTTCATGGATGCCGCAGCCGTCGCCGTGCACAACCGGGTGTTGCCGTCCATGTGCGGGGTGCCGAGACCGGCCTTCCCGATGATGCCGAGGGCGTAGTACTCCTCGAGGAACAGCTGCCCCGAGCTGTAAAACCCATGGGTGAGCGGGCCTTTCTCTTCGAGGAGCTGCTGGCTGCGAGCGACGATGCGCGACATCGCGGTGTCCCAGTCAGTTTCGACGAGTTCGCCGTTCTCGCGGATCAGCGGGCGGGTAAGCCGGTCGGGGTTGTCCATCCCCTGCCAGCCGCCGAACAGCCCCTTCGGGCCGAGGCGCCCATGGTTGACGATGTCCATCGGGCGACCGCGGACGCCCACCATCCGCCCGTCCTTCACGGCGATGTCGGTGCCGCACCCGTTGCTGCACAGCACACACGCCGACTGCACCCAGCGGTCGACGTCGCCCTCGGTCAGCCCGTCGGCGAGCTTCAGGTCAACGCGGACGGGCCACCGCTCCCCCTGCGCGAATGGGGTGCGCGTGCCCCAGATGTGCTCGATGCGGTCGATCATGTGTCGTCCTCCCGGTCGGCTCGGACGCTAGGACCGTCGAGCCGCCCGCGCGGAGAGCCTCGACAGCGAGCGGGGCGAGTGCCAGGGTTCGCCCGGCGGCGAATTCGCTCTACAGCCTCGAGGCCTGAACACGCCTCCTCGCTTTCAAAGCGGGCCGGAGAGTCGCGTGATTAGCCGAGGCGCCATGGGTGAAGAAGCGGATGATTTTGCGTTGCTGTACCGCAGCACTCGGGCGTCCGTGATTGACAGCTCGCGGAGCCTACGACCACGCGCGGTGACACCGGCGTCGGCCCGGGCACGAAGGGCGAGTCGGTTTTACCTCCGGGTTCCTCGGGCGACGCCGCAGGGCCCGCCCCGCGCAAATTCACCCGGGAACGCGGTAAGCCTCAGCAAGCGATGCGATGGACTCGCCGCATCATCTTGACATCACGCGCTCACACGTAGCGCTGAACAACATCGCACGGGAACGGAGAACACGATGATGAAGAAGCGCCAGGGAATCGCATGGCCAAAGGCTGTTGCTATTGCGACGGTGGCGACCACGTCTTTGCTCATCGCGGTTCCTGCCGCGGCGACGACCGGAGAGCTTCCTTATCCCACCGAGCCCTATATCGATGAGAACGGTCACTACTTCGATCCTGCCAACCCCTTCGTTGACGAGAACGAATCGGGCCTGTCATCAGCGGGCGCGGGAGACTCGGACGACCTCAGCACGAAGAGCGCCGTCATCCGCGAGAATCCTTACGGTTGCCACGGACTGACGGAGAACGTTCACCGCAGCGGTTCCTTCGCTTCACTCCATGCGCGAACATATCGATGCTCCGCGGCTCCGCGTGAGATTCAGGTGTCGGCGGAGATTGTGAAACTGGGGTATCTCGGCGCCTGGCATAGCCTTGGAGCGACTCCCCGCGAGGATAGGCGGGGCACCCAAAAGGCAATTGACAGCAACCGGAAGCTCGTATGCTCCGACTCCAGTCAGCAGACGTATCGAGGTAACGGTCACCATCGCGTCCTGATCGGCGACACGAACTACTTCGCGAGCACATCGAGCGAGTCCGAGAGCCGCTTCGGATGCAACGCACATCGTCCGTGAGGTTGATCAGAGCGACAACGACCGTCGCGCTGCTCATTTGTCTCGCTTCATGCGCGCCGTTCGAGGACGCAATAGATTCACAGGAGGAAGGACGGGAAATGCTCCTGCAAGAAGCGCAAGACCTTCCTGACGACCCGCCAACATTGGTCGTCAACGGCATCAGCATCGACGCGTTCGCCATCGATTGGCGGACGGGAAATGCGCGCGACCAACCGCCGCCCGAGAGCGTGGACAAAGTGGGGTTCGTCACGCACGCCGCTAACTTGGAACTCACCCTGCAACGGTCGGCCATGCCTTCGGAGGTGACCGTTGGCATCTACCCCACCGCGCTGAAGGACGTCGATCCTCTCCAGCCACCGCCACGCTACGTCAGCTGCGTCGCCGGCGCGGCGTGTGGCGTCGTCGCGCACGGCGACGACGTCATCGTTGATCTCAGTCCTCTGTTTCCCGCGACGGCCGCCGCCAGCGTGTTCACTGTGGCCGCCAGCTACTTCGCGGAGGATCAAGGGCGTCCGTTCTCCAATTCGGTCACATGGGCGTTCGAAGTAACGCGTTGACGCCGGTCGATCGCAACCGGCGGCCCGGAGGCGAGGTGACCCTCTCTTTCCGAGAACCACGTCTCGTGCGGCGGCACGAGGTGCTCAAAGGCCGACCCCGCTTCGGCGGATTCAAGCTCGGCACGTCCTCATGAATGAGCGTCGTCCGCGCGGCGCCTCCTCGAACACCGACATAGCAGGGAGACGCACACATGCCGCGACTATCAATTGGCGCGGCAGCGGCGCCGTCGGCGACCTGTTCGCTGCACATACGGAGCTGGCCGTATCCCTGAGCCGGATGAACGGAGCGAGCTTTTGGGCATTCTCGCTCTGGCGCATTCCGGAAGGAGAGCTCTGGCCTGACAACGACATGTCTCCCAAGGAGTTCCTGCAGAGCTCGGGCAATGCGCAGCTCATGACGCTCGAATTGCGTGAGATCGACTCTGAAGGTGCGCCTCGTCAGTTCGTTGTGGGCCGGCCGCACACCGCGCAAGCGGGACCTGCCGCGATACCGGTGACGTGGCGCCAAACACGATGCGTGTTTGTTCATGCCGGCGAGGACTTCACGGCCGAGCAAGCAGCCCCCGTCTTCATTTCCTATTACGAGACGGGTCGGGTGCCGGCGGGTTACTCGCTTCGCGAGCTCGACCTGACAGTGTCGTGACAAGCTGCTTCGGTTCGACCCACTCGAACCGATCATTTAGGCACCACCCTGCCGGAGTGCCCTCTTCTCTCATCGAGCGAATCCCGTGCCGTCGGGCAGGATAAATCGGCGGCGCACCATCGGGTGACTGAGATGATGACATCGATGCGTCGAGTCGACCCGCGGGAGGGACGTCATGGCAGTAGGAGACCGCGAGAGGAAGCTCGGCTCCTTCCTAGAGGTGCTCGGCTTCCGTCGACTCGCGCCGAACGATGGGCTGATCCCTCCGGTTCCCCGCCTCCCTGGCCTCCCGCCATCCGCTGCTCGCCGGATCACCGAATGCTACGAGGCACTCGGCGGCATCCAGAAGGCCCCACTTCTCCGGCCCCGAGGCTGGGACCATCCGCTGGATGGACTCGTCGTGGAGCTGGACGAGGAACAGCACTTCAATCGCTATCGCGCGTTCACACTGCAATTCGCCTGGGCACGAACTCTGCCGTGGGCAGCTGACTACGTTCGCCAGTGCGAACGGTACGAGGCGAAAGCGATTGCCTCGCATAGCGGGGGCGGTTTCTGGACGGGCGCCGGTTCCGAAAAGCTCTTCGGCCCCTCGGCCATTCGGAAGGACTTCTCCGGCAACGGCTCCGCTCGGTGGAAGCAGCGCGCACTGTATGACGCCATGCGTGACGCCGCCGCGATGTCGAACGGCTTCGACCTCGCTCGCCTCTCCGTTCACGATGTGGTCGGAAAGACGACCCTGGGCGAGGTGCTCCGACAGCCGGGCCCCCTCCCCGCTGCGCTCGTCGAGGAATTGCAGGCGCTCCTCCAACGGCGACGACTTTTGCGGGCTGAACCTGCGTAATGTCCCATGGACGCATCGCGTCGCATTTCCGCCCCTCGGGCGCGGTCGAACAGCATCGACAGAACCGGAAGGACGGTGAAAGTGGACATCGAACCCGGCATCTACGAACACTTCAAAGGCCAGCACTACGAGGTCTTCGGCACGGCGAGGCACTCCGAGACGGAGGAGGTCTTCGTCTCTTACCGCAAGCTCTACGACGACTACTCCGCCTGGGTGCGCCCCGTGGCGATGTTCCTCGACACCGTCGACCGCGACGGATACTCAGGGCCCCGGTTCCGCCGCATCAAGTAACGCTCGCCGCCTCGCTGCCCGAGAGGGGACATCCGGATCGTCCGGCATGAGCCACGCGCAGACGTGAGCGATCTCAGCGGGGAAAGCATCGAGGGATGCCGCCAGCTCGGGCGTCACGTGATGCAGCAAACCGTTTGCGCGGAACCGCCCGTCCACGTCCCAGAACATCCCGATGTTCCGCACGTTGTCGTCCGCACCGAGGACGCTCTCCACCTCTTCTACTTGCCCGAGCGTCCAAGCACTCTCGGTGACGAGGAGGTGCGGGTGGAGCAGCGGTCCGAGCTGATCGCGCACTTCCTCAGCGTCGGTAGCAGCGGCCAGTCCGAACCAGCCCCGAGGACCGGGGACGGCCACGAACGAGAGCAGGGAGCGACCGCGCAACGGTTCGCACGCTTCGAGTACCTTGGCGCGCAGAATGTCGGACTGCTGAGCAACACCGGGAACCTGTGGAAACCGACGCGGATTGAGCGATTCGTGGGGTCGTAAGTCGACCCGCGCCGCGAACACCCGCCCATCCGAGATCTCGGAGCCGGTCCAGGTGCCGCGCACCGTCACCACCTCGTCGAGTGGAGGATCCGCGAGACCCTTTACGTGCGCCGTCTCACCACCGAGGGCACGGCTGAGTTCGAGGTAGATCCCTTCCATCCGCGCGGTCAGGACATGCCCCGACCGGGCGGTACCCAACTTTCCGACAGCACGCACAGCGTCGCCCGGGCTGATCGCCATCGAATCGAGGTAGGACATGGCTTCCCATCTGGTTGCCTGTGGGCACAAGCCGCGCGTGCGCCGCGCGGCTTGTGCCAGACGCTACTCAGGGTATGTCCACATGTCTACGGATGCCGCCGATGAAGTCGGTCTCCCTAGACGAGAAACCGGATTTATCAACGTGTATGTACGCGATCAAGTTCCTCCAAGCCCTGTCGCTCGCCACCTCCACGCGCGTAGCATCGCCCTCACGCCGGAGTCCCTCCGCGGCATCCGGTCCCTCCGATACGACGAGAACACGGGAGCACAAATGGACACGATGGCCATGATGAAGTCGATGGACATGGGCGAGATGTCGATGGACATGGATGCCATGCAGGAATGCATGCAGTCGCTCAACGCCTGCGCGATGGCCGCGGCGATGTGCGCCGGCAGCGACATGATGCACGGCCCCGAGATGGCGACGTGTTGCGCCATGTGCTCGAACATGGTCGAGATGGCTCAGGCGACGATGCACATGATGATGCGTCCGGCCGGGATGAACATGGACGTGATGAGCGCCATGATGACCGCCTGCATGACCATGGGCAAGGCCTGCGCCGCCGAGTGCCGCGCCCACGCCGACATGGACGAGATGTGCCGCTACTGCGCCATGGCCTGCGACGACATGGTCGCCAAGTGCGAGGCCATGATGGCTTCGATGTCCGCCTGAGTTCTCTACTTCGCGCGGCCGCTGACGTTTCGTCGGCGGCCGCTCGGCTATGCGGCGCGCGCGGTCGTGAGGATCGCGGACGCGCTGAGCAGCTCCGCGACCGGGTGGTACGCCACCGGCTCCCCCACCGCGATGTCGACGGCCGGGCCGACGATCCGCAGCTGCACCGTGCGACCGCTCAGCAGTGCGACCGTCGCGGTCGAGCCGTCGGCGTCGATGACCAGGCCGTCCCACCACGCGGCAGGGTTCGAGGCTGCCATGCAGCGCTGGATCGGGTGGACTGTCGACGAGATCGTGCGGGACATGGCTTCACCTGCCTTCGGAGGAGTTGGTGTGATGAAGCTACGGGATGCCGAGAGCTCGGGCGATCGAGCGCGACGCGAACCGTAACACTCGGTGGTCCCCGTCACGTGGGCCGTGGATCACCGCCGTCGAGGGAGAGGTCGTCGTAAATCCGCAGGGCGAGCGCCACCTGCAGGGGATCGACTCCCCGCGCTCCCACCGAGGCCTCGAACCGGTCTACGCGCTGGCGCACCGTATTGCGGTGGACGCCGAGCTGCTCTGCCGTGCGCAGCGCGTTCTTGTCGGCGGCGTAGTAGGCCGCGACGGTATCGCGCATCACGCGCGCCTGCTCGCCGGCACCGGCGTAGTCGCCCAGAACCTCGCGCACCCACGTCGCCGTCGCCGTGGCATCCTTCGTCAGCAGCTGGACCAGCGCGACCTGGGGGTCGGCGTACGACACCACCGCTCGGTCCCGGTAGCGCGGCGACGACAGCGCCACGAGCCGTGCGATCGCGGCCTGCTCGTGCGTTCGGCGAAAACCCTCGACGTCGTGGCCCGGCTCGCCGAGGGCGATCCGCACGCCGGGCACCGTCGCCGCGAGTTCTTCCACCCGTGCCAGCGCTCCCGCGTCGAGCCGAGCCCCGCCGAACCAAGCCCAGGCCGTGGATCGATCGACCACGGTGATGAGAGGCGCGGCGGACGAGTGCACCGCCGTGGCCAGTCGGCGCAGCAGCAGGTCGATCTCGTGCTGGCGCGCCGCGTCTTCGGCATCCACGTCGGACCAGGCCATCACCCCGAGGTGCGTCTGTGCGAGCGTGTACCCGGTCTCCGAGACGAACCCGCGGATCGGCAGGGAGTCTCCGCGCAGCACCTTGAGGATGATGCTCGCGTTGAGGGTCGCGCGGGTGCTCCACCAGCGCCGACGCTCCTGCTCGTGCACGCCGGTCACGAGCTGCAGGATCCAGTCGATGTAACGGTGCACGACGTCGGCGATGTCGCGGACGACGTCAATCTTGACGCGGTCGGTCACGCCCAGGCGCTCGGCTTCGTCCATCCCGAGCCGCAGGAACATGCTCTGCCCCAGGTAGTAGGCGCGCGTCAGGGCCGCCAGAGGCACGTCGCGCTGCGCGAGACGCGCCGCATACTCGACGGCGGCCGTCGTCGGCTGCAGGCTCTCGAGATCGATGCCGTTCGCGAGGATGTGGCAGATCGTCGTGACGTTGCCCTCGATGCTCGCCTGCAGCATCTCGACCAGCTGGGGGTCACCGCCCAGGTCGTCGATGCGGGATGCCAACAGGTCCCTCATCTCACGGACGATCTCGGGCATACGCAGATCGAGCTGCCGCGCGACGAGCGCGAGGAGCTCGGAGACGTCAGCGGTGTGCTCTTCACCGGAACCGGGTGCCGTCGTCACGCGGGCTGCGCCTCCGTGGTCCGTCTCGCGGAAGCGGGCGCGATGCCCCGCAGGGCACGTCGGGCGGCGTTCACGCCGCACAGTCCGTGGATTCCCGGCCCCGGCGGCGTCGCAGCGGAACAGAGGTAGAAACCCGGCACCCCCGTATCGTACGGCTGGGCCGAGATCCGGGGACCGAGCATGAATTGCAGCGGTGTCTTGGCGCCGGTGAGGATGTCTCCCCCGACGAAGTTCGGGTTTCGCTGACTCCACTCCGTCGCGGTGATCACCCGGGTCGCCAGGATGCGATCGCGGAATCCCGGGGCGAATCGCTCGATCTGCGACACCAGGGCCTCGGTGGCGTCCCCGGAGTATCCGGCGGGCACGTGAGCGTAGGCGTACAGCGGTTGCGTGTCGCCCGCCGAGCGCTGCGGGTCGGCGACGTGCTGCTGACCGACGAGCACGAACGGGCGTTCCGGCATCCGCCCCTCGGCGACGGCGCGCTCGGCCGCCGCGATCTCGCGCGCCGAGCCCGCCAGATGCACGGTGCCGGCACGACCGGTCTCTTCCGCGCGCCATGGCACGCCGTCGGCGACCGCGAACTCCACCTTGAAGGCGGCGGGGCCGGGGCGGAAGCGGCGGAAAGCCTCGGCGGTGCGACGGGGCAGGCTGCCCCCGAGGATCTCGGCGACCGCATGCGGGTGCACATCGAGCATGACGACGTCGTGCGGGGGCAGATCGCGCCGGGAACGGATGCGGCGGCCGGTCTCGAACGTCACGCCGCGCTCGCGGAGCCGGGAGATGACGGCTGCGGTGAGCGTTCCGGTTCCGCCGGCAACGACGGGCCACCCCACGGCATGTCCGGCGGTGATGATGCCCGCGCCGATCCCGCCGACAAGCGGTTGGTCGAGGCGCTGGAACGCGTGGGCCGCGACGCCCAGGAACAGAGCACGGGTTCGCTCCTCGGCGAAAGCACGCGCCGTCCACACCGGGGGCAGCGCGGCAGCGGCGCCGAACCGCGCGAGAAGCAGGGGGTGGCGAGGGATGCCGACGAGAGGGCGGAGGATGTCTTCCGACAGCGCCGCGAACGAGCGCGACGAGGGGCCGAACAGGGCCCGCCACCGCCATCCGTCGGCGCCGAGGCCGGCCGCGGTCTCGACGATCGAGCGACGGAGCAACACCACGTCGCCGTCGTCGAGCGGGTGGGCGCAGTCGATGGCGGGGAGCACCCAGGGCGATTCCGGCAGGTCGAGGTCGGCGAAGTACGGCGAGCCGGCCGCCATCGGGTGGACCGCGGCGCAGTGGTCCTGGATGAGCCCCGCGAGGAGGGGCTCGCTGTTGCGCGCCCCTCCCCCGAGTTCGTCCGCGGCCTCGACGACGTGTACGTCCAGGCCCGCGGCCGACAGGGTCGCGGCAGCGGCCAGCCCGTTGGGACCGCTGCCGACGACCACCGCGCGTGTCATTTCGAGACCCGCTCTCCTCGCCTCCGCGAGACCGTGCGGACGCTGTTCGTCACATCGGTCGTCGGAGCCTTCGCGTCAGCCCGCCAGGAGCGCTCGAGCGGGATGGGGCCGTCCGCGAGCCACGGCTGGGCGGCCACGGCATCCGCGACGCGCCATCTTCCCCGCTCGATGACACCACGGGCCGCATCGATCACCTTGTACTCCTGGAAGTCCGCGTGGATGGCCTGGGACTCCACCCATACCACCACGAACTCCCCGGGCGCGAAGTGGCAGCGGCTCTGCAGGGCACGGATGAGCGACTCGTCGTGCAGGTGGCCGTCGCCGAAGTTGAAGCCGATCACCGAGTTGCAGGCGAATTCGCCCTCGCGGATCGTGCGGGTCTCGATGTCGGGCAGCGCCCGGTAGAGCACCGAGAAGAGTCCGCGACCCTGGCTGTGCATCGAGCGCCACGCGAGCGTCTGCTGCATCGTGATCTCGGCGATCTCGGGGGCGTAACCCAGCTGAACGAGCTGATCGACCTGGTTCGACGTGGGCCGGATGACGGCATCCAGCTTCTGCTCCGCACCCGGCGTGAAGGTCCACAGCGCCGACGCCCAGTTGCCCGCGTATTGGCGCATCGAGGGAAGGAACGAGACCTTGTCGGGGCGGAGGTTGCCGAGCACGGGGAAGAACACCAGGCCCGCCACGATCGCGGCGAGCAGCCAGCCGTTCGAGAAGTCGGCGACCGCGTACCCGGACTGCGCGGGAAAGCCGAGGAAGAGGAACACCGCGGCGTAGCAGAACAGGGTGTTCCACTCCAACGGGACGGCGAGCGGGAACGTCGAGAAGATGAAGAGGTGGAAGCCCACGATGAGAACGACCCCGGCGAGCGTGACCCAGAAGTTCTGTGAGAACAGCAGCACGAGCGGAACGGCGATCTCGACCGTGGTTCCCATCGCGTGTGCCATGAAGTGCGCGAGCTTCGACGGGCGCACGTCCCGAGGGAAGTCGCGGTACAGCGCGCGCTTGAGCCACCGCGGCGGCCAGAACGGCGTGTTGCTGAGCATCGGCGGGATGACGTTGACGAAGTGCCTGCCGAACTTCGAGATGCCCGCGCACACCCACACGGCCACGATGAGCAGCTTCAGCGCGATGATCATGTCGACGAACGACAGCACGGAGAAGAACACCAGCGCCGGCAGGTACTGCTCGATGCGCGAGGCGACCGCGATCGTCTTGTCGCGCACGCCCGCGATCACCAGGAGCGCGATCGCGACGATCACGGGGGTGGTCTGCACCAACCCGCTCGTGTTCTCGGGAAGCGCCGCGGCGAGCGCAGGGGTCACCGTGCCGGGGAGCACGAGCGCCGTGGCGAGCGCCGCGAGGAACCCGAGGTAGACGACGACGTCGAACACGGTCCGCGTGTCACCGGCCGTTCCCGGCACCCAGGCCCACGGCCGTAGCCGGATCGTGCCCGGTCGCGCCCAGAACTGGATGCCGCCGGTCATGGGCTTGAACTTGCCCGCCGTCGGCCCCCACGATCCGGCGAGGCCGATCGCTTCGAGCAGCATGGTCCAGATGATCGCCTTCTGGTAGACGATCGGCTGGTTCCACCACTGGTCGACCTGCCAGAACCACCCCACGCCGCTCGTCGCCGTGATGACGATGCTGCCGATGAGGAGCCACAGCACGGCGATCTTCACGAGGTAGGTCGCGGCGATCATGCGGGGCGATCCGAAGCCATACTCCACCCAGTGCAGGGTCAGAGCCTTGATCCGCTCGCGCAGCGGCTGGTGCAGAAATGTGCTCGTGTCGACGGGCGGGAAGTCCGCTGTTTTGAATCCCATGACAACTCCTTCGGTGACGGGATGAGGGGACAGGAGGGTTCAGGCGGCGGTCGCGGCGAGCGCGCGGCGCATCGCCGGTTTGTCGACCTTGCCGACCGGGTTGCGTGCGAGATCGGCGACGATACGGATCTCCGCGGGCACCTTGATCTTGGTGAGGCCTGCGGCGCAATGGGTGCGCAGCTCGTCCTCGGTGACGGTCTCGCCGGGGTGCAGCACGACGTCGGCGATCGGGACCTCGCCGTACACGGGGTCGGGACGACCGATGACCGCGGCCTCGAGCACCGCGGGATGCGTGGCGAGGAAGGCCTCGATCTCTTTGGGATAGAGGTTCTCGCCGCCGCGGATGATCATGTCCTTCGCCCGATCCACCAGCGTCAGGTAGGCGTCTTCGTCCAGGATGCCGATGTCGCCCGTGCGCAGCCATCCTCCGCGCATCACCTCTGCCGTGGCATCCGGTCGCCCGAGGTACCCGCGCATGACCGTGGGGCTGAGGATCGCGACCTCGCCCCGCACGCCGGGGGGCACGAGACGGCCCTCGTCGTCGAGGATGGCGATCTGTTGGCCGGGGAGCGCGGGACCGACGGTGCCCGGCTTGCGCTCGCCCCACAGGGGGTTGCACGCCGAAGCGCACGTGGCTTCGGTGAGGCCGTAGCCCTCGAGGATCGGGATGCCGAATCGCTCCTCGCTGAGGGCGAGGAGCTCGGGGCTGGCCGGTGCGGCGCCGCAGATCGCTAGGCGCAGCGAGGGCAGGCGCGGAATCTGTTCCCGCGGGACCTCGGCCAGGCGGGCGAAGATCGCCGGCACCGCCGAGAAGTAGGTGGGCCGGAAGCGCTGGAGCGCGTCGAGGAAGGTGGCGGGGGCGAAGCGTTCGAGGATCGAGACGCTGCCGCCCGCGCTGATGGGGGCGAGGAAGCTCACGCAGAGCGAGTTGACGTGGAAGAGCGGCAGGACGAGCAGTGCCTGATCGTCGGGTCCGAGCTCGATGTGGCGGCGGAGGGAGGCGGCCATCGCGCTGAGATTGGCGTGATCGAGCATGACGCCCTTGGGCTGGCCGGTCGAGCCGCTCGTGTACACGAGCAGAGCCAGCGTGTCGGGGGTGATGGTCGGGTCGTCGATGGGTCCGTCGGGGATGCGGGCGAGGTCCGCCGGCGCGAGTGTTTCGATCTCGACCGCGGGGGCGCCGGCCGTCACGAGCAGTCGCGCTCCCGAGTCGTCGAGCTGGTAGCGGAGCTCGCGTTCGGTGAACGTGGGGTTCACGGGCGTGACTGCCGCCCCCACGCGCCAGGCCCCCAGCATGGCGGTGAGGAACGCGACCGAGTTCGGCAGCATGATGGCCACCACGCCGCCGCGCCCGATCCCGCGCGCGGCGAACTGCTCCGCGCACGCCGCGGCCCGCCGTTCGAGGCCGCGGTAGCTGAGTTCTTCGGTCATGTCGCGCACGGCGGGCCGTGCGGTCCCGGCCGCGGGGCTGTGCCATGGCAGGTGGTCGAGGCCGGAATCCGGGCGCCGTGTCGTGATGCGCATGTCGAGTTCGTCGAGAGACATCGTCGTTCACCTCCCCGCGTCGACGGCTGCGTCGGACGCGATTCGAGCGTTCTGGTGCGCGTCTTCGCGCTCCCTTCACGCTAGGAAGGTCGGCCGGGCAGCACAGTGGCGCGGGTGGCGAACTTCACACCGGGGAGTGTGCACGGTGCACTGATGCCGCGGTTCGTTGGCGGGGAGAAATCCGGGCCCGTTGACGTGCCGCTCTCGGGAGGATGGCCTTCGTCGTCGGGTGGACGAGCACAACCCCGTCGGGACGGTCGCAAAGTGTGTCCCGGGTCACTTCTCCCCGCGCTAGCCTCGGGGCATGTGGAGTTGCCAGCTCTATGGCGGTGTTCCGTGATCGCCCGGTGGGGCTGGTTAGCTCCCGATGACGAGGACGCTGGCGGCCGCTTCGACGACGTCGTCGGTGATTGTCTCGAGTTCGTTGATCTTGAGGATGCGGCTGATCTGAGGGAAGAGTCGTTCGAGGAGGCGGAAGTTTCCGCGAGTGATGCGTTCGATGGCGGCGATGGCCTGGGCATCGGTGAAGTCGTCGGGGTTAAGGGTGCGTCCGAGGCGTTTCCAGTGTTTGTCGAGGACAAAGAGGAGTTCGTCGCGGCCGAGGGCGCGGTAGCGGTGGGAGAAGCCGAGGCGGCTGTAGAGCTGGGGGTAGTGGCGGAAGCGCTGGTCGATGCCGGGCATACCGATCAGGATGATCGCGAGGTGGGTGCGGTCGTGTTTGTCGCGGAGCAGCTCAAGCGCGGTGGGGGTGAGTCGCTCAGCTTCGTCGACGATGAGTAGTTCAACCCATCGGGTGGTGTCGCCGTTATTTGCGCCGGTGACTTTCCCGAGTGTGCGGAGGTGTTCATCGATGCAGATGCCGGCCTTGGCCTGCCATCTGCTGATCTCCTCCATGAGAACTTTGGGTCGCGGGAGGACTTCGGGTGTGTAGAAGACGGTGCGGGAGCGGTGCGCGAGCGCATAGTGTTTCGCGTCGTCCTCGCCCCTCGGGCCCCACGCGGTGATGTAAGGCTCGAGGGCGTCCCAGTTGGCGTAGCGACGCGCGGAGTTGGTCTTTCCCACTCCGGCGTCACCGTGGCAGATGCCGATCGTGCGCTCCTTCCTCACCGCGTTCGCGAACTCGGTGAAGCGACGGTGTTCCTTGGTGACGATGAAGTTTTGGCTCATCACTCCTCCTCGTAGGTACGGAGTCGTTTCCTGCGCGGGGCGGGGTCCGCAAGGCGAGGTTCTTCGCGGTGGGCGACGGTGGGGATGCGATCGTTGATGATGCGCCGGAGTTCGTGGCGGCGAGCACGGCGGGCGGCTTCGATGTCGCGGAGGCTGAGGCGGATGTTGGGGTGGGCTTCGTCGACGGCGACGCAGACGAAGGTGTCGTGGTCGTAGACGCGGATCTCGGAGACGTCGCGGGGGTCGTAGCGGATGGTGACGGCGTGTCCGACGAACGGGGCGAGAGTGGGCGCGAGGTAGCGCTGACCCTGAAAGTGGATGCCGTCTCGATGCACGGTCCGATGCGTGGGGACGGTGAGTAGCAGGCCGTCGAGCTGGTCGAGGGTGTCGGGCATGCGGGGCATCCAGCCGTCCGCGACCCATGCGTCTCGCGGGGAAACACCGAGCTCCCGGTGGGTGCGCTGGTTGTAGGTGGCGATGAAGGCGCCGATCGCCCGGTCCGCACCGGGGAGGTCGAGCACTGGCTGAGGGCTGCGGTTGCGGGGGCCGAGGTGGCCGGGGAGGGTCTGGAGGACTTCGGTATTGATGGTGCCGAAGAACCGCTCGATCTTGCCGCGCCCCTGGGGCCGTCCGACGGTCGAGAAGATGAGCCGCAGGTGCAGCTCGACGGCGGTGCGTTCGAGGTGGTGGCTGGTGAAGTCGGAGCCGTGATCGACGTGCAGCACGTCGGGGATCCCGCACATCGCCCATGCCGGGTCGGTCTTTCGCCAAATCGCCTGCCGCAACGCGAGAGCGGTGTTCAGTGACGAAGGCGCGCCGGTAAAGACCATGTAGCCGCAGATTGAGCGGGAGTAATCATCCATAACCGTCGTCAGCCAGGGGCGCTCGGGCTTCCCGTTCGCGCCGATGATGAGGATGTCGAGTTCAGTGTGGTCGGCCTGCCAGATCTGGTTCGGCCGTTCCGCGCGGCGGCGGAACACCAGCTCGTGGCGGTCGCGGTAGGAAGCGGGACCCTCTAACGCGAGGGTGACGAGCGCGGGGTCGAGGGCCTGCACGATCTGCCGGACGGTCGCGTAGCTCGGCGCCGGCCTGCTGTCGCGCAGGCACTCTTCGACGGTGAGGCGATGCAATGTCGCAATTGAGGGACGAGGCCGCGTCAGAGCGAGCCGCTCGATGGTGGTGACAGTTGCCGGGTGAGTGCGCCGCCTGCCCTTGTCTCTTCGTGCCGAGTCGTCGAGTCCCGCGAGCCCGTGTTTCTTGTAGAGCTGATGCCAGCGTTGCAGCGTCCGCGTGCCGATGCCGCTCTCGCGGGCGAGGGCCGCGAGGGGGACCTGATCTTCGACGTGAAGTCGAAGGATCCGCCACCGCTCGAGGCCGTCCATGAGCCGCTACATCGCTGCGCTCTCGCGGACCGCGTGGGCCTGCTGGTGGCGGTAGAGCGTTGCGCGACTCCACCCGACGAGACGAGCAGCGTCCTCAGCGGTGCGACCACGCGCCCGCGCGTCCGCGGCGATCGCGAGCTTGTCCGCGATTACGACCGGATCTGACAGGGGCCGGCCGAACCGGGTCCCGTTTGCTCGGGCGGCCGCGATGCCGGCGTTGACCCGTTCGACGATGAGCTCCCGTTCGTACTCCGCGAGCGTGGCGAGCATGTTCAGCATCAGCCGGCCCGTCGACGTCGACGGATCGATGCCATCCGAAATAGACCGCACCTGCACACCGCGCTCGCGCAGCAGGTTCACGGTATTCAGCACATCAATCAGGGAGCGGCCAAGACGATCGACTCGCCACACGACCACGGTGTCGCCGTCCTCGGCGTACTCGAGGAGCTTTTTCATCCCGGCCCGCTCGATCGCGGTCTTGCTCCCCGAGGTGACGTCCGCGAAGACGTCGCGCTTCTGCACCCCGGCGGCGACGAGCGCATCAAGCTGCAACTGCGCATCCTGACTCGACGTACTCACACGCGTATACCCCAGAAGCCTCACAACCTCATTCTGACTCGGAAAAACCCTCCGCGCCCCCTTCTGAGACAAAACGCGGCAAGACGTCTTTTCAAGACGGCTGACGTCCCGAGAACTCGAACCCGATGAGCGCGGAACGACCGCAGGACGGCTTGTCTCAGAAAGCAACAGCTACCTGAGACGCTTCCTTTCGGGTCGAGCCAGCTACACAGCAGCTCCCGCGACGCAAGAGTTGTGAACGGTGAAGGGTGACGACGGTCATAGTGCGCCGCCGAGAAGGATGCCGACGGTGGCTGCGGAGACGGAGACGACGAGCATCCCGAGTCCGTTCACGGTGGCAGCGGTCAGCCGGCCGCTTCGGGCGAGTCGAACGGTCTCGAAGCTGGCCGTGCTGAAGGTGGTGTACCCGCCCATCACTCCGGTGCCGAGCACCGCGACCGGTACCGCACCGAGGTGGCTTGCCGCTCCGACGATGACGCCGAGCAGCAGAGACCCGGTGATGTTGATCGTCAAGGTTCCGACGGGAAGGCGGAATTGCCGGCCGGTGTTGATCAGGCCGTCAAGCAAGAACCGGGCGGCAGCGCCGACACCACCGCCGACAGCGATGAAAAGGACCAGGAGCGCGCTCATGCGTGCACCGTCCGCGGGCGCATCCAGGAGGCGGCCACGAGGCCGCCCGCGGTCGCGATCGCGCCGGACACCACGGTCAGAAGTGCGTAGCCGGTGCCGGCGAGGCCGTGTCCGTCGAGGAACAGCGCGGCGGTGGCTTCTGCAAGGGCACTGTAGGTGGTGAAGCCGCCCAGAACCCCGGTTCCCAGGAGCAGCCGCAGGGTGCGGCGGTGACCGTAATCGGGTCCGCGGTGCGAGAGAGCCTCCAAGAGCAGGCCAAGAAGCAGCGCGCCGACAATGTTGATCCAGAAGATGGACCAGCTCACCCCATCGACAGCGGGGAAGACCTCAACGACGATCTCGCGTACCGCGGTACCGATGGCGCCGCCAGCAGCTACCAGCCCGAGGTAGCGCCAACGCAGGTGAATCGGACGCGTTGCCGCTGACGGTGCCGGGGTGTAAACGTCGGGGTCGGGTGGGAGCTGTTCATCGGGCATTGACGTGTCCGTGGGGGTGTTCATGTTCCGCCTTCTGCCGCGACGAGTGCTGCGGCGTCGTGTGCTGCCGGATCGAGGTAGGCCCCGCCTCGGGGCGTGAGCGTGTTGTCTGCGTCGTCCATCCGGTAGAGCAGGGGCTGTCCTGTGGGGAGGTTGAGGTCGGCGAGCTCTGCATCGGAGAGGTCGTCGATGACGGCGCAGAGGGCGCGCAAGGAGTTGCCGTGCGCGACGATGAGCACGCTCTGCCCTGACTGCAGCGCGGGAAGAAGCCGTGTCCGCACCACGGGCGTGAGGCGGTCGATGACATCCATCAGCGCCTCCGTCCGCCGGACCGCCGCTTCGGGGAGTCCGCGCAGTGCGGGTGTTTGTCGCAGAGCTCTCCAGTGATTACCTGACATTTCCGGTGGTCGACCGTCCCGCGACCGACGCATGTGTGTGTACTGGTTGTCGCCGAGCTCGGCGCGGGCCTCTGCTTTGGTGCGTCCGGTGAGGGCGCCGTAGTTGCGTTCGTTGAACTCCCACATCGCGGTGGTGGGGGCGTCCGTGCCGAGGGTGTCTCGAACAAGGTCGGCGGCGTGGACGGCGCGCTGCAGCGTCGATGTGAATATCAGATCCGGCATCACGTGGTGGGTTCGCAGTAGGAGCCCGGCATGGTGGGCCTGCTGGATACCGCGGGTGGTGAGCTGCACGTCGAGTAATCCCGTGAAGATCCCGGTTTGGTTCGCGGTGCTTTCGCCGTGTCGGAGGAGCGCGAGGGTCCCGGTCATGACGGATCCGCTGGTGAGTGGTGATTGAACCCGACGGGGTCTGTCGGCACGACCAGCACCGGGCGGTGCTGGTGACGGGTGAGTCGCGCAGCGACGCTGCCGTTGAACAACTCCGCCAGCCGATGCCACCCGGTGTTCGTGCCCACCACGATCATCACGGCGTCACGCTCCTCGGCGATCGTGGTGAGGGCTCGGACAGGATCCCCGACTCTCGTCAACACTGCGACCTCGACCGACCGGGCAGCAGCGATCGCATCAATCGCGGCGCGGTCGGGATCCGAAAGATGCTGCGGGTCCCTGTCGATGGAGTCCGGGTCAAGCGGCTCGATGATCGCGGAACCGTCCGCTCGCTTTCCCAAAGCCAGCAGCCCTGCATCGACGGTGACGCACACCACAGGTACGGCGAATTTTTCGGCTACCTGCGCCGCGACTTCCATGACGTCACGCACGTGACCCGTTTGTACGCCGATGACGACTGCGCCCGGCACCGTCAAATCTGCCATCACATCTCCCTACCTCAGGCGCGCGTGAGCGCGACCAACTGAGATAGGGACTGTTGTCGACGAGTGTCGAGGTTGGGTCCGGGCAAGCCCCACTGCCGGGTCCGAAGACACCACCAGTATGCACCCACCCGGGCACCTGTCATAGAGGCAGGTCGATAGCGCCCATCATCAACGACGCGGTCGAATCCGATGCGCCTGATCTCCACCCCCGCTGGGACTTGACCTTCCCCAGCGCGCGGAGCGGCCGCGATGTGATGCCTGGCTGGCGTCGCCCTTTGCCCCGGCAACGTACTCCGCACGGATTCGTCGACGAGTTGAACGATGTGGCGGTGCACCGGGTACACCAGATGACGGGTGTCAGCCGGTGACGAGGACGCTTGCGGTGGTTTCGATGTCGTCGTCAGTCATGGTTTCGAGTTGATTGACGCGCAGTACTCGTTGAACTTGGGAAAAGAGGCGTTCGAGGAGTCAGAAATTGCCGCGCGTGATGCTTTCGGTAGCGGCGACGGTTTGTGTCGGTGAAGTCGTGGAGGTCGAGAACGCACCGAGGCGTTTGCAGTGACAGTCGAGGACAAACAGGAGTTCGTCGAAGCCGAGCACTTCTGTACCGGTGAGAGAAGCCGAGCCGGCTGTCGACCGGCGGGCAATGGCGGGATCGTTAGTCGATACCGGGCATGCCGATGAGTGCGACCGCGATCCGGGTGCGGTCGTCATGGTCGCGGATCAGTTCGAGGCCAGTCGTCGCGTCGACAACGGCGTCGGAATGCGCTCTTAGCCGCGGATGTTTGCGTCGCGTTACTGTGAGGGAATGACTCCCCATCGATTAAAGACCGCTTCTGGCGAGGCGCGCCCGTCGCGGTCCGGCGGAGCGGTCGACGTGGGCGTCGTGGTGCTCTTGCCCCTGATCGTCGCGTTCGTGTGGGCGCTGCTGTACACCCCGCACGGCGTCGAGATCGTCGTGACGGTCGCCGTGGCCCTCGTCGTTCCCCTGGTCGCCGCCGCCTCGATCCTGCGCCGTCGGCCCCGCACGATCACCCCCGCCGATCGCGTCACTCTGGGGCGCGTAGCGCTCACCGGGTTGATCGCCGCCGTCACGGTGCTGGTCCTCTTGGACAGTTTTCCCGTCCGCACCTGGACGACGGCCGCGGTGGTGAGCGCGGCACTCCTCCTCGACGCCGTTGATGGGTGGGTGGCACGCCGCACGGGCACCGCCACCGACGCTGGTGCACGCCTCGACATGGAGTCGGATGCCGCCCTCTTGCTCGTGCTCTCGGTCCTCGTGTCGCAGACGGTGGGCTGGTGGGTGCTGGCGATTGGCCTCATGCGCTACGTGTTCGTTGCGGCATCCTGGGTGCACCCCAAGCTGCGGGCTGATCTGTCGTACAGCTCGTTCCGCCGTGTGGTTGCCGCGATCCAGGGGATTGCCCTCCTGCTCGCGCTCGTTCCGATCGTGCCGCCCGCGATGGCCGTCGCATCCGTCGCGATCGCCTTGGCACTGTTGACGGTTTCGTTCGGTCGGGACGTCGTCGCCTTGGAACGCGCGTGAGTATCGCGGACGACGACGGGTTCGCTCCGCGCGAGCGGCACCCAGCCGCTGTAACGGCCCGCGCCTTCTGGTTCGTTGCTCCAAATGAGGGTCGGATGCAGATTGAAGAGCTGCCTCCGGTGCGCGACGGCGAGGCGCGTGTGCGGACGCTGTACACGGGCATCAGCCGGGGAACCGAGCTCCTCGTGCGCCGCGGCGAAGTTCCCGACTCGCAGCATGCGCGCATGCGCGCCCCGTTCCAAGAGGGCGACTTCCCTTTTCCCATCAAGTACGGATACCTGTCGGTGGGAGTGGTCGAGGCGGGGCCCGACGCGCTGCTTGGTCGCCGCGTGTTCTGCCTGTATCCGCACCAGGACCAGTACGTCGTCGATGCGCGCGCGCTCACGCCCCTCCCCGATGAGCTGCCGTCGCGTCGCGCCGTGCTCGCCGGAACGGTCGAAACGGCGTTGAACGCCCTCTGGGATGCCCCTCCCTGTGCGGGCGACCGAGTGGCGGTCGTCGGGGGCGGGCTCGTCGGCGGTGCGGTCGCGCTACTGCTGCGGCGTTTTCCGCTCGCGCGCCTGCAGATCGTCGATCCGGATGCCGCGCGCCGGGCACGCCTCATCAGCGCGGGCCTCGACGTGGTGGAGGCCGGGGAGGCGATGAACGACTGCGATCTCGTGTTTCACGCGTCGGCGTCGGAGGAAGGCCTAGCGCTCGCCCTGGGCCTGCTCGGCGACGAAGCGGAGCTGATCGAGATGTCGTGGTTCGGCACTCATCCGACGCGGGTGCCGCTGGGCGAGGACTTTCACTCCCGGCGGTTGCGAATCACGGCGAGCCAAGTCTCGCGGATCGGCATGGCGCGACGCGCCCGCCGCGATGCAGCAACCCGTCTCGCGACGGCGCTCGAGCTGCTCACCGACCCTGCCTTCGAGGAGCTGATCGCCGCCGACGTCACATTCGACGACATCGGTGACGCTTACGCCGCGATGGAGAAGGGCGAGATCGGCCCCGGCTGCGTGGTCGTGGCCCATCCCGGGGCCTCCGACGATCCCCGCTCGAAGCGAGCGGCCACCCCCGGGCCGCTTGATCCCCCGACCGGTTCGGTCATCCGTCCGAACCCCTCCGCAGAGATCGCCGCGACCTGACGCGTCGCCGAAAGGACCCCATGTTCGGACTCACCGTCCGCGATCACATCATGATCGCTCACAGCCTGCCCGACCCGTTCTTCGGCCCTGCTCAGGGGCTCCATGGCGCGACGCTCGTCGTGGAGGCGACATGGCGCAGCCCCAGCCTCAACGACCACGCGGTCGTGATGGACATCGGCGAAGCGTCGCGCCATCTGTCCGAGGTGCTCGATCCGCTGCGGTACGCCAACCTCGATGAGCACCCCGCCTTCGCCGGGACGCTGAGCACGACCGAGGCCGTGGCCCGGCACATCGCCAACGAGCTGGCGGCACGACTGGAGGCCGACCGCGGAATCGCGAGCATCGGCATCGTGGTTCGCGAGCACCCCGATGCGTGGGTGACCTTTGAGATCGACCTCTCGGGTCGCTGATCGCGCTTTCGTCGTCCCCGCCGATCTCGGTGGTCCGAGCGGCGGCAGCGCATACAACGACGCGGTTCTCGCCGCGCTGCGGGCGGGCGGCACGCACGTGGCGGAGTTCCGTGTCGCGGGCGCGTGGCCACGACCCTCGAGGTCCGACCTCGAAATTCTCGCGCGCGCCCTTTCGCACGCGGACGAGGTCGTCGTCGACGGGATCGTGGCCTGCGCTGCGCCCCGTCAGATCCGGGACGCCGTAGCCTCCGGCATCCGCGTCGTCGTGCTTGTTCACCTTCCCCTCCCCGCCGAGTCCGGACTCGGGCGCATCGATGTTGACGCCCTGGCCCGGTCGGAGCGCACAACGCTCGAGGCGGCGAACGCGGTGCTCTGCACGAGCGATTGGACGCGCGCCGACCTCGCGGCACGGTACGGGGTAGATGCCGATATCGTGCGTCCAGGCGTCGAAGAAGCCGCACTGTCCGCGGGGAGCAGCCCACCGCGTCTGATGCTGCTCGGGTCGGTGACGCCGCGGAAGAACACCCTGCTCGCGCTCCGCGCGCTAGCCTCGGTTCGTGAGCTGCCGTGGGAGGTGGTGGTGGCAGGGCCCGTGATTCCCGGCGATCCCTTCCCCGCCGAGGTCGCTCGCGCCGTTCACACCCTCGGAGCCGACCGCGCCCGCCTCGTCGGCGCCGTGACCGGGCGTCGCCGCGAGCGTCTGTGGCACGAAACCGACCTCCTCCTTCTGCCCTCGCTCGTCGAACCGTACGGCATGGTCGTCACCGAGGCCCTGGCCCGAGGCATCCCGGCCCTTGTCGCCTCGGGGACGGGGGCCGTCGAGGCGCTCGGCGACGGCACGCCGCCCGGTGCCCCGCTGCCTGGCGCAGCACTTCCCCCCGGCGACCCCGCGGCCTGGAGCGACGCCGTCGCCCGCTGGTCGGACGATGCCTCTCTCCGCGGCGCCTGGCGGTCCGCCGCTCTGCAGGCGCGGTCTAGACTTCGACGATGGCCCGACGCCGCAACTCAGCTGCGAGAGCTGCTCCGATGGTAACCCGGCCGGTTCCCGCCGCCTGGCTGTCGCTGCGCCGAGGGGCCGACCACGCCGCCCGTGAGGCGTCTCTCCCCCTTGTTGATGAGCTCGTCGGAACCCTCGTCCGCCGAGATCGGGCCCGCACCGAGGGGACGGTACCCCGCCCCGACGAGACGGTCGAGGTCCGCGTGGTCGACGTCGGCGCGGGCACCGGGTCGAACCTCATGTGGCTCGCCGATCGCCTGGCGCCGCTGCCGCAGCACTGGATCCTCGTCGATCACGACGCTGAACTCATCGGCACGACCGATCTGGTCGCCCCGCCGTCCATCTCGCGACTCACCCGCCGTATCGCGACCGTCGCCGAGCTTCCGGACATCGTCACCGGCGGGGCGGGACCCGTCGTGATCACCTGCGCGGCGCTTCTCGATCTGCTCTCCCCCGATGACGCTGCCGTGCTCGTCGACGTCATCGTCCAAACGGGCTCCGCGGCCCTGCTGAGCCTCAGCGTGACCGGGGAGGTGTCGATCGATCCTCCTCACCCCGCGGATGCGCCGATCTCCGCGGCCTTCGACGCCCATCAGCGGCGTGATGACCTGCTCGGTCCAGATGCGATCGACCACGTCGGCGCTCTGCTGCGCGACCGTGGACACCGGGTGCGCGTGATGCAGACGCCCTGGCGGTTGGATGCCGCCGATCAGTCCGCACTCCTCGCGCGCTACCTCGCCGATCGTGGCGCCGTCGCCGTCGAGCAGGACCCGGCGCTCACCGATCTCGTCGCCGTGTGGGGTGCGGCGCGGCAGGAGCAGATCCGACGCGGTAACCTCGTCGTGCGCGTCGGGCATGCCGACATCCTCAGCTTGCCCCCCAACGGATGACGGGCACCGTGGGCCGGGGGCGATACGTGTTCTTCTCGGTCGCGCAGGCGGCCGCTACGGTCGGCATCCTCTCTTTTCTCGTATGGAGCTTCGGTCTGACGCCATTCGTCAACGCCGTGATGCGCCTTCCGCCGTGGACCTACCCCGCCGGTATCGGCCTGGGAGCGCTCGGCGTCGTCGCCCAGGCGCTTCGATGGAGCATCGTCGCGCGACACCACGCCATCCGCGTCCCATTCGGATCGGCGGTCGCCAGGTGCTGGCAGGCGTCGTTCCTCAACAGTGTGCTCCCCGGTGGTCTGGCCGGAGACGCACTGCGGGCGGCCGACGACAGCAGCGACGCGCGTGTGGACCGAGGTCGCCGGGCTCTCGCGAGCAGCTTCGCCGCGGTCGCGGCGGAGCGGTTGATCGGCACGGCGGTGGTCTTTGCGGCGGCGTCGATCGCGCTGGCCTTTGTGGCTCCCATCTTCGCAGCCGGGTGCGCCGTGATCGCCGCGTTCGCCGCTGCCATCGCCGGACGATGGATGCGGCGGCTCTCGCGCGGCGAGACGCTCGCCGTCGTCGGCCTCGCGATCGTCGGGTGGGCGGCATTCACGGCGATCTTCGTCGTCTCCGCGGTTGCGCTCGTACCCGACCCGAGCGCTGCGGTACTGACGAGCACCTCCGCCGTCGCCGTCGCCGGGATGTCCGTTCCGCTCGGTGTCGGCGGGTGGGGCACCCGGGAAGCAGCCGCGGCGTGGGCCTTCGAGATGCTCGGGTCGACCGCAGAAGACGGTCTCACCGTGTCGATCGGCTACGGCATCCTGGCCCTCGCGTCGACGCTGCCGGGGGCGGTGATCCTCGGCGCACGCGTCGTTCCGCGCGTTCGCGAAATCGGGCGAGCGCGCGCGCGTCGCCGGGCGCACGGTACCGCGTCAGAACGTGAACTCGGTGCAGAGGTCGGCGCCGAGGGGGAACCTACGCACGGCTCCGCGCAGCGCGTCGGCGAGACGGTCCTCCCCGTCGAAGCGGATGCCGGGCACCCCGTCGCCGATCAGCACCGGAGCGGTCGTCAGGTAGAGCCGGCGGAGGGCGCCGTCGACGACAAAGCGTGAGACCGTGACCCCTCCGCCCTCGACGAGCACCCGTGACAGCCCCCGCTCAGCGAGTACGGCGAGGATCGCCCGCGGGCTGAGTGCAGAGAGCCCGGGGACGCGGACCACCTCGACGTGATTGCCAACGGTCACGTCGACGTCGGTATCGGCATCCACCAGCCAGAGGGTCGTCGCCGCGCCGTCGCGCAACAGCACGGCCTCCGACGGAATGCGCGCCGACGGGTCGAGGACCACCCGCACCGGGTTGAGACCGGCCACGGCGCGGACGGTGAGGCGGGGATCGTCCTGCGCGACGGTGCGCCAGCCGACCACGACGGCGTCGACGAGGGCGCGAAGCCGGTGCAGGTGTCGCCGATCCTCGACGCCCGTGACGTAGTTGGCGTCACCCGTGCGCGCGGCGATGAACCCATCGAGACTCTGCCCCAGCTGGGCGATCGCGAGAGACCCCGTATCGTTCATGATCGGCTCGTACATCGACGCGATCACCGGGCACGACGACGCCTCTCCGGCGATCAGCTGCCGCCAGGCCACGTCGTCGGGGTCGGGCACTGCTTCGCCGGACGAGGGAGGCGGTGGGTGTCCCGCGTCATCGATGGACGTCATTGCGTCAGCGTATCCGGCCTTCCCGGGCAAACGCAGGGCATGCGGTGGCTCCGTACTCCGCCTGCGGGGCAGGGCAGCCGCGGGGCACGGCCGTCACCAGGTGCGGAAGGATCGATAGTCAGCTTGGGCTGTCGGCAGGGCGGTCGACGTACTCCGGCGCAGTTCGCTCGCGGATAATGCGTCGTAGGGCTTTCGGGCAGTCGCGCAGCAGTTCCTTCCGAGGTCGCCCCAGGGCCCGGGTAGCTCTATGGACTGAGGTGACCGAAAGCGCCGGGTCCGTGAGCGATGCTTAAGAACGCTGTCGCGGCAGACCCGGGCCGGGTGGACCACACCGCGCGCAGCGGGCGAGTCAGAGGGGGTGCGAGCAGGGGAACCTGGACGAGGGTCCCGTCGGCAAGGTCACCGTCCACCGTGCGCAAGCTCATCACCGCCGGTGCGATACCGGCGCGCGCGTTCGCTCGGATGATGCCCGTCGTGTCGAGCACCGCCGCCGGCGAAGAGAGGTGAAGCCCCGCATCGGCGAGCCAGGTTTCCAGCGTGGCGCGTGTTCCGGAGCCTTCCTCCCGCAACAGCAGGGGGGTGTCGGCGAGTTCTTTCGCGGTGACGCCGGCAACGTGTGCCCACGGATGGTGCGGCGCGACGACGACCGCGAGCTCGTCCACAGCGACCACCACCGAGGAGACGTCCGGTGGGTCGATGGGGGTCTCGACGAAGCCGAGATCTGCCGCACCGGAGCGGACCAGGTCCGTCACGGCGGCGGAGTTACCGGCGAGCAACCGCACGCTCACATCAGGTGCAGCGTCCCGGTGCACCAGCAGCCAACCGGGCATCAGCACCTCCGCGATCGTCTGTGACGCGGCCACGACGAGGGCACCACCAGGCTCCCTGAGCGCAACGATCCCCGCCTCCAACCGTCGGGACGCCTCCAACACCGGAACAGCCAGCCCGAGAACCACCCGGCCCACATCGGTGAGCTGCGAACCGGATGCCGTCCGGTGCACGAGAGGCTGACCGGTCGCCCGCTCCGCAACGCGCAAGCGCGCAGACACTGCCTGCTGCGTCACCCCCAGCGCCTCGGCGGCGCGGGTCAACGAACCGGTCTCCGCGATGCCCGCGAGAACCTCGAGAGTGTCCAGGTCCAAGGTCCGGTCCGTCAACCGCCGCGTCTTCACAAACACTCATTGTGCCCTGCCAAAACGATCGCCGTTCCGAAAGAAGCCGATGCCGCTCAGGCTGGAACCATGCCTTCCCTGCTTGCTGAGTCCGCACCCGCCCGCACGCGTGTCACGACGGATACCCGCAAGCGCTTCTTCCGCGAGTTGGAGGGACCGGCGCAGATCGTGTCGAACCTGACACCGAACTGGTTCGCATCCATCATGGGAACAGGGATCGTCGCCGTCGCCGCAGCCTCGCTCCCGCTGCAGTTCCCCGGCCTTCGCACCGCAGCGACCGTCGTGTGGGCGATCGCCGCTGTTCTGCTCGTTGCGCTCACAGTAGCCACGGGTCTGCACTGGACCCGGTACCGGCACGTCGCCAAGAACCACCACCTGCACCCGGTCATCTCGCACTTCTACGGCGCTCCGCCGATGGCGTTTCTCACTGTCGGTGCGGGCACCCTTCTCCTCGGAAAAGACTGGATCGGGTTACCCGCCGCGGTCGCCGTCGACTGGGTGCTCTGGGTCATCGGTACCGTCGGCGGGCTCCTCACCGCGGCGCTGGTGCCGTATCTGGCATTCACTCGACACGAGAACAAGCCCGACTCCGCGTTCGGCGGGTGGTTGATGCCGGTCGTCCCCCCCATGGTGTCCGCCTCCACCGGCGCACTGTTGCTGCCCTACACCCCCGCCGGACAAGCGCGAGAAACGCTGCTGTGGGCGTGCTACGGGTTCTTCGGGCTCAGCCTGATCGCCTCGCTGGTGGTCATCACCCTGATCTGGAACCGCCTCGCGCAGCACAAAATCGGTACCGCCGCGATGGTCCCGACCCTTTGGATCGTTCTCGGCCCCGTGGGGCAGTCGATCACCGCCGTGAACCTCCTCGCAACGAACGCCTCCACCGCCGTCGACGCGAGCACGACCCACGCGCTACTCATCGTCGCTCTCGTATACGGTTTCGCGATGCTCGGCTTCGCGCTGCTGTGGACCGTTATCGCCCTTGCCATCACCATCCGCACCGCCCGCGAGCACCTCCCGTTCAGCCTGACCTGGTGGTCTTTCACCTTCCCCGTCGGCACCTGCGTCACCGGGCTGAACGGCCTCGCCCTGCACTCCGGGCTCACCGCTGTTGGGGCCCTCGCCGTGATCTACTACGTCGGCCTGGTCGCGGCATGGATTACCGTCGCCGTTCGCACCTTCCACGGCTCCGTCATCCGCGGAACCCTCCTCGCACCGCCGCGTCCAGCATGAAAACTCTCGACGTGCCCGCAGACGTCCGCACGCTCAACGCTCTCGCCGAAACCTGGCGGACAGCACCCGATGGCACACGGCGGTTCGTGCCCAACTTCGATCCACTCTCCGGCGGCACCACCAGCCGGGTTCTGGTTCTCATGCAATCCCCCGGCCCGCAGACGATCGCCGCCGGAGAAAACGCGGTCTGCAGTGAGGACAACCCCGGCCCAACCGCGCGCGCGTTTCGAGCAGCCCGCATCACCTCCGGGCTCGCTCGAAGCGACTACCTCCGGTGGAACCTCATCCCCTGGGCGACACGCAGCCCGGTCCGCGCATCGGAGATCGAGCTGGGCCGCCGTGCGCTGGGCGAACTACTCCCACTCCTCCCCGCGCTTGAGACAGTGGTCACCTACGGCGCCGTCGCCCTCAACGGGATCATGCGCCACCTCACACTCGATGACAACGCACGCCTCGTTCACGTCATAGCCGCTCCGCACCCCTCGCCCGCAAACGGCCATCACCGCTCCGAACAAGCAGAACGCTCCGTACGAGCACTCCGACTCGCTACGCGCCCACGAACCCCCTGAACGGCATCGCGAGATGCGCGAATCGCACCACGCCCAAGCAATCCAGCGCTCGCCTCACCGTCTTCGTCATCGGAAGCTGACCGGCGCCATCGAGCGATCAGAGAACGCCGCCATCAGGCGAGCAACCCCACACACCTCGTCGACGGCTCCCCCGGTGGTGCGAAACCGATC